>NTKT01000014.1 GCA_002457055.1 Rhodobacteraceae bacterium MED-G08
TCATGATCTTTCTTTATGACGAAAGTAATTGCTGTTACCAATTGTTTAGAAGTAGCTAACTCGACTTGAACTTCGGTTTCTTCATATGCCGATGACACGAGTTCTCTCTCTCGAAGATATAATAAAACTTGGGTATAGTTATCTGGGGATACCCTGAACACTACCCCCTTACAGCTGTGACCATTACATTTTTCCAAAGCCAAAACCAAACCAGGCCTTTTGACAGTTCCTCTATGATGAATTGACCACATGGAAAAACTTCGCTTGTAATTTTTTATTTCTGCAAGCTCACTTGTTTGAAATTCAAAACCTGGATTCCAAATTAAAGATCCATAGCCAAAAACATACATTAGCTACCCCTAGTATTTGGTGATAACTCACTTTAAAACAGAACTTCTTCCGCTATACTAGGAGAGAATTTTGGCACGCATATTAATACCAATACTACTGATGGCTATAATATGGAGTGGTTATTGGTTTTGGGGTGCCAACGATAACCTGGAAAATATTTATAAAAGTCTAGAAAACCCTAAGAGCGGCTCAATAAACATAAAATATGGATCAACTAGTCAGGTTGGTTTTCCAAATAGATACGACGTAACCGTGAATAATCTTTCAATTGAAAACCGCAATGGCAAACAAATTGCAACGTTTCCATTTATTCAAGTTATACGGCTGATTTATAATAAAAAGCACCAAATAATTATTTTCCCAAATGAATTATCTATCTATAATTTTAATATTAAATGGGAAAATGCAAAAGCCTCTATAGTAAAGGACACTTTTGAAGACAGATTGATAATTGAAGCCGAAAATCTAATGATTAATGACGAAAAAGAATTTCGCTTCCAGGCAAAAAAACTCCAAATATCGCTTTTGTATGAGAAATTTGTCAATGCAAAACCTGAGATTATTGTTAATTTTTCAGGAATAGAAACTGAACAGCAAAACATCGAGTTCAAACTTCAACTAAAGACTAATTTAAATTTTATTGATACTCCCACGCTGGACGTAGTCCATTTTTTAAATTCAATAAGTCAACCCAAAACTTGGATCGAGCTAAGTAAAGAAGATTACAAAATCGATGAAAGCTTTTCCATCGGAAATCAAGAGTTCCGTTTTTCAAGTCCTGCTTATCAATTATTCAAATAAAAGTCTGATGCTACACTAATATAACAAAGAATTAAGGAATTGGCTTAATTACTCCAAAATCATTGAAAAAATTTTTGGAGTTTTTTTTATTTTTGGGGATATAGTAAAGACATGGGAGAAAAAGGGAGACTAAAATGAAGTATCATTTTAAATTATTGCTATCCGCGGGGGTTATAGCAACATCATTAGGTATTCAAGGCGCACATGCAGCTAAAACTAGCATGACAATTGCGTTGCAGCTCGAACCCCCTCATTTGGATCCAACGAGTGCCGCAGCTGGTGCCATAGACAGTGTGCTTTACTCAAATGTATTCGAGGGTTTAACTCGATTTGCTTCGGATGGAGCAGTAATTCCTGGGTTAGCGAAATCATGGGAAATATCTGAGGACGGGACAGAATATATATTTCACTTAAATTCTGCTGTGACCTTCCATGATGGTTCAACAATGGATGCAAACGATGTTAAGTTTTCGTTAGATAGAGCAAGAGCAGAAGATAGCACAAACGCTCAAAAGGCCTTATTTTCTGGTATCAAAAATGTTGAAGTTTTGGCAAGCGATAAAGTCAAGGTAACTTTAGCTTCTCCGAATGGTAGTTTTCTATTTAATATGGCTTGGGGGGATGCAGTTATTGTTGCTCCCGAAACGATAGACGACATAAAAACTAATCCAGTAGGAACAGGCGCATTTAAATTCTCTAACTGGGTTCAAGGCGATAAAATTGAGCTACTAAGGAACGAGGAATATTGGGGCAAGCCTGCTCATCTAGAGACTGCAACCTTCAAATTTATTTCAGATCCAAGTGCTGCTTTCTCTGCAATGATGGCACAAGATATTGACGCATTTGCGGGATTTCCAGCTCCTGAAAATTTAGCGCAATTCGAATCAGACAGCCGCTTTCAGGTCTTGGTTGGAAATACCGAAGGTGAAACTATTTTGTCTACAAATAACAAAATGCCACCTTTGGACAATGTAAAAGTCAGAAAAGCCATCGCACACGCAATAGACAGGCGGGCAATTATAGATGGTGCAATGTTTGGTTATGGCACCCCAATTGGCACCCACTTCGCGCCACACCATCCAGACTATGTGGACCTAAAGGCAAACTCAAACTATGATCCTGAAATTTCAAAAAAACTTCTATCTGAAGCCGGATTTAGCGAGGGTTTCACAACAACTTTGAAACTACCACCCCCATCTTATGCGAGGCGCGGCGGTGAAATAATTGCGTCGCAATTAAGAGCCGTAGGAATCGAGACAGAAATTTCAAATTTAGAATGGGCTCAATGGTTAGAAGAAGTCTTTAGAGGCAAAGACTATGGTTTGACAATTGTAAGCCATACAGAACCAATGGATATAGGGATATACGCCCGGCCCGAATACTATTTTCAGTATGATAGTTCTGAATTTCAAGCGGTGATAAAGGCGCTCAATGTTGAAAGTAACCCACAAAAGCGAAGTGACCTTTTAAGGAAAGCCCAACGAATTATTTCAGAAGATTATGTAAATGGGTATCTTTTCGAGTTGGCTTTTCCAACAGTAGCAAATGCCAAAATTATGGGCCTTTGGGAAAACGCTCCAACCCAAGCAACTGATCTAACAGACGTTAAATGGGCTGACTAATTATTCAACTGCTATGTCCCCCATTATTTTGGGGGACATAATTAAACTGGCAAATTTATGATTAAATATTTTTTCAGACGCCTATTTACGTTTGTATTGAGTCTTGCCTTAGCATCCATTGTTATTTTTTCCCTGGTAGAAATTGCGCCCGGTGATCCGGCGAGCTTTATGCTTGGTATTAATGCGCAACCAGATACAATTGCAGCGCTTCGATCTGAACTGGGGTTGGATCAACCCAAAATAAATAGATATTTCGATTGGATAGGTGGAATGCTCACAGGAGATTTTGGCATCTCATACACATATAGAACAAACGTTACAGAAATGGTTGGAGACCGTTTATGGGTTTCACTTCCTTTGGCAATTTATGCGCTTTTTTTATCCACGGTAATTGCTATACCCACCGGAATATATGCCGCTGCAAAAAGAGGAAAAACCGGCGATTTTGCTGTTATAAGTGCAACTCAACTTGGAATTGCAATTCCAAACTTCTGGTTTGCAATAATTTTAGTTGGAATATTCGCAATCAAACTGCAATGGTTTTCTGCAGGAGGGTTCTCAGGTTGGAAGGATGGTCTCTTTAACGGAATTACCTCGCTTACCCTTCCCGCAATTGCTCTTGCGCTGCCTCAAGCTGCAATTTTGTCTCGTGTCATGCGAAGTGCTCTAATTGAGACGCTTGGAGAAGATTACATTCGCACTGCTCGCGCTAAAGGCCTAAGTTCATCGCAAACGATCTGGACACATGCACTTCGCAATGCTTTAATTCCAGTCCTTACAATAATTGGGCTTCAATTCTCTTTTTTACTGGCAGGCGCAATAATTATTGAGCAAGTATTTTATCTTCCAGGTTTGGGACGTCTCGTATTTCAAGCAATAACCCAAAGAGACTTAATCGTTGTAGAAAGTGTTGTTATGCTTCTTGTTTTTGCAGTGATACTGGTCAATTTTATCGTGGATATCACTTACATGTTAGTCGACCCAAGGTTACGACAGGACAGTATATGATACGACCAAGCACAAGCTTACAATTTGGTATTTTATTGTGCTTGATACCAATGATTATGGCTACTATTTCTTTTTTTTGGCAGCCATTCGATGTCACCGAACTAAATATATCAAACCGATTACAGCCTGTAAGTTTAACCCACCCATTTGGTACAGATCACTTTGGTCGGGATATGCTGTCAATGATAATGGTGGGAGCCCAAACATCAATTGCTGTAGCTTTTGTCGCGGTTGGGATTGGGGTGCTCTTTGGTGTCCCACTAGGACTATTCGCCGCAAACTGGAGGGGCAGTTTCATAGACGATGGCATAATGCGATTTAACGATTTGGTATTTGCATTTCCAAGTTTAGTAATCGCCATTCTCATTACTGCGATTGCTGGGCCAAGTGCATTCAATGCCATAGTTGCTATAGGAATTTTCAATATCCCAGTTTTTGCCCGTATTTCTAGGGGGGCTGCCTTATCTCTATGGCAACGTGAATTTATTTTATCTGCACAGGTTGCAGGAAAAACTGGTTTGCGAATTTCGACCGAACACGTCCTGCCCAATTTGATGCATATATTGATAGTACAAGCAACTATTCAATTTTCACTCGGTATTCTTGCAGAGGCTGGACTAAGTTACATAGGCTTGGGAGCACAACCTCCCACGCCGAGTTGGGGCAGAATGCTGGCAGATGCACAAACAATGGTTTCTTTGGCGCCAAGATTAGCAATTGTACCAGGAGTAGCGATTATTATAACAGTTTTAGGTTTAAATCTTTTAGGAGATGGACTGCGTGACGCACTTGATCCCAAGCTTAGAGGAAGCATGAAGAAATGACGCTTCTTTCGGTAAGAAATCTTTCTGTTGCAATTCACGAGAAACCGATCGTCAAAGATATTTCCTTTAATCTTGGTGCTGGTGAAATTCTAGCTCTAACTGGTGAGAGTGGGTCTGGTAAATCAATTTCTGCATTGGCCCTAATGGGTCTCTTACCCCTCGGCTCAAAAAAAGGGGGTATAATTAATTTTGACGGAAATGACCTTAATAAAATATCAGAAAACAAGTTTTGTAAGCTCAGGGGAAAAAAGATAAGTATGGTTTTTCAAGAACCAATGACAGCTCTAAATCCTTTGAAAAATATTGGAAGGCAAATCTCTGAAACATTAGTTCAACATAAAGCCTGTGCTCCACACGAATTAAAGAATCGAGTTCGAAATACAATGGACCGGGTTGGATTAAGCGGTATAGACCCGTCACGTTTCCCTCATCAACTGTCGGGGGGCCAACGTCAGCGTGTCGTCATTGCTATGGCTGTTTGTTTGGAACCAAGCATTTTAATTGCAGATGAGCCAACAACTGCTTTAGATGTAACAACACAGGCGAAAATCCTAGAACTTCTAAAAAAGTTTGCTGAACAAGATGGTATTAGCATTATTCTAATCACACATGATTTGGCGATAGTTGCAAATATTGCTAATTACTTAATTCTTATGAAAGAGGGCATTCTAGTAGATCAGGGAGAACCAAAAAAGGTTTTTAGAGACCTTGCACACCCATATACAAAAAAATTATTTTCAGCCTCCAGCCAAAAATTGATTTTAAAAGAAAATGAGATTTCCAAAGGAAAGCTACTAGAAGTAAATTCAGTATCGGTTAACTATAAATCTCACAATAGGGGACTTTTTTCAAAAGGTACATCTATCGAGGCGGTGAGCGATGTCTCATTCGATATCAAAAGAGGTGAGCGCCTAGGGTTAGTTGGGGAATCTGGCAGCGGAAAATCTACCCTAACAAGAACCATTCTGGGTTTGCAATCAACCAGCTCTGGCTACATAGAATTTGAAGGGAAAAAAATTTCTAAAGACAACAGAAGTTTTAAAAAAAATATACAGGTAGTTTTTCAGGACCCTTACGGTTCTTTCAATCCTAGGCACAAAGTCGAACGTTTAATTGCAGAACCCTTTTTTGCATTAGGTAAAGAAGCTCCTCATGAAACCGAGCAAAAAAGTATCGTGAAGGAAATGCTCGAAGAAGTTGGATTACCGCTAAACAGTACCGAAAAGTATATTCATGAATTCTCAGGCGGTCAGAGACAGCGCATAGCGATAGCCAGGGCACTTGTGATTAAACCGAAACTTATAATTTTCGATGAAGCTGTATCGGCGCTTGATTTATCAATTCGAAACCAAATTCTTAAACTTATTTCAGATTTAACGGAACGTCATGGGCTATCATATTTGTTTATCAGTCATGACCTTACAGTAATCGAAAATATCACTGAGAAATGTTTAGTTATGAAAAATGGAAAAATTGTCGAACAAGGACAAACTAAGCAAATTTTAAACGATCCAAGAAATGAGTATACTCATTCACTTATTGATGCTGCACCAAAGTTTCCTGAATTTGGTCATGCTTAATTAAAGGAATATATTATGACAGTAGATTTTCCGAATAAGCACTTTTTAATAAATGGTGAGTGGGTCTGCTCAAATACAGAAATAGACCTTATCAATCCATCAACAGGGGATGTTATTGCCCAAGTTTCTGAGGCAAATAATGAACATGTAAATGATGCGGTTGGCGTAGCAAAAGACACCCTTGAGAATACATGGAAAAATATAACTGCTCGAGAAAGGAGTACTCTTTTAAGTACACTCGGGCGCTTAATAGAAGAAAACTATGACGTACTCGCCAGCCTAGAGGCCACAGATGTTGGTAAGCCGCTCCGGCAAGCACAAGCAGACGTAAAGGCTCTAGCTCGATATATGGAATTTTATGCAGGTGCGGCGGATAAACTGCATGGTGATACAATCCCATATCTAGAGGATTATACAGTTTATACTTTACGAGAACCTCATGGCGTATGCGCGCATATAATCCCCTGGAACTACCCAATGCAAATAATTGGCAGATCTGTAGGAGCAGCACTTGCAACTGGAAACACCTGTATCCTTAAACCGGCTGAAGAAGCCTGCTTAACTGCATTAGCATTTGGCGCATTAACAAAAAAAGCTGGCTTCCCCGATGGGGTTTTAAATATTGTAACAGGTTCAGGAAAGACGGGGGCAAGCCTAAGCCAACACAGCGATATCGATCATATTAGCTTCACTGGATCTGTATCAACTGGCATCAAAATTCAACAATCCGCTGCACAAAATGTTATCCCTGTTACTCTAGAACTTGGAGGAAAATCTCCGCAAATTGTCTTTGCTGATGCAGACCTAGATGCAGCGTTACCTTTTTTAGTTAATGCAGGAGTACAAAACGCTGGGCAAACCTGCTCAGCTTCAAGCCGCATCCTAGTCCAAAAGGAAGTTTATCCAAAAGTTGTATCAATGATGACCAAGCAGTATGAGATGCTTTTGGTTGGATCTGCCATGGATGATTTAGACGTTGGACCTCTAATATCGAAAAAACAACATGAAATCGTTTCAAACTATATTCAACAAGGTAAAGATTTAGAGTTAGTAGCAACCGGCAAATACAAAGAAGAAATAAATAAGGGTGGTTTTTATTGCTTACCTCATCTTTTTGTAGACGTTCCCGCCGACCACAGTTTGGCGCAAAATGAAATATTCGGACCAGTTCAAATTATTATGCCTTTCGACGACGAAGACCACGCGGTCGAGATTGCAAATGGGACTGGTTTTGGGCTGGTGGCTTCAGTCTGGACACAAGATGGATCAAAACAAATGCGAATGGCTAAACGTCTAAAATCTGGTCAAGTTTTCATAAACAACTATGGAGCAGGTGGTGGAGTTGAACTTCCATTCGGTGGGCGCGGCTTATCTGGCCATGGACGTGAAAAGGGTTTTGAGGCAATGTTTGGTTTTACAACAATCAAAACGGTAGCTCATTACCATGGTTAGGAAGTCTTTATGAGATTAAACGGCAAAAGAGCAATAGTTACTGGGGCTGCTTCTGGATTTGGTGCTGGCATCGCTAAAAAATTTATTGAAGAGGGCGCTGAGGTACTTATTGCGGATCTAAATGAGAAAATGGCACGAAAAGTTGCTTTAGATCTTGGTGAACGCGCTTATCCATTTTTGGTTGACGTTTCAAAAAGAAAATCTGTAGCAAAGTTGAAAGATTTTTCATTATCGCACTTTGGCATACCCGACATTATCGTAAACAATGCAGGAATAACGCATACCCCTGACGCCTTGGAAAATATTTCAGAAGATGACTTTGATAAAGTATTTTTTGTTAATTGTAAGTCGGTTTACCTAATGGCTCAGCTATTTGTACCAGAAATGAAAGAACAAAAATCTGGGGTTTTTCTAAATGTTGCATCCACTGCAGGCGTTTCCCCTCGACCAAATTTAAATTGGTATAATGCATCTAAAGGATGGATGAACACTGCAACGAAAACTATGGCTATCGAACTCGCCCTCCACGGTATAAGAGTCAATGCAATTAACCCAGTAGCGGGCGAAACCCCGCTATTAGCCACCTTCATGGGCGAAGATACCCCAATGATACGATCTAAATTTCTATCAACCATACCCCTTGGAAGGTTTTCAACTCCAGAAGACATGGGAAATGCCGCCTGTTTCCTTTGCTCTGATGAAGCATCAATGATAACTGGCGTATGCCTTGAGGTTGATGGAGGACGCTGTATATGACCTTTAAACCAGGCTCTAAAAATTTAATTACTGATGTGCCGGGATTGATTGTTGGAAATGCAGAGGATCACATCCTGAAATCGGGCGTTAGCGTTTTGACAAGTTCAAACCCAATGACAGCTTCATACTGTGTTATGGGTGGTGCACCTGGTACCCGAGAAACTGATTTGCTCGAGCCGGATAAAACAGTACATGGTATTAATGCTATTGTTCTTTCCGGAGGGTCTGCCTTTGGTTTGGACGCTACAAATGGTGTGGTAGAATATTTACGTGAACAAGGTAAAGGCTTTGCAATGGGCCCTTTCAATGTACCAATTGTTCCTACAGCAATTATTTTTGATTTACGAAACGGCGGAGATAAAACTTGGCATAAAAATCCATATCCAGCACTGGGGAGACAAGCAATTGAAAATGCGTCAGAAAACTTTCAGTTAGGAAGCCATGGGGCGGGCTTTGGTGCAACAACCGGACAAGTAAAAGGTGGACTAGGATCAGCCTCTTCTATACTGAGTAATGGAGTAATAGTTGGCGCGTTAGTCATCGTTAACGCAATGGGAAATGTTATTGACCCAGTTTCTGGAAAGTTTTGGGCCGCGCCTTTCGAAGTTGAAAATGAGTTCGGCGGGTATGGGGCTCCTGGGGATGCTATTTACGGCTCTGCACTCAAATATAGCAAGATTAATTCAATAAAAGAGGGAGCTAATTCAACAATAGGCATCGTTGCCACCAATGCAACAATTACAAAGTCTGAAGCAAAGCGTGTTGCGACGTGTGCGCATGATGGCCTTTCTAGAGCCATCGTCCCATCCCACTTACCGTACGATGGCGACTTGGTCTTTTCTGTTAGTACCGGAGAGCTAAATATAATATTTTCAAACGAAGAGTTTGCAGAGCTATGCCATTTATCAAGTGTCACAATGTCTCGTGCTATTGCTAGAGCTGTTTATCATGCTTCTTCAAATGAAAACGATACTATGAAGTGTTTTCAGGATAAGTATGAAACGATCTAAGTATCATTGAAATGATTATAGATACGCTCCGCCAGACCAGATGATATACCATCGACTGACTTTAGATCAGATAAGTGCGCACTCTTAATGCGCTTAGATGAACCAAAGTGATCAAGAAGAGCTCTTTTGCGGGAGGCACCAACGCCTGGTATATCGTCTAATAGATTAGCAGAAATCGTTTTTGACCTTTTTGATCTATGGGTCCCAATAACAAAATTATGAACTTCGTCCCGCATCCTTTGTATAAAATATAGAACTGGATCATTTTTTCCTAATGCAAAAGCAGGCCGATTGAGCATATAAAATTCTTCTTTTCCATGGTTGCGATCGACACCTTTGGCGACACCTACCATAGCCACATCCTCAATACCAAGGTCCGCCAAAACTTTCCCAACTGCACTGACTTGCCCTGCTCCACCGTCAATAATTATTAAGTCTGGCCACATACCAAGGCCTCTATCAGGATCCTCTTTACTTAATCGTCTTATCCGTCTTTCGAGGACCTCTCGCATCATTCCAAAATCATCACCAGGAACAAGGTTTTCATTTTTGAAATTAAACTTTCGATATTGGTTTTTCATAAACCCATCTGGGCCAACAACAACCATCGCGCCGACCGCATGCGCACCCTGTATATGCGAATTATCAAAGACTTCTATCCGTCTTGGCGTTGATCTTAACCCAAAAACTTTTGCTAAATCTTTAAGAAGTTTAGTTTGGGTAGCCGTTTCGGCCATTTTTCTATTTAAGCTACCAACCGCATTACGAAGGGCACCACTAACTAGCTCCAACCTTTCCCCTCTTTTAGGAACAGATACCTCAACTTTACGACTTAATCTCTCCGATAGTAAATCTGTAATTAAATCGGAGTTTTCTGGCTCGTGAGATAGAATTAGTAATCTTGCAGGTTCCTTGGAATTATAAAACTGACCAATAAAACCTTCCATAATTTCCGCATTGGACATATCATCAGATATCTTTGGATAAAAATCACTATTTCCCCAATTTTGATGCGCTCTTATAAAAAATACTTGGACACACGCATGACCCTTATCTACATGCAGGGCAATAACATCAGCCTCTTTTACAGAGCGAGGATTAATCCCTTGTCTGGTTTGCACCTGGGTTAAAGCGCCTATTCGGTCTCTAATAGAAGCCGCTTTTTCAAACTCCATCTGATCTGATGCTCGCTTCATTTCTTTTGCCAGATTTTCCTGAATATTGGTTGTTTTACCAGAAAGAAAATTTTGAGCATCTTTAACGCTTTTAAAATATTCCTGTTCAGAGATACGCCCCACGCACGGCGCCGAACAGCGTTTAATCTGATACTGAAGGCAGGGTCTTGTACGATTACTAAAAATACTGTCTGAACAATTCCTTAGCATGAACGCCTTTTGCAACTGGTTTAAAGTTCGATTTACCGCACTTGCACTCGCGAAAGGACCAAAATAAGATCCTTTTTCTTTTTTATTGCCCCGATGCTTTTTTAATTGTGGGAAGCTATGCTCCTTGGATACCAAGATATTTGGAAACGACTTGTCATCTCGTAACAAAACATTGTAGCGCGGTTTTAATTGCTTGATAAGGTTTTGCTCTAAAAGCAGTGCCTCCGTTTCGGTACTAGTTGTCAAAAACATCATAGACGCAGTTTCTGAAATCATGCGTGCGATTCTAGATGAGTGACTCGGTGAAGGTCGTGAGTAACTTGAAACTCGGTTTCTTAGATTACGGGCTTTTCCAACATACAGTACTCTGTTTTGTTCATCAAGCATTCGATAAACCCCTGGCGAGTTATCCAGAGCGGTTAAGTACGAGTGTATCAACTCATAACCTGAATTTTTATTTGAAGGCTTCATTTTTTAAGAGTCTTGTAAGGATGAAATTGATTCTCTAATGGCTGCAATGAAAGCGGAAATTTTTCAAGAGGAAATGTTTCCACGTCTCCTGTGGATAAACCTGAAGATAACTTTTTGAAAATAGGAATTTTTTGTTGTATTTTCGGCATTTCACTGATTTGCCTAAAATTTAGGCAAAATACTAACCTATTGTTTTTATTAGTTTTATTTTTTATCTTTTTAGTAAACGGCTGAAATTATTACATTTTTAAAACTATAACATCTATTTTAACTGCTGCAGTGCAAAACTATCACCCAAAATCAAGTTGTAATCTACTCAACTCCTTGAATATCAGGTGTTTTCCAGCCTAGATGCTGTCCACCATCCACACATAGCAGCTGCCCCGTTACGCTTTTAGCATCAATAAAGTAACCAACAGCAGAAGTTATATCTTCGGCGTTAGCTCCTCGCTCTAAAATCGTATTTTTTCTTTGCCCATCAAAATGATATTCCTTTTGACGTGCTCCAATCAAAGTAGGCCCCGGACCAATTGCGTTTACCCTAATGCCCGGAGCAAGAGCTCTGGCGGCAGTTTGCGTCATTGCCCATAAACCCATCTTTGCAATAGTATAGCTTGCAAAATCTGGTGTTAGCTTTTTAACTCTCTGATCGATCATATTCAGGACTAACCCTTGGGAGATTGGCTCATTTTTTTCATCTAAGATTGGTGCCAGGGATTGCTTTGCAAAGTTCTGTGTTAATACGAATGGCGCTCTTAAATTACTCTCAATATGACGATCCCAACTTTTGCGGGTTGCATCTTCAAAACTATCATACTCAAATATAGAAGCATTATTAACCAATAAAGTAATTTGCCCGCCGATCGCTTCAGACGCGCGATTTACTAATTCCTTTACCTCGTTCTCAACCAGCAAATCACATTTAAGGCACTCAGATATACGGCCGAGATCATTTATGTCTTTGGTGACATCAAGCGCCTCGCTTTCTGAATTATTATAGTGTACGACCACATCATACCCGCGACTTGCCAGGTATGTTGATATCTCACGGCCTAACCGTTTAGCCCCACCGGTTACTAATGCACGCATTACTAAATTTCACTTTCATTGAACCGTTAAATACAGATAGCTCGCATACGCGAGCGTCAAGAAGGCACCCCAAAGCCTGTTAATGCTAAGCCCCATAAAAACAAATGGAAACAAAACAATACCTGCCCCTAACATTATCCAAAAATCAAATTCGAAAAACGAAGAGGATATCGGGATATCTCCAAACATTGTGGTTATTCCCACTATCGCGAGTATATTAAATATATTTGATCCTATCACGTTGCCCAGTGCAACATCAGCCTGTCTTCGAACAGCAGCCATAAATGTGGTTGCAAGTTCAGGCAGAGAAGTGCCAACTGCTACGAGTGTCAACCCAACCACCTCATCAGATATACCATAAGATGTGGCTATCAATGAGGCATTTTTTACTAATATGTCAGCACCAATTGGCAAGCCTATTAATCCTAAAGACAAGAAGAGCATTATTTTCCACAGTGCGAGGTTTGGATCCACATTTTCCACCTCTGAATAGGATACTTCTGCATTTCCCTTTAAACTGTCTCGAAAAGCTATAGATAGAAACAAGGTTAATAGAATTAGGAAGATAATTCCTTCAGAAACTGAAAAATTACCTAGGAATGCTAACGAGAGAAAAACAAGTGTTGCAAGCATCATAAACACATAGTTTTTTCCCGTCTTACACTCACTTGTATTAATTCCAGCAATTAGAGCAGGTATACCCAAGACAAGAAGAACATTTGCGATATTTGAGCCAACTACATTTCCCAAAGCAATTCCCGGTGAATTGTCTAAGGTAGCTCTAATTGCTACCAATAATTCAGGAGCCGATGTGCCTAATGCAACCACTGTTAAAGAGACGATAAACGCTGGAATTTTAATCCTTAAGCTAAAATTTACCGCACCACGGACGAGAATATCACCAGCAATTAAGAGGATGATCAGACCGATAAGTGCTTGAAGCCAAACCATAACTATCCAGATTTTTTAGAACATTGACAATCTTTGCCGATTTTAAATTTACCGCACTTATTACATCGTTTAGAATTTAACAGTTTAACTTTTGGTACCCTCAATTTTCCAAACATGGCCATCACGCCCATCACGATTAAAAAAAGAACTACAATCTTTAAGATCATCTTTTAAAGCCCATACTTAGCAAATTCTGCCCTTTCCTCCACTAGGCTGATTGCATCATTTGCAATGCTAACTCCAAATCTCTGAGATAGAGATTTTTTCTGACTATATTCCTTAAAACGAGTTTTTTCGCCAAATCTCTCTTTCAAAACCGGAACAAAGTGCCCTATACCATCTATTAAACCAAGTTCTTTTGCTCGAGCGGCCAACCAAATCTCTCCTGTAAACAGATCATGATCGGTCGATAATTTTCCATCTCTAGCCCCATTCACGTGAGATATAAAAACTTCATGTAACTGCGAAAGAATATCCTTTAATCTTTTGACATCTTCAGCTTTTTCTTTCTTAAAAGGATCAAGCATCGACTTAGATTTACCAGCGGTATATACTCTCCTCTCAATTCCATATCTTGAAAGCAACTCTTGCAAACCAAATCCTGAGGAAATTACACCAATAGAACCAATAATAGAGGCATGGTCTGCATAAATTTCATCAGCGGCTGATGCTATCCAATACCCACCAGATGCGGCAACATCCTCCACAAATGCAATAGTAGGCACCTCTGTTTCTTCCGATAGTCTTTTAATCCTGTCGCCGACAAGAGAAGACTGGACTGGCGATCCACCGGGTGAATTAATAATGAAAGCAACGGCACTGGGATTTCCTTTTCGGAATGCTTTCTCAAGTGTGGGTGCAATCACACTATCAGAAATACCCCCACGCGCTCCTGACGAAATTAGACCGTTGAGCCGAACTACTGAAACCGTCTTTCGCCTGTTCAATTTGTTGAGGAAAGGTATACGTAACATAAGTATCATTTAGGCACAGTGCTCATTTACTTCAATATACAGATTACTTAAACCTGCTACTAGCGACATTTATTCAACATGGGTTTAGTTGCATTATGGCCTTAGTCTCCAACCAGTTTTGAAAATTAAAAAAATTATAAAGATACAGAAAACAGTAAATATTGTTATAGCAAAAAGACTTGCTGCTATGGAAACGTCAGAATTATTGTAAAAAGCCCACCTGAATCCTGAAATCAAATAAACAACTGGATTAAAAAGGCTTACAACTTGCCAGAATTTTGGAAGCATCGATATCGAATAAAATGACCCACCCAAGAAAACTAAGGGAGTGATTATTAACAAGGGTACTAATTGCAGCTGTTCAAAATTGTTTGCCCAAATTCCTAGGATGAAGCCAAGTAACGAAAAAGAGATGCAAGTCACCACTAATAAAAAAATCAAAATAAAAGGGTGAATGATTTCTATATCGACAAAGAATAGTGATGTCGCCAATATTACTAAACCAATAAACAAAGCTTTAGATGCCGCAGCACCGACATATCCAATAACAATTTCCAAAAAATTTACAGGAGCTGACAGAACCTCATATATGGTTCCAATAAACTTTGGGAAATAAATACCAAATGATGCATTTGAAACCGCCTGCGTCATTACGCTGAGCATAATCAATCCAGGCACTATGAATGCACCGTAACTAACACCATCAACAGCATCTATCCGGCCACCAATTGCCGCCCCAAAAACGACAAAATACAAACAAGTTGATATGACTGGAGAGACAAAACTCTGTAATAATGTTCTAAAAAATCTAGACATTTCAAAAATATATATTGCTCGTATAGATCGAAAATTCATTTAGACGGCTCCTCGATTAGTGAGACGAATATTTCTTCTAATGAGGACTGTGATGTTTTCAAATCACTTATTTGCAAATTTGAAATCGAAATCTCATTTAGTAATTTCGTAATTTCATTACTAGAAGCTTTAGCATCATATAGATAATTTATGGTCAAACCATCGTTTGAAAGGTAGAGATCAAAGTTTTGCAGTTTAACAGGAATGACCGCAATTGGAGATTGTAATGAGATCTCTACTTTTTTCCGGCCCATTCGCTTCATTAAAGCTTTTTTCTCTTCCAATAAAATTAACTTACCCTTTGAGATTACTCCAACTCGATCAGCGATTGCTTCTGCTTCTTCGATGTAATGCGTGGTCAATATTATTGTAACACCTTGAGACTTTAAATCAGACACCAGTTTCCACATGTCTCTTCTTAACTCTACATCTACACCTGCAGATGGTTCGTCGAGGAATAATACTCTTGGCTCGTGCGCCAAAGCTTTAGCAATTAGCACGCGTCTTTTCATACCGCCTGACAACTGCAAAATTTTAGAATCTTTTTTGTCCCACAACGATAACTGGCGGAGAACTATTTCTATTTGATCATCATTAGGACTCTTTCCAAATAAGCCTCTTGAAAAACGCACTGTATTGATAACTTTTTCAAACGGCTCCAATGCAATTTCTTGGGGCACCAAGCCAATTAGAGATCGTGCCAACCGATAATTCGATCTCGTGTCAAATCCCCCAACTGTTACTTGACCCGCCGTTGGCACAACCAGTCCACAAACTGCAGAAATAAGAGTAGTCTTTCCCGCCCCGTTCGGCCCAAGGAGGGCAAGAATTTCACCCTCGTTAACATCAAAAGAGACGTTTTCAAGCGCTACTTGTCCATCATTATATCTTTTCGAAAGTCCAGTAATAGACAGCATATTTGTCATGTTAAAATATTCTTTTGATGGAAGTATCAATCAGGAACGTTTAAAGTTTCTAATTGTTTCTATCATTAGGGCAACGTTATCTGGGTTAGCTTCAGGGGTAATACCATGACCTAAGTTAAATATATGAGGACCTTGTGACAAATCTGAAACTATAGTTTCGATTTCATCAATCATATTTTGACCACCTGAGACCATATGAGAAGAGTTTAAATTTCCCTGTATACAACCATCCTTTTGTAAATATTTAGCAGCCCATGCTGAACTTATACTATCGTCAATCGCGAGACAGTCTGCACCTGTGGATTTTAAAAAGCCTTTGTAACAATCGCCCGCCTGTCTCGGGAAAACTATTATTGGCACCGTTGGATATTTGGCTTTTAACTCCATTACTATCTTTTTTGTCGGCTCATGAGCATATTTATAAAAATCATCTCCTTTCAAAGAACCGGCCCAGCTATCAAATATTTTTACCACCTCAGCTCCCGCATCAATTTGTGCAGACAAGTATTTAATGGTTGCTTTTGTCAAAATCTCAATCAAATTTTCAAAAACTAATATATTATTATCTTTTAAATCATGCGCTGGCTTTTGATCCGGCGTACCCCTTCCGGCAATCATATAAGTGGCGACCGTCCATGGAGCTCCTGCAAAACCAATAAGTGTTGTCTCTTCGGGCAATTCTTTTGATAAAATCCGGACAGTCTCATAGACTGGACGCAATGTATCGTGAATTTCATCAACAGGCTTAAGCAAATTCAATTCATCGGTAGAGTTAATTGTTGATAGCCTTGGACCCTCGCCCGTTACGAACCACAAATCTGCCCCCAGAGCTTGGGGAAGAAGCAGGATATCAGCGAATAAAATTGCCGCATCAAATCCATATCTTCTAATCGGTTGCAACGTAACTTCAGCAGCAAGATCACTGTTGTAACATAGTGATAAAAAGTCACCCGCTTGAGCTCTGGTCTCCCTGTACTCTGGCAAGTAACGACCAGCCTGACGCATCATCCAAATAGGCGGTGTGTCTAGCACTTCGCCAGCAAGAGCTTTTAAAATTTTTTTCTTAATGGTCATTCTTCTGCCTTTCTCTGAGTACTTGGTTCACGTTCTTTAAATAAATGTCAAGCTTGGTATCTTGCTTTGATGCAAAACACCGCTTAAACCCTATTTATGAAATTAAAATTACCAGATCCGAAATCACCATTGCGCATTGGTACCAGGGGTTCACCTCTAGCGTTGGCACAAGCATATGAAACAAGAGAGAGACTTAGCATAGCATACGGCTTGTCACTCGACTCATTTGAAATTGTTGTAATTAAAACAACTGGCGATAAAGTCCTTGATCGCCCTCTAAAAGAGATTGGTGGAAAAGGACTTTTTACCAAAGAAATTGAAGAAGCATTACTACAAGAGAGTATTGATATTGCAGTGCACTCAATGAAAGATATGCCCGTTCAGCAGCCCAACGGCCTAATTTTGGACACATTCTTGCCCAGAGAAGATGTGCGAGATGCATTTGTATCGAGGATCCACACAAGTTTAGCAGATATTCCACAAGGGGCTACGGTGGGCACTTCATCGCTCAGACGAAAAGCTCAAATTATGTCAAAGCGTCCTGATTTAAAAATAGTAGAATTTCGCGGGAACGTGCAAACAAGGCTGAAGAAGTTAGACGACGGTGTGGCTGAGTGTACATTTTTAGCAGTTGCTGGACTAAATCGTCTTAAGATGGAAGATATAATAACTGCACCTATTTCAACAGACGAGATGCTTCCAGCCGTTGCACAAGGTGCAATAGGCATTGAGCGTCGTGAAAAGGACATAAAAGTTGCAACAATGCTAGAAGCAATTCACAATTCTGCAACGGGATTGCTACTGTCTGCCGAAAGAGCTTTCTTAGAAGCCTTAGATGGTTCATGTGAGACCCCGATCGCCGGGTTGGCTGAGTTTAAAAATGAGAACCTTAGATTTCGCGGCGAGATTTTAAAAACTGATGGATCCGAGGTTTTTAGTGATGAGCAAGTAGTTTCTAAAGAGGACGCCACTCTCGTCGGCATTGAAATGGCGCAAAAACTATTAAGTCAAGCAGGCAATGATTTCTTTTCATGATCAGGTGCTAGGTAAAAGAACTACCGATTTGTATTGGAAAACCGCGTAAGAAGTCCTCAGTGGTCTGAACCAACTTCCCTGGTCTTTGGAGTAAAGTAATTTCCAATGCCCCTCCCTTGCAAGCAATTACTAATGGCGTTCCAATTACCATACCTGGCTCTGCTTGATTATTTTGCTTCGAACTATTTATTCTAACATTCAAAAATTTTATTCGCTCGCCGTTGTAATAGGTCCAGGCACCGGGGTATCGCGAAAGGCCTCTGATTTGCTGCTCTATTTTTTGAAAATCTAATGACCAGTCAATCTTTGCCTCTCTTTTATCAATTTTTTTGGCATAAGAAACTTCTTTAGTCGACTGAGGTTTTGGAATAAACTCGTCAATCTTTTTTATTGCTTCAATTAGCAACTTTGCTCCTAAATCAGCTAATCGCTCGCTCAATACACTAGTTGTATCGTCTGGTTTAATTGGCACTAATTCCTTTGCAACTATTGGCCCCGTATCCAAGCCTGCATCCATTTTCATAATACAAACCCCAGTTTCACTATCCCCAGACATTATTGCGCGGTGAATAGGAGCCGCCCCTCGCCATTTCGGCAAAATAGATGCATGAATATTTAGGCTACCATACGTAGCAGTCTCAATAATCTCTACGGGTAAAATCAAACCGTAGGCGACTACGACCGTAAGATCAGCATTCAGATCAAAAAATGCTAATTTATCTTTTTGCAATTTGAAATTTTCAGGCGTTCTAACTCTTATCCCATATTTTAATGCCATTTCATGCACGGGAGTAAGGTTGACTTTCTTACCCCTTCCTGCACGCCTAGGTGGCTGACTATAAACACAAGTAATTTCATGCCCAGCCTCGATTAATTTTACGAGTGTTGGAATTGAAAAATACGCTGAACCCAAAAATACTATTTTCATTGTCTTTTTTTAGCCTTGCGAATTAACATATCTCTCTTCACAGCCGAAAGCCTATCAAAATACATTACTCCATTTAAATGATCGATCTGATGCTGGACAGAAGTAGCCCAAAGGCCCTCAAAATCAGTTCTTACGATCATGCCGTCTTTGTCTAAATATTTGACTGTTACTTTTCTTGGTCTTGTAATTTTTGCCGACACGCCTGGAAGATTGGGGCTAGCTTCAACATTTTCATTCATTTCCTTAGATACTTGCAAGATTTCTGGGTTTGCCAGAAGAATAAATTGGCCACGGTTCGTCGACGCATCCACAACCGCTAGACTAGACATAATACCTAATTGACTAGATGCGAGACCGATACATGACATGGCTTCCATAGTATCAGTTAAATCTGACCAGATTTTTTCTATATTTCCATCAATTTTCTTTATAAGCTGCGCTTTTTGCTTGAGTCTTCTGTCTGGCCACATCAGCAATTTTCTTATAGCCATCTATTTTTCTTTTCGCTCCATTTCACGCTTGAATTTTTGCATTTTTCTCGTAATCAACTGTCTCTTTATTGTACCAAGATAATCTATGAAAAGTTTTCCATTTAAATGATCAATCTCATGTTGAACGCAAGTAGACCATAGGCCATCAAATTCTTGCTCTTGCTGATTTCCATTCTGGTCTAGCCATCGAACTTGAACAGAGGTTGGGCGCTTAATTTCAGCAAAATGCTCTGGAATAGATAAGCACCCTTCTTCATAAATATTTTCTTCATCAGAGCTAGCAACTATCTCAGGATTTATCATTACAATCGGTTTACCTTTAGCAGCTTCTTCCTTTTCACAATCCATAACGATAATTCGAGTTAAAACACCAACCTGAGACGCAGCCAAACCAATTCCTGGTGCATGATACATGGTTTCCAACATATCATCCGATAACTCAATAAGTGTGTCATCAATCTCTAAGACTGGTTCACAGATCTTTTTCAACTTAGGATTTGGATGTAATAAGATAGGTCTAAGCATAGATTTCATTTAGGTTAAAAAGTAATTACATGCAACTTCGAAGGGTTTTATTACCTAATGAGGTGCTTGTTTTACACTTTCCATTGCCTTAGTTATGGCACTCTAAAATTATTTGGAAAATTTATGGATTTTGACGAAGTAATAGATAGACGAGGAACACACTCTAGCAAGTGGGATACTATGGAGGAACTTTATGGTGTATCTCCTGATACTGGTCTTTCTATGTGGGTCGCCGACATGGATTTCCGCGCTCCTGAAATTATTCAAGAAAAACTTCGTGGTATAAACTCCCATGGTATCTACGGATACTATGGAGATCACAAAGAATATAATAATTCTATTAAATGGTGGATGAAAAATAGGCACAATTGGGAAATTGATACTTCATGGATTTTCACAACACATGGTTTGGTGAATGGTACAGGGTTATGCATAGATGCATTCTCAAAACCTGGAGATGGTATAATCCTTTTTACTCCAGTTTATTATCAATTCTCTAACCTAGTTGAAGCCGCAGGAAGAAAAGTATTGGAATGCCCACTAAAATTAATAGACAACCAATACCATTTTAATTTTGTAGCATACGAAAGAAACCTGTCAGGTGATGAAAAGATGGTTATTCTATGCTCTCCACACAACCCAGGTGGGCGTGTTTGGACAAAGAATGAGCTGCAGGAAGTTGCTAAGTTTGCGAAGAAACATGATCTAGTATTAGTATCCGACGAAATCCATCACGACCTAGTCTATCCGAACAAGAGCCATACTGTAATGCCAATTGCAGACCCATACGTGTGTGATCGTTTAGTAATGATGACGGCAACAACAAAAACATTTAATATTGCTGGCGCCCATTCGGGAAATGTAATTATTTCCAATCCAAACTTACGTCAAAAATTTTCGCAAAGAATTAAAGCCCTTGGGATCAGTCCCAATAGCTTTGGTTTATTTATGGCAACGGCTGCATACTCACCAGAGGGCGCCCAGTGGCTCGATGAGCTTATGCACTATATTGACGGCAATCGCGTTATTTTTGATAGAGAAATTAATAAAATTCCAGGCCTTAGCTCTATGCCCTTGGAAGGTACATACTTAGCTTGGGTTGATTTTTCTGGTACCGGTATGGAGGAAAAAGAATTTATCTATAGGGTTCAAGAAAAAGCTAAAATCGCAGTAAATCATGGAAGCACTTTTGGAACTGGTGGTGAAAAATTTTTACGCTTTAATTTAGCCACTCCACGAACGTTAGTTGTTGAAGCAACGAAGCGATTAAAGGACGCTTTTTCCGATCTTCAATAATTTAGTTAAGCAATGCCACTGGCTTATCTTTAGGTAATACGAAATCTAAAGCAGGAGTATCTGTAACATCTGTACTTCGTTTAAATTCAAAATGAATTTCACCACTTTCTTCTGTTGATGCTATAATTAGACACTGCGATAAGTGACGGGAACCATCGAAAATATCTACCAAGCCCCTCAACTGCGGGGCATGCTCAATATCCATAGAAAAACCTTTATCCCAAAGCTTTAATACAGGAACAAGAGCTCCATCAAACTCGACCCTCAGCCTACTTTTTTTCACCTTTTTGTCTTTTTGCGCTCTGGTTAGATCAGCATGCAATTCTTTTGATAGAAAAGTCGTCATAAATCCTCCTGACCACAGAATTTTGGACTTACATACAGGAAAATCAAGTATTTTATTTTTGCGGGGAATTTTTACCTGCAACCGAAAATATGCTGCAGTATTAGAATTCGTTTAATATCATGCATTTTTTTATAAAAGCGAATATATTTACGTATACTTTAAGCAACATTTACTAGATCTTGAGGGCGATACGTTCGTTTGTTATGCGGTTAATATGACACAAATACAACATAATCGCGATTTATTTAATAGACGGGCATAACAGCCGTTAAAAGAATGAGATATGTCCCAGACGATATTTTTATTTTCTTGAATTACGGAATCGCGTCGCCATAACAATTTACAGTACAAGTAATGTGACAATTTATTACAAAACTTGACTGGGCTGCGGTGTTCTTCTTTAACTAGGCTACAAGCTGTTCAGCCTTTTTTAGATCGACTGAAACAAGCTGACTCACACCCTTTTCCTGCATTGTTACGCCAAAAAGCCGATCCATTCTCGCCATTGTAACCGCATGGTGGGTAATTATCAAAAAACGCGTATCGGTCCGTCGACACATTTCATTTAACATATCACAAAACCGTGAAACATTTGCATCATCTAGTGGGGCATCTACCTCATCCAAAACACAAATAGGAGCCGGGTTTGCTAAGAAAACGGCAAAAATAAGTGCTAATGCTGTCAAAGTTTGCTCTCCACCAGACAACAGTGATAGAGTTGATAGCTTTTTCCCAGGTGGCTGGCACATAATTTCAAGCCCTGCTTCTAAGGGGTCATCACTTTCGACCATAACAAGATTGGCTTCTCCTCCACCAAATAAATGTTTAAATAATGTTGAAAAATTAACGTTAACTTGCTCAAATGCAGTAAGAAGTCTTTCACGGCCCTCTCGATTTAAAGACGCTATGCCATTTCGGAGTGATCTGATAGCCTCAAGTAGATCTGTTCTTTCTCCTTCTAAATTATCGTGCTCGGCCTGCACTTCTTTCATATCCTCTTCAGCTCGCAAATTAACAGCACCAAGGGAGTCACGTTGTCTTTTTAGCCTATTCACCTCGATCTCAATTTTTTCTGAATCCGGTAATTTCTCTGGATCTTTGCCTAGCTTTTTCAGTAACTCATCAGGAGTTGCTTGAAGTTCATCACGAATACGCTCAACTGCATTATCTACGGTTTCTTGCGCCGCCTCACTCATCGCTTGTGTGCGTGCTCTATGTTCTCGCAGGTTTGATGCTAATCGCTCAGCATCTCGCTCTTCTTCTCGGAAATCGCGTAAAATTTTCTCTGCACCTATAAGATCACTTGTAGCTTCATTTTTTTTTCTACTTGCTTCCGATATAGATATTACAATTTCTTCTCGGCGTTTGGATAACATTTCTGGCTCAGCAAGAGCATTTTGCAACTGTTCTTTGTTGTCTTTTTGTCTCTGTACCAATTCTAAATGCCGTTTTTCTGCTGTTTCCAAGCGATACTTCCAACCACTTAGCTCTTTTACAACTTCTTGTATTCTTTTTATACGCTCATCACCCTCTCGGCGCACCTCATCATGTAAAGCCCTTTTTGACAACATTGCTGCTCGATGCAATTCAACACTATTTTTTGCTTCTTCAACCTCTGCTTTTACATCCTCTAAGTTAGGAAGCTGGCTTAATACTTTTTGGGCGTCGACCATTTGTGCTTGTGTAACTTCAAGGTCTTTTTTGTGCCTTGAGAGAGCCATTGATGATGTATCAAGAAGGTTTATCGCTAGGCTTAGCTCCGCCTCAGCTCGATTTTGGGCCCTTTGAGCATCAGATAGGGTACTATCTGCTTCCTTCATTCTATCTCTTGCAGCCCTATCGTTATTAGTGTCAGCAGCAAGTCTTTTTGTCAAAGATCCATGTGCTGCTTTTGCAGCCTCTAATTGCACATTGGCTCTCTCATTGAGTTGCTTTAATTCTTCTAGTCGATTTAATTGTTCCAAACGTAATGACGTTGCCGTTGGCGCATCTTCAGACCAAGCCCTGAAGCCGTCCCATCGCCACAGGTCACCTTCTGTGGAAACAAGCCTTTGACCAGGTTTCAACAATCTCTGCAACTTCGGCCCTTCATCTGCATCTACTAGGCCAATTTGAGAAATCCGTCGATTTAAAACCTCTGGCACGGACACGTGATGGGTCAAAGGGGTTACACCGTTAGGTAAATCTTGCTGAATCGCCAGTTCGTCTAGAGAGACCCACCCCGATGGCCCATCTTCCGGCACTTGCGGTGATCTTAAATCATCAGCTAGTGCTGCACCGAGAGCTTTTTCAAAACCATGTTCAACCTGGAGACGATCAACTACCTGACCGCCCTCCATAGTGTCTCGCTCCAGGATTTTTGCTAAAGCAGCAACTTCTGCACTTATTGCGTTAGCCTCGCCTTCAGCCGAAGACAAGGCAGCTCTAGCATCTACCTCAAGGGCTTGTGTTTGATTTCTTGTCTCTTCAGCTTTAATTAAGTTTTCATCGGCTTCCTTACTTTGCAACATCGCATTATCAAAAGACTTTTCTGCCACTCTAAGATCATCTTTTGTTTTTTCTTGTGCCTTGAGAGCCTCGGCTCTAGATGCTTCGGCGGCAACTGCCTCTGATTTGTACCTGTTTGTTAAAAGCTCAATCTCTTGCAAATACCTTTCTGCAGATTGATAACGCGCCACTAGCCGAGCCATATCTTCTGTAATTTCAGAAAGCTGAGCTTCTTTTTCTTGTAAATTATGTGCTGCTTCATGTGCCTCTTCAGCTGCTTTCTTCACCTTCGTGTCATGACCTTTTGAAGCTTTATCTAATTGATCAGCTTCCCATTCGAGACTTTTTATTGTTCCCACTGCATCACTGTTTAAGGCAGCTTCACGATCCAAATCTAAAACTAATTGACTTAAACGGGTATTTATCGTTTCTATCCTCGCCTTTGCATCAGCCTCTTTTGCACCTAAAGTATCTCGCTCAACTTCCAACCTTTGAAGTAATGAAGAAGCAATGGACTCTTTTTCTCTCAAAGGTGGAATTTTTTCTTCGGCATCAGACCGTAGTGCAGAAAGTTCTCTGACGGCTTGCTCACTGTTGGAGGCCTTAATTGTACATTCCTGCAACTCTTTTTGAGATTTCAGACTTGCTTCATCGGCCTCTTTCCAGCGACGATATAGCAAAACACCTTCTGCTTCGATTAACTCCTGCATTATCTCACGATATCTCACAGCTTGCTTTGCTTGACGTGAAAGTTGATGTAGCTGCGTAGCGAGTTGCTCTAAAACGTCATCAACTCTTACGAGGTTGCTGTCTGCACCTTTAAGTTTCAACTCAGCTTCATGGCGACGTTGGTAAAGTCCAGATATTCCTGCTGCTTCTTCAAGTATTCGCCTTCTATTTTGAGGCCTAGCATTAATTAACTCAGCAATTTGCCCTTGGCGCACTAATGCTGGTGAATGGGCACCCGTCGAGGCATCTGCAAAAAGCATTTGAACATCACGAGCTCTGATATCCTTGCCTGAAGCTTTAAACGCGCTCCCTACATCCCTGGTAATCCGTCGAACAATTTCAATAAGATCATTATCATTGAAAGCTTTGGGGGCCAGTCGCTGACTGTTGTCTAATATCAATGATACTTCAGCAAAATTTTTAGCTGTGCGCGTTGCTGCTCCAGCAAAAATTACATCTTCCATGCCGCCGCCACGCATTGCTGTTGGCCTGTTTTCCCCCATGACCCATCGAATAGCCTCTAAGAGATTAGACTTGCCACAACCATTTGGGCCCACAATACCCGTCAACCCATCTTGAATTATTAATTCAGTCTGATCTACAAAGCTCTTAAATCCAGTCAAACGCAGTTTGGAGAAGTGCAACTATATACCCATGATTTTTGATTCTATTTCTAAATGGATGAAGCTCAATTAAGTTTAAGTCAATCAATTCTATACCGTATATGGAAGAAAATAAATAATTATCCACAACATATCGTAGATATCATATAAACTAACAGCATAAGAACAGAAAATACTGTTTGGAAAATAATATGAAGTATCAAATAGACTATGCAGATCCGACCCACCCTCAGATAACCGAACTTTTGAGACAAAGTCACAACTTAATGGATAAGCTATTTCCAGATGAGACTAATAATTATCTAGAAATAGAGGCTCTTCTGGACAAGGCGGTACATTTTTTTGCTGCACAGGACATAAATGGTAAATATGTTGGCTGTGGTGCATTTGTTCTATTTAGTGATTATGCAGAAATTAAATCAATGTTCGTGGACCCTAACTATCGTGGTAAAAGGATTGGAGATGCACTTTTAGTTCATATGCTAGAAACTATGGCTGATAACTCGGTACCTGTAGTTAGATTGGAAACGGGAACTCTACTGAAAAGTGCTCTGAATTTGTATCATAAGCATGGTTTTCGGTATTGTGATGCCTTTGCTAACTATACTGAAAACAATTATTCTGTGTTCATGGAAAAAAAATTGAAAATTTAATCAAATATTCTTACCCAATTTTGAAACTTATGAATTGTAGGCCACAATGCCATTTGAAAAAATCCCTAACAATAAATTATCTTTATTCGTCGTTAACCAGATAGAACAGATGATACTAAGAGGTATTCTTAGTCCTGGAACGAGATTGCCAGCCGAACGAAATTTGGCCGATAGACTTGGTGTTTCACGCCCCTCTCTAAGAGATGCAATATCGATATTAACAAATAATGGTTTGCTAGAAACCAAAGCTGGATCAGGGGTTTTTGTTGCAAATGTTTTAGGCAATGCTTTTTCCCCTGCTCTCATGAATTTGTTTAAATCGCATGATGAAGCGGTATTTGATTACATTTCATTTCGTCGAGATATAGAGGGCATAGCAGCGGAACGTGCTGCAAAACAAGCTTCAGAGGCAGATCTTGATGTTATAAAAAGGATTTTTGAGAAAATGGTGACTGCGCATCATAAGCGCGACAATTCTAGACAAGAATCCAGTTTAGATGCTGAGTTCCATCTTTCTATAATTGAAGCTAGCCATAATGTTGTAATGCTACATATGATGCGTTCCATGTATGATCTTTTAAAGGAAGGTGTATTCTACAATCGACAGGCGCTTTTTGTGAACAAATCCAACCGCCAAATACTTCTCGAACAACATGAAAAAATCCTAATCAATTTAGTTAGAAGAGACGCACGTGCATCTCGCATCTCAGCTGAGGCACATTTGGATTTTATTAGTAAAACTTTACAAGAAAATATAATTGCTGAAAAACACGAAAAATTTGCACAAAAACGTTTAGAAATTGAAATTTTGCAAAAAAATAATTCGTAATAAGGTTAGACTTTTTGGAATAAATACTTACACAAATCCGATTTTGGATTTAAAAGCTGATCGATTATATCGAAATGATGAGCATGAGGCTGAATATTTAACCCACATTGCCATTTTTTTGAAAGTATTTCCGCTTGATGTAAGAAGGCTGGGCGCTCGTGTTCACCAACCCAAACCCTTGTGTTTACTGCAAGTGGTTTATAACAGACAGGGCTTTCAGAAATTGCAGACTCCAGTGAGAGATTTAAATCTGAATTCAAATCCGTAAAAATTAATGGTTGTAAATCAGCAAGTGGCGAAATTGGTACAACACGCTTCAGACGATCAGAAACGTTTTTTGGCAACACCCCCTCACATAACATTCTTAATACAAGATGCCCACCAGCTGAGTGGCCTGCGAGCACTATCGGACCCTCGCTCACTCTTTTAGATAGAAAGGTAATACATCGCGCTATATCTTCAGTAATTTGAGCGATGCTTACCTCTGGACATAATCTATAGCTTGGTATTACCGAGGCAAATCCGTTCTCCACAGCACCTAAAGATAGGTGTGACCAGCTCGACTTATCAAAAGCTCTCCAATAACCGCCATGTATGAAAACAAAAAGGCCAACAGTTCTTATTTTTGGATAAAAAATATCCATTTTTTCTCGTTCTGAAGCGCCATATCGAATATCTAATTCTACATTGGAAAGAAGAGCTTTATTGTTTCTAAAATTAGTCGCTTTTACCTGCCATTTTCCTGGGAAACTTTTTGCATCAGCTATATACTTCGCGTTTGCATAATCGTCGCTTAAGTCAACTTCCGACAATTTTTTCTTCCTATAATTAAAAAAAAGCAATACCTGTTATACTGCTGAATATTATATCTACTCGGAGAGAGCCAATGTCTACTAAAACTACAAACCTTTCAAACATGTTACATGACCCCTCTCTTCTAGAGACAAGGGGATACTTAGCGGGAGATTGGGTTAGTGGAGATAAAAACCAAACCTTCGATGTTATAAACCCAGCAAGAGGAGATACTATCGCAAAGGTGGCAAATCTTAGTCGCGAGCAAATCTCGGCAGCCATTGATATTGCATACGAGGCACAAAAAGAGTGGGCCAGTAGAACCGGAAAGGAAAGAGCAAATATCCTGAGACGTTGGTTTGACCTAATGATGGAAAATTCCGAAGATTTAGCTAAAATTTTAACTGCCGAGCAGGGAAAACCATTGGCTGAAGCAAATGGTGAGATAGCTTATGGTGCTTCGTTTATAGAATTTTTTGCAGAAGAAGCTAAGCGAGTTTATGGGGAATTAATCCCAGGGCATCAAAAAGATAAAAGAATAATGGTTCTTAAACAACCAATTGGCGTGACAGCATCAATTACTCCTTGGAATTTTCCAAATGCAATGATTACAAGGAAAGCAGGACCTGCACTAGCTGCTGGGTGCGCATTTGTATCCCGTCCAGCTACAGAGACCCCTTTTTCAGCTCTTGCACTGGGTGTCCTTGCTGAAAGGGCAGGACTACCAAAGGGTATTCTTTCAATTTTACCATCCACTGATGCATCTGGCACAGGTAAAGAATTCTGTGAAAATAAAAAGGTTAGAAAACTCACTTTCACAGGCTCAACGGAGGTGGGGCGTGTTTTATTGGGCCAAGCGGCCAAAAATGTTTTAAAATGTTCCATGGAGTTAGGTGGTAATGCCCCATTTATTGTCTTTGACGATGCTGACTTGGATGATGCAGTTCAAGGTGCAATTATGTGTAAGTTCCGCAATAACGGACAAACATGTGTTTGTGCAAATAGGATATATGTCCAAACTGGGGTGTATAAAGAGTTTGCAGCAAAGCTAAAGAAGGAAGTTTCTAAGCTAAAAGTAGGAGATGGTTTTGACCCTGAAACTACACTTGGACCATTGATCGGTTTGAATGCAGTTAAAAAAGTAAATTCACATATAGAAGACGCAATATCGAAAGGCGCTGAGCCTGTTTATTGTAATACTTATAGCGAGGAAGATGGAAACTTTATTAATCCAACAATTCTCACGGGTGTAACAAGAAATATGAAAGTAGCTACCGAAGAAACATTTGGACCACTTGCTCCACTTTTTGAGTTTTCAACGGTTGAAGAAGTTATAGAGTTGGCCAATGATACAATATTTGGGCTTGCTTCATATTTCTACGCGAAAGACTTGAGCCGTGTATATGAGGTAGCTGAAGCGCTGGAATATGGTATTGTTGGAGTGAATACCGGGATAATCTCAACAGAATTGGCCCCTTTCGGTGGCGTCAAACAGTCAGGGCTAGGTCGAGAAGGAAGTCATTATGGGATAGATGACTTCTTAGAAATGAAATATGTTTGTTTAAGTGTTTGATTTTCAGATTACGCGGTAGGTTCTGATTGCAGTTCTTCAAATTTCAAAATCTTGGTGAAAAATTGAGCAAGTCAAACGCGGCCCAAAATATCAACGGCTGGATCATAATAGACAAACCCACAGGAATGACGTCTACCGCGGTAGTAAATAAAATAAAGTGGGCATGCAGCGCTAGAAAAGCTGGCCATGCGGGGACTTTAGATCCAAGCGCTACAGGAATTTTAGCAATAGCTTTGGGCGAAGCAACAAAAACAATCCCCTACGTAACCGAACAAGTTAAATCATATACTTTCGAGGTAAAATGGGGTGAAGCAACAGATTCAGATGACTCGGACGGGAAAATTATACAAACATCTCAGGTGAGGCCATCTGAACAAGACATAATTGCCATACTCCCTCGTTTTCGCGGGGAAATAAAACAAACTCCACCTTTCTTCTCAGCTGTTAAAATAAATGGGAGGCGAGCTTATGAACTTGCACGCAGCGGAGAAGACTTTGATATAGAATCACGATCTCTATTTGTTAGTAGCCTTAAATTAGAAAAATATATCAGTGAGAATAGTGCTATCCTTTCACTAGAGTGTGGTAAAGGCGGCTACGTTCGATCAATCGCCAGAGACCTAGGACTGGAACTAGGTTGTTACGGTCATGTGAAGTGGTTAAGAAGAATAGCATCAGGATCCTTCAATCTATCAATGGCACATTCGTTAGATACCATATTGAAATTGAATAAAACGTCAGCGGTAAATAATTTTATACTTCCCGTGGAGTTGGGCTTAAGTACAATAAAACATGGAACATGCACTTCAACGGCGGCTGAAAAAATTAAGAATGGAAACTCAGCGCCCATTTTATGCAAAGGAGCAAGAACTGGGGACGAAATTTGGGTCAGCTATAGCGAAATCCCAATTGCAATCGGAAAATATGAAGCGGGAGCATTCCTGCCAAAAAAAGTTTTTAATTTAATATGAATCAAGCTTGATGATCACAAAAAAATTTCTCAAGGGTGATGCTATTTCAGAAGCTACATATTCGAAGTGTGAGAAGTACAGGTATTACCTTTCAAGAGACTGGGACGACACAAAAAAAAGAGTGCATTTTATAATGCTTAATCCATCTACTGCGACGGAGTCTCAAAATGACCCTACTGTGGAAAGATGCGAACGCCGTGCACGGTCACTCGGATATGGCGCATTTTCTGTTACTAATATTTTTGCCTGGCGAGAAACAGACCCAAGAAAAATGGAAAAGGTCAGTGATCCAGTAGGGCCTAAAAATGATAGTATAATTCTGAAAACATGCTTAAATTCAGACCTCAATATTGCGGCATGGGGTACCCATGGAAGTCATCGTGATAGAGGGGTAGTCGTAAAAAAAATATTCCTTGAGGCAAAGTTACAAATATTCAGCTTAGGAATCACAAAGCTAGGATATCCTAAGCATCCACTTTACCTTAGTTATAAAGTAAAACCACAGTTATGGCTAAACGGTGGTATGAATGTCTAAGTTTTTCAGCTTTATGTTTCTCGATCCTAGCATTTTTATTATGGAATTAAAGCACTTCACTTTCTGGAAAGATTAAAATAGATACCACCATTGAAGTGATTCATAATTAGTAACGGTCTTGCTGGACGACATCCTGGCTTGTACCATAAAATAAGAGGATAGTGCGTTGTCGATTACAGCAGAAGAGAAAGCTAAAGTTTTAAAAGAGTTTGCAACAAAAGAAGGAGACACTGGATCTCCTGAAGTCCAAGTTGCAATTCTTACATCGAGAATTAATACATTAACTGAGCATTTTAAAATGCATAAAAAAGATAACCATTCCCGTAGAGGGTTATTGAAAATGGTAGCTCAGAGACGAAAGCTTCTTGATTTTTTAAAGAATAAAGAAGAACAGCGATACAAAGATCTTATTGGTCGCCTTAGTATCCGAAGATAAAATCAACTTATTATATGAAGCCTCCAAAATATACTTTGACGGCGGGTTAAAGTGCTTTGATTAGTTCGCTTTCGTCGCTTTTAATTCTTTTCATCGTGATATATACGCGCGTTATGCAAATACCGGGCTAGTGACCGTGGTTTGGTATGAACAAATTGGTCAGGGGGAATACGCCCCCTATTGGAATGGCTGTAAAGCCTTATTAGGATATGTAGATGTTTGATGTAACAAAAAAATCAATAGAATGGGGTGAGGAAACCCTCACATTAGAAACTGGAAAAGTAGCTCGGCAAGCTGACGGTACTGTCATTGCGACACTTGGTGAAACTTCAGTAATGGCGAATGTAACATTCGCAAAAGAAATGAAAGAAGGACAGGACTTCTTCCCACTAACTGTCCATTACCAGGAAAAATATTACGCTGCTGGTAAAATACCTGGTGGGTTTTTTAAACGAGAGGCACGACCTTCAGAGGCTGAAACATTAACAGCAAGATTAATTGACCGCCCAATAAGGCCCCTTTTTGTAGAGGGTTTTAAGCATGAAGTTTTGGTAATGTGCACTGTACTTTCGCACGATTTAGTCAACTCACCAGACGTAGTAGCTATGATAGCAGCATCCGCGGCGCTTACGCTTTCTGGCGTGCCATTTATGGGGCCAATAGCTGCTGCTCGGGTTGGTTTTGAAAATGGTGATTATATCCTGAACCCGACGGTAGATGATATGCAAGGGCTCAGAAATAATCCAGACCAACGCTTGGATTTGGTCGTCGCAGGAACCAAGGATGCTGTGATGATGGTAGAGTCTGAAGCATATGAATTATCTGAAGATGAAATGCTCGGGGCTGTGACTTTTGCTCATCAGCAAATACAACCTGTAATCGATCTGATAATTGAAGTCGCAGAAGCCTGTGCAAAAGAACCATTCAATTTTAAAGCTCCAGATTTTACAAAACTGCTGAACAATGTCAAAAAGATTGGTGAGAAAAAAATGCGCTCTGCATTTGCAATAACTGACAAACAAGAGCGGCAAGCTTCTGTAAACGAAACGCGCGAATATATAAAAACAAAATTATCAGAAGAAGAGTTAGAAGATCCTAACCTTGGGTCAGCAATGAAAAAACTTGAAGCTGGTATACTAAGAGGCGATGTAGTTAAAGGTGGCAAAAGAATAGACGGCAGATCAACTACTGATATCCGCCAAATAATTTCTGAAACGGGCCTCCTGCCAAGAACGCATGGTTCTGCCTTATTCACTCGCGGTGAAACTCAAGCGCTCGTAGTAACCACGCTTGGTACAGGCGACGATGAGCAAATTATAGATGCATTGCATGGTAATTTTAGATCAAATTTCTTGCTGCATTATAATTTTCCCCCTTACTCTGTTGGAGAAGTTGGGAGAGTTGGTGCAACTGGTAGAAGAGAGATTGGTCATGGAAAGTTAGCATGGCGAGCACTACAAGCAGTATTACCAGCAGCAACCGATTTTCCTTATACGATACGTGTTGTCTCAGAAATTACTGAGTCCAATGGATCATCTTCTATGGCTTCTGTCTGTGGAGGCTCACTAGCGATGATGGATGCTGGGGTACCATTAAAAAGTCCGGTTGCTGGAGTAGCTATGGGTTTAATTCTCGAAGAAGACGGTTCCTATGCCGTTTTAACCGATATTCTCGGTGATGAAGATCACCTTGGAGATATGGACTTCAAAGTAGCAGGTACAGAAAATGGAATAACCTCTCTTCAGATGGACATCAAGGTTGCAGGCATAACACCGGAAATTATGAAGCAAGCTCTATCTCAAGCTAAAGATGGGCGCATGCATATACTTCAAGAAATGTCCAAAGCAATTTCTGAAGCTGGGGAGTTTAGTGTTCACGCGCCACGAATTGAGACTATGAAAGTTGCAACCGATAAAATTCGAGAGGTAATTGGATCGGGTGGTAAAGTTATTCGCGAAATAGTGGAAACATCTGGAGCCAAAGTAGATATCAGTGATGATGGAACAATTAAAATTGCTTCTCCAGACGGTGCATCGATTCAAAAAGCATATGATATGATTTATTCTATCGTCGCAGAACCAGAAGTCGGTAGCATATACACTGGAACGGTTGTAAAGCTGGTTGATTTTGGGGCATTCGTAAACTTTTTTGGTAAGCGAGATGGTCTAGTGCACGTGAGCCAAATTGAAAACCGCCGGCTTAACCATCCATCTGATGTATTGAAAGAGGGCCAAGAAGTTAAAGTTAAACTGATGGGCTTTGATGATAGGGGTAAAGTGCGATTATCAATGAAGGTTGTAGATCAAGACACTGGTGAAGAAATAGTTGAAGATAAAAAGGAAAGCTAAGCATTACTATGGAGGACGCCATTTTAAAGTGGCGTTCTCTTTACTATTATTCGTTTCGTAACGAATTAATTTGTTTTCTTAAAGTAGCTAATACCACGCCCCAAGTTTTTCTGTTTTCTTTTGGACCAAGTATTTCAGCACCTCTCCTTCAACAACATCATCCGTTGCGAAGCTTTTCATTTTTTGGATCGTAAGGACTATCAGAAGTTACAACAGCATCCCACAAAGCATTCTGAATTTTAACTTTCAACTTTGTTCCTTCAATTGCGTAACTTGGCTTTACATAACCCATACCTATTGATTTTTCAAAAACAACCGAATAACCACCAGATGTTAATCTGCCAACTCTTTCAGTTCCGTCTTCAGTATAGAGCGCTTCTCGACCCCATGGATCTGCATCCACTGGGCCATCTATAAGAAAAGTAACACATTTTGACCTTATGCCTATTTTTTCCATTTGCATCTTACCATTAAAGTCTTTTGACATATCCACAAAGCGCGGAAGATCTGCCTCGAGCGGCGTAGCATCCCTGCCCAATTCAGTGCCAAATGCCCGATATGATTTTTCCTGTCGCAACCAATTTTGAGCTCTAGCTCCGACCCATTTCAACTCATATTTCGCTCCAGCACTCTTTAGTAAGTCAAAAAGGTAATTTTGCATTTCGATTGGATGATGCAATTCCCAACCTAATTCACCAGTGTAAGAGACTCGGATTGCATTAATTGGACACATTGCTAATTCAACTCTTTTAAAACTAAGCCAAGGAAACCGGGCATTTGATAAAGCAGTATCTTGGTCTTCGTCCCTAATAAGTTGGGATAAGAAATCACGAGATTTAGGCCCTGCTACAGCGAAAACACCCCATTGCGATGTTACATCCTGTATTTCAATATACCCAAATTCAGGACATTTATCTTCAGCACTCTTTATTAGGAAATCAGCATCATAGTCCGTCCAAGCACCAGCTGAAACAAGGTAAAATTCATCTTGCTTCAACCTAACTATTGTGTATTCCGTTCTTGTTGTTCCGGCATCTGTCAAAGCATATGTTAAATTAATACGGCCGACGTTTGGCAGTTTGTTACAAGTAAACCAATCCAAAAACCCCGATGCTCCCGGACCTTTTACAATGTGCTTTGTAAAAGCTGTAGCATCAATTATTCCCACGCCATTTCTGATTGCTTTTGCCTCAGCAAGTGCATATTTCCACCAGTTTCCCCTTCGAAAGCTTCTTGACTGAAGGTCAAAGTTTTCATCAGCACCAACAGGCCCAAAATAATTCGGACGTTCCCAACCATTCACCTGACCGAATTGTGCTCCTAGTTTTTTCTGCCGATCATACGCAGGAGCAGTCCTTAATGGCCTACATGCTTCTCTTTCCTCATCAGGATGGTGCAAAATATAAACATGCTCATAGCATTCTTCATTCTTTCTTGCAGCATACTCAGTGGTCATCCACTTCCCGTACCGCTTAGGGTCTAATGAAGCCATGTCGATTTCAGCCTCACCCTCAATCATCATCTGTGCTAAATAATAGCCGGTTCCACCAGCCGCCGTGATACCAAAACTAAAGCCTTCAGCGAGCCAAAGGTTTCGCAAACCGGGCGCTGGACCAACAAGAGGGTTCCCATCGGGTGTGTAGCAGATCGGACCATTAAAATCATCCTTTAGGCCTACCTCTTCAGTAGAAGGTATTCTATGGATCATTGATAAATATTCTTGCTCAATGCGATCTAAATCTAGAGGGAATAGATCAGCTCTAAAACTATCTGGCACCCCATACTCAAATCTAGCAGGTGCATTTTTTTCATATGGCCCAAGTATCCAGCCACCTCGCTCTTCACGTACATACCATTTGGCGTCTGCATCCCTCAAAACTGGGTGTTCCGAATTACCTAACTCCCTAAATTTAACTAATTCTTTATCTGGCTCAGTAACGATAAATTGATGCTCAACTGGTATCGCTGGAATTTTAATTCCTAATAAAGCTGCAGTCCTTTGTGCATGATTGCCTGTTGCAGTAACTACATGCTCAGCAGTAATTGTAATTTTTTCATTGCTTTGGACTAAATTACCGCCCTTTTCCACCATTTTACTACAAATTATCTCCCACTCAGACCCCGTCCAATGATAAGAGTCAACCTGTAGTTTGCGCTCTATAAATACACCTCTTTGGCGAGCACCTTTTGCCATGGCCATAGTAACGTCCGCAGGGTTTATATAACCATCTGTTGGATGATAAATAGCCCCAACTAAATCTTCTGTACGGACTAAGGGCCAGCGATCCTTGATTTGGTTTGGCGTCATCCATTCAAATGGCACACCACAAGTTTCAGCTGTAGAAGCATATAACATATACTCGTCCATTCTATGCTGACTTTGAGCCATGCGGAGATTTCCAACCACTGAAAAACCTGCATTCAACCCAGTTTCGGCTTCAAGCGTTTTATAAAATTCGACGGAATATTGATGAATATGCGTTGTTGCATAGGACATATTGAATAAAGGAAGGAGCCCTGCGGCATGCCATGTTGAGCCAGATGTCAATTCGTCCCGCTCTAATAGCATGACATCATTCCAGCCCCCTCTAGCTAGATGATAGGCAATAGATGTTCCGACAGCACCACCACCAACTACAACTGCTTTAACATTGGTTTTCATTATTCTCTCCTACCGATAATATTTCTCTAGCATTATCTTGTGTTAACACCGAACCCAGCCGACATTAAAAATCAAAAATACGACGTATGCCCTTTTATTGACGAATATAATTACTATCAGGTCAGCATTTATTTCTAATGATATTAATTACTTAACGTATGTAAAATAATCTGTCTCTTATTAGATAAACCTTTATCTAAATGCAGTTGATGCGTATAAGGTTAGTTTAAAGACTTGTATAAGAATCATACAGGATAAAACTTTTAAAAAAGGCGCGGGTTTATGGTTGGGTTATCAAGTATCACCGGTATTTTATCGCAGGATATGGCAATAGATTTGGGAACCGCGAATACATTAGTTTATGTAAAAGGCAGAGGTGTCATCTTATCCGAACCATCAGTAGTCGCCTACCATGTTAAGGATGGTGGAAAAAAAGTTTTAGCCGTAGGCGAAGATGCAAAATTAATGCTTGGACGCACTCCAGGCAGTATTGAGGCCATACGTCCTATGAGAGAAGGAGTAATAGCAGATTTTGATGTGGCTGAAGAAATGATAAAACATTTCATAAGGAAAGTGCATAAGAGATCAACATTTTCTAAGCCAAAGGTTATCGTTTGCGTACCACACGGGGCGACACCTGTGGAAAAAAGAGCCATACGCCAGTCAGTTCTTTCGGCGGGCGCAAGAAAAGCAGGATTAATCGCAGAACCCATAGCAGCGGCTATCGGTGCAGGCATGCCAATAACTGATCCAACGGGAAATATGGTTGTAGATGTAGGCGGAGGAACAACGGAAGTAGCAGTGCTATCACTGGGTGACATAGTATACGCTAGATCCATTCGTGTTGGTGGCGATAGGATGGATGAAAGTATTATAAATTATCTTCGAAGACACCACAATTTGTTGGTTGGGGAAAGCACGGCAGAGCGAATAAAAACATCAATTGGAACAGCACGGGTTCCAGATGACGGCAGAGGTTCATCTATGATGATTAGAGGGCGTGATATTTTAAATGGTATTCCAAAAGAAATTGAAATCACCCAATTACATATCGCAGAGGCGTTAAGCGAACCTGTTCAACAAATTTGCGAAGCCGTAATGACAGCGTTAGAAACAACCCCACCTGATTTAGCAGCAGATATCGTAGATCGCGGTGTCATGCTTACTGGAGGCGGCGCATTACTTGGGGACTTGGACCTTGCACTTCGAGAAAGGACAGGCCTTGCCGTTTCAATAGCTGATCAAAGTTTAAATTGTGTAGCTCTTGGGACTGGAAAAGCTTTAGAATTCGAAAAGCATCTACGACATGCAATAGATTACGATAGTTAAAACGAGTAAATTCATCTTTTGAGTAATGATAGACAGACGCAGACCGACTACTTTGCACCTATTCGCAGGGCAATAACTGTTATTTTGCTTTTAGGTCTCTTCGGGCTTTTTGTTTTATGGAGAATAGATAGTCCTAGAGTTGAAAAATTCAGGGCTTTGGTAATCGACACATTCGTACCTAGTTTTGAATGGATGTTGCGTCCAATGACATCAGTCGTAAAACTTGCGCAGGATTACCAGAGCTATGAAAAACTTTTAGAACAAAATAAAGAATTAAGACGAGAACTACAACAAATGAAAAGCTGGAAAGAGGCAGCTTTGCAATTAGAACAAGAAAATGCGCGTTTACTGGATCTTAATCAGCTAAGAGTCGACAGCAAACTGACGCATGTTAGTGGTATCGTAGTCGCAGATAGTGGATCGCCCTTTCGTCAATCAGTTTTATTAAATATTGGCTCAAAAGATGGTATACAAGATGGTTGGGCTGCTATGGATGGTTTAGGTTTAGTCGGTCGAATTTCCGGTGTTGGTTCTTCGACAAGTCGCGTTATTTTATTGACTGATAATGCGAGTCAGATACCCGTTATCATTCAACCTTCTGGACAACAGGCTATACTTATGGGCGATAATTCGTATGCTCCACCAGTTGAATTTATAGAGAATGTTGAATTTGTTCGTCCTGGAGATAGAATTGTAACATCTGGGAGGGGAGGTGTTCTTCCCGCAGGGCTTCTGATTGGCACTATAGCCTTGGACCCTAATAATAGACTAAGAGCAAGGTTAGCCGCTGACTACGAAAGATTAGAGTTCCTGAAGGTGCTGCGGGATTATGGTACAGAAAAAATAGATAACTTCGGAAATTTGGTAACCCGAAAAGAAATAGAAAGTGGCGTTTCCACCACTACAGAAACTTCTGAGACAGTAAATGAGGGTTCCAGTGAGTAACATTCCAAGCGAACGCATATGGATTTACCGTATAGTTTTCATAGCAATCTCTATTTTTCTCGTTTTGACTAATCTAATGCCGCTTCAAACAATGCCTCAAATCTGGCCTTGGCCAAATACTCTTTTGCTCGTCATATTCTGCTGGTCATTGCGAGAGCCAAATTTTGTGCCAATTCCACTAATTACATTTGTCCTTCTTTCCCAAGACTTTTTACTGCATCGCCCACCAGGATTATTTTCAGGAATAACCATTCTAATACTAGTTTGGATAAAGGCTATAACAGCTAGCACCGACGACAAATCATTTCTAGCTGAGTGGATGCGAGTAGCGTTGGCTTTTGCTGCTATTTCATTAATCAATCATTTAGTACTATCACTATCACTTGTGGCGACAACGGAACTGAGAATAAGCCTGATCCAAACAATATTTAATATTTCTACCTATCCGTTTGTTGTTTTGATTTCACATTATATATTTCGTGTGAAAAGACCATATTTTACCAGGAGTGGGCGCGTAATCTAGAGATTTGAACATGTGGCAAAAATCTAATTTAGTTTCATATCGACATTTTCGCACAGGACGACGTGGCTTATTAGTTGGTGGCCTGCAGCTTGGCTTTTGCGGATTATTGGCTTGGCGGATGCACCAACTTCAAGTTGAGAAAGCAGAAAGCTTTCGACTTGTTGCAGATGAAAATAGGATAAACGTTAGGCTAATCCCAAACCAAAGAGGCGAAATCTATGACAGAAATGGTGTCAAATTAGCAGAAAACGAGGCGAGCTACAGAGTTACAATGGTCGCAGAAGATGCGGGTGATATAGATTTAATTTTAGAACGCCTGTCAAAACTTATAAATTTATCCACTGAAGATATTGAACGTTCCAAAGCAGAGCTTCAAAGAAGTGCAAAATTTCTACCTGTAACAATCATTGATAGACTGGAAAAAGACGATATTGCTAAAATTGCAGTTAATGCCCCAATGCTGCCTGGCATTAACCCAGAAATAGGCTTCTCAAGAATTTACCCTTTAGGTGAAATTTTTGCACATGTTGTTGGATACGTAGGCCCAGTAAGTAGCCGTGATCTCGAAGTACGAGACGACCCTGATCCACTTTTAAGAATACCCAGATTTCAGATTGGGAAGGTTGGAGTGGAAAGAGAATTAGAAAGTACTCTTCGCGGTAAGGCAGGAACAAAAAGGGTAGAAGTAAACGCCCTTGGTCGGGTGATGAGAGAAATAGAGCGAAAAGAAGGATCTAAAGGCGCCAACTTAAAACTGACATTGGATACGAATTTGCAAGCATATGTACGAGCTAGGTTGGGGACTGAGAGTGCTTCAGTCGTTGTGTTAGATTGTAAAACCGGGGAAATTTTGGCTATTTGTTCATCTCCTGCTTACGATCCAAATAAATTTGTCCGCGGGATTTCTTTTGATGATTATGGTACATTAAGAGATGATAATCGTAGACCCTTAGCTTCAAAGACAGTTCAGGATGCATATCCACCCGGTTCTACATTTAAAATGGTCACCGCCCTTGCAGCACTTGAAGCAGGAATTATTGATCATAGAAAAAAAATTAGATGCAATGGACACGTAGAAGTCTCAAATCGAAAGTTTCATTGCTGGAAAGCAGATGGCCACGGCAACGTAGACTTGGTAAAATCCCTCAGAGAAAGTTGTGACGTATATTATTACGAATTAGCTCAAAAGGTGGGGATTGAGAAAATAGCCGAGGCAGCTCGTATTCTAGGTTTAGGACAATCTTTCAATATCGAAATGTCCGCCGTTACATCGGGTATTGTGCCAGATAAAATTTGGAAACAAAAAACTCGGTCTAACGAATGGGTTGTTGGTGATACTGTTAACTCATCAATAGGTCAGGGGTACGTACTATCATCTCCTTTGCAGCTTGCCGTTATGATTGCGCGCATCGCAACTGGCCGTGAAATTTTACCAAAGCTTATTAAGTCAATAAATGGAATTGAGAATGAAAGGATACAAGATAAGCTAAAGCTAAACAGAAATAACTTACACCTTATAAGAAAAGCTCTTTTTGAAGTAACTAATGATAAAAGAGGCACCGCTTATCCCGCAAGAGTTTTAGATAAGAAAAGTGAAATTGTTGGCAAATCTGGCACATCACAGGTTAGAAATATTTCTTCCGTTGAGAGGACCCTAGGGGTTCTGGAAAACAAAGATCTACCTTGGGAGCAACGTGACCATGCCTTGTTCGTGAATTACGCGCCGTATGATGATCCAGAAATAGCTGTATCAGTTGTCGTAGAACATGGTGGTAGTGGATCGACTGTTGCTGCACCCATTGCGAGGGATATTACGCTCCAAGCCATTTTCAAAGGTACGCCGCCTATAACCGCATACCCTGTCGAAGATCGAGCCAGAATTTATAATCAGCAACGCGAACTGAAGAAATTAATGCCAAAAACGACAAATTCTTCGAAAGTTCAGGCATGAGCTACCTTGAATACCGAGTTAAAACAGTACCGACAGGATGGAGAAAAGTTCTATTTATTAATTGGGGCTTGATAGTATTAATAATTGGTGCTGCCTTTTCTGGTTTTGTAATGCTTATCTCAGTTGCTGGTGGAAGTTTGGAGCCATGGGCATCAGCTCAAATCCAAAGATTTTCAATTGGCTTGCTCGCGATGTTTATAATCGCCATGACACCCATTTGGATTTGGCGAAATGTTTCGGTCCCAATATATATAGTTGCTCTTTTACTACTTTTACTCGTCGAGTTCTTAGGGCGTACCGGAATGGGCGCTCAGAGGTGGATAAATTTAGGATTCATCAACTTACAACCATCAGAAGTGGCAAAGGTAGCATTAGTAATGCTAATGGCGGCTTACTATGATTGGCTCCCGACTGATAAAGTATCAAAACCACTTTGGGTCTTAGTTCCAGTAATTTTTATATCTTTACCCGTTTTACTCGTTCTCCAACAACCTGATCTTGGCACCTCAATTCTATTACTTATATCAGGCGTAATTGTGATGTTTCTTGCAGGTGTGCACTGGGTTTATTTTGGGACAGTCATCGCGCTATCAAGTGGCGTTGTTGTAGCACTTTTCAAAAGCCGAGGTACAGACTGGCAATTACTTCAAGACTACCAATTTTTAAGAATTGACACATTTTTAGACCCCGAAAAAGATCCCTTAGGAGCAGGATATCACATTACTCAGTCGAAAATTGCCTTGGGCTCAGGCGGTTGGACTGGGAGAGGTTTCATGGAGGGAACTCAGTCTCGCTTAAATTTTTTGCCCGAAAAGCATACTGACTTTATATTTACAACTATTGCTGAAGAGTTCGGTTTCATTGGAACAATTTCGATTCTAGCAATTTATGTAGGAATTATAATTTTTTGTTTGCACTCCTCGTTGAGACACAAAGAAAGGTTTTCGTCACTATTATCCCTGGGCCTCACGGTAACATTTTTCTTATTTTTTGCAGTGAACATGTCTATGGTCATGGGCTTAGCACCTGTAGTGGGAGTTCCCTTACCTCTAATTAGTTATGGGGGATCTGCTATGTTAGTTCTGATGGGTGCATTTGGTTTAATTCAGTCGGCTCATGTCCACAGACCAAGAGGAAACATATGACGATCAAAATTTTATTTTCAGCAAATGAAGAGAATTGGAAACGTTATAAAGCACCACTGCAAGACGCACTTGATGACAAATCTTTAGATTACGAATTAGGAACAAATATCACACCAAGTGAAGTGGATTACATAATCTATGCTCCGAGTAGCTCTCTGCAAGATTTTTCACCATATACCAAACTAAAGGCAGTTTTGAACTTATGGGCTGGAGTGGAGGGAGTCACAAACAATAAAACGCTAAAGGTACCACTAGCTCGAATGGTCGATTCAGGTTTGACTGATGGAATGGTAGAATGGGTTACCGGGCACACCTTACGTCACCACCTTGGAATCGATAAACATATTCATGGCCAAGATGGTATATGGCGTTCATATGTTCCACCACTAGCAAAAGACCGCGTTATAACAATACTGGGATTGGGCACTCTCGGAACTGCATGCGGAATAGCTCTGAAAAGACTAGGATTTAATGTTCGCGGATGGTCTAGGAGAGAGAAAAGAGTAGATGGCATTCTATGCTTTTATGGTGATGAGCAAATCGATTCATCTTTAATGGATGCCGACATAGTAGTTTTGCTGTTACCAGATACACCACTGACTCAAAATATATTAAATCAACATACACTTAATCTTTTAAAACGGGGTGCTTTTGTACTAAATCCAGGTCGTGGTCCGCTGATTGATGATGATGCTTTACTGGCGGCATTAGACAGTGGTCAAATTGAGCACGCCACATTAGATGTTTTCAGGATTGAGCCCCTTCCCCAAAATCATCAGTATTGGTCGAATAATAAAGTTACAGTCATACCTCATAAAGCATCCGAGACAAGACCAAAAACAGCGTCACAAGTCATTTCCATGAACATAGAAAAAGCAGAAAATGGTGAAGAACTACTATATTTGGTTGATAGAGAGAATGGTTATTAACCAGGGCTAAATATCACCAAAAGGTTGCCAAATCAGCATTTATGTTGTTGTCTCTATCTTTTAAAAATTCACACGAACTTTATACAAATAATTAAAGCAAGTTTTATACGGTCAATATAAATGGTTCAAATTTTCTTAGTACGCCACGGGCAGGCTAACTCTGAGGCTAAAGATGAAATATCTTACGACAAGCTGAGTTCCTTAGGAAAAATGCAAGCCGGATGGTTGGGACAGTACTTTAAGAAAAATGAATTTTCCTTTGATGCTTGCTTCAGTGGGACCCTTTTTCGTCAGAGAGATACTGCAGATTTATTGGAGACTCATAATCAAGAAGAAATAATACGTGATCCCAGGTTAAATGAGATCCAATACTATACCTTATCCACACTGGTAGAAGAACAATTTGGCAAACGACCACCAAAGTCTGGTCTAGATTTTGAAGAACACTTTGAGTTTATTATGTCAAAATGGAAAGCCGCTGAAATAGTAAATGCACCCGAGCCTTATGTTGATTTTGTAGAAAGAGTATCCCAAGTTTCTGATGTTCTAAAAGACAGTGGAGACCGGGTTCTAGTCGTTACTTCTGGAGGTATCATCGCGAAAGTTCTTCAAAATTGTTTGGATTTGAGTGATAGCTCTATGATAAAATTCCTGCTAGCTTCAATGAATACGGGAGTAACGACTCTTAATTACTCGAATGGTCAATTTAATGTAGAACAAGTAAACTCTCTACCACATTTGGATCATTTTAGCAGAATTAAATCCCGAACATTTTTCTAATATCCCAAGGATTTACAACCTAAATGACGCATATTTTAGTACGATCAGAGTGTAGAGAAAACGAAAAAAGAGTTGGTATTACACCACTAGAGGCTGAGCACTTACTAAAAAAGGGTATTAAAGTTTCAATAGAGGACAGTAACTCACGAATTATCCCTAGTTCAAAATATCATGACGTAGGATGCGAGATTCTCGAAGAAAAAAGTTGGCCAAATGCACCCTTGGAAACAATCATATTTGGTTTAAAGGAGCTACCAGATGAACCGTTTCCACTAAAACATCGGCATATTATGTTTGGTCACGCATTTAAAGACCAACCAATGGCTGAGACTTTGTTAAAAAGATTTAAAGTTGGTGGCGGTGCTTTGTACGATATTGAATACTTGGTAAGTCCTGCAGGCAAGAGAGTAGCTGCATTTGGGTATTGGGCTGGATATGCTGGTGCAGCAGTAACAATATCATGCTGGGTTTCTCAGAAGTCAAAAAAAAGGTCAAAAGTTTTTACCACCTATAAGGATAGAGATAGCTTGGATGAACAAATAAGAAGTGAACTAGAAAGTAGCAAACTCTTACCAACAAGTGCGATTGTTATTGGAGCCCTTGGCCGAGTTGGTAGCGGCGTTATAGATCTCTGTGAAAAGATGAATATCAAGACAACAAAGTGGGATATTACGGAGACAAAAGAAAAAGAGGCGTTCTTTGATATCTTGAACCATGATTTGTTCTTCAATTGTGTTGTTGCAAATAAAGAAACACCAACCTTTATCTCAGAGAAAATAATTCAACAAAATCAAAACCTCAGCATAATAGGAGACATAGCTTGTGATCCTGGTAGTGAGCATAATCCTATTGCTTTATACGATTCTGTAACAACTTGGTCAGAGCCAGTAACTCGCGTAAGTGAAAAACCTATTTTAGACGTGATGGCAATTGATAACCTACCTTCACTTCTCCCCTTAGAAAGCTCTGTAGATTTTGCATCTCAGCTATTGCCAAGTTTATTGGATTTAGACAGACTAAATCAGGGCGTTTGGTTAAGAGCACATCAAACTTATTTAGAAAATGTGAAGCGAGTATAAAATGACAGTTCATTGGTGTGGAGCAGGTTTATCAGCAATTCCAGGTCTAAGGAGACTAATAAAAAATGGGTATGATGTAGTTGTCTGGAACAGAACACTTGACAAGGCTAATGCTGCCGTTGGAGACATTACGAACAATATTAGAGAATTTGACAAAAGCTCACTTCAAGATTGTTTAAAAGAAAACGATATTATCGTATCCATGCTGCCAGCAGATTGGCATGTGCCTTTAGCTTCATTGGCAATTTTAAAAAAGGCTCACTTTGTTAGCTCATCCTATATAGCACCCGAGATGCGGATACTTGATAGTGAATTCAAGAAAATAAATCGAGTTTGCATCAATGAGATAGGTTTAGATCCGGGAATTGATCACTTAATGGCTCACAAACTAGTTAGTGATTATCGCCAGTCCAAAGAATATAATATCGAAAATGAACTAAGCTTTCTCTCTTATTGTGGAGGTATTCCAAAATTTGAAAATGCGTTTAAATACAAATTTAGTTGGTCGCCATTAGGTGTATTAAACGCACTAAAGTCACCATCTAAATCAATACGTGATTTCAAAGAGTTTAACGTGGACCGCCCATGGAACGCAATTTCATCTTATCAGGCACCACTAGAAAAAGCAGAAACATTTGAAGTATATCCTAACCGAGATAGCCTACCTTTCATGGAGGATTATAAATTTGACCCCACTTGGAAGGTAAAAAACTTTGTGCGAGGAACCCTCCGCTTAAATGGATGGAGCTCTGCATGGCAAGATATTTTTAGTGAGATAGAAGGATTATCAGGAAAAACCGGTGATCATCGCTTGAAAGAAATGTCAGATCAATTATGGAATGATAATGCCTACGAAAAGAATGAGCCAGATAGAGTAGTTTTATGTGTTTCACTCAAAGCGGAAGTTGAAAACTCAGTTAAGTGGCACAAAACATTCGTTATGGATGCTTGGGGAAATGGTGGGGAAAGTGCTATGTCAAGGCTTGTGTCACAGCCAGTATCTCTTGCAGTTGAAGCAGTCATACAAAAAAAGCTTGAGGCAGGAGTTCAAGCTGCACCAAGCAATATAAATATAGTAGATAATTGGTTGTCAATAATCGATGAGTTAGCCCAATACCTAAATATTATTGAGCATAATTGATACAAACAAAACAGATATCCTGTCTAACTGAAAATTTTGAAATATAACCAGTCAGGAAAGTTTTTTATAATTTTACTTATTATTGAAAAAATACGCGGAAATGATGACTGAAAACGATTAGATCTCATATGCATTACTGAAAATTGTGCAGCTTCCTCTGGTGTCATGACGTATATTTTTTTATAGGGGTTTTTATCTGTCAGCCTAGTTTTAATGTATCCAGGGTTTAAAAGCTGAACATCAATATTACTTTTTGAAAGATCAATTTTCAATGTTTCTGCAAGAGACATTAAACCTGCTTTTGAAGCACAATACCCTACTGATCCCGGCAAACCGCGGTAACCAGCAATACTCCCAGTCAATACAATATGACCAGACCCTTGTTTCATAAATTTAGGAACCAAGTGAGCCAAACACCTCATTGCTCCAACCAAGTTTACATCGACCATTTCCTCGGCTTTTTCTCGATCCCATGAAGAGGCGCTCATGTGCCAGTAAACTCCGGAAACATATATAAAACCATCTAAAGTTCTGGGCAGTTTTCTGTATGCGCTCCTGACACTGGATTCCTTTGTAACATCCATAGGCAAAACTAATGAACTAGACCCAATTTCTTCAGATAATTCAATAAGTCTTTCTTCATTCCTGGCGGAAATAATAACTTTAGCGCCTACTTCAGCCAACTGGATTGCTAAAGCTCTCCCCAAGCCCTCGCTAGCACCAACTATCCAATAAGTCTTGTTCTGGAGGTCACGCATGAGAAATGAGCCCCTCACCGCGAATAAATTTGAAAAGTAATACAATGGATATGCATTTCAGCATACAAGGTAAAATCGCATAACCGAACGTAAGAGCGAACAAAGCATTTTGAGAATTTGGGCCACTTGAATTAAACCCAACCAGTCCAAGTAATGGTAACGCTCCTATTGCTGCAAAGGCTAAAGTTGATTTTGACACAAAATTCCATAAGCTAAAGCCAAGGTCCGGCTCTATTTTGCTACTTTCTATCTGACGAGCAAATAACACTGGCAATAAAGCTAGATCAGCACCCACAGTTGCGCCACTTAATAAACAAATTAAAGAAAATGTTAGGATATCTCCCTCCGACAAGAATGAGGCCCCAAAAAATGAAAGAATGGATAAAACCATTGAAACTCTCAAAATGTTAAAAACACCATGAACATCAGCTAATTTTGTCCACAACGGTGTAGCTATTGCTGCCGCCAAAAAGAATAATATTAGAAATATTCCTGCCCAATCCGGAGCGTTTAAACGGCTCTCAACAAAGAAAAGAAAAAGAGTGGAACTAAGAGCGACAGGACTTGAGTTCACCAGAGCAAGTACCAATAACTTTCTTAGTTGTAAATCTTTGGTTGCACTAAGCAAGCTTAGGAAAGAATTAGTTTTCCTTTCGAATTTATCAACAGCAGGAAATTGAGGCCAAACGTATACGAGGGCTGCCACAGCCATCACACAAAAAAATATCGCAAAGTATGCATATCCATCGTCTACGAAAAGAAGAAAAAAGGTAGGCAAAATCGCAGCTACACAAATTCCTAGCGTGGTTCCAACTTCACGCCATCTTGCCAAACGTATCTGGTCGTTTGCCCCCAGATTTATTAAACCCTGGGCGTAAGAACGAATATACGCAAAACTAAAACCAGTAAAAACCATAAAAAGTGATATAAAAAACCATAATGATGGCGATATTGGGCTTTTTATTGCAAACAACATTATCATCCCAACGGACATTGCTGCTACAGCTAATGCAATTGGTAGAGCCCCAAAACGTGTAGTTTTGGAAGCGATAATACCCAGTAAAGGGTCTTGAAAAACATCAATAAGCCTTAATATGAACATTATAAAGCCCATGGTAAATAAGCTTATTCCATATACATCGACAAAATATTTAGGCGCATGTATGTATACAGGTAGGCCAGCCATGCCAATCACGAAAGCAAGGCTTGAAAAGCGGTGTGTAGCCTGCCTCATTGAGTAACATCAATTTTAGGCGGTTCTGGCCGAGTTCGATAGCGTGCGCCCTTCCACCAGAGCTTTAGTGCTTGCCAATGTATTAAACCTAGTACTCTTCTAGACCCTAGAGGGCGAAAAATTACCGACTTTATTATTCCCAGGTTGGTTAATTTCCGCCTAGTTCCAATAAGATTAGTTTTTATTCCACCACTGCGATGATTCAGATCTATCCAAATGCCAATTTTATCCTGCCTAATGTCAAAGCGAAATTCGTATTGACCTTCAATCGGCTGAAAAGGCGAAACATGAAAAATCTTCTGAGCGTTTAAACGATCTTTGGGAAGAATTGCTGAATGATCCTTATTGTAAGAAATATACCAATGCCTATCACCAAACGTATTCGTAACCTCTGAAATCACGGCTAAAAGACTGTTGCTTTTTTTATAGCAAAGCCAAAAACTTACAGGATTGAATACGTGGCCTAGGATTCTAGGTTGAGCCAGTAAAAATATTTTTTCAACGCCTTTAAGATCATAGCTCGCGAGGACCTCACGAACCCAATCACTACTTCTGCCAGCACCTGGCGGACCACCATAATCACTATCTATAATACCAAAAAAATTTCCAGTAGTCCTGGAAAACAAAGCTGGGCCTCGCGCATTTTCGTCAAGATCAAGCAGCACAAATCCGACTTTATATTTGAAAGCGTTTTTTAAGTCACCCAATCTTCCATGCCATGTGAAGCCATCTACGTAATCTACGTTGGTCATTGTGCTGCAATCTTCACGGATATTCTATCTGAAAACTTATCTACAACGTCTATTGCCGAAGCTAACCCATCTTCGTGGAAACCATTCTTCATCCATGCTCCACAGAACCAAGTATTCCGCTGACCATTAGTTTCCGCAAGATCTTTCTGAGCTTCCAGTGCAGGTAAATCATAAACGGGATGCCTAAAGGTAACCTCATCATAAATTTTATAAGGATCAATTTTATTTTTTGAATTCAAGGTCACAAACATTGGATCGACCTCAGGAATTGGTTGAAGAGAATTCATCCAGTATGTTAACCCTATTGGGCCCAATGATCTTTTCTTATCCTCTGTGTATACCCAACTTGCCCAACAATTTTTACTTTTTGGCATCACGTTTTCATCATGATGTAAGACTGCCTGGTTGGACTGGTACTTTATAGCATCCAGTGCTTTAGACTCACGCTGGTCTGCATCTACGAGTATTTTTAATGTATCATCGCTGTGGGTCGCAAAAACGACATGATCAAAATATTCGAAGTCACTTTTCTGACTGGAAATCTGAACCCCTAACGGGCCTCGTTTAACTTCTTTAATTGGATCACCCAAACGCAATGCAACGTTCCTCTCAACCAGCTCTCGATTAAGTCGCTCCACATATTGGATCGATCCACCCTTTACAGTGAACCACTGGTGTTGCCCAGTGCGATTTAAAAGCGCATGATTTTCGAAGAAGTTAATCATCGAGTGAGCCGGAAAATCAAGTATTTTGTCTTTGGGTGTCGACCATATGGCGCCTGAAAAAGGAAGGAGATAGTAGTCCCTAAACCACTTACCTGTACCCAACTTGTGCAAAAGTTCTCGTATTGTCATTGACCTGTCAGTTGCTAAAGCCACTGCTTTTTTATTGAACTTCAGTATGTCCATTAACATTTTTAAATAATTAAAGTTTTTGAGATTTCTTGGCTGAGCAAATAGGGATTGGAAATTGCGTAATCCGTATTCAATTTCACCACCTCGAACAGATGCGCCAAAACTCATGTTACTTTGACAAATTGGAACATTTAATTCATCAAAAAGAGCCATTAGATGAGGATAATTTATTTTATTGAACACTATAAAACCTGTGTCTACAGGTTGGTTGCCACGCTTTCCAGCAAAGACAGTTCTAGCGTGACCACCTAGTCTGACTTCACTTTCGTATAATGTTACTTTACCGAAATGGGACAGCTGATAAGCCGCCCCCATACCAGAGATGCCACCCCCTATTACTGCTATTCTTAGTGGGCTAGGCGTTGTAATAAAATTCATATTCGTCTCCGGTAGTTTATTTATAAGTACGGCTCCGGACACAATTTGGATGAAATAAAAGTTTTTGATCCAAATCACAATTTTTAACGAATAACTGTTATGTTGAAATTAATTGACGATATCGAAAATCCTTACTCGCCATCTGGCGACAGGGGTGGTAGAATTTCAGTGCACTCTACTGGGATGGGACCACGGATATTGAGCGACAACAAAGGTCATGATTGGGAAGAACTTCTGTTAATGGTTAGCAACGACAAAGACAGGGTTGCTTTTAGACAACTGTTTAACCACTTCGCTCCAAGAATAAAGTCATTCTTGATGAAAGCGGGAGCAGATCCAACAATGGCTGAAGAATGTAGCCAGGAAGCAATGGCAACCGTTTGGAATAAAGCACAACTCTTTGATCCAGCCCGGGCAAGTGCATCGACATGGATATTTACAATTGCTAGGAATAAAAGGATTGACGCTATCAGAAAAATTCGCAGGCCTGAACCTGATGAATTAAATTGGCCCGATGAAATCGAGCCGGCGCAAGAAGATGCTTTAGAACTTAAACAACAATCTGAAATTTTAGCAGATGCCATTCAAAATTTGCCTGACAAACAGCGCCAATTGGTTGAAAAAGCTTTTTTCAAAGAATTATCGCACAGCGAAATAGCATTAGAAACAGGATTGCCACTTGGCACAATTAAATCCAGAATTAGATTAGCCTTAGAGAGATTGCGTCATGCAATGGGATAAATATGAAAAACGATAGAAAAATTGAACACCATTTAAGCGAAAACTTATTGATGAGATATTCAAATGGGACACTGTGTGAAGCTTTCTCACTTGCAGTTGCTACTCATATTTCAATGTGTGACGATTGCAGAGCTGCATTAGAAAGTTATGAAGCCGTCGGTGGAGCATTGTTGGATGTATCTGAACCAGAAGAGATGAGTGATGATAGCTTTGAAAACGTCATGGCATTGATTGAAAGGGAGCCAGCGCAAGCGGCACAGGTAACCGTGCGTAGTGAATCTGATATACCGTCAGCTCTGAGCGACTATATCGGTGGATCTTTGAAAGATATAAAATGGCGGCCAATAGGGTTAGGCGTAAAGCAGTCTCTACTGAAAACATCTGGAAATTCGACAGCTAGATTGCTTTACATTCCTGCAGGTACTGCAGTACCCCACCACAGTCATAATGGGAATGAGCTTACACTTGTGCTTAAAGGAGCTTTTGAAGACGAAGTCTCTCGGTTTGGTCCCGGTGATGTAGAAATGGCAGATGAAGATCTTGATCACCAACCAATCGCTGTGGACGGTGAAGACTGTATTTGTCTGGCTGTTACAGATGCTCCATTGAAGTTTCAAACACTTGTACACAAATTAGTGCAGCCGTTTCTAAAGATTTAAGGCAGAGCCTACCTGTTCAACCACTAGTCTGTTCCCAGCTATTATGCCGCTGGTTTTTTGTCTTTTAGTGTTAAAAACAGGCGTTGATAAGCAGCGGTCTACTACAACGCCACCCGACTCATTAATTAACAGTGAGCCAGCACATACATCCCATTCCCAAGAATCTCTCAATGTCATCATTGCGTGGTATCTTCCCTGGGACACGCTGGCCATTCTGAATGCAATCGACGGTTTATGTTCTCGATTAAATTTTGGCTTTAAATTTGCCTTCCAGATTTTATCATCTTCGACGACTTTAGCAGCAATTAAGTCGATCACACCAGATTTACTTGGCGCTTTTATATGAAGTCTCTCACCGTTTAACCATGACCCTCCACCAAGATAAGCAGAGAATAAAAGGTCTTGTTTTGGTACATATACAACTGCAGCACTCACTTTACCTTTTTTTACGACGGAAAAAGAATGTGACCAGTTGTTACCACCTTTAATATAATCCCTAGTTCCATCAATGGGATCAATTACAAAAGCACAATTTTTCTCATAATGAGGAATATCGCTGGTACTTTCTTCACATAACCAACCATAATCTGGCCTGGCCGAAGTTAAATATTTAAAAAGCATTCTATCTATTTCAATATCTGCCTGTGTAACTGGTCCGGCACCACCCTCTTTTTCCCAGACTTTAAGCTTTCTAAATTCATAATTTTTCGCAAGTTTACCAGCTTTTTTTGCTGCAGTTATAAGGAGATTAAGATCAGGATCCTGCAAGGGTCATACTCTCAACTAATATCGAAGGAACAACATATGAAAGATGCTTTTTAGCATCATTTCCCAATATAATTCCTTTGAGCATGTCTCTTAAATTTCCTGCAATTGTGATTTCACTAACTGGATAACAAATTTGACCATCCTCCACCCAAAACCCAGATGCGCCCCGGGAGTAATCACCAGTATTAGCGTTTATTGTTGAGCCAATTAAGGACGTAACAAGCAGACCAGTCCCCATCTCCTTCAATAAATTATCGTGGAGATCTTCTCTAGAACTGAGCTCAATATTCCAATTTGTTGGTGACGGATTCGAACTAACGCCCCTTGCGGCGTTTGCAGTTGGCTTCATGTCTAATTTGCGTGAACTGGCCAGATCCAATGTCCACTCGTTCAAAATACCATTACTCACAATCTCACGCTTCTTTGTTGCCAAACCCTCGGAGTCATATAATCTAGAGGCTCCACACCTTAATCGATGCGGATCTTCAACCAATCTACATGTTTTAGGCAACACTTGTTTGCCCAATGAGTCTTTTAGCCAACTTGATCCTCGGGCGATTGCTGCACCGTTTATAGCACTAAGAAAATGACTAACCAGACCTGATGAGATACGTTCATCATATAGTACGGGATAGTTACCAGTAGTCGGCCGTCTGGGTTGCAAACGCTCTGCTGCTCGCAATCCAGCAGTTCTACCAATTTCCTCAGGTGACCTTAAATCAGATTGATAAACTCGGATGTCCGCATCATAATCACGCTCCATATCTGAGCCTTCACCGGCAATCGCAACGCAGGAAACCGAGTGGCTTGATCTTTCATAGTTAGCAGTAAAACCATTACTGGCAGCCATAAAAACAGAATATTTTCCATAGGATGCTGAAGCATCTGACACCTTAGAAATTCCACTCACTTGCAAAGCAGAGGCTTCCGCTCTTTCAGCCTCTTCCTGTAATTTAGATGGAGATGGTTCAGGCGCGGGGTCACAAATCTCCAAGCCAAACAAATCTGTCTCTTTAGTTAATTGATCAACATTTGCCAAACCTGCATATTTGTCTTCTGGAGCATCCTTTGCCATGGCAATTGCACGCTCTACCATAAGATGAAGCGTATCCTCAGATATATCTGAAGATGAGACGATTGCTTGCCTTTTCGAGACCAACACACGTAGACCCACCTCTGTACCTTCGGCTCTATCAGCATTTTCCAAAGCCCCTTGTCGAACATCAACATTTAGAGATTGACCTTTAGTGGCTATAACATCTGCCTCATCTGCCCCCATCAATTTAGCTTGGTCAAGCAGTTTCTGAGTAACAAAATCAAGAGTATCATTAGTCATTTTAATCATACCGCCATGTAGGGTTGGAGTGCTTTAATTATAAAGCTAGAGTTACCTCAGCCTTTGTCCATTGGCTAATACTTGACCAAGACTATTAAACTCTATTTTCGAGGTTAACTCATCGTCACCCGTTGGTATGGCAAACATACTTAGCATCATTCGAGCACCCATTCCTGTATCAGGGTCAATAAACCCACTGTTTATAAATTTATCAACTAAAGCATTGACACCGGACAAAACAAACTCAGCTGATCCAACTGGCTTAGGATATCCATCGTAGGTAATGAGATCCTCATTATCTAAAGTTAGCTTTCCCTTTCCTCGTAAAGACGTGCCCATAACAGAAAGATCTAATTTTTCAAGATGGATTTCCTCAATTTCAAGAGGAATTTGACTTGAGTAATTCTCTTCATAAAAGTCAGTACTCAACTCTGTTAGATTTTCAAACAAGTCAGCTTTACCAGATAAAAAAATCTTAGCATTTATTGGACCATTTGAAAGTTTATTACTCGGATCGAACAGCCCCCATAAATCTTGTGCAATAAGCAAATCCGAAATACCAAGTCTTACACCAAAATTCTGTGGCTTATTTTTATTTAAAAGCGGCAAAGTAATTCCATAATTGGCATTTTTTACAGATATATCAATTGGAATTGGCAATACAGATGCACTCAACTTAAGAAGCCCGTTTGAGAAATATGCATCAAAAATAAGTCCATCCTCTGTAAGGCTACTACTAACATTAGACTTCTCTGATGCCAATCTACCCTTAAAATTCCCGTCTGGGCTTGAAAGATCGAACTCAACAGAGCCCTTTCCAACACTATAAGAGCCTAAAGCATTGTAACCATTTTCTAATAGAAGTTGTAAATTTGCGGAGTTGGATGATACTGAATTATCTTGTCTCGAAACAACTAGTATATCTTCTAGTTGATAATTTATCAGTCCTGTCATTTGCTCATCTGGTACATCAAAGTTTAAGAATAATTTTACAAAATCTGCTTTAAATGAACTTTTTGGATTATTTTGCTTTGTTCCCGCAAACGCTTGAGTTGATTTTAAACCGTCTAAAGTTATCCGCGCTTCAAATAGTTCATTGCCTTGATATCCTGATGACAACTCGTATTCGTTTAATTCAACACCCAAGAGAGAAGAATTTATCTGGAAATCGGGTGCTCCAACTTTTCCACTTATGATCATATTTGTATTGTCGCTGAGAGGCTTGATAACAAAAGATGAAACCCCATTCCCTTCATATACTTTTATCGTTATTTCTTGATCATAATCAGGCCGAATTTCCACCGACCCGTCACTTCTTTCGAAAAGCGCAATATCTACTAACTCAATTTCTAACCTTTCAAACTCGTTATTTTCTGAAGCTTTGTTAATTAAAGAAAATTCTTCAATATTAATGCCTTCTGCACTTTGGTTTATTATAGCAGAAATTTTAAATCCGTTTTCTGATGCGATTTGCTTTATCTCATCCCAAACAATTGTTGCAGTCATTTGTGCATAAGTTGGAGAGTAGGCAAACGTACAGATTACGAAAACTATACCAGTGAAGAATTTCTTAGATATCATCATATTTCTTTTAAAAACATATGCTTTAATCTGGGGTTTGCTTAGTCTATCGTCAACCCAGATACGTGTAATTAGAAAACAAATTGGCCAAAAAATGAACTTAAGTGGGAAAATTGTAATAATGACTGGCGCAAGCCGCGGTATTGGCGCGGCTAGCGCAAAAGAGTTTGCCCAGAAGGGAGCAATTGTCATATTAGCAGCGCAAGATGAACACAAACTGGCGCATGTTGCGCGCGAGATTGGATCTGCTGCAAGAGTACATGTTCTGAATATTGCTAAACCCGAGCAAGTAGAAAACATGATTTCGCAGACATTAAATGAGTTTGGAAAAATTGATATAGTTGTTAATAACGCAGGAAGAATAAAACCAATCCAGAGACTTGCGGATATCAAGATCGAAGATTGGAACAATATCATAGATGTGAACTTAAAAGGCGTTTTTTACGGTTTCAAATTAGCAATTCCTTCCATGTTAAAAAGCGGTGGTGGAACCTTCCTTACTTTGAGTTCTGGCGCCGCTCATAATCCATTAGAGGCGTGGAGCCACTACTGCACATCTAAAGCGGCTGTGAATATGCTAATTCGCTGCGTAGACTTAGAGTATCGCCAATGTGGTATTCGCTCGATTGGCTTATCGCCAGGAACAGTTGCTACAAACATGCAGCGAGAGATAAAAAAAAGCAAAATTAATCAGGTTAGCCAGTTAGAGTGGTCAGCGCATATTGATCCCAAGTGGCCCGCAAAAGCGTTGGTTTGGTTAGCCTCTTATCCTGGAAATGAATATTTGGGAAAAGAGGTTAGTCTGCGAGACGAAGCTTTAAGACAACAAATAGGTATGGTATGATAACCTCACACTTAAAGGACGATATACGGTACATTACTATTGATCGTACGTCGAAAGCCAACGCATTAACAGCTAATATGCTTGATGAGATGATCGAAATAGCAGGTGTTTCAAATGAAAATAAGGCCTTAATTATTACAGGGTCGGGTAAAGTTTTTAGTGCTGGAGCAGACCTAGATGAAGTGAAAAAAAAAGATTTAGCAACCTCAACTAAATGGGAGCTTTTATCTGATACGATACACCGGCTGTCATGTGTGACCATTGCGGCAATAAACGGAACGGTTGCAGGTGGAGCTATGGGAATGGTATTGGCCTGTGATATTCGGATCAGTGTCCCAGAAGCCTATTTCTTCTATCCAGTTATGAAATTGGGCTACTTACCCCAACCTAGTGATGCGTTGCGTTTGAGCAAAATCTGTGGCTCTTCTAGAGCTAAATTTATACTTTTAGCAGGCCAAAAACTTACTTGCAAAACAGCCTATGAGTTTGGGCTAGTTGATGAGATAGTCGCTGGGACTAATATATTATCCCGAATTGATGAATTGTGTTTAGGCATATCAAATTCAAAAAGGGGCCAACTATCAGCGATTAAAGAAATGATACCATAGTTACTTTTTTTTTCGCACCCGCGATCTTGACAAAAATTCTGGTGGCCTTTTTTTTACCCATGAGATGAATTTTGCTAGCCTGGGGTGCGTTTTCAAGACCTCTATATTGTTATAATTTCGCGCAAGTTCAGCCTCAGACAGAGTTATGTGAATTTCCTTGTGGCATATGTGGTGAAGGATAACGGTAGGACCATTTTTGCCTCCCTTCGACTTGGGAATTAAGTGATGCACACTTTGGGGGGCATCAAGAGGGATAGGCCGGTTACATAATCCACATATAATCATAACAAAAAGCTAGTATTTTTTATTTTTATTTCTAATCAGAAGGCTATTTATTAATATTCACTCATTGCGAGAAAGTAACGACACCTTCCACTGTTAAATGTAAACATTAAGAATGATTAATAAAAAAATACTTATAGTAGGGGGAGGTCCAGCAGGACTAATGGCTGCAGATTTTGCCAGCCGTAGCGGTGTGGAAGTTACTCTTGCGGACTCAATGCCAACTTTTGGTAGAAAATTCCTTATGGCTGGAAAGTCCGGACTCAATTTAACCATGCACGAAGATGACGTAACTTTTCAAACACGTATTATCCATAATAATAATACGATTGAGAAGGCATTAGAAGAATTTGGACCAAATGAAGTAATTGAATGGGCGAAGTCGCTAGGTATAAAAACTTTTGTCGGATCAACTGGCCGCGTTTTTCCTACTGAAATGAAAGCATCTCCCCTGTTGCGCAACTGGATATCTAGACTCGATGAACTGGGTGTTACACGTCAAAATCGCTGGAAGCTAAAATCTATATCAAATAAGGTCGCTACTTTCGAAACACCGCAAGGATTATTAAATAAGTCTGCCGACGGAATTGTTTTAGCATTAGGTGGAGCAAGCTGGCCTAAACTGGGGTCCAATGGTGATTGGAAATCACTTTTTGACCCAGCTGAGTTAGAAAGCTTTCAAGCCTCAAACTGTAGCTTCATGGTAAAATGGTCCATAAAAATGTCCAAATATTTTGGACAACCTCTGAAATCAATCAAATTAAGTGCTGGGAGCCAATCGTCACGCGGAGAAATAATCATTTCACAAAAAGGAATAGAGGGGGGAGGAATTTACTCACTATCCGCACAATTAAAAAAAGGAGAAGACCTTATACTTGATCTACTACCCGACTGGGACAATGATAAAATCCTTAAACTGTTAACTATGCCATGGGGAAAATCTAGCAGCTCAAATGTTCTCCGGAAACGTCTAAAACTTGAGCCGATAAAGCAAGCTATATTAAGAGAGTTTGCCATGGATGTTTTCAAAGAACCAGCTTTGCTTACTAAAAGTATAAAATCTCTCAAAATCCCTTTAAATGGAACTGGCCCAATCCAAACCGCAATCTCCACTTCCGGTGGAGTGAAAATGGGCTCAATCGATGAAAATTTTATGTTGCGAGGCAGACCAGGAGTATTTTGTGCCGGAGAAATGCTGGACTGGGATGCTCCAACTGGAGGGTACCTTATTACCACATGCTTAGCTACAGGGCGTATGGCAGGTAAACGAGCTTTGCAGTTCGTATCTTATTGCTAAAATCTTATATTTTTCTTTGGTAGAATCGGACATTTACATGCTAGTGATTGTGGTATGAACAAATATGACCACAAAATAAGCCAAAAGAATGTGATCAAACAGTTAGATGAAACTGTTATAAATAAAATTGCGGCTGGCGAAGTGGTAGAACGCCCTGCATCAGCAGTAAAAGAATTAATCGAGAACTCAATTGATGCTGGATGTAGTGATATTACAATCGAAGTCGCAGATGGCGGCAAGACACTGATTAGAGTAATTGATGATGGGCTCGGCATGTCTGACATCGATCTACCAATAGCACTTAGAAGACATGCGACTTCAAAGTTACCAAATAATAATTTGTTGAACATTAATAGTTTTGGTTTTAGGGGAGAAGCTTTGCCTTCATTAGGGGCAGTAGGCCGACTAAGAATAATCTCACACAATGACGGTAATGGGGCACATGAAATCAATGTAAACGGTGGAAAGATTTCGGATATCAAGCCAGCTGCAAGGACTCTAGGAACAACAATTGAGTTAAGGGATTTGTTTTATGCCACTCCAGCTAGGTTAAAGTTTCTTCGCTCAACTAAATCTGAACTAAAAGCTATTACCGACATTGTTAAGGGTTTATCCATCTCTACCCCAAATGTCGCCTTCACCTTAATAGACAAAACTGGTGGTAAAAGTAGGAAGATAATTCAGGTTCAGAAAGAGAAAGATGTTTCTCTAGCATCTATAAAAAACCGTCTTTCAAGAGTTTTAGGTCAAGATTTCTCAAAAAACTCTATTTCTATCGATGTAACTCGAGAAGATGTAAACTTGACTGGGTATGTATGCTTGCCGACTTATGCGCGGGCATCAAATGCTATGCAGTATTTTTTCGTAAACAACCGTCAGGTACGAGATAAACAACTTATTGGGGCACTGCGTGCGGCGTATTCAGACTTCATGCCGCGTGATAGGTTTCCAGCAGCGGCAATTTACATAAATTGCAGACCCGACTTTGTGGACGTCAATGTCCATCCCGGAAAATCAGAAGTGCGTTTCCGAGACCCTCAAGGAATACGCAGTTTAATAGTAACAGGAATTAGGCAGGTGATCGCAATAGAGGGCCATCGGTCATCAAGCACTCTATCGACGGCAGCCCTTGGGGCGATGCGCGAGCAAACTCGCCAAATACCTAATGCTACTGATGAACAGGTTACTAAAAATTCACAAAATATGGATGACAGCGGCAATAAACGCTTTTTCACAAGAGATGTTGAGCCTGCTTTTCAAGAAACATGGAAGCCATCCGCTCGTGATTTCCAAACCAAGGATGAACATGCGAAATTTATAGAAGAATTTGAAAGTTTTCCCTTAGGCGCGCCAATTGCTCAATTCGGTGAGAACTATATTATTTCACAAAACGATGATGGAATCGTGATAATCGACCAACATGCTGCACATGAGCGATTAGTATACGAAAAATTGAAAGAACAAGTCAAAGACAATAAAATCGAAGTTCAAGCACTTTTAGTTCCAGAAATTCTAGAATTATCAGAACCAGAAATTCTTGTATTGATAGAATACAAGGATAACCTAAGTATGTATGGGCTTAAAATAAATCAGTTCGGTATAAACTCTATTGCGGTCCAAGAAATTCCAGCAATTTTGAATTCAGAAAATATAAAAAAATTGATTTTTGATATTCTGGATGAACTTACAGATCTTGAAAATTCAGACACCTTAGAGAAAAAAATAAACGCAGTTTTGTCAAGGATAGCTTGCCATGGGTCAATTCGTTCAGGGCGCATGTTAAGAACTGAAGAAATGAATTCCCTGCTAAGGGAAATGGAAAACACGCCCAATTCTGGACAATGTAACCACGGAAGACCTACCCATATTTCAATCAAGATGAGTGATATAGAGCGGTTATTCGGTAGAAGGTAGTATTAAAAGAACTTTGAAGAAGGTTCTAGTGGGTCCAAACAGTTTTTCTATCCGTTGCAAAATTTTCGCCGTACCCTCTCTTTCTAATATTTGGACGACGCTTTTGCGGGTCCAACACAATAAATTGCAATCCATTGGACTTGGCATACTCAAGAGCAGCCTCCTTGGAGGGAAAACTCAATTTAATTTGTGACTGCGTATCAACAGATGAAGTCCAGCCCATCAATGGGTCAACCTCGCGAGCTGCCGATGGCGAAAATTCTAAAACCCAAGATTTTGTATTTGCCGAACCCGAGGACATTGCTGTTTTCGCTGGCCTGAAGATTTTGACAGTCATTTTGAAACCCTCTTTTAATGATTACTTTATGCTCTATTTAATTTTCATGAGCAAGTTACAAATCTAATCAAAAAATAGTAACAAAAGTTTTATGAACATATCCTTTGAAAGAGAGACAACTAGAGGATGACTGATATCAACGTTATTACAAAGGATCATTTGGGACCTCGGCCTAAATTGGAGGGTGGTAAAAGCTTTGTAATGGCTACAGAATTTGACCCTGCAGGAGACCAACCGACCGCTATATCAGAGTTATCAGCTGCAATTGAAGGAGGCGAAAGAAACCAGGTTCTATTGGGAGCAACAGGTACGGGAAAAACTTTTACCATGGCTAAAGTGATAGAGGAAACGCAAAAGCCAGCAATAATTCTAGCACCAAACAAAACTTTAGCTGCTCAGCTTTATGGCGAGTTTAAAGGGTTTTTTCCAGATAATGCCGTCGAATATTTTGTTAGCTATTACGACTATTATCAACCCGAAGCCTATGTTCCAAGATCTGATACTTATATTGAGAAAGAAAGCCAGATCAACGAACAAATTGACCGTATGAGACACTCTGCAACCAGAGCGTTACTTGAGAGAGACGATGTAATTATAGTTGCATCTGTAAGTTGTATTTATGGTATTGGATCGGTCGAAACCTACGGTGCAATGACACAGGAGTTAATCGCTGGCGAGATTTATAACCAAAGGGAAGTTATTGCTAATCTAGTCGCTCAACAATATCGACGAAATGATCAGGCATTCCAAAGAGGTACTTTTAGGGTTCGGGGTGATATACTTGAAATATTCCCTGCTCATCTAGAGGATAGAGCCTGGAGACTATCTTTCTTTGGTGATGATTTGGAAAGCATAATTGAATTCGACCCTCTTACCGGACAAAAAACCAACATCTTTGATAAAATTCGAATTTATGCAAATTCTCATTATGTAACGCCCAAGCCTACAATGAAGCAAGCGATAGTAAACATTAAAAAAGAATTAAAAGTTCGGTTGGACCAACTTATTGCTGACGGAAAATTATTGGAAGCTCAAAGGCTAGAACAGAGAACAAATTTCGATATAGAAATGCTTGAGGCAACAGGCGTTTGTAATGGGATAGAGAATTATTCACGCTATTTAACGGGTAGAAACCCAGGAGAACCTCCACCAACACTTTTCGAATTTATTCCGGATCATGCAATTGTTTTTGCTGATGAGAGCCATGTAAGTATACCTCAAATCGGTGGAATGTATCGCGGCGATTACAGACGAAAATTTACATTAGCGGAGCATGGGTTTCGGTTACCATCTTGTATGGATAATCGGCCACTTAAGTTTGAGGAATGGGATGCTATGAGGCCGCAATCAATTTACGTTTCGGCTACACCTGGGAAATGGGAGCTTGAGCAAACCGCTGGAATATTTACTGAGCAAGTTATCAGACCTACCGGGTTGTTAGATCCAGAGGTAGAAATTAGACCAGTAGAGATGCAGGTAGACGATTTACTTGATGAGGTCAGAAAGGTTTCTCAATCCGGCTATAGAACCCTTGTAACCACTTTGACAAAACGGATGGCGGAAGACCTGACAGAATACATGCATGAGCAAGGTATCAGGGTGAGATATATGCATTCAGACATCGATACGATCGAAAGAATTGAAATACTCCGTGACTTACGGCTAGGTACTTTTGATGTACTGGTAGGAATAAATCTTCTTAGAGAAGGTTTGGATATTCCTGAATGTGGATTGGTAGCTATCCTGGATGCAGATAAGGAGGGATTTTTAAGATCTGAAACATCCTTGGTCCAAACAATTGGCCGCGCAGCAAGAAATGTTGATGGAAGAGTTATAATGTATGCCGATCGGATAACCGGCTCGATGGAGCGTGCCCTAGCAGAAACAAATAGGCGACGTGAGAAACAGCAAGCATACAATCTCGAAAATGGAATTACGCCCGAAACAGTCAAAAAAAATGTCGAGGATATACTGGCAGGTCTTTATAAAGGAGACACTGACCAATCTAGGGTAACCGCGAACGTTGAAACAAAATTACAGGGTGGTTCTAATCTACAAGCGGTCTTGGATGGCCTTCGCACTGATATGCTTAAAGCTGCTGAAAACTTAGAATTTGAAGAGGCCGCACGATTACGAGATGAGGTTCGACGCCTTGAAACAGTTGAGTTAGCTATTTCTGATGATCCACTAGCACGTCAATC
>NTKT01000015.1 GCA_002457055.1 Rhodobacteraceae bacterium MED-G08
AACAGATTCACCGTCAGAGGCTGTTCAAGAAATGGAACGATTAATGCGTCTCAACGAAGATGTGATGCGAGTTTTAACTATTAAAGTTGATAAACACGACGAAGGTCCATCAGTTCAAATGCATAAACGAGATGATCGCGGCGACAGGCGCGAACAGCACGATTAGGCCTGTAAGGAGTTTTCAAAATGACAAACAAACCGTTTTTTCGCAGAAAGAAAGTGTGTCCATTCTCAAGTGAGAATGCCCCAAAAATTGATTATAAAGACACAAAATTGCTTCAAAGATACATATCAGAACGTGGAAAAGTTGTGCCATCAAGAATCACAGCGGTTTCTGCAAAAAAGCAACGAGAATTGGCCCGTGCTATAAAACGTGCACGCTTCTTAGCGCTATTACCTTACGCCGTTAAGTAGGAAGAGAGGTAGACACAATGCAAGTTATTCTTTTGGAAAGAGTATCAAAACTAGGCCAGATGGGCGACGTGGTTGACGTTAAACCAGGCTATGCAAGAAATTTTCTACTGCCTCAAGGAAAGGCGCAAACAGCATCAGAAACTAATATTGCTGCTTTTGAAAGGCAGAAATCTCAGCTCGAGGCCCAAAATTTAGAAACTAAGAAAGAAGCAGATGCACTTTTAGGAAAGCTGGATGGGCAGACTTTTATAGTCATTAGATCTGCATCAGACTCGGGAGCTCTTTATGGGTCGGTTTCTCCAAGAGATGCAGCGGAAGTCGCTACTTCTGCAGGGTTTTCTATTGACCGTAAGCAAATTTCTCTGGTTAAGCCTATCAAGGAGCTTGGGCTGCATGAAATGTCTGTTGTTTTACACCCAGAAGTGACGGCAACGATAGTTCTTAATGTAGCCAGGTCGAACGAAGAGGCTGAGCTACAAGCATCCGGTAAATCCATTCAAGATGTTGCTGCTGAGGCAGAGGCAGAAGCTGAGTTTGAAATAGCAGAATTATTTGACGATATTGGAAGCGCAGCTCTTGATGAAGAAGTAGCGGAAGATCAGGAAGCAAACACTAAAGAGGCCGACGAAACTAATTCTTAGTTTGTTTTACCAATTATAATAAAAAAATGAGCCCTAGTGAGGCTCATTTTTTTGTGTGTTGCCAAAAAAAGAAATATTCTTTCCAATTATTACTTTATTTCAATAATATTCGTAATAAAATTAAAAAATATCGTTAAATTATCGCTAAATAGAGCCATTTCTAGTTGACCAATCTTTTTGTTGTTCATATGTTGGCCTTTGCGAGTGAATTAGAGCAAATTTTATCGATTTACTAATTAGTTAAAGAGTGAGCAGGAGTTTCTATATGACTAGCCAAATGACTGGAGCCAAAATGGTAGTAAAAGCCTTAAAGGATCAAGGGGTAGATACTGTGTTTGGATACCCGGGTGGAGCAGTACTGCCAATCTACGATGAAATTTTCCAACAAAATGAGATAAGGCATATCCTAGTTAGACATGAACAAGGAGCAGTTCATGCGGCTGAAGGATACGCTAGGTCAACTGGAAAACCTGGAGTGGTTTTAGTAACATCTGGACCAGGCGCGACTAACGCTGTTACAGGATTGACCGACGCTTTAATGGATTCTATTCCTTTAGTTGTTCTTACTGGACAGGTACCTACCTTTATGATCGGCTCAGACGCTTTTCAGGAAGCAGATACGGTTGGGATCACAAGACCATGTACTAAACACAATTGGCTGGTTAAAGACACAGATCAGTTGGCACCGATTTTACATGAAGCTTTTCATGTTGCAAAATCTGGTCGCCCAGGGCCTGTTTTAGTTGATATTCCAAAAGATGTTCAATTTGCTTCTGGTTTTTACATTTCAAATAAAAAAGCACCAACCTCCCAATACAGGCCTAAATTAAAAGGCGATATTGAACAAATTACAAAACTCGTTGAAGCAATTGAACAATCGGAAAAACCAATTTTTTACACAGGTGGCGGAGTGATTAATTCTGGCACAGGTGCGAGCCAACTTCTGAGAGAATTGGTTAAAGGTACTAATTTCCCAATAACTTCCACTCTAATGGGCTTGGGGTGCTATCCCGCGTCCGGCAGCAACTGGCTTGGAATGTTAGGAATGCATGGGCTTTACGAGGCCAACATGGCGATGCACGATTGCGATCTTATGATAAATATCGGTGCTCGATTTGATGATCGGATTACCGGTAGAATAGATGCTTTTAGCCCAAGCTCTAAAAAAGCGCACATTGATATTGATCCATCATCTATTAATAAAGTAATTCACGTTGACATTCCTATCATAGGCGATATTGCACACGTATTAGATGACGTTTTGAATATGTGGAAAGCCCGAGGACGTAAGACGAACTCTGCCGCTATCGATAAATGGTGGAGCCAAATAAGCGAATGGCGATCTGTTAAGTGTCTGGACTATAAAAATAGTAAAAAGACAATTAAACCACAATTTGCGCTTGAGCGTCTAGAACAACTTACTCGGAGTAGAGCAGACCGGTTTATATGCACTGAAGTTGGTCAGCATCAAATGTGGGCTGCTCAGTTCTTAGGTTTTGAGGAACCCAATCAATGGATGACTTCAGGCGGACTTGGAACAATGGGTTATGGCTTTCCTGCATCAATAGGCGTGCAAATTGCTCACCCAAAGGCATTGGTTATTAATGTCGCTGGCGAGGCTAGTTGGCTGATGAATATGCAGGAAATGGGTACGGCAGTCCAATATAAGTTACCTGTTAAGCAATTTATATTAAATAACGAAAGATTGGGTATGGTAAGACAATGGCAAGAGTTGCTGCACGGTGAACGCTACTCTCACAGCTGGTCTGATGCCCTTCCCGACTTTGTGAAATTGGCAGATGCATTTGGTGCAAAAGGCATCATGGTATCAGATCCTGCAGATTTAGATGATGCTATTATGGAAATGCTGTCTTACGATGGTCCGGTTCTCTTTGATTGTTTAGTTGAGAAACATGAGAACTGCTTCCCAATGATCCCGTCTGGGGAGCCTCATAACAAAATGTTGTTAGGAGAAGCGACAACGGAGGACGCCATAGGAAGCAGCGGGGCAGTATTAGTATGAGAATTTACTTCGTAGGTTACAGATGTCAGCATTAAAAATAAAAAAAGGATCTAGCAAGCATTCTGCTTATGATCTTAGGTCTACTTTTGGTGATGAAATACAAACACATACCTTAGCAATATTAGTTGATAATGAGGCTGGAGTTCTTGCTCGCGTAATAGGGCTTTTCTCAGGCCGCGGATACAATATCGATAGTCTAACGGTAGCAGAGGTTGACCACGAGGGTCATCTCAGTCGAATTACAATCGTAACAACAGGCACTCCTCAGGTTATTGAACAAATAAAAGCCCAATTAGGACGAATTGTACCTGTTCATGAGGTACACGATTTAACTGTAGACGGCCCTCATGTAGAGCGAGAGCTTGCTCTGCTCAAGGTTGGAGGAAAAGGTGAAAAACGAGTAGAAGCATTACGTTTAGCGGACATTTTTAGGGCAAACGTGGTAGATAGCACGCTAGACAGCTTTACTTTTCAAATCACCGGCACACCAGAAAAAGTTGATGCATTTGCAGAATTGATGCGTCCGCTGGGCCTTATAGAAATTGCCAGAACGGGTGTAGCAGCTCTGTCTCGCGGCTGAACAACAAGCTGAAAATATTGTCGTTTTCAATTTAGTCAGGTGTCGTTTTGAGCTAGCCTCAAATAGTATCTTTTTTTATCAATATAAAAAAATTGAGCCAGACAATGGAAAAGACAGCTAGACTAAATCAGGTGTGCTTACCAGTAGATGAAGCAAATGGGCTTCCAAATGAACATTACACTTGCCCATCTGTTTTTAAAGAAGAAAAAGATATCCTACTTTTTGGAAAATGGAGTGGGCTGGCAGTTTCAGCTCAAATTCCAAATATAGGAGACGCTGTGCCTATTTCTTTTCAGGGCACTCCTTTATTTATTATTCGCACTAAAAAAAACAAAGTAAAAGTTTTTCAAAACACTTGTCGACATCGCGGCATGATACTTATTGATAGAGTGAAATCTATAGAAGGAGCTATCAGATGTCCCTATCATAGCTGGTGTTATTCCACAGAAGGCAGTCTAATCAGCACACCTCATGTGGGGGGGCCAGGTAGAAATCTGCATGATGCTATTGATAGGTCTGAATTAGGATTAACTGAAATTCGAAGCCACGTATGGATGGGTGTAATTTGGATAAATCTTTCCGGAGACGCACCAAAATTTGAAGACAACATGAAAGAATTGATAGATAGATGGTCAGACTTCGATAGACCCCTTTTTCACGGAGGTAAGGAGAGTTCATTTACGATCGAAGTTGCAGCAAATTGGAAATTGGCGGTAGAAAATTATTGTGAAAGTTATCATTTACCTTGGGTGCACCCTGGCTTGAACATTTACTCCAAATTAGAAGATCATTATCACATTGAACACAAAAATAAATTTTCGGGCCAGGGAACAAGAGTTTATCAGCAGCTAAAAGATGGGAACGGTAACGTTTTTCCTGATTTTGCTGATTTAAATGCTAAATGGGAAACTGCCGCTGAATACATTGCAGTTTATCCTAATGTTCTACTGGGTGTTCATAGGGATCATGCGTTTGTAATTATCCTAATACCAGATGGTCCTGAGAAAACATATGAACACATTCACCTATTTTATTCTAAGGAAAACACTCCGGAGCAATTGCGGCTCCAAAATATGAAACAATGGAAGCTAGTTTTCGAGGAAGATGTTCCAGTCGTCGAGGGCATGCAACGAGGACGTTACGCGGTAAATTTTGATGGTGGTAGATTTTCACCCGCGATGGATAATCCTACTCATTGTTTTCATTGTTGGGTTGCTAATGAGGTCCAAAATGGACTCAAGCATAAAAAATAAAATCGATTTAGAGGAAAAAATTTTAACTGCCCACCAGAATAATGATGGAGTAAAATTAGCAGAGTTATACGCTAAAGCCGCATATACAACATCTAATTTAAACAAGGCCTGTTTTTTCATGGTGAATGCTTACACTCTTGCTCTGGAGTGTAACCACCCTGATACGTTATCCTTCTTTCAGTTTCTGCAAAAATACGATAGAGAAAAATAACAGTCTTCCGCGTTAGGAATGCTATTTTCTGTAAAACTAATTTTTAACAAAGGAATTTCATTGAGGAAAAGCCTTTTATATACGGTATTTTTATTAGCGCTTGGAGGATCAGCCGGCTGGTTAACATCAAAAACCCTAATGCCACTGCCTTGGATGATAGGTTCATTATTAATGTGTGCTGTATGGTCAATTAATTTTGGAACTAAAATAATTCCTGAAAATTACACTTTCCCACAAAAATTCAGAAATTACTTTGTGGCGATAATTGGCGTAATGATTGGATTACAGGTTACTGCTGATCTCATACTTCAGATAACTGATTATCTACCGAGTTTATTAGGTTTAATTGTTTTTAGTTGGTGCGCCCATTTTTTGAACTATAAAATTTTAACAAAGTTTGGAAAATATGATCGAGCCACAGCATTTTTCTCCTCTGCGCCCGGTGGGTTAATGGAAAGTATAGCCATGTCTGAAGAGTATGGCGGAGAAATAAAAATCGTCACTCTTCTGCAATTCTTACGTATAATTTTGGTAATAATTCTAGTTCCAATCATAATTTCAATTTGGTTTGGAGCTCCAGTTGGAAGTGCAGCCGGAATTACCATACAAGAAAATGCAGCGATCACTTTAATTGACCTAATTTACATCTTTTTTTTAGTAATTGTAGGCTTGAGTCTAGGATCGCGCTTAAGGATACCTGCTGGGCACTTGTTTGGCCCGATGCTTTTAACAGTTTTTGTTACTTTGGGCACAGATGCTAACATTCAACTTCCCAATATACTGATTTTAGTCGCACAGGTTGTAATCGGAGCCAGCCTGGGCGCAAGATTTTATGGGATAGATAAAAATATTCTTTTCATTGCAATTCGATTATCAACATTGTCGGTAGTCACAATGCTTATCTTGGCGTTCATTTTTGTATTAGTGCTCCAAAGCTTATCAGACTTGTCCGTGGTTACGCTTTTTATATCCTTTGCACCTGGCGGCGTCACAGAAATGTCATTAATTGCTTTGACTGTTGCCTCAAGTCCAGCTTTAGTAAGCGCTCATCATATTTTTCGAATTGTAATTACCGTCTCATTATTAGGGTTTATTTACAAAAAGTGTATAGATAAAGTACATTAGAGTAGGTAAAACGGCCTGCTTAAATTATAAGGACAGTAGCAATTTGTCATCCCTTTTTATCTTCAAGTAACAACCATTCTTCCATAATTTCATCCAGTTTAAGGTTACGTTCCGCCAACGCAGTTGAGGCTTTATCAAATTTTTTTTGATCAGACACATAAAGGTCATCGATCGACAAGAAATCTTCTAATTTTTTTATTTCTAACTCAAGCCTTTCAACCTCTCTCGGAATCTCACTCAGCCTATGGTGATCCATGAATGATAAATTTACATTCTTCTTTTTTGCATGCAAATCCATCATGGTTTTGGACTTTACGGATTTTCGATCAGTATTTTTTTGGCTTTTATCCACTGAACGATTGTTTAAGTATGTTCTGTAACCCCCGGTAAAATCGATTATTTTACCATTTCCTTCAAAAAATAAAACTCGAGTTGCCACCTGCTCAACAAAATCTCTATCATGACTAATCAAAATAATTGTACCGTCGTAATCACAAAGTATTTCCTGCAATAAATCTAGTGTCTCTATATCCAAGTCATTGGTTGGCTCATCCAACAATAATAAATTGCTCTTTTTAGCCATTAGTTTCGCAAGAATTAACCTAGATTTTTCACCCCCAGAAAGAGAACGCACTGGTGCCCTTAAAGCACTGGGGTCAAACAAAAATTCTTTTAAATACCCAGCGGCATGTCTAGGTATACCTTTCACTAGTATCTGATCAGCTCTACCAGGAAGTGCAATTTCTGGGTCACCTGCTAAGTTTTCCTGTAGACTTGCATCCATATTCAGACTGCCTTTATCCTGCTCAAAGATGGCAATACTTAAGTTTGTACCTCTCTTAATACTCCCCTCGTCGGGAGATAAATCTCTAAATAGAATATTTAATAGTGCGGTCTTTCCGACGCCATTTGCTCCAACTAAAGCAATCCGCTCTCCACGAGAAATTGTGACACTAAATTTACCGCATATTGGCTTTCCATCAATTTTTTTACTGATAGACTGTGCTTCTAATACCTTTCGGCCAGAAATTTCACCAGATTGAAAAGACATTTTTGCAGTTTCTTGACGTTTTATTTGCAAATCATTTTCAAGCTTGAGCTCTTTCAGTGCTTTCAACCTACCCTGATTTCTTTTGCGTCTTGCAGAAATACCTTCGACGGCCCATACAGATTCTTCTTTTATGCGTCGCTTTAATTTATGGTTACGTGCATCCTCTTCAGCCCAAGTTTTATCTCGCCAATCTTCAAAATCAGCAAAATTTTTCTCATTTCGCCGAAGAATTCCCCTATCCAACCATAAAGTGGTTTTGGATACTGCTCGAAGAAATGCTCTATCGTGGCTAATTATCACTATTCCACACTTTAAATTTCTCAATAGATCCTCGAGCCATTGAATACTTTCAATATCTAGGTGGTTGGTGGGTTCATCTAAAAGCATCAAATCTGGCGTTTCTGCTATTATTTTCGCCAATGCTGCTCGTCTAATTTCTCCACCAGACGCAAACTTTACCTCTTGTCTAAGATTTAACTTTAGCCCATTACTTATTGCCTCGATTTTATAAATCTCATTACTACTTAATTTGCTTGCTGCAAAATCTCCTAAAGTAGAAAAAGAAGATAGGTCCGGATCCTGTTCCATAAGACTTATTTGAATGCCCTTTTGCACAGCAACATGACCCGCATCGGGGACAATTTTACCAGCAATCAGTTTTAGAAGCGTTGATTTACCAGACCCATTTCGACCAACCAGACATGTCCGCTCTCCCTTGTTCAAAACCAAATCTATATTTTTGAAAATATCATGCTTTCCAAAACCAAGGCTAACTTCGCTCAATTGGATTAAAGGGGCACTCATAACATACTGAACTAATTCAGAAAAATTAGCAGGTCAAGGCTTCTTCAGTAGAAACCGTTTCTTTGCAGGTGGTATTTTACTCACCTCCAAGCCTGTAAAAACATGAAGCGTGTTTAACTTATTATCTATAACAGCGTGATCGCTTACCCACCCCCCCATCAAAAGGTAAGCACGTAATAGCGGAGGCATCTTCATCATTGCTGTCTTTAAATTAACTTCCGACCGAAGTTTTTTTGCAAATTTTAAAACAGATTGTGACTTTATACTTGGTAACATATTTTTTGGTCCTAAATATCGCGCGCGAAGAACAGCAAAACAATCGATATATTTTTTATAATCAGTTCCTTCGAATGAAGTACAACCAAATACAAAAACAATATTTCTTTTCTCAACGAACTGTGCCAAATAAGCCCAAACCAATCGCAATATATCTGGATCATTCGCAAAGGGGTCAGTGCATACCCGCCCCACCTCCAATACCGGTTTATCAAATCTTTCTAAAGCTTTGAGGTCATAATGAGCGGCAGAATAACCATTTTGAATACGCGAACCAGAGCTATAACAAGTATACCTAAAATAACCTACGACTTTGCGATGTCGCCTATCACGGATAATTATGTGATTAAATTTTTGATCATACTCATCTTTATCAAGCCCACTCTCATTTACCACTCCGAATGCTTTGTATCTAAATGCTTGAGCTTCTTTGATATCAACAGGATTTAAAGCTGGCTCGATATCAAACTTAGGATGAAAAAAAATCAACAATGTTTCTCCTATTAAAACGGAGTTACAGCAGGCTTATAAAGGTCAAACCAATCTTTATTTATTGTAGTAAGGACTCGGCAGAGGGGCCTCCAACATTTTGAAATAACCGAAATAGAAATGACATATTTTTTAGCCCAGATGGAGTGGTTCGATAATCTAGAATAACGATTTTACCCTTATCAATTCCAAATTTTTGAATATTACTTAGTCTATCATTGTCGTCGAAACTTAAAACAAGAACTTGCCGATCTATAGGTTTCGAAGCTCTTATGGAATTCTTCAAGACTTTGGACTGAACAAAATAAATGTTTCCATCATTTAAGATACCACCAATTGATGGTGTTCCAAGCTTTTCGATAACACTATTTTTATCATCTTGAGATACAGAAACACTTGATAATTCTTCGTCACTAGGTATGTAACCATGATTACGATATTGTTCGGAACAACCGAAAATAAGTACTAGTAAAGCAACACTTAAAATCTTTTTAAGAATTCCATTCATGAATTAAGCCTACTTGATTAAAATACAACGCTATCTTCAAGTACATCATATTGAATGTTCATTACAACCAAGGAAGAAATTTATAAATGCCCAAAATTGAAATTTCTGACAAAATCATAAAATTCGCGAACTTAAATACGGTAAGGACGAATAGTTTTCATTGGAAGAGCGATGCAATTAATAACTCTAAGATCGCCAAACAGCTTGATTTACTTTCAGTTGAAAAAATTGACCTTAGAGGAAAGATAAGCGCTCACGGCAAAAAAAAGTGGTTACTATCTGGTAAATTGGGTGCAACAGCACTTCAACAATGTGTTGTGACGCTAGAAGCCGTAAAATGCCGTGTAGATGAAAAAATAAAGCGTATTTATATACCTTTAGAAGAAATACCTTCTTTAGAGAAAGATGACGGACGAGATGTTGAACTCGAGTTAGACGAGAACTTAGAGCCATTAACCAATTCTTTAGATCTATCAACGATAGCATTAGAGGCTCTTGCCCTAGCATTGCCCGACTATCCGAGATCAAATAATGCCGAGTATGTAACAAGATCGATAGGTATTGATGATCAAATAGTCGAAGAAGAAAATAGCCAAAATCCTTTTGCGATTTTAAATACCCTTAAGGAGAAGTTAAAGTCTTAAAGAAAAGCATAAAATTTAACTAAATTCACAAAATAGGAAAAATTGGGTTGTATATCGGTGCAGAATAGATGTATTGCGCTAGGACGATAATCAACTTTGGGATAGACCCCCTATAATACTGAGATTTAGACATGGCTGTTCAGCAAAATAAAGTATCAAAGTCCAGACGAAATAATCGTAGAGCTCATGACGCTCTGGTGGCTGGGAACCCTAATGAGTGTCCAAATTGTGGTGAATTAAAACGTCCCCATCATATATGCGCATCTTGCGGCTTTTATGGAGATAAAGAAGTTATATCCATGACCGAGGAAATCGACTTGGATGATGACGCAGCCTAATTCCTAATAAAGGAAGGCGACATGACCACGACCGTAAAAAATAATTCGGAGGTGGTGCATTCAGGCACAACTATAAGCATTGACGCTATGGGAGGTGATTTAGGACCATCTGCCATAGTATCAGGACTAGTGCGAGCTGCAAAAATAAATGACAGTATACACTTTCTTTTGCATGGCAAAAGTGAACTACTTAAAAAATTAGTAAATAAACGTCGCTCCTTGGTAGGCAGAGTTACGATAATAGATAGTCGTGAAGTAATAAAAATGGAGGACAAGCCTAGCCACGTGGTGAGACACGGAAAGGCAACCTCAATGTGGTCAGCCATTGAATCTGTAAGAGACGGCAAAGCCAGCGTTTGCGTCTCCTGTGGTAATACTGGAGCTTTGATGGCAATAAGTATGCTAAGACTACGTAAGCTTACTGGGGTAAACCGTCCTGCAATTGCAATACTATGGCCATCTTCCAATCCTATGGGATTCAATGTTATGTTGGACGTAGGGGCTGACATTAGAGCTGAGGCAAAAGACTTACTACAATATGCTTTGATGGGAGTATCATACGCCAGAAACGGATTGGGAATACCAAAGCCAAGAGTTGGACTGCTTAATGTGGGGACTGAAGAGCATAAAGGCAGAAGTGAACTAAAAGAAGCATTTTCAAAAATTGAGCACTGTCAAACAGACGCAAATTTTACTTTCGAGGGATTTGTAGAGGGTGGAGATATCCCTGGTTCAAAAGTTGATGTTATAGTTACTGACGGCTTCACAGGAAATGTTGCTCTGAAAACAGGTGAAGGCACCGCAAGTTTAATTGGTTATTTACTTCGCGAGGCATTTAAATTTTCACCATTATCACGACTTGCAAGTATTTTAGCATATACCTCATTAAATCGACTTAAAATGAGAATCGATCCCAGAAGAGTTAACGGCGGGGTATTTTTGGGTCTAAATGGTACAGTAGTAAAATCACACGGCTCGGCTGACGCAACTGGAATCGAGGCAGCAATTAAATTAGCGTTTGAGCTCTCGAAGAATGATTTTTCACAAAAAGTAGCCGCGCGGGTTGCATACGCAGGCGCAATTGATAACCATGTACAAGATGTTACAGATAAATAGTTTAGGATAATCAATGACGGTTCGTGCTGTGATACAGGGATGTGGACACTACTTACCTAAACGAGTAGTTGATAATTCTGAATTCGAGAGAACCTTAGATACATCCGACGATTGGATTTCTAGTCGTTCTGGGATTAAACGCAGACATTTTGCAAACAAGGATGAGACCACCTCTGTCATGGCTACACTGGCAGCCAAAGAAGCGTTAGCAGATGCCAACTTACAGGCTGATGATATAGACGCAATCATTCTAGCAACTTCAACTTCAGATCTTACATTTCCCTCCGCTGCTACAATGGTACAGGCAAATTTAGGAATAGTAAAAGGTTTTGCCTATGACGTTCAGGCAGTTTGCGCTGGTTTTGTCTTTGCTCTAGCAAATGCGAATGCACTAATAATTTCGGGACAAGCAAAAAAAATCTTGGTGATCGGTTCAGAGACGTTTTCAAAATTAATGGACTGGGAAGATAGATCCACGTGTGTACTTTTTGGCGATGGTGCCGGTGCGGTCATTTTGTCTGCAGAAAATGGGAAAGGAGATAAATATGATCGTGGAATTTTAGCGTCTGACTTAAACTCTGACGGAAGACTGAAAGATATTTTATATGTGGACGGAGGCGTATCCACGCAGTCTACTGGATATTTAAGGATGCATGGCAAAGAAGTTTATAGACACGCAATTGAGAAGTTAGCAACTACTGCTCAAGACTCCATGAAATCTGCAGGTATTTCTGTTGAAGAAATTGACTGGATTGTGCCCCACCAAGCCAATATTAGGATTATTCATGGAACTGCAAAAAAGATGGGTATAACATCAGACCGTGTATTAACGACAGTGCAGGATCACGGAAATACCTCCGCAGCCTCTATTCCCCTCGCCTTGTCAGTTTCAAAAATAAACGGGCATATTAAGAAAAATGACTTGATTGTTACAGAGGCTATTGGAGGCGGGCTCGCTTGGGGATCGCTCGTTATACGCTGGTAAACCTAAATATATAAAAAAAATTAACAACTTTATTTATCGTTGTCCCATTTAAGTTGACTTACTAAATTTGTGAGCACTACAATTAGATAAAAATGGGGGATTATTAAATGAGTGAAAAGACGTTAACGCGAATGGATTTAAGTGAATCAGTTTTTCGGGAGGTTGGACTTTCCAGAAACGAGTCATCCGATTTAGTAGAAAGCGTGCTCGAGAAAATTAGTGCATCGCTCGTAGCAGGTGAACAAGTTAAGATTTCTTCATTTGGAACATTCAGTATTCGTCAGAAAAACGCCAGAGTTGGGCGAAATCCGAAAACAGGCGAAGAAGCGCCTATACCGCCCAGAAGAGTTCTGACATTCCGACCCTCTCATTTGATGAAAGACAGAGTGTCAGAAGGGAAATAAATAAGGTTATTGTAGAGTTATGTCAAAATCTGAGAAAGCTTTTCGTAATATAAGTGAAGTTTCAGAGTGGCTAGATACCCCGACTCATGTACTGAGGTTTTGGGAAAGTAAATTCAGTCAAATTAAACCGATTAAACGAGCTGGGGGACGGCGTTATTACCGTCCAAAAGACATGCTTATTATTGGTGGAATAAAACAGCTACTGCATATTGAGGGACATACCATCAAGGGTGCGAAACAAGTTTTTCGCGAAAAGGGCCTAAATTACGTCGTAGGACTATCAAAACCCTTAATGTCCCAAGATCTCGGGGGAACAAGCAGCGATAAAGAGAGCATTACAAAAGTCGTTAAACCTATTGAAAAAATGAGCAATGCAAAACTTGTTTCTGTGAAAAGTGAACAACTCAATACTTCAAGCCCAAAAGTCCCAGAACAACCAGGCCTTTTTGACTTTTTTGAGGCAGAAAATCAGAAAATTGATCCAAAACCCATCGAAAATAAAACGAGCGAAGTGTTTTCAACATCAGTTTTATTGAGAGAGATCGAGAATTTTAACAACGACCAGGTAAACAAAATTACACCGATAATAAATGATATGAAAAATCTGATTTCATTATGGAAGTAAAAAAAAGTAAGAAAATTTTTAACTTGTGTATGGGAAAAAAACCAGTAATTAGGGTGTTAACACGGCGGGCTATGGCGCAGCCTGGTAGCGCGTCCGTCTGGGGGACGGAAGGTCGCAGGTTCAAGTCCTGCTAGCCCGACCATGTGAATTTCTATTATATTGTATTGGAAGTATTGTAAATGAACGGAGTTCTCCCAAATCAGGAAATAGAGAAACTCATTGAAGTTGGTTCAATTACGTCAGATGTTCCAATAGACCCTGAACAAATACAACCTGCAAGTCTAGATTTGAGGCTAAGTGGTAAAGCGTTTCGTATAAGAGCATCTTTTTTGCCCGGAAGCCGTGAAAAAGTTGAAGATCGATTAAAATCTTTAAAAATGCATGAAATTGATTTAAGAGACGGTGCAGTGCTAGAGAAAGGGTGTGTTTATTTAGTACCGCTCCTCGAAGAACTAAATTTATCACAAGATATCCAGGCTGCAGCCAACGCTAAAAGCTCAACCGGGCGCCTCGATTTATTAACCAGGGTAATTACAAACTCCGGGGAAGAGTTCGATCGGGTTTCCAGTGGATATTGCGGCAAACTATACGCGGAAATATGCCCCCGCTCTTTTTCGGTATTAGTGCGACAGGGAATGAAACTCAATCAAATCAGATTTAGAAATAAAAATACGACTTTGAATGATGAAGACTTAACAGCTCTTCATGCTAAAGAAAAATTAGTACCTGGAAACGCTATAATTGATGACGGACTTGGATTTTCAGTAGATTTAAGACCATCACAAGGTGACTTGGTCGGTTACAGAGCAAAACCACACACTGGAATAATTGATCTAGATCTAATTGATTACTACGATCCAGCGGAATTTTGGGATGAGATAAAAACTTCACAAGGTGAGATAATTTTAGACCCCGGTGCATTTTATATTTTGGTTAGTCGTGAGAGTGTTCACATACCGCCAGAATACGCTGCGGAAATGGCACCATATGTCGCCATGGTTGGCGAATTCAGGGTTCATTACGCCGGCTTTTTTGATCCAGGTTTTGGTCACAATGCAGCAGGTGGATCAGGCGCGCGTGGCGTATTGGAAGTAAGATGCCATGAAGCCCCATTTGTATTGGAGCATGGTCAAGTTGTAGGACGTTTGATATATGAAAAAATGTCCAAGCGACCTACAAAACTATATGGTCAAGGGGTAAAATCAAATTATCAAGGTCAACGACTAAAATTATCAAAACACTTCAAGAAAAGTTTCTGAGTTTTTAATACTCAAAGAGTTGTTTTTATTCCTCAAAAAGCTCAGGCTGATCTAAATTCTCTGATAAACCTTGATCTTCTTTATCGATCCCTTCCCCAGTGTCTTTAACATTTGGGATAGTACTTTCGAGCAAACCAGCAGACTTCAATTCCTTAAGACCAGGCAGATCTTTTGCACTCTCTAGCCCAAAGTGATCCAAGAAATGTTGAGTGACAACAAAAGTAACTGGCCTTCCTGGAGTCATTTTTCGTCTGCCAAATTTTATCCAATCCATCTCTAAAAGTAAATCAACAGTACCCTTAGAAACTCCAACACCTCGGACCTCTTCAATTTCTAACCTTGTCACAGGTTGATGGTAAGCAATTATAGCTAATGTTTCCACTGCTGCACGACTCAATTTACGAGTTTCGATAGTCTCTTTTCTCATTAAAAAACTAAGATCAGCGCTAGTGCGCATCGCCCAACCATCACCAACTTTTACTAAATTAACACCGCGGCTACTATATTGCACTTTTAATTCATCTAGAGCAAATGCGGGATCAGATCCTTGCGGCATTCTGTTTTTTAACTCTGCAACTGTAACTGGTGTAGAGGAAGCAAATAGAATTGCCTCCACCATACGCCGTTGTTCAGGTATTGATGGAGCCTCGAAAAGGTTGGCTTGGTCAACTTCACCCATCTTGTGCTCACCTAACGATTTATTTGATTGATCACTCATTCAGTGGTCCTTTTCCTAAGCTCAATTTTAGCAAAGGTCTCTGTTTGTCTAAGTTCAACCGCTCCTGACTTAACTAACTCAAGAGTTGCTGCAAAGGTCGCAGCGGTAGCTGCCCTCACTCTCTTTGGCTCATTTTGCCATTCTTCTGGCAAAAAACTCATCAGATCGTTCCAATCTCCTGAAAATCCAAGCAACTCTCGCATTCTTTCTAAAGCACTCTCCATTGTGAATACACTTTCTCTATCCGCACTAAAAGGCTTGAAGTCATCACGTGTGCGAATCCGGGCATATCCCTGCATTAGATCGAGAAGGCTCAATGTATAGTTGATCGTACGTTTTTTCTCTAAAGCTTCAGGAATACCTCTTGAAAAAAAATCTTTACCGAGTTGATTTCGAGCAATTAATTTAGCGCCAGCGTTCCTCATCGCTTGTAATCGTTCTAGCCGGAATGCCAAGATGGCGCTCAATTCTTCTCCCGTTGGCCCATCATCATTCGGATCAGCCGGAAGTAATAAACGCGATTTGAGAAATGCAAGCCAAGCGGCCATTACGAGATAGTCAGCAGCCAATTCTATCCGTAATTCTTTTGCTTTTGCTACAAAATCTAAATACTGGCTAGCCAGCTGAGAAATAGAAATTTTAAGTAAGTCTACTTTTTGGGTTCTGGATAAAGTCAGTAACATATCCAGAGGCCCCTCGAAACCATCTACATTGACGACTAAATTTTCCGGAGAATTTTCAGAGATATAATCATTTTCTGTAAAAAATTCTAAGTTCGGTGTGTTACTCATACTTCACTCTTGCGGACCCCTTAACAAGGCTGATCTTTCAGAACAAAGATGTCAAGTAATTGCATGGAAGAATCCGTAAATTAGAAAAATTTACTCAAGAGATTCTCTTAATTCACTTTGCTATTACGGGCACACAGTTTTCTTGAGATATGACCGCAGAACAAAAGCGGCTAGCGTCATCAATATTAACAAAGCCACCTAATCTTAAACGGTATATCTCGGCACCATTTCTTTTAATACGTTCGACATATTTTGGCCTACCAGCCAAAATAACTGAAAGATTTTTGGAAAGCCTATCCCATTCCTCAAAAGCTACTGTTTCTGTTGGGAATGTTCCAAATTGAACCACCGCAAGGCCTGTCTCAACAGAAGCAAGAGCTGGACGAATGACAGTCTCAGTAGTAGACATACTTACTTCAAGTAACGAACCTGGTCTAGGCCTGGGTTTTATTTGTTTGAATTTATTGTTTTGCGCAAAAGCATTGCCTATTAAATTATCAGCGCTTGGCTTCAAAGCTAGAGCAAGGGCGGCAGCCACTAATTCAGATTGATTTTCAGTGATAGTATAATTCGCGGTATTAGTTACTGTATTGACTGGTTCGAATGAAATTTCTTTCGAAAGATTGGGCTCAATTATCCCTACATGAATTTGATTTTTTAGTGTAGCTTGCCTATCAATTATCTTTTTTTGTCCTACAGCCTGAAATATCGTTATATCGTCAGGGGTTAATTTTTCGGTGCTAGGGGCTAATTCTACTGCCTGAGGATTGGGTGGTAATTCTTGTGAGGCAATCTTCGTCACAGCTAATTCAATGTTTTCTGCCTCAATACCCCCTGGGGTATCCGGAGCGACCCTTAGTGGTCCCGGTTGAGCCGCGACAATTGGTATTCCGTTTATATCACGAGAAATGATATTGTATGCCCAATAACCTGCCCACAATATCAGATTTAAACTTATTATAGCACCAAATATTGAAAAAATAGATAATTTGCTGTTTTGGATATCTTTATTTGAATTCCCTACAGCGCTGGCTGAATAAAGCTGCTCAGTCATTAAAACCTCTCTTCGCTGGGTTATCCCAGCACCTTGCCTCATAAACCGCAGAATTATCGTTTTTACATTTTTTCTGCTGGTTCTACTCCCAGAATAGCAAGCCCTGAGGAAATAACAATAGAAACTGCACGGGCAAGTGCAATTTTGCCCTGAGTTTTTACTAAATTATCATTGTGCAGAAACCTAAGGTCCCGATTGTCGCTACCTTTACTCCAATGAGCGTGTAACTGGGACGATAAGTCAAAAAGGTAAAACGCAATTCTATGCGGCTCATATAAACGAGCTGCCACCTCAACAAGCCTGGGCCACTCAGCGATCTTTTTAATAAGACTCAATTCTGAGGAATGTGTAAGATCAGCTAAATTTATCTCGGATAGAGAGCGATCTGAAATATCAATATTCAATTCCTCTGCCTTACGAATAACTGACTTTATTCGCGCATGTGCATACTGCACATAAAAAACCGGATTTTCGCGACTTTGCTCTAATACTTTTTGAAAGTCAAAATCTAGTGCTGCATCATTTTTTCGAGTAAGCATAACAAATCGAGTTACGTCGGGCCCAACCTGCTCAACCAGGTCTCTAAGCATCACAAAATTACCTGCACGCTTAGACATTTTAAACGGCTCGCCATTTTGATAAAGTTTTACTAGCTGACATAGTTTAATATCCAACGTTACTGCCCCATTAGAGAGAGCAGAAACTGCGGCTTTCATTCTTTTTACATAACCGCCATGATCCGCTCCAAATATATCTATTAAGAGATCAAAACCTCGGGTTATTTTATCAAAGTGATAGGCTATATCTGGAGCAAAATATGTCCATGTACCATCAGATTTTAAAACTGGCCGATCTACATCGTCGCCATGCAGAGTGGATTTAAATAATGTTTGCTCACGCGGCTCCCAATCTTCTGTCTTTTTGCCCTTAGGAGGCTCTAAAATCCCTTTATAAATGAGCCCATTATTGCTTAGGCGATCCAATGCAGCCTCTATTTTTCCACTGTCATAAAGAGATTTTTCAGAAAAATAGGTATCCATTTCTATACCCAGAAGATCTAAATCCGACTTAATTAAGTCCATCATCGCCTGAACAGCGTAATCTCTGAATTCAGGAAGCCACTCATCCTCAGACTTTTGTAAATATGCATCTCCAACTTTGTCTTTTAGCTTTAGTGCAATTGGTCTCAAATAGTCTCCCGGATAAGTCCCATCCTCAAATACAACCTCCTTGCCAAATGCTTCCTGATACCGGAGGAAAACAGACCTAGCCAAAACATCTACTTGAGTGCCACCATCATTAATATAGTATTCTCGGGTTACTTCATAACCAGAATATGATAGAAGACTTGCGAGGGCATCACCAAAAACGGCGCCTCTAGTATGGCCTACGTGAAGTGGGCCTGTCGGGTTAGCAGAAACAAATTCTACGTTTACCTTTTTTGAGGATCCGATATTAGACCTACCAAAATTTATGCCATTTAATAGTACGCAAGAGAGTAAACTGTGCCAGCATGGCTCACTCAAACTGATATTTATAAAACCAGGACCAGCTATATCTACCGATAAAACGATTTCATTCTGTGACAATGACTCACTTATTATCTTAGCTAGTTCCCGCGGTTTAGTTTCTACTGACTTTGAAAGAACCATCGCAGCGTTCGTTGCCATATCCCCATGACGAGAATCTTTAGGTGGTTCTACCGTAATTTGTGAAAAATCTGTATCAGCAGGCAAAATACCTTGAGTTGACAGATCATGTAAACTGTCTATCAAAATTTCACGAACATGCGTAAATAAATTCATATTTGCTTAAACCCTTTAATACCTTGTGTTTATCAAGCTACGGAAAAAGTTCAATGCTCTATCAGGACCAAGTTAAATTTTAAGAAGTCTTAATCGGCTTACCAAATATCTTTTCATATTGAGAAATTGCAAATCGATCTGTCATTCCTGCTATATAGTCACAAACTAAGCTTACTATATCGGCATCACAGTAAACAGAAATAAGATCCTTCTGCCACTTTTTAGGCATCAAATTTGGATCGTTAGTGTAAGCCGCAAAAAGCTCTTTAACAATCTTTGTAACTTTCTCTCGCATCTGCAAAACACTTGACGCCCTATACATCCGTTCAAAAAGGAAACTTCTTATTATATCCAAATTCCTTTCTAGTTCATGAGAAAAACTAATAACCTGGAAACCAGCTTTCCTAAAATCATCTGGCGAAGTGGGTACCAGTTTAGCGAAAGTCTTTTGCGCTTCTTTAAGAACGTCATCAACTAACATACCCAAAAAACATCTTAATGCCTCATGTTGTCTTCGGTAATTATCAATTTGTGGATACTTCTTATCCACTGACTGAAAGCATTCACTTAACAAGGGCAGTGATGTTAACTCTTCGATGCTAAAAAGCCCCGCCCTTAGGCCATCGTGTAAATCGTGACTGTTATATGCAATATCATCTGATATTGCGGCTACTTGAGCTTCCGCGCTAGCATAATCAAACAAATCTAATTTATGTAACCTGTCATAATGCTCGATGTACCTTGGAACCTCTTTCACTAGAGGGCCATTGTGCTTAACTATACCCTCCAAAGTCTCCCAACTGAGATTTAGCCCATCAAAAGCGGCATAGTGGCGCTCAATAAATGTTACAAGTTTTAATGCATGTGCATTGTGATTAAAACCTGAGTGCTCTGACATTAGACTATTTAAGGCTTCCTCTCCTGTATGCCCAAAAGGCGGATGACCCAAGTCATGTGCTAAAGAAATTGCTTCGGTCAACTCTGAATTTAGTCCTAATACACCCGCAATAGTCCGAGCAACCTGTGCAACCTCGATTGTATGTGTTAACCTCGTTCTGAAATAGTCGCTTTCGTGTTCAACAAAGACCTGAGTTTTGTGTTTTAAACGACGAAAAGCGCTGCAATGAATAACTCTATCCCGATCACGCTGAAAGTTATCACGGAAACTACTTTTATTTTCATTATGCAATCTACCCATGCTTTGTGCAGGGTTTGATGCGAAGTTTGACTGCATTTTTCTGAAGATTCCTTGTAAATTGAGTGATTACAAATTATAGTATAGATCTCTTGTATGCCATATAATATTGGAATTTAATCGATGTATCTACCACCAAAAGTCACACGCAGAGCATTTGAACGTTTGAATGAAATCAATGCCGCGAATGAAGGAAAGGCTTTACGAATTGCTGTAGAAGGTGGTGGTTGCTCCGGATTTCAATACGAAATAAGTTTGGGAAATCCAACAGCGGAAGACCTGGTAATAGAGGAAGGCGGAGAAAAAGTTATTATTGACTCAGCTTCTCTCCCATTTTTGGAAAATGCTATTATTGATTATTCCGATGAATTAATTGGTGCCAGATTTGTGATCGATAACCCTAACGCGACTAGCTCATGTGGTTGCGGTACTAGCTTTTCAATTTAAAGAAGCAATCACGGTGAAAATTGCCAGCTTTAATATTAATGGAATAAAAGCAAGAGAAAAGGCTTTAATGACTTGGCTTGAAGAAGCTCGGCCAGATGTAGTTCTGATGCAAGAAATAAAATCAGTTAGCGAAAAATTCCCATCAAACCTATTTGAGGATGTTGGTTATAACGTAGCAGTTAATGGACAAAAATCATTTAACGGTGTTGCCATTATTTCAAAACTTCCTCTTGAGGACGTTGTGACCGAATTACCAGGCGACAGCACAGATGATCAAGCTCGTTGGTTAGAAGCCACAATTGTGGGAGATCACGCAATTCGCATGTGTAATTTGTACCTTCCAAATGGAAATCCTACACCTGGGCCCAAATATGATTATAAACTAAAGTGGATGCATAGACTTTACCAAAGAGCTAAAGACCTTATAGATAGTGAGGCGCCAGCATTTATGGCAGGTGATTTCAACATCATTCCCCAACCAGAAGATGCAGCAAATATAGACAATTGGGAGAAAGACGCGCTGTTTTTACCAGAAAGTCGAGCCGAATTCAGGAAAATAATTAATTTAGGTTATACAGATGCTTTCCGGGCAAAAAATTTTGGTTCAGGAAACTACAGCTTCTGGGATTATCAAGCTGGTGCCTGGGACCGCGATGATGGAGTGAGAATAGACCATTTTTTACTCACTCCTCAATGCGCTGATTTATTGGAAAACTGCAAAATTGATAAACATATCCGATCTGGAGAAAAACCGTCTGATCACGTCCCAATCTGGATTGAACTCAGTATTTAATCTTACTTACAATAATCAATGCACTGGATCAGCTAGAGTAATGTTTATTTGTAACGTTATGATCATAGATCCAGTTAAAACGCTTTACAAGAAGATGTGGAAAGAACTTACTCAAGAACCGCAATGAAACTTGGAAAACCCTTCTAGATATTATGTTTGATAAATGAAAGATATGCGCATTTTTTGTGGATGCGAGTACTACTCGCCTTACACGTGGAAACCTTTCACGTCGGAACTCTTTGAAAGCAACAAATGAATTTGAAAATTCAAAGATTTTAGAAGCAAGCACGAAGCTATCTTCAATTGCCATTGCAGCCCCCTGAGCCAAGAATGGCAAAGTGGGATGAGCAGCATCTCCGATCAAAATCACTCGGTCGTTGTACCAACTTTGTTTCAGGGGATATCTAAATAATCCCCACTTATATACATTTTCTATTGAGGATATAACTTCAGCTGTTCCACCAGAAAAATCCTTGAAGTTTTCTTTTACTACTTTTGGGTCTTCAAGATGTTTCCATCCATCCGGCTGCCACTCATCTTGCTCCTTAATTAGAACTAAATTCAGCTCACTTCCATCTTTAATCGGATAGCTCACCAAGTGCCTTTTAGGAGCTAGTGTAACATGAGAAAAATCACCCTGATTGATTGAATTCGGTACAATTGATCTCCAAGCAATTTGACCAGTAAATACGGGTTTAGCCTCATCAGCAATGGTTTTTCGAACATTGGAATGCAAACCATCTGCTCCAATTATTAGCTCAGCAGATAATGCCTTCCCATCTGAAAATATAGCTTTTCTATTAACTATTTTCTCTAATTTTTTATTGAAGTAAACTGGAATTTCCAATTTTTTACAGGCTGCATAGAGGACCCCAACTAAATCCGCTCGATGGCAAAAGTAAAACAAGTCATTACCTTTGAATTTCATGTAATCAAATAGCGCAAGCTGTCGGTTTGATTTATAGTCAAAGACCTTCACACCATGACAGCGTATCGAGACCGAAGAAATCTCTTTCAAAACTCCTATCCTGGAGAGTACTCTGTTTGCATTTGGGCTAAGCTGAATGCCCGCACCGGCAGTTATGATTTCCGGGGATCTCTCGTATATGCTTGCTCTTATACCATAGTGCCTCAAACTGATCGCAGCGGTTAGGCCAGCTATCCCGGCTCCTACAATAATAATATGTTTCGAGTTTTCCAGCATCAAGACTAGAAAATATCAAACTATATTTCTAATCGTCTCTGTGCACTTTTTCGCTACGTTCATGACGTTCTTGAGCTTCGAGCGTCATTGTTGCGATTGGTCTTGCATCAAGCCTTTTGAGTGAGATCGGCTCGCCAGTCATTTCACAATAGCCGTATTCACCCTCATCGATCCTGCGAAGCGCGGCGTCAATTTTAGAAACTAACTTTCTTTGTCTATCTCGCGTTCTCAATTCAAGCGCTCTATCGGTTTCTTCACTGGCCCGATCCGCAATATCGGGAATATTTCGTGTGTTATCCTGGAGCCCTTCAATAGTCTCCTTGGAATCAGACATAAGATCATTTTTCCAAGTAACGAGTTTACGTCTAAAGTATTCTAATTGACGATCATTCATAAACGGCTCGCCCTCGACTGGACGATAATCTTCGAAAAAAACCTTATCCTGTTTCATGCTTTGTCCCCCAAGCAGTTCATAAATCCAAAACTTGACCAATATCTAGATATGTAATTAAACCTATCTCTGGCGAAGTAAAGCAATTGGATTAAAATGTCACTAGTCAAAAATGAAGATTGAACGTTTTTTATTTATGTGCAAAAGATCTCGTTGTTTTACTGGTTGGTAGTTTTGAGAAGAAGGTGATCTGAATGAAGTTTGACGGCACTCAGAATTATGTTGCAACTGAAGATTTAAAAATTGCTGTGAATGCAGCAGTTACTTTGGAGCGACCTTTGCTTGTTAAGGGTGAGCCAGGTACTGGAAAAACCGAGCTTGCAAAACAAGTAGCAAGCTCTCTGGGCCTACAACTTTATGAATGGAACATTAAGTCAACAACTAAAGCCCAACAAGGTTTATATGAGTATGACGCTGTTTCACGCCTGAGAGATAGCCAGTTGGGTGATAAAAAAGTCGAAGACGTAAGAAACTACATTAAAAAAGGGAAACTATGGCAAGCTTTTGAGTCAAAGGAAAAAGTTGTTTTGCTTATTGATGAGGTTGACAAAGCCGATATCGAATTCCCTAACGATCTTTTACAAGAACTAGATAAAATGGCTTTTCACGTATATGAGACAGGCGAGAACGTAAAAGCGATAAGAAGACCAGTGGTTATTATTACCTCAAATAATGAAAAAGAACTCCCTGATGCGTTCCTGAGACGCTGTTTTTTTCATTACATTAGGTTTCCTGATCAAGAAACATTAGAAAAAATAGTTCGAGTGCACTACCCCAATATAAAACAAAACCTTTTGTCGACAGCACTGGCACAATTCTTCGAGTTACGTGAGCAGCCTGGATTGAAAAAGAAACCTTCAACCTCGGAGGCATTGGATTGGTTAAAGTTATTATTGGCAGAAGATCTGAGTGCAACTGATCTGACAAAGCAAGGTAAAAACGCTTTACCTCAGTTGCATGGAGCACTCTTAAAAAATGAACAAGACGTACAACTTTTTGAACGCCTAGCCTTTATGGCGCGAAATCAAAGATAATTTTGGGGAGAAGCCTATGTACCTATTATTTGGCATTTTTGGAGGTATTTGGGGTGCTAGATTAGCTAAAAAGCGTGGTGGCAAAACACTTGATATACTTCAGTACTCTGCTGGATACTTTCTATTTTATGCAATAATTGGTGTAATAATAACTGTTATTTTGGACAGAACGATTTTTTAAAAAAATGTTTATCAAATTTTTCGAAAATTTACGACAACACAAGGTGCCAGTGAGTTTAAGAGAATACTTAACATTTCTTGAGTCCGTATCACTTGAGCTTTGTACTTACGATGTTGATCACTTTTATTTTCTTGGACGCATAATAATGGTGAAGGACGAAAGGCATTTAGATAAATTTGATAGAGCTTTTTCAAGAACCTTTGCCGGTATTGAATCTTTATCAATCACAGACCTAATAGAGTCTTTGGATGTGCCTGAGGCTTGGTTGAAAAAACTTATGGAGCGAGTATTCGACAAAGAGGAATTAGAAAAAATTGAAGCGCTTGGTAGTTTTGAAAAGCTGATCGAAACTTTAAAGAAACGTCTCGAAGAACAAGAAAAACGCCACCAAGGTGGTAGTAAGTGGATTGGGACAGCAGGCACTTCACCCTTTGGTGCCTATGGATACAATCCTGAGGGCGTCAGAATTGGTCAGGACCGAAGTAGGCACCAGCGTGCAGTAAAAGTTTGGGACAAGCGTGAATTTAAAAATTTAGATGACACGATAGAACTTGGTACAAGAAATATTAAAGTAGCAATGAAACGTCTAAGGCAGTGGGTGAGAAATGGTGCTGAGGATGAATTAGATCTGCAAGGTACAATTCGGTCTACTGCTGAAAAAGGTTACTTGGACGTTAAAACGCGACCTGAGAGACGTAATGCGGTGAAACTACTTCTTTTTCTAGATGTTGGTGGTTCTATGGATCCATATATCAGATTAGTTGAGGAACTATTTTCGGCGGCTCGTGCAGAGTTTAAAAACCTTGAACACTACTATTTTCATAATTGTCTTTATGAAGGTGTATGGGAAGACAACACTAGGCGTTGGGAAAAGAAAATAGACACTTGGGAAATTCTAAATACATATGGTTCTGATTATAAATGTATATTTGTAGGCGACGCATCGATGTCTCCGTATGAAATCCTTTATCCAGGCGGCGCTAATGAATATTGGAACGAAGAGTCTGGTTCGGTTTGGCTAGAGCGTGCACGAACTCAATGGCCATCTAATATCTGGATCAACCCCTTACCCGTTTCTCAGTGGCAATACACGCAATCAGTAGAAATTATAAAGGAAATTTTCCAATCAAGGATGTTCCCGCTAAATTTAAATGGAATAGACCAGGGCATGAAAACACTACGCTCATGAGTTGAAAATTGCTGACCAAAGTATCATATCTAAAAGGATGATAAAGTTTGTCCCCATAATATTGCCTCTGGTATATGGTTTGGTGATGTTTCGGTTATCAGCTTGGAGGTTGAACCGAACCCTTAAAAATCAATCAAGCTTGTTAGCAGATAAACAGCTCCTTAAACCAATTCAATTGCTGGCTAATGCACTTGATTTAGAAAGCATATCTGTAAACATCTATGAGATCGAACCAGTGAATGGGCTGGCAGCGCCCGATGGAAAAATTTTCATAACAAGGGGGTTTTATAATAAATTTACATCCGGTGAGGTAACTGGGAATGAACTCGCATCCGTGATCGCACACGAATTAGGTCATGTGGCCTTAGGACACACAAGACGACGCATGATAGACTTTTCAGGTCAAAATGCTCTTAGGATGGCTTTGGGCAGCATTCTTTCAAGGGTTTTACCAGGTGTAGGCGGAATTGTGGCCAACGTGCTTTCAAATCTTTTGATGGCTCGTTTGTCTCGAGCAGATGAGTTCGAAGCTGATGAATACGCATCTGCAATAATGATTAAATCTGGGATAGGTGTCAAACCGCAGATCTCCATGTTTGAGAAATTAGAAAAATTAAGCGGAAATAACGGTAACTTACAGCCCGCTTGGCTGCTCAGCCATCCCAAAACCAACAAACGGATTGAGAAAATTCAAGAAAATGTATCAAAATGGGATGCAAACAAATAGTATATAAAATTGGTTAATTTATGCGTTTTTGTAAGTACCGATACGCGCTAATAGCATTTTGGTAGACCCGTCTTTTGTAGCAGCACTTTTTTTGCCTGCAATAATTTGAGTAAGTTCTTCCGCCAAAACTTTACCTAACTCGACGCCCCATTGATCAAAGCTGTTAATTCCAAGAATTATTCCCTCAACAAACACACGATGTTCGTAGAGTGCTATAATTTTTCCAAGAGTTGATGGGTTAAGTTTAGAATAAACTAGTGTGGTCGAGGGTCGGTTTCCTGGAAATACTCGATGAGATGCAATAGCTTCAATTTCTTGCTTATTTTCCTCATTTTTGGCCATTCTTTCGATAACCTCCGGTAAAGAAAGCCCAAGCATTAATGCCTCCGACTGGGCAAGGCAATTCGCAACCAAAATATCATGATGTTCGACAAGATAGCCTTCATTTCCCATGGCACCTACCAAAAACTCGCATGGAACAATCCTGGTTCCCTGATGGATCAATTGAAAAAAAGCATGTTGCCCGTTTGTGCCAGGCTCGCCCCAGACAATCGGACCCGTGTCATAATTTAATTTTTTACCCTCTATAGAAACATTTTTTCCATTACTTTCCATCTCTAATTGCTGCAAGTAGGCAGGTAATTTGGATAATCTTTGTTCGTAAGGCAAAACTGCTCTAGTGTGGTAACCACAAATCTGGTTATGCCAAATGCCTACTAAAGCAAGCATAATTGGCATATTTCTTTCGGCTGGAGCATCCATGAAATGCTGGTCCATTTCAAAGGCTCCCTCAAGAAATTCGTCGAAGTTCTTTACCCCAATTGCGAGCATCAATGACAATCCAATAGGGCCCCAAATCGAGTACCTTCCTCCAACCCAATCCGCAAAATCAAAAACACGCTCCTTTGGAATACCGAAGGCTTTGGTATTACTTACTGAATTTGAAACAGCAACAAACTGATTGGTGGGATTTGGAACTTCGCGTGACATCCAACTCAAAGCTGTGTGTGCGTTCGTCATAGTCTCAGTGGTTGTAAAAGTTTTTGACGCAACAATTATTAAAGTTGTTTTAGGATTAAGGTTTTTCAAAATGTCATGTATCTGAGCGCCGTCAACATTGGAAACAAAATGACATTTCGGTCCACTATGATAGGCGGCCAATGCTGACGTAGCCATAAGCGGACCTAGATCTGATCCACCGATGCCTATGTTAACAACATCAGTAATAGGGCCACCTAACCCATTAAATTCTCCTTCATGTATACTTTTTGTAAATACCCGCATTTTTTTAATAGTTTCGAAAATTTTTGGCATCACATTTTCACCGTCAGAAAAGATCTTTGTCTCTGATTTATTCCGCAATGCCATATGAAGCACGGATCTATCTTCGGTTTTATTTATCTTGTCTCCAGAAAACATTGCATTCTTAAACTTTTCGACCTTTTGAAGTTCCACAAGTTTTAAAAGCTCTGCACGACATTCGTCATCAATTTGGGTTTTAGAATAATCAAAAAGGAGATCCCCTAAATCCACTGAAAAATCCATAGCTCGTTTCGGATCATCGAATAGAGAAATTATTGACCTAGAACTTTTTTCTTTCCAAAGTCTTTCTAACTTCTTGAACATTTCATTCTCTCAAATTATTCAGTTTTCTATTCGGCCCAATGAACGACGGCGCCATCTAAAACGGCACTAACCGGTGCAGATAAAGGATCAAGAAACATTGCTTCATCAAGAACCCTCTTCTTATCTACACCAAAAAACACCAAATGTTTTTCTTGCGAGGAATTTAGAACTCTCGCAGTCAAAGAGATTCGAGGTTCAGGTATCCCCGGAGCTGATACAGCAACCACGTTCGGAGCATCTTTACTTAAAGCAAGCCCCAAATTTTTTGATCCCGGGAAAAGTGATGCGGTGTGCATATCTTCCCCCATACCCAGAAGAGCGACTGACAACGGAAGAGTAGGCTCAATATCTTTATTAATACGCAAAATACCCTCTTCTGGACTTGCAAAATCAGCGTACATAGGGATAAATCTCGCTTTTTTTGCCTCATTCTTGAAAAGTGTCTTCATTATCAATCTGGTATTTGATCTTTCGTGAGAATGAGGAACCCATCTCTCGTCTCCCAGAATGACGTTCACCCTAGCCCAATCTAAGTAAAATTCAGAAAGTTTTTCTAAAATAGGTCCAGGTGTTGTACCGCCTGGCACCGCAAATGTAATGGTTTCACGACCGTCTAACGCAGTAATTAAGGCACCCGATATTTTTGCTGCAACTTTCTGAATTAATTCTTCTCGTTCGTCATACTTTATTATCTTCTTCATGATATTTCGCGCCATTTTCTTCCATCTTTATGCATGAGCATCATAGAGTCTTCAGGGCCAGAGCTTCCAGCATCGTAAGAGATTGGCGAAGTACCTTTACTTACCCATTGATTAATCACCGGGTCTGTCCAAGACCATGCTGCCTCAACCTCATCGCCTCGCATAAATAGCGTTTGGTTACCTCGGATAACATCCATAATAAGCCTTTCGTATGCATCTGGAACTGCACCAATCTCAGGACCTAGAGCCTCGGCGAAAGTCATATCCAAAGGAACATCAATCAGTCGCATACCACCAGGTCCCGGCTCTTTTATAGTGAGATCCATTGTCATCCCTTCATCGGGTTGCAACCTGATAACGAGTGCATTTCTATGACTTCCCGCATCTGGGCCAAAAATTGAATGGGGTGTTTCTTTGAAAACTACTGCTATTTCAGAACATCTTGCTTTTAATTTTTTACCAGTTCTTAGATAAAAAGGAGTACCAGCCCAACGCCAATTGCTGATTTGAACTTTAAGTGCAATAAAACTTTCTGTTTTTGAACGAGGGTTTTCTACAGCCTCAAGATAACCCTTTTCTGTGCCCACAGCACTATATTGCCCACGAACAATATCTTTTGAATTAATTGGATCTAAAGCACGTATAACTTTCAACTTTTCATCGCGCACTGCATCTGGTGAAAACTTAGCTGGTGGCTCCATCGCAATTAAACAAAGCAGTTGCATAAGATGGTTTTGTACCATATCCCGCATGGCACCAGCTTGGTCATAATAACTACCACGCCCCTCTACCCCTACTGACTCAGCAACAGTGACTTGAATATGATCGATGTACTGAGAATTCCACAGCGGTTCAAATAACATATTTCCAAAACGAACAGCCATCAGGTTTTGAACCGTTTCTTTGCCTAGGTAGTGATCAATTCTGTATATTTGCTCCTCGCTAAAATGTTCTTTTAGCACTGCATTTAAAGCACGAGCTGAGTTTAAATCTCTGCCAAAGGGTTTTTCCAATACTATTCGTGAAGTTTTGGATGAAATTGAATATTGGTGCAACTTTTCAGCTAAAGGACCAAACAAGGACGGCGATACTGAAAAATAAAAAGCTTGTATTGCATCTTTTCGAACTATTTCTGCTAAATCTGACCAGCCAAGGTCACCTTGAGCATCTATTTGTACATATTGGATTTGTTTGATAAAACTTTTCAATTCACCTGACGCCGACAGCTCTGGCTCAAACTCTTGTAGTGCGGCAATAACTAAATCTTGGTAGCCACTAGTGTCAAATTCTGATCTTGCAACCCCTATAACATGCGCATTATCTGGCATCTGACCCGCAACAAACCTTCGAAAAAGACTTGGCAAAATTTTTCTTCTGGCAAGGTCACCAGTTCCACCAAAAACCACAAGATCGAAGGCTTTAACTGGGATCACACGTGAGACCATTTTTTACTCCTAAAAACAATACCCGACTGTATAGTAAACCACTCGAGCTCAAATAACACCCCATATACAGGCAATGCTCATGTTAGCGCTAACTATTAACGATTTATTACTGAAAAGGTAATTTGTCCATAGGAACTCTTTACAATTAAAAATAAAGGATTTTTTAGTAAAAAAAGAACATATTTTACGTAAGTATCTTTTACTCGGTCTGCTACCTAGTTATAAAGCAGTGAAATTTAAAGATAGGATTATTAATGGTTTTCCGACCTAAGTCAGATTTTCTAAACATTATGATATCTCGTGGTTTTATTTCTGATTGCACCGACTATGAGGGGTTAGATCATCTTTTGAATTCGCAAATTTGTCCAGGCTATATAGGATTTGACGCCACAGCAAAATCTCTACACGTCGGCAGCTTAATGCAAATTATGATGCTTCGTTGGCTGCAAAAAACCGGAGGAAAACCAATTACATTGATGGGTGGCGGTACAACAAAGGTTGGAGATCCAAGCTTTAGGGCGGATGAAAGACCGTTGTTAAGCGATTCACAGATAGAGGAAAATATTTCAGGAATAAAAGGAATTTTTTCAAATTATCTTAATTTTGGAGAGAAGAATTCTGATGCATTAATGGTAAACAACTCGGAATGGCTCGATGATCTGAATTATATTCAGTTCCTTCGTGAAATCGGTGGCCATTTTTCTGTAAATCGCATGCTTTCATTCGAAAGTGTCAAATCAAGATTAGATCGAGAACAATCTTTATCATTTCTAGAGTTCAACTATATGATCTTACAGGCATATGATTTTTACGAATTAAACCAGCGATATGGATGTATACTGCAAATGGGTGGTTCCGATCAGATGGGAAACATAATAAACGGTATGGAATTGTCACGCCGTAAAGCAAACTCAAAAGTATTTGGTTTAACTTCTCCCTTACTTACAACTTCAGACGGCAAAAAAATGGGTAAATCTCAAAACGGAGCAGTCTGGCTAAATAAAGAAATGCTATCACCCTTTGATTTTTGGCAATTTTGGCGAAACACTGCTGATGCAGATGTTGGAAAGTTCCTTAAACTTTACACGGAAATTGACCTGATCGAATGTGAAAAATTAGGATCTCTGAAAGGCTCCGAAATTAATGAAGCAAAGTCTATTCTAGCAAACCAAGTAACCAAGTTATGCCACGGTGAAAAAGTGGCATCAGATGTAGAAAAAACTGCAAAAGAAGTTTTTGAGAAAGGTGGCGTTGGAAGCGATCTTCCATCATACTTCGTTTCGAAGAATGAAGTTGAAACTGGTTTGTCTGTGGCCCAATTATTGATGAAAACAGGACTGACTAAATCAGGAAAGGAAGCCAAACGCTTGATTTCAGAAAATGGAGCTCGTCTTAATGGAGTTTTAATCAGCGATACAAATCAGATTCTAAGTGTTCATGACTTTAATGAACCTTTAAAAATTAGTGCGGGCAAGAAAAGGCATGCTATTGTAACTCTTCAAAAATAATAGAACATGTAAGCCTGGAATTTATTGAACCATAGACGAAACTTTTGCCATAAAATCCGGAGCTCCTAAAACCGCTCCATTTGACCCTAGACCTAACTTAATGGTGTCAACGATTTCCATTCCCTCTACGACTTTACCCACTACTGTATATTGACCATTCAAAAAGTAACCTTCTTTGAACATTATGAAAAACTGGCTATTGGCGCTGTTTGGGTTTTGAGCTCTAGCCATACCAACTATACCTCTATCGAACGGTATATTCGAAAATTCTGCAGGCAAATCTGGCAGTTCTGATCCACCGCGCCCTGCCATAGCGATATTGTCTCCAACTTTACCGAATTGAACATCACCAGTTTGAGCCATAAAGCCTTCAATCACCCGGTGAAAAACTATACCATCATAGCTTCCATTAGATGCTAGGGTCAAAATTCTTTCGACATGCTGTGGTGCTACATCTTCAAAGAGGTCTACTACTACAGTACCGTTTGCTCCCTCACCCTTTATTGAAATTTCGAGTTTAGCCGCGTTGATGCTTATGGTCGAAAACATAAAAATAAAAAAAGACAGTAACAATCTATGCATCGGCAGCCACCACGACCGATATCATTTTATCTGGAGATGCCGGTGGCTCGCCTTTTTCAAGTGCGTCAACGAACTCCATTCCTGATATAACCCGCCCATAAACCGTATATTGCCGATTTAAAAAGTGATTATCGTTAAAATTTATAAAAAATTGACTATTTGCACTATCTGGGTTCGCACTTCTAGCTGCTCCAAGAGTGCCTCTATCATGGGGAATGCCTGAAAATTCTGCTGTTACATCCGGAAACTCTGAACCCCCACGGCCTGCCATTCTTATATCAAAATTTGACTCCATGTTGCCATATTGCACATCTCCAGTTTGCGCCATAAAACCTTCGATGACTCTATGGAAACAAACATTATCGTAAAGTCCTGACCTCACAAGGGTCTTCATTCTTTCACAGTGAAGTGGTGCAATATCTGGCAGCAGTTCTATCAGAACGGTACCACCTTTTACTTCCATAATAATTGTGTTTTCTGGGTCTTTTATATTGTCCATTTACGGCTCCTGTTAATTGTAGCTACGATACCTATGATGAAATTATTTCATTAACAAGATATCGTATTGAATAATTGCTAATTATTGAGGCATAAGAGCCCAAGTTTGAATTGAGGGGGAATATCAGTGGGCTGGAAAACGCTGGATCAAATGGAATTAGAAGGCAAAAGGGTTCTGACCCGAGTAGATTTAAACGTCCCGATCAAAGACGAAAAAATTTCAGACGATACGCGAATAAAAAAAATTATTCCAACCTTATCTCACATAATTAAAAGAGGCGGGCTTCCGATATTAGTTGCTCACCTTGGCCGACCGAATGGTAAGAGAAATCCACACTTAAGTTTTGCAAAAATTTTTGCTGACATAGAAAAATTAATCGGTTTGCCTTTAATATTTGCTGCCGACTGCATTGGAACTGCGGCCGAACTGGCTGTCAAATCACAGAAAACTGGTGGAGTTGTTCTACTTGAAAATACCCGTTTTCATGCAGGTGAAGAGAAAAACTCTATCTCATTTGCAAAATCATTGGCAAAACTGGCTGACATTTACTGCAACGATGCTTTCTCTTGCGCCCACCGAGCGCATGCATCCACCGAGGCGATTGCTCATTTGCTCCCAAATTGCTCTGGCAAGTTGATGGAACAAGAGCTACTATCTCTGGAATCTGCACTTACCAAGCCGGAAAGACCTTTAACAGCGATTGTGGGCGGTTCAAAGGTATCTACCAAGCTAGACTTACTCAACAATCTTATCCAAAAAGTGAATACACTGATACTGGGCGGTGGCATGGCAAACACTTTTTTAGCGGCTAAAGGGTTTTCAATTGGAGCTTCTTTAGCAGAACACAAAATGAAGAATAATGCTTGCATGATATTAGATACTGCCCAGAAAGCTGGATGTAAAATTTTACTGCCCTCAGATGTGGTAGTCGCAAAACAGTTAAATAGCGATGTTGAAAACTTTGTTGTTCCAGTAACCGATTGCCCGAGTAAGTTAATGATCTTAGATATTGGGCCTAAAACGCTAGAAAATGCTAAAGGAATTCTAGTAAACTCCAAAACCGTAATTTGGAACGGTCCACTCGGGGCGTTTGAAATAAAGCCTTTTGACCAGGCGACAAATATTCTAGCTAATTTTGTTTCAAACTTAAGTTACAATGAAAAGCTAATTTCTGTTGCTGGTGGTGGAGACACATTAGCGGCGTTAAGTAACGCTGAAGCCTCTGATGGATTTAGCTATCTGTCTACTGCTGGTGGCGCATTTTTGGAATGGATGGAAGGTAAAAAACTTCCTGGAATTGCAGCACTAGAATGAGAAAAATAATGGATAATTGGTTTTAAATAAATTTTAATTTATAGCGCTAACAGGATTGAATCATTTTCCGAGACTTCTAAGCTATTGTCCATCTTATGGTTTAAAAGGTTCAAATAAATTGAATAATGCACAATTGTTAAAAATATCAGCTGGTCAAGGGTTTATTGCAGCCCTTGACCAAAGCGGCGGATCTACGCCAAAAGCCCTAAAACTCTACGGCATAGAGGAATCAGAGTATGATAATTCCGAAGATATGTATGATTTAATTCATGAAATGCGCACACGAATTATAAAGTCAAATGCATTCGCTAGCCACAGGATTTTAGGAGCAATACTTTTTGAAAATACAATACAAAAGAAAATAGATAAAATACCATCTGCAATTTATCTCTGGGAAAAATTGAAAGTCGTGCCGTTTCTTAAAATCGATAAGGGCCTACTTTCAATAGACAACCAAGTGCAACTACTAAAGCCAATTGATGACCTTGAAGCTTCTTTGAAAATGGCAAAAGAAAACAAAGTGTTTGGTACAAAAATGCGCTCTGTAATAAATGGCGCAAATGAAACTGGCATCAAAGATATCGTAGATCAGCAATTTGATATAGCTTCAGAAATACTATCATATGGGCTTGTACCAATAATCGAACCAGAGGTGAGCATCACAATTTCTGACAAAAAAGTAGCTGAAGATCTGCTGTATGACAGCCTTAGGAGCAGGCTCGATCGAATTGGGACGAACAAACAAGTAATTCTTAAGCTGAGCCTCCCTGATCAAGACAATTTATACGAACCACTAACAAAACATCCCAACATATTGCGAATAGTCGCTTTAAGTGGTGGCTTCAAAAAGAACGAAGCCGTTGACAAGCTAATCCGAAATAAAAAAATTATCGCAAGTTTCTCAAGAGCTTTGGCGGAAGGCTTAAAAAGAAACGACCCGAAAGAAGAGTTTGATAAACAATTAGAGCAAACTATCCAAAGTATTTACGAAGCATCTCTGACTTAAGTTAAAAAAGGGGATTCACTTTTGATTAATTCTGTGCCATCCTTTGACCAAAAAGATACATTGAGGCAAAATGGCAGAACAAAGATCAAGCACACCTTGGGTCATTATTTGTGTTTTCACAATTTCTCTTTCATTGGGACTTTATTTTACCTTTGCAGCCGTGCAAGGCGATTTTGGTATCCTTCGTCGAGCTGAAATAAATCACGATATACAAAAATTACAGGCAGAATTAACGAGTTTGAATGTCGAAATAGCAGATTTAAAAAACCTGACGCGGCGTCTTTCCGATCATTACTTGGATCTAGAACTTTTGGACCAACAGGCCAGAGATATTCTCGGATACGTTAGATCAGACGAACTTGTAATCCAGTAGCAACATTACCATTTGAAATTGCATAAAAGTCATAGCTGATATGCTTTTGATTTTTTGCACTCGCACTTTGCAAAAATATATGTAATAAGTAGTTTAACGTTAAACTACTTATCGGAGAAAAGCTGATGGCTGCAAGCAAAGTCACTAAAAAATCTACTGATGAGAGCCATGACTTACTCAAATTTTATCGGGACATGCTCCTGATAAGACGCTTCGAAGAGAAAGCAGGGCAGCTTTATGGCATGGGATTGATAGGTGGCTTCTGCCATTTGTATATTGGTCAAGAGGCAGTTGTTGTTGGCTTAGAGGCAGCGGCCAGAGACGGCGATAAGAGAATAACTTCCTACCGAGATCATGGGCACATGCTTGCCTGCGGCATGGACCCTAATGGTGTTATGGCGGAACTCACTGGGCGCAGTGGAGGCTACTCAAAAGGCAAAGGTGGATCCATGCATATGTTTTCTAAAGAAAAAAACTTTTATGGTGGGCATGGAATTGTGGGGGCACAAGTACCTCTCGGTGCCGGCTTGGCCTTTGCAGATCGCTACCGAGAAAACAATTGCGTAACATTTACATATTTTGGAGACGGCGCAGCTAACCAAGGTCAAGTCTACGAAACTTTTAACATGGCAGCATTATGGAAACTTCCAGTAATATTTGTAATAGAAAATAATCAGTACGCTATGGGAACAGCCCAAGAGAGATCAACATCAAGCCCTGAAATCTATACAAGGGGTGAGGCATTTGGAATAAAAGGTGAAGCTGTTGATGGGATGGATGTAATAGCTGTAAAAACTGCAGGAGACAAAGCTGCAGATTATTGCCGTGCAGGTAAAGGTCCATATATCTTAGAGATTAAAACTTACCGGTATCGAGGACACTCGATGTCTGACCCTGCAAAGTATAGAACTCGCGAAGAGGTGCAGAAAATGCGAGCTCAAAGAGATCCAATAGAAGCAGTTAGAACTCTAGTAGTTTCAGAAAAACACGCCACAGATGAAGAAATCAAAACTATAGATAAAGAGATTAAAGAGATAATTAATGCATGTGCTGAATATGCAAAAGATAGCCCAGAAGTTTCCGCAGAAGAACTTTGGACAGACATATACGCTTGAGAGTTTAAACTATGACAACTGAAATTTTAATGCCAGCATTATCGCCGACTATGGAAGAGGGCAAGCTTGCTAAGTGGCTTGTAAAAGAAGGCGACAAAGTGTCAGCAGGAGATATTATAGCCGAAATAGAAACAGATAAAGCCACTATGGAATTTGAAGCAGTAGATGAAGGTATACTTGCAAAAATTATAGTGGCTGAAGGTACAGAAGGTGTATTAGTAAATTCACCAATTGCGACGATGGCAAACGAAGCAACCGAAAGCACGGTTGATGTACAGCCGATTGAGAAAAATGTTCAGACTGATGCTCCTTTAACCAGGACTGAGTTTAAAAGCCAAGAAACACCATTAAGCGGCATGAAAGCCGAATGGGGCACTGACATCCAAACCAAAACACAAACGGTCAGAGAGGCCATTCGAGATGCCATGGCAGAAGAAATGCGCCGTGATGAAACCGTGTATCTCATGGGAGAAGAGGTAGCGGAATATCAGGGGGCATATAAAGTTTCTCAAGGTTTATTGGATGAATTCGGCTCAAAACGTGTCATAGATACACCAATAACTGAGCATGGTTTTACCGGTATAGCAGTAGGGTCTGCATTTGCGGGGTTACGACCTATCGTTGAATTTATGACTTTTAATTTTTCTATGCAAGCGATCGATCAGATTATCAATTCCGCAGCTAAGACCCTTTATATGTCTGGTGGCCAAATGGGTGCGCCAATGGTGTTTCGAGGGCCCAATGGTGCTGCTGCTAGGGTTGGCGCACAACATAGCCAAGATTATGCCGCTTGGTATGCTCACATACCGGGATTAAAAGTAGTGCAACCATACTCAGCATCCGACGCTAAAGGTTTAATGAAAACAGCAATACGTGATGACAACCCGGTTATCTTCCTAGAAAACGAAATACTTTATGGAAAATCATTCGAAGTTCCACTTTTGGAAGATTACACGGTGCCTTTCGGCAAAGCCCGTGTTTGGTGCGAAGGTACAGATGTTACAATTGTGTCTTTTGGCATTGGAATGCAATATGCTCTTGAAGCCTCAAACCAGTTGGAAGCAGAAGGCGTGTCAGTAGAGGTTATCGATTTACGTTCGCTACGACCGATTGATTACGAAACAATTATAAATTCAATCGAAAAAACAAATCGATGTGTAACTGTTGAAGAAGGCTTTCCTATCGGTTCGATAGGTAACCATTTATCTGCTGTTATAATGGAAAGAGCATTCGACTATTTGGATGCTCCTGTAATTAATTGTACTGGGAAGGATGTACCTATGCCCTATGCTGCTAATTTAGAAAAACTTGCGCTAACTACTACAGCTGAAGTTATTAGTGCTGTCAAAAAAGTAATATATGAGTAAGGAGAAAACATTGGCTATCGAAGTTTTAATGCCAGCGCTTTCTCCTACCATGGAAGAAGGTACATTGGCAAAATGGTTTGTTAAAGAGGGAGACAAAGTTGAGTCTGGAGACCTTCTTGCAGAAATAGAAACGGACAAAGCAACCATGGAGTTTGAAGCTGTCGAAGAAGGAATTATCGAGAAACTTTTAGTTGCTGAAGGCACAGAAGGGGTTAAAGTAAATTCAGCAATTGCAACCTTAAGTGGGGAAGATAATTCGACTAGTAAAAAAATTGAAGAGCCTGCTGCTCCTAAACCAGTTATAACTGATGCAACCGAAAAAACTGCGAAAGACATTAAAAATAATTCAAGTTCTAAACCTAGAGACCGCGTTTTTATCACGCCTCTTGCACGTCGAATTGCAGAACAACAGGGAATTGACATAAAACTAGTTAAAGGGACTGGGCCTCACGGTCGAATAATTAAAAAAGATTTAACCAATATAAAATCAACATCTTTAGCTAAGGTTCTTCAAAAACCTGATGTCATAACTGCAAAAAATGTATCTCCAGATACATCAGATAGTTTTTCTTATGATGCGCTCTTGGAAATTTACTCAAATAGAAATTTTACAGAAATAGCATTAGATGGAATGCGCAAAACTATTGCATCTCGTTTGTCTGAAGCAAAACAAAATATTCCTCACTTCTATTTAAGGAGAAGTGTAGAAATGGAAAATCTTTTAGATTTTAGACAAAAAATTAATAAAAAATTGTCGGATAAAAATATAAAAGTAAGCATTAACGATATTGTAATAAAAGCATGCTCGGAAGCACTGCAAAGCAATCCTAATGCAAATGCAATATGGGCTGGAAATAAATTAATTAAATTCAAATCATCGGATATCGCTGTCGCAGTCTCCGTTGAGGGTGGCCTATTCACACCTGTAATTAAAGATAGTGATCAAAAAACTATTTCAAATATTTCGGAAGAAATGAAAGATCTAGCCTCCCGGGCTAAAGCTAGGAAACTAATGCCCACAGAGTTTCAAGGTGGAAGCTTCGCTATTTCAAATTTAGGCATGTTTGGTATAGAGAGCTTTGACGCAATAATTAACCCGCCTCATGCCGCAATCTTAGCTGTGGGTACTGGTAAGAAAAAACCAACTGTATTAGATGATGGATCCCTGGGTGTTGCTACAAAAATGGAACTGTCTTTATCAGTTGATCATCGAGTAATCGACGGTGTTCTTGGAGCTCAACTTTTGCAAACTATCGTCGATAATTTAGAGAACCCGATTGGGCTACTAAATATTTAATTCAAATTTCCGATAAACGAGTTACTTTCTTTTAATTATTTGATCCATACTGATCGATGGGTTAGTGCATCCAGCTGCGCCAACAACCTTCGCGGGAACACCTGCGACAGTTGTTTTTTCGGGCACATTCTGCAACACCACAGATCCCGCTGCAACCCGTGAGCAACTGCCAACTGAAATATTACCAAGCACTTTAGCTCCCGCCCCCAAAAGAACACCATCTCCTATATTAGGATGCCTGATTTCATCATCTTTACCCGTGCCACCAAGAGTTACAGAATGTAGCATAGAAACATTATCTCCCACCACAGCGGTTTCTCCAATAACAATTGAGTGTGCATGATCGATCATAATTCCTTTACCAATACGAGCACCTGGATGTATATCAATACCAAAGACTTCAGAACACCGCATCTGTAGAAAGTGAGCCATATCATTTCTACCCTTCTTCCAAAGCCAATGCGCAACTCTGTACGCTTGTAAGGCTTGGAATCCCTTAAAAAATAAAAGAGGTTGGAGATAAGTATTGCAAGCAGGATCCCTTTGATAAACAGCGACTATGTCAGCACGGCCAGCCATGGAAAGCTCACCCTCACTTTTATAAGCATCATCGCATAATTCACGCAGGATTTGCTCACTCATTTCTTGCGACGCAAGTTTAGAGGCTATTCGATAGGCCATAGCCTGTTCAATTGAACTGTGGTGAAGAATGCAGGAGTGAAGCGAGCCTCCAAGCAGTGGCTCCTTTTCAACGGCAGCTTTGGCTTCGATCTGAATTCTTTCCCAAACAGGGTCGAGTGCGTTTAACACTTCTTTTTTCTTACCCATAAGATTTCCTACTCCACTCAAATAATTACTGTTTCTTGAAGCTTTGCTCTCAGCCTTGTTAGATATATATAATATTATTTATTGATTTTCAAATTCAGTAGATTCTAACGATGCAAATCATTTAAAGATAATTCATGATTAATTATCGGTTTTTTCAATCTTTCGCCACTTTGCAACATTTATATTATGTTCTCGCAAATTTTCAGCAAAAGCATGCCCACCACTGCCATCTGCAACAAAATATAAATAGTTAGTTATATCGGGGTTCAACGCAGCATGTATAGAGGCCTTTCCCGGATTTCCAATTGGGCTAGGTGGCAAACCCTTGTTTACGTATGTATTCCAGGGTGTATCTTTTTTTAGCTCACTTCTGCGAAGCCCCCTACCAAGGACTTTTTTTCCTCTGGTAATTCCGTATACGACCGAAGCATCTGTTTGCAATGCTATTTCTCGCAATAATCGATTTACAAACACGGATGAAACTTTACCTCGTTCAGTTTTCAAGGATGTTTCTTTCTCGATAATTGAGGCTAAAATAAGTGCTTCCTGTTTTGTATTAATTGGAAGATTTGGCTGCCGAGCATTCCATGCTTCGTTCAGAATAGACGCTTGCCTTTCTTGCATTTTTTTAATTAATGCCTCTTTTGTCATACCTATAACAAAATCATAACTCGCCGGTGCAATAGTTCCTTCGTCAGGAATATTTTCTAACTTGCCCAATAAGAATTTTATCTCCGACAATGCCTTATATACTTGCCAACTCGACACCCCCTCGGCCAAAGTAACTCTAAACCTGGTGGAGTGCTCAGAGGCAAACTCATTAATTTTTTCATCTGCAAACTCATCAGAAATAAAATCGCCAACCTTAACCATCTTGCCCGTATTGGGATCAGTATCCCTTATTTCAATTTTTAGCGATGTTACACCAACACGGTAAATTATTTGATTACCACAATTACTAATGCCAGACTCAGTAAGTCGCTTTGATATTTCCGCCATTGAAGCGTTTTCGGGGACTAAAAAACTTCCAGCTTTGATTTTTCGCGACAAACCACTGGATTCCATGCCAACCCTAAAAACAAATTCTGAAGAAATTGCTTTATCATTAACCAAGTCTTGAACCACAGTGCGCATGCTGGTGCCACTTTTGACTTTGAAACAAATTGCATTTTTAAGTGGACCCTCTGCCACATATTGCGACTTACCCCAAATACCCATAGCGCCAATCAGGAAAAAGCCAAAAATCAAAACGGTTAGCATGTTCGACGCCAAAGAGCGTAACATTATTGCAGTTTACCCAAAAGCAATGAGGCATTAGTACCTCCAAAACCAAAAGAATTAGACAAAGCGTAATTAACTTCACATTCTTGATTCCGGTTGGCGACTAAATCAACTTGCGTCGTTACAGCTGGCTCGTCGAGATTTATAGTAGGAGGAACAACCTGATCGCGGATGGCTAATATTGAGAAGATAGCTTCTATAGCTCCGGCTGCTCCCAGGAGGTGTCCTGTCATCGATTTTGTCGATGACATTTTTACTTTCCCAACGGCATCACCCATTAATCTTTCAACCGCTGCAAGCTCAATAACATCAGCCATAGTTGATGTCCCATGAGCGTTAATGTAGTTAATATCCTCAGGATCGAGTTTTGCTTTTGATAAGGCGGCTCGCATAGCCCTCTCACCGCCTTCACCATTTTCTGACGGTGCGGTTATGTGATAAGCATCTCCGGAAAGGCCATAACCTAGTATCTCAGCATATATTTTTGCACCTCGAGAAACCGCATGCTCAAGTTCCTCTAAAACCACAATTCCTGAACCCTCACCCATTACAAAACCATCACGGTTCATGTCATAGGGCCGTGAAGCAGCCGTCGGCTCACTTTCAAATTTGGTTGATAATGCCTTACAAGCATTGAATCCAGCAATACCTATTTCTGATATTGATGCTTCTGCGCCCCCGGCTATCATTACATCAGCGTCATCGGTCATTATCAGACGAGCTGCATCGCCGATGGCATGTGCGCCTGTAGAGCAGGCTGTGACTACAGAATGATTTGGGCCTTTAAAACCATACTTTATGCTTACTTGGCCAGATATAAGATTAATTAATGCTCCGGGTATAAAGAACGGGGATACACGTCTTGGACCCTTTTCATGGATCAAAACGGCAGTTTCAGCAATTGAGTTTAAACCACCAATCCCTGATCCTATCATAACTCCAGTTCGTTCTAAGTCTTTTTCATTATTAGGTTTCCAACCAGCATCAGTAACCGCCTGTTCTGCGGCGGAAACTCCATACAGAATAAAATCATCCACTTTACGGCGTTCTTTTGGCTCCATCCAGTCATCGGGATTAAATGTCCCATCTGCCCCATCCCCAAAAGGAACCTCACAGGCATATTTTGTAGTAACTCTTGACGGATCGAATCTAGTAATTTTACCGGCGCCCGATTGACCAGCTATAAGCCTGGCCCAGGTGTCCGAAACGCCACAAGCTAATGGCGTTACTAAACCAAGACCCGTTACCACTACTCGACGCATGTTAATTCCTTTGTTTAAAGCATTTTAGAATACTTAATAACTCGACTAATGCTCGTTGAGCAAGGCCAGCAACAAAATCGCATAATAAAAAGCCCTTGTCCTATGACAAGGGCAGTAATCACTATTAACTTGAAAATACTAAGACGCGTCTTCGATAAATTTAACGGCATCGCCGAATGATTGGATATTTTCAGCGGCATCGTCTGGGATTTCTATACCGAACTCTTCTTCAAATGCCATTACTAACTCAACTGTATCCAAACTGTCTGCACCTAAATCATCAATAAAAGACGCATTATCAACTACTTTATCTTCATCGACCCCTAGATGCTCGACAACAATTTTTTTCACGCGGTCTGAGATATCACTCATAGTATTTCCCTCATCAAATAATGGGCCAAGCCCGTTTCGCCCAGAATGGGCCGTTACATAGCCCAGCTAGTTTCTACATCCTAACTGGAAACTTGGCAATTCTGAAATTCTGCCCGATTTTATGAGCCGCCTATATCATAGCACGAGCAATTGGCAAACATTTTTACTTAATTTTTTTAAAAAATTAAAATCAAGCGGCACGATTTTAAAATTCTAACTTGCAAAGATTATCATCGCCTAGAGCTAGTATCCAAAGGGAATTAAAGCATCGCCATACCACCATTTACATGTAGAGTTGATCCAGTAATATAAGATGCTTCTTCGGATGCCAGATATAACGCAGCAAAAGCTATATCTGATACTTCTCCCATTCTTCCGGCTGGTATTTGCAATTTGATTGCCTCTTGTTGCTTCTCGTTCAACTTTTCAGTCATAGCAGTTTTTACAAAACCTGGCGCAATACAATTTACCGTTATGCCTCGAGAAGCTACTTCATTAGCCAAAGACTTCGACATACCAACTAGTGCTGCCTTGGAGGCAGCGTAGTTTCCTTGACCAGGATTGCCAGTAGAACCAACTACTGAGCCAATATTTACAATTCGGCCCCATCTCGACTTCATCATTCCTCTTAACACTCCACGACAAAGCCTCATAGTGGAAGTCAGATTTACCTCCAAAACACTAGCCCAGTCCTCATCTGTCATTCTTAAGAATAAATTATCTCTTGTTATGCCGGCATTATTTACCAAAATATCTACCGAACCCATTTTTTCCTGAGCGCCTTTATATAAATTTTCAACTTCAACGCCATTAGATAAATCGCAGCCCATTATTTGAACCCTATCACCTAAACTATTTGCAAGTTCCTCCAAAGGTTCCATGCGAGTGCCACTAATGGTTAACCTGGCTCCAGATGCGTGAAGCGTCTCCGCAATAGCCCTTCCAATTCCCCCAGAAGCACCAGTAATGAGTGCATTTTTACCATTTAAATTAAACATTATCTCATCTCATTTTGTGAAAGAATTACTTTTTTAACTTCTTCAGGTTTGGACACAGATGAACATGAAATAGAGCGATCAATCCGACGCACCATTCCAGAAAGTGCTCTTCCTGCACCAATTTCCCACATTTCTTTTACTCCATTACTCGCCATCCACTCAATTGACTCTCTCCACCTAACAACCCCAGTAACTTGTGCTACGAGCAAACTGCGAATTTCAACAGCTGAAGCTACTGCTTGCGCTTTTACATTAGAAACCACAGGAACCTCCGGGTCTGCTACAGAGGTATTTGAAAGTGCGTCTTCCATTTTTAGAGCGGCTGGAGCCATTAGCTCACTATGAAATGGCGCACTAACTGGCAGAAGCACTGCACGCTTTGCACCCATGTCTTTTGCAATTTCTATTGCTCTTTCCACTGCATCTTTGTGCCCAGAAACAACAACTTGAGAGGGGTCGTTATCGTTAGCCGCTTGACAAACCTCATTATCAGCAGCTTTTTTAGCTACCTCCACTAAATCGCTGTAGGTCAGACCCAAAATAGCAGCCATAGCGCCAATTCCAACAGGAACCGCGTTTTGCATTTCTCTGCCGCGAATACGAAGCAATTTGGCTGCATCGCCTATTGATAAAGACCCAGCCATGGCTAAGGCGGAATACTCACCTAAGGAATGTCCAGCCACGAATTTGGCGTCCTCTACTTTTAAGCCCTCAGACTCAAGAGCCCTGAAGGCCGCTAAAGTGGTCGCCATCAACGCTGGCTGCGCATTCTCTGTCAGTGTTAAATCATCTATTGACCCGTGCCAAATCAGATCGCTTAATTTCTCACCCAAAGCGTCGTCAACCTCTTCGTAAACAAGGCGCGACTGAGGATATGACTCAGCCAGTTCTAGACCCATCCCTATGAACTGTGCACCCTGCCCTGGTGCGATGAAAGCAAGAGCCATAAAAAATCTCCTTTTTGATAACGGCTTATATAAAGGGTACCTTATCCGCAATGTAAATCTTATTATTATGGCAGATGGAAACCAGACCAGAACATTCAAACCAAATAATTCAAAATCATAAAAAGCTTCTTTTCTAATTAAAATTTGGAATATTTACATAAGGCCATTTTGTGTGCTCATGCCATGCTTGGGCAATACTTAAAATATAGCCATCGGATCCTTTCGAGCCTATGAGTTGTATTCCGGCTGGCAAACCTGTTTTACCAAATCCAATTGGTATATTGACAACAGGCAAACCTAGCAAACCTGCTGGGATGGTTACTTGCATCCATCTGTGATAAGTATCCATTTTTTCATTTTTAATAGACACTGGATAAATTTCTGCCAGATCAAATGGCCACACCTGAGTACTCGGCAAAACAAGTAAATCGAATTTTTCAAAGAGCTCTGATGCCGAGTTATACCATTTCGACTTCTTCAAAGCCGCAGTATATATATCTTGACCTGATAAGGACAAACCATTTTCGATTTCCCAAACAGCCTCAGGCTTTAAATTCTTCCGCTTCTCGATATCTTCGTAAATATCTCTCAATCCGTTCGTAATTTGCCAGGCACGTAAATCGCACCAAGACGTCCAAATGTCATTCATCGCAAATGGAGCCTTTAGATCGTGAATAGTCGCACCGAGCGAAGACATTTCGTTCAAGGCATTTTGCGCTAGATCTAGCAATTCATCCTCAAAAGTTAGTGTTCCACCCCAATCCCCTAACCATCCAATCTTGATACCTTTCATACGTGGTTGTGCTGTAAAATTCGAAAAACTCTTACTCTGTGAAACATAAGACTTATTGTCAAAATAATTTGCTTGAACATCCAAAAGCAAAGCCAAATCCTTTGGCGATCGGGCCATTGGACCTAAAGTTGAGAGCTGAGACAGGAAGATTTCCCCTGATGGCTCAGGAGGAACAAGTCCCCAAGTAGGACGCAGACCATAAACATTATTCCAAGCAGCTGGGTTTCTTAGAGACCCCATCATATCAGATCCGTCAGAAATACTTAGCATTCTGGCGGCTAACGCGACTGCAGCTCCTCCAGACGAGCCACCACATGTCCTGGTGAGATCATACGGGTTTTTAGTTTTACCGTACACCGGGTTGAAGGTGTTACTGCCCAGTCCAAACTCAGGCGTATTTGTCTTTCCAATAAATAATGCTCCTGCGGCTCTTAATCGAGCAACCATTTGATCATCTTTTCGAGCTACTCTCTCGGAATACAAAGGAGATCCTTCGGTAGTTTTAAAACCTTTTACATTCGCTAGATCTTTAATTGCCATGGGCATCCCGCCCAAAGCCCCCCCAAGAGGGCACTCTGCTGATGTCAGCTTCTCACAGGCCTCTTTACTCAATATATTAACTAAAGCGTTAACTTTAGGATTGACTAACTCTATGCGAGCTAAAGTCTCCTGCATTAATTCTGAAACACTCAGCGCTCCAGCCTTAATAAGCGCTTTTTGTTCCCAAGCCTCTTTGTTTAAAATATCCACTGTTTATCAATCACTTATCCAAAAGCTCTTAGTACTTTAAATTAAAAGTTATCAATTTCAAGATGTTGCCTCTGCTCTCGATTTACCAGATAAATCAAGGGCTAACGTTGCTGCCATAAATTCATCAATATTGCCGTCTAGCACGCCTTTCGTATCCGAAGTCTCATAAGAAGTTCTTAAGTCTTTAACCATTTGGTATGGATGAAGCACATATGACCTGATTTGATTACCCCAACCGGCATCACCTTTATTCTCATGTGCTTCCGTAATTGCAGCATTTCTACGGTCTAACTCCATCTGGTAAAGCCTAGACTTTAGTGCCTTCATCGCTATATCCCGATTTTGATGCTGCGACTTTTCAGAACTTGTGACAACGATTCCAGTGGGATTATGTGTTATCCGAACTGCGGAGTCTGTTGTATTCACATGCTGTCCCCCCGCTCCAGATGAACGAAAAGTATCAATCCTGATGTCGTTAGGACTGATATCAATATCAATATTATCATCTACAACGGGGTAAACCCATACTGAGCAAAAAGAGGTGTGCCTTTTTGCGGCTGAGTCAAAAGGTGAAATTCTTACTAATCGGTGCACACCACTTTCAGTTTTGAGCCATCCATAGGCATTTTGACCAGAGATTTTGTAACTTACAGATTTAAGTCCCGCTTCATCACCGGCCGTTTCTGACTGAAGTTCAACTTTATAACCTGACCTTTCAGCCCACCTTACATACATCCTAGAAATCATTCCTGCCCAATCACAACTTTCTGTACCTCCCGCTCCAGCATGAATCTCAAGAAATGTATCATTGCCATCTGCCTCACCGTTCAATAAAGCCTCTAATTCTTTCGCTGAGGCCCTGTTTTTGAGCAGTTGTAAAGCTGTAACTACTTCTTGCAATATTTCTTCATCAGCTTCGATTTCAGCTAATTCGATTAAATCAATGTTCTCTTTCAATTCAGTACTCATTGCATCATGAGCATCCACCTGATCAATAAAATTCTGCCGTTCCCGCATAAGCTTTTGGGCTTTATCAGGTTCATTCCAAAGATCAGGATCTTCCGTCAAAGCATCAAACTCTTCTCGCTTTTTTCTAACATTATCCCAATCAAGCCTCTGCCTTAAGAGCGATAGAGATTTGTCGATTTCACTAATAATAATTTGTATGTCAGCGCGCATATCTGAAACTTACCCCACTAGCAGTCAGGAAGTTAGTTAAACCAGTGATACGTCAAGAGCAAGCTCAGTATAAACCGCCTGCGCTTAAAGTTCCCAACGTTGCTTTAGGGGCTACTAGAACTGTTTCCCCAGTGGTTGTTTTGATTTCTCGAAGAACTGTTTCACCGGGCTTGATCAAGGTAAAATTACTACCCATTGCAAAGCCCCCATCAAAAGTTAAGCCAAACTTTGGTTCCTCACCATCCCGAAAAAATTCCGCAACAACGTGCTCACCGTCGGCATGATCTGGAAGCCGCTCTCCAGAGTATCTATCGATTTTTATAAACTTACCGCCTTGCGGTATTATAAAATCAGCTCCTCCATAAATCTCCGATACAGCGGACATGAACTCATTAAAAACAGGACCACACATGGAACCACCCCCGGACCCCCGTCCCAAAGGCCGCGGAATGTCATGCCCAATGTAGCAGCCTGCCACAATGTTGGACGTGAAGCCTAAAAACCAGACATCTTTTGCTTCATTGGTAGTGCCAGTTTTTCCTGCGGTTGGAACTGCTAGATTAACTGTCCTTCTAGCGGTGCCACGAGAGACTACCCCCTCCATCATAGATGTTAACTGGTAAGCTGTTATTCGGTCCATAACGCGCTCTCTATTAGTTAAAATCGTAGGAACATCTCCCAAAGATAGTTGATCAATTCCGCAATCTAAGCAAATTCGCTGATCATGCTTAAATATAGTTTTACCATATCGATCTTGTATTCTATCTACCATAGTAGGCATAACTCTTTCGCCACCATTTGCAAACATGGCGTAGGCTGCTACCATCCGATATAATGTTGTTTCCTCGGAACCAAGAGAGTTTGCAAGGAATTCTTTCATATTATCATATACGCCAAATTTTTCAGCATACTCCGCAATTATATCTAGACCCACCTCTCGAGCTAAACGAATTGTCATGAGATTTCGTGACATTTCTATTCCAGTCCGAAGTGGAGTTGGACCATAAAATTTATCATTCGAATTCTTGGGACGCCACAAACCTTGAGGGGTATCGATCTCAATTGGAGCATCTACAACAACTGTAGCTGGAGAATACCCGCTATCTAAAGCTGAGGCGTAAACAAATGGTTTAAAACTGGATCCAGGCTGCCTTTTTGCTTGTGTAGCGCGGTTAAAAACCGACGATTCATAAGAGAAGCCCCCCTGCATTGCAATAACGCGTCCATTGTTGACGTCCATTGCCATAAAGGCGCCTTGAACTTCACTAACTTGCCGCAAACTCCAATGCGAAAAATTACCATCCTGATCATTAAGCCTTCGGACTAGAACAACATCTCCAATATTAACAAAATCTGAAAATTGCCCAACTACATCTACCAGCTTTCCCGAAGCAAAAACCTTTTTAATCCAAGTCATATCAGTTGGTGGAATCCAATTACCTTCAGCTGTATCCTCAATCCCCTCAATGCCAATACGCAATTCAGAATTTTCAATTCCAAGAATAACCGCTGGGATCCATTGACCATCTAAATTTATGTCCCTAGGTAGATTTAAACTAGCCAATGAATTTTGCCACTTTGCCTCATCACTTAAAATTGCAAACGGTATCTTTTTGCCAGTACCTCGCCAAATGCCTTGCTTACGGTCATATTGTTGAAGACCTCTCTGTAAAGCCAGAGCAGCTTTTTGCTGCAAAATTGGATCAAAAGTCGATCGCACCGTCAGACCTCCCGTAAAGAACTCTTCTTCTCCAAAAGTCCCGCTGAGTTGCCTTCTTATTTCATCTGTGAAGTAGTTACGACTAGGCAATCTGGATCGAAAACCTGTATAATCCCGACCCTGCACCGATTTTATGGGTTGTGTTAATTCATACTCATAAATTCTCTTAGGAAGATAACCATTCTGGAACATTTCTTTCAAAACATAATTACGCCTTTCCAATAAACGTTCTTTCTCACGAACAGGATGATAATCTGATGGTGCCTTAGGCAAAGCAGCCAGAAATGCTGCTTCATGTGGAGCTAATTCATCTAAAGTTTTATTAAAGTAAGTCTGAGAAGCAGCTGTTACTCCATAAGAATTCTGACCCAAGAAGATCTCATTTAAGTAAAGTTCGAGAATTTGTTCTTTTGTCAAACTTCTCTCAATACGAGTAGCCAATATTATCTCTTTAACCTTTCGCTCCGCTCTTCGAGAACGATCCAGTAGGAAATTCTTCATAACTTGCTGCGTTATTGTTGATGCTCCCCGTATTCGCTTACCTCTCGACTGAACTGCATCGACTAAAGCGGCTAAAATACCTCTCATATCATAACCCGGATGCTCATAAAAATTTTTATCTTCTGCGGAAATAAACGCATTTTTTATCAAATCTGGGATTTGATTTGCTGGCGTAAATAACCGTCTTTCTTTTGCAAATTCATCAATTATTTTTCCCTCCGCGGAATAAATTCGGCTAATAGTTGGAGGTTTGTACTGAGCAAGAAATTCATGGCTTGGCAAATCGCGGCCATAAACCCAAAAAATACCACCTAAAGACAGCCCACAAACAATGGTACTCATAGTAATAAGAGTAAAAATAGTGCCCAAAAAGCCGAACACACTGCGAACAAATTGACTAAGCAATTCTATAATTCGCAGCTTTATGAAAAATGGTAACCTCAGTTCGAGCATTATATTTTATGTTCCGCGTCATTTCATTCTATTCTTTGCAAACAACTGATCCTCTTCAATCCACTCTAAAATTCCTGAAGATATCGCTAACGCAAATTTCTCAGCCCACTCTTGATCTTGTAAGTTTTTTAAATCAGAACTCGTAGACATGAAACCAGTTTCGATCAAAATTGAGGGTACACTAGGTAGCTTTAGTACAGAAAAGTTTGCCTTTCGTGAAGGTTTAGGGTTTAGCTTAATATCAAAGGTTTCCAAATTTTCTATAATTGATTTTGACAATGTATTGGATCGCACAGTATTCTCCCGTCTCAACAGACCCATTAAGGTAGATGTTACTGCTGTTTCTGCGCCTGAAAGATCTAGACCAGAAATAAGTTCGTTTCCACCATGCCTGGCAGCCAATCTTGCACTCGCTTTGTCAGAAGCTTCGTTTGATAGAGTGTAGACAGTTGATCCAGACGCCTTACCCTTTTTAACAGTGTCTGCATGCAAAGAAATAAATAGATCGGCACCAACTTGAACTGCTAATGTAAGTCTTTTATCCAATGAAGTAAATTCATCGGTTTTTCTAGTTAGAATGACGGTTGTGTTATCAAGAGCGTTCATTTCTTCCGCTACCACCCTAGCCAAAGTGAGCATTAAATCTGATTCTCGAATACTTTCAACCTTCGCACCGGGATCTAATCCACCGTGACCCGGATCAATAACTACAGTCAAATTATTATTTGTATTTTCAAAGTCCTCATTTTTCAAACCGATTGGTAACGTATCAAAGCGGTCGTCAGCAAAAACTCTAACCATTTTATTGAAATCTTCCTGTTCGATTGGAACCAGTGCAAAACTTAGTTCTGCATCCAAACCGTGCAATTTATGTTGGTCCATGGTTAGATTGTGGACTTTTGCTGGTTTGGCTAATTCGATAGAAATAGTTGACCACCCATCTAAACCTTTCGAAAATTTTATTTCTCCTAAAAGTGGTGAACTTGTTACTTCTAAATTTTCAAGACCTTTGACAGCAGATGTATGCAATTCAAGGACAATCCTATTGGGATGATTAAAACTATAAACTCTGAATGGTACCGCCTCATCCAATTTTAATCGGAAATCATAAATAGCATTGAAATCTGAAGCATTCGCCATTTGAAATATTGGATGGCTACCAATTTTAGGTCCGAAATTTGCCCATATCAGGTACAACAAAAACAATATTTTTATATATTTCATTTTAAAGTCTGTAATTGCTCATGAAATTATTAAGTCGTCTTAATCCCTTCTTTAGGTCTGAAGTGCTGCAAGCGTACGACAACCGAACAGTTTCAAGTCCACGCTCCGGATCAAAATCACTCCCTGGAGTTATTGCTACACGCACCTCTTCCAAAATTGCTTTGCAGAAATTTAGGCTATTATCTGTATACTCCGAAACATCTATGTAAAAGTAAAAAGCACCATCTGGAGGGGCAAATTTTTTAAAACCGATTTTGGGTAGTTGCTGTATTAGCAAAGCTCGATTTGCTCTATATGTTTTGAGATTTTGATTTAACTCATCATGAGAATCCAATGCGCCCAGAGCCGCGACTTGTGATATGTGGGGCGCGCAAATAAATAGATTTTGTGCTAATCTTTCGAATTGCCGAATGTAATCATCAGGAACGACTATCCACCCTAATCTCCAACCGGTCATGGAAAAATATTTGGAAAATGAATTTATAACAAAACAGTCATCAGAAATTTCTAAAGCGGATACAGCCCTCGCATCATATTCAATTCCATGATAAATTTCATCGCTAATGAAAACTGTTTGCTTCCGATCACATGCCTCCATCAGCCCCTCAAGTTCATCTTTATTTAACATAGATCCTGTTGGGTTAGCTGGTGAAGCAATTAGTAAACCATCAAGGTTATTATCGATAATGTCAGTAGCTACAGGTTGGAACTTATTATCATTTGTTGTCTTTATCGCACACGTATTTAGACTAAGAGCTTTGAGAATTTGCCTGTAACTTGGGTAGCCAGGCGATCCTATTCCCACAGTATCACCAACATCAAATAGCCCTGTGAAGGCGAGTATAAATGATCCCGATGAACCAGGTGTTACTATAATTCTGCCTGGATCGACTTTAATTTTGTACCATCGCCAGTATAAATCAGCTATTTTTTCTCTTAATTCTGGGATACCCAACGCAACAGTGTAACCCATCGTAGAGTCAGACAAACCATTTATCACTTTTTCTTTAGCCAAGGTGGGGGCTCCAGTGCCAGGCTGCCCAACCTCCAAATGTATTACTTCATGCCCTAATTTCTCAATTTGTCGGGCGGCCTCCATAACATCCATAACGATAAATGGATCCACTCTACCACGAGCTGAGTTCTTCATCCTAATATTCCAAAAGTTCTTTTTAAAGTTCAAATCAATTGTAATTACTGTATACCCAAAAAGATATATAATATATTAAAGAGACAAGTTGAACTTTTTAAGAATAGCTTTAAAACGCCTTTAACACGTTCAAAAAATCGGAGAGTTGATCTTAGATCAAGTCACTTGCAGCGCACTTAAGTTTGGTAAAATTTTGTATAAAGCACTATTAACGTCAATATTTCTCTTTGCATTCAGTTCAATGGTGATTGCGCTAGATTTAAACAATTTAACAAATACAGATCGAGAAGTTTTGCAAAAAGAAATTCGACGATACATTCTTGAAAACCCAGATATAATTTTTGAAGCTGCCGATCTTGTTAGAAAGCGGGAAGCGGCAATCGAAATTCTTGAAGATGAAGAGCTGATCAAATCCAATTATGAAGATATATTTTATGACAATTACTCTTATGTCGGAGGAAACTTAGACGGCGATATAACGTTGGTGGAATTTGTAGATTATAAATGTAGCTATTGTCGAAAAGCCGCTGAAATAGTTAGAGAATTACTGAAAGAAGATGACAATATTCGATTTATTGTTAAAGAATTTCCTATTTTAGGGGAAGCTTCACTTACTACCTCAAAATTCGCAATAGCAGTTAAGAATATTGGTGGATCAGAGAAATATAAATTAGCTCATGAGATCCTTTTGACACTTACTGCAGAGCCGAATGAAATTTATCTTCGAAGAATAGCCACAGAACTAAAACTAGACCCCAATGAACTTCTTAAAGAAATGAAATCCGATGCAGTTTTAAAGGAAATTTCTCGAACTGCAGAATTAGCTAAAAAACTTCAAATCAGTGGGACACCAACATTTATTTTGGGTAGCCAATTTCTGCGTGGATTTGTACCTTTAGAGATGCTTTTACAGGTGGCTCAATCCGAGAGAAAAAAATGACGAGACAAAAGTTTCAGTTTGTCACCCCTACTTTTTTTATAAAATTGTCGATCATTTCAGCAGTCTCCAAGGGATATTGATCAACAAAAAAATGCCCCCCTGGCATTTCTATCCCTGAATAAAGTTTCCCTTTTGTTTTCCAAACAGAGTCCATATCAAACGTTTTTGCCATAACCCCATCCCTCCCCCATACAGCGGCAAATGGTACTTTAATTGGGGAATTACCGTCAGCAGCCTCATGATGCTGATCAATGTGATATGCTGCTCTATAATCATCACACATTGCGCGGATACAGGATTTATTTTTCCAGCTTTTTTGATAAGCATTTAGTTGGTTTTTTGAAAAAGCATTAATGCCAGTGGCACCCCATCCTTGGAGACAGCTATTATAAAATTGATCAGGGTCCCTTTCTATAAGTTTTTCAGGAACTGGAAAAGGTTGGGATAGAAAAAACCAATGATAGTATGAGAAAGCTAATGATGCAGATAGCTCGGTAAATACTGTCTTCGTTGGGACTATATCCATAAACATCGTGGAAGATACTAATTCTGGATTATCTATGGCCAGCCGATATGCAACTCGAGCACCTCTGTCATGGCCAATGATATGCGCCTTTTTGATATTTCGGGATTTTAAAATAGCAACGACATCTTTTGCCATATTGCGAAAAGTATAATTTTCATAACCTAGTGGCTTAGCTGATTGACCATATCCGCGTAGGTCAGGGCAAATAACGTGATAGCCGTTTGATAGTAACGGGGCTACATTAGCCCACATCGCGTGGGTTTGAGGAAATCCATGTAAGAGGACGACAGGGATACCCTTGCCGTTATCAACAAAGAATATATCACAATCTTTTAAAACTAAACGATGTTTTTTAAATCCTCCAAACATGCAAAGCCCGATGTTTGTTATTTACGAATTATTTCTTAAACCCAAAGAGATAGTTAACAATATCATAGTCGCAAATTTGTAACCTGAACAGTCTAATATTTATTCAATCTTTTTATTTTAACTTTTATATATTGGGTACGAATTACTCAACCAGATGCGTCAATCAGCACCATTTTTTAACTAGCTTCTTCTTAAACTCCTGCTATCTATTACTCAAATCGAAAGTGAAATGTTTATTTTTTTGACATATTTAATTTTATGAATATGTTGTTTTACGGAATGTCAGAAAGTATGCTTTCAAACGACCCAAGTGGAAGAGAAAATAATGAACTATGAAGATCATATTGAAGCTGCTATAAATCGTTTGCACGAAGAAGGCCGATATAGAACCTTCATTGATATAGAACGCGAACGCGGGAATTTTCCGTACGCAGCATGGAAAACGCCAAACGGTGACCTAGACAAAATAACAGTTTGGTGCGGAAACGATTATCTGGGAATGGGGCAAAATAATTTAGTCCTTGAAGCTATGCACGAGGCGCTCGACGAAGCAGGAGCCGGTTCAGGCGGGACAAGAAATATCTCCGGAACAACTGTTTACCACAAAGAACTTGAAAGAGAGTTGGCGGACCTTCACTCCAAAGAATCGTCTTTACTGTTTACAAGTGCCTACATTGCAAATGATGCAACACTATCTACATTAGCAAAATTACTACCTAATTTGATAATATACTCGGATGAGCTAAACCACGCCTCCATGATTGAAGGTATTCGCAGACATGGTGGCGAAAAAAGGGTTTTCAAGCATAATGATATGAAGCATCTTCGCAGACTTTTACAAGAAGACAATAGTTCAAACCCAAAATTGATAGCATTTGAATCAATTTATTCAATGGACGGTGACTTTGCACCGATTAAAGAGATCTGTGACTTGGCTGAAGAGTTTTCGGCCATGACCTATATAGATGAAGTCCACGCGGTAGGCATGTATGGAGCCACCGGAGCAGGGGTCGCACAGCAAGAAGAGCTAATGGGCCGAATAGATATAATCAATGGAACCCTCGCAAAAGCATACGGGGTAATGGGTGGATATATTGCAGCAAGTGCAAAGGTTTGTGATGCAATCAGAAGTTATGCCCCGGGTTTTATCTTTACAACCTCACTATCTCCAGCTTTAGTGGCCGGCGCTTTAGCTTCAGTTCGATATTTGAGAGAACACCAAGAGGTTAGAGACAAACATCAATTGAACGCGAAGATACTAAAAATGCGTTTAAAAAGTCTGGGATTACCAATTATTGATCATGGGTCTCATATCGTACCCGTTATTGTAGGTGATCCAGTTCATACCAAGAAACTATCTGATCTATTATTAGTAAACCACAAAATCTATGTTCAGCCTATAAATTTCCCAACTGTACCCAGAGGAACAGAAAGATTGCGCTTTACACCTTCTCCAGTGCATGGAATCCAGGAAATCGATTATTTGGTGAGAGCTATGGACGAACTCTGGTCTCATTGCGCACTGAACAGGACTGAACTTACTGCCTAGCAGCACAATCTAACGGATATGTGCATTATATAGTAATTGTGCTAGGTATTTGGCATGCAATTTGCGAATCGACTTCAAATATTTTTGGTTGAGTGAAATATGAAATGGCGAGAGCCCAAAGGTAGCGAAACTTCTCGAACAGCGCACCCTAAAGGGTTCGATGATTATGACTTTCGTCTTGGGGATATTTTGAGAGGTGAGCGTGCTACATTAGGCAAGTCATTACTTGATGTCGAAAAAGAATTGAAGATTAAGGCCAACTATGTAGCAGCAATAGAAAACTGCGATCCGACAGTATTTGAATCCCAGGGCTTTATTGCCGGTTTTGTTAGATCATACGCGCGCTATCTTGAGCTAGATCCAGACATTATCTATACACTTTTTTGCAATGAAAGTGGCTTTCAGACCATGCATGGCATGGCAAAGGAAAGTGCAAAAGAGAAAGAAAAAAAATACGGCAATAGGAATCTAGAAGATAGTATATTCATCAAGCCGACTACAGCATATTTACCAAAGCAACAAAAATGGTATGAAAATATTGAACCAGGTGCCGTAGGTTCTCTTTGTGTTACGATCGCTTTAGTTTCAGCCCTAGGATATGGAGCTTGGTCGTTTTTTCAAGAAATACAAAAAGTTGATATAACTCCTACAGAAAGTCAGCCTGTAGTACTTACAGAGCTGCAAAACTTACCTACAGCACTGAATATTACAAATAATCCTATGCTGGACAATACAGAAAATTTTCAGGAAGGGTCATCTAGGATTAACAGAATTTACAGATCAACTGCACTAGATCAACCCGTCATTGTCGCCCGAGACGAACCTATATCTAAGCTAGATCCAAATCAATTTGGGCTTTTTGCGCCAATTCCATCCAGCAAAGAAATTGGAATCGAAGAAATTATTTCTGATTTAATACCCAGAAAAAATAGTACCGATGAAAATCTTCAAATAAACTTTCCTAAAGTATCTGCCGACACTCCTCCGGTTGTAACATTAGTTACCTCAAAAGAGGCTTGGATCGAAATTGTCGCAGCTGATGGATCTGTAATTTACAAAAATTTGATGCAACCAGGAGTTGAATTTGCCCTTCCTCAGACCGAGAGCGCCCCTAAACTACTAGCAGGTATGTCTGGCTATGTTTATATGGCAATAGATGGCGTTCTGTATGGTCCTGCCGGTAAAGGTGTAAATGTTGTGAAAGATGTCACTTTGGATCCTCAATCTATAATCTTGAGTTATGAACCCGCACAAATAAAAAGTGATCCAGATTTGCAGAAGTTAGTTGCCGAGCTAGGATTAAATAGCTTCACTGCTGAGTCACTTGATCAATAGGTGCCTTGCTAGAATCGTAACTTAGTTTTAGCCTTACAAGCAATAGAGTGGTAACATTCGAGGATTAGTATGTCTATCAACCATGTTCGTCCCTGGCGCACCATAGAGAGGCGGCGTTCTAGGCAAATAAAAGTTGGGAATGTTGCGATTGGTGGGGATGCACCAATATCAGTACAGACTATGACAAACACAGATACAACTGATGTCAAAGCAACCCTTAAACAAATTACATCAGCAGCGGAAGCTGGAGCAGATTTAGTTCGAGTCTCAGTTCCCGATGAAGCAAGCAGCGCAGCATTAAAAGAAATTGTCAAAAATAGCTCAGTGCCGATAGTCGCCGACATTCATTTTCACTACAAAAGGGGTATTGAGTCTGCAGAAGCTGGCGCATCATGTTTAAGAATTAATCCTGGTAACATCGGATCAGCAGATCGCGTTAAAGAAGTTATTAAGGCAGCAAAGGACAACAATTGTGCTATAAGAATTGGTGTAAATGCCGGCTCACTGGAAAAACATCTTCTGGAAAAATATGGAGAGCCCTGCCCTGATGCGATGGTTGAAAGCGGTTTGGACCATATTAAAATTCTTCAAGACAATGATTTTCACGAGTTCAAGATAAGTTGCAAGGCATCGGATGTATTTATGGCGGCGGCGGCTTATCAAGCACTAGCTGAAGCTACAGATGCGCCTATTCATCTTGGAATTACTGAGGCAGGTGGCCTAACTAGCGGAACAATTAAATCTGCGATTGGACTTGGAAACTTATTGTGGATGGGCATAGGAGATACGGTTCGTGTATCTTTGTCTGCAGATCCAGTCCAGGAGGTAAAAGTCGGATATGAAATACTAAAATCGCTTGGATTGAGACACAGGGGTGTAAATATAATTTCTTGCCCATCGTGTGCGAGGCAGGGATTCGATGTAATAAAAACAGTTGAAATTTTAGAACAAAAGCTCGAACACATAAAAACTCCAATGAGTTTGTCTATAATAGGGTGCGTTGTAAATGGCCCAGGTGAAGCGTTAATGACGGATGTAGGCTTTACGGGTGGCGGTGCAGGAAATGGAATGGTTTATTGGGCTGGAAAACAAGACCATAGAATAGAAAACGCCAAAATGATTGACCATATTGTAGAATTGGTGGAGCAAAGAGCATCAGAACTCAGTTCCGAAGAGAAAGTTTGATGTGAACATAAATTAGTATCCCTTCAGGCCGCATTCGATGTTTTTAAGGATAATTAGTTACATAACGCAAAGAGCAATATGGTCCTGGGAAGGATTTTCTCACGTTTTGACCACTGAGCGAAGTATCTACCAATGGGTTTTCGCAAATACTGTTTCCACGATCGCAGCTTTCTCACTGCCTTTATCAGTGGCTGAAAGGTCTCTAATAATAATGGGGGGCATCATGATAATTGCAATGGAATGCATGAATACTGCCATAGAACGAGTAGTTGATGATATCTCTGAGGACAAAAGAGATCGTGCAAAACAAGCGAAGGATACTGCCAGTGCTGCTGTTGCCATATCCGCTATTGCAGTTGGTCTCGCATGGATCGTGATCATTTTTGGTATTCTACAATAATACTATTGCTTCTAGGTATTTTTTAGAAATTTCTTATGCTCTTGAAGCTGACGCAGAACAGATTGCTTTATTTTTTTGTCTGGCTTACCCAAATGATTTCGAGTTGTCTTTTCATTCCTTTTAAACTCTATCCTGGCTAACTCACTTATTTCAGAAATTTTAAATCCCTGTATTTTCTGACTGCCCATAGTATCCCCCGATCCCATCGCTCAAAGACACCGTACCCTATTCGAGATGTCAAGTTAAATTACTTTGATGATTATAATTGTCTGTGATACTTTTATATTGAGCCGAGCGATTGGAAACAATTGTACTCTTTGAGATCTAGAAATTGAATTTCAAAAGATGATAAAATGTCATCGACATATTAAATTTGCAAATAACTTTATTAAACTTAAAAAGTTCTAACTATTAAGAGTGGGTAAGAAAAATTTGCTATTAACAAACGCCTAATTGAATCTTACTTCAGCTACTGAATGAGCATTTAATGATTAAATTACATAGCTTTTCTTCCTATACATTTATTGCTGGGATATTTTTGTTGGTTCTGATCCAAATCGATAGGCAATCATATAAAAGTCATTTTCAGCACCTAGGCAACGATACTATTGAAATAATACAGAGTGAGGTGCCCTCAAAAATTTTTACAATCATTTGTCATGGCTACGCTGGTTCCAAAGAAATGATGAGGCAACTAGCATTCGACATTGCGAACGCAGGGAGTAATGCTGTAATTTTTGATTTCATTGGGCATGGATCCAGTTCCCAAAAGTTAATAAATAATCCCACTGAGCTTTCTGGGACCACACAACAACTTGTTGATCAAGTAATTTCGGTAATTGATTTATTAAAATCAAAATACGGTAGCGATATTCAATTGAATTTAATTGGCCATTCTATGGCATCAGATATTGTTATTCGGGCTAGCGAAAAGCAAAATATTTCATCAATAGCTGCTATTTCGCCTTATTCTACTAAGGTTACAGAAAATTTTCCTCAGGACCTATTACTAACATCAGGCCAATTTGAAAAACATCTTCGCAATCATTCTTTAAAATTTACAAAGTTAATAGCTAAAGATGCGGATGAAAATGTTGAATATTCTAATGGACTTGTTCGCAGGAAGGCTTCTTTCACAAAAAACACAGGGCATGTAAGCGTTATCTATTCTCCCCAAACGAGCGCAACAATTACAGAATGGTTTAACCTAGAAAATGTTCATAGAACGCTCTGGTCGACTCACATTATTTGGACATTGCTTGGTTTAACTATGATAACTTATGGATTGTCACGAAGTAAGGTATCATCGATGAACTACAATGAGAACACAAGGGTCAGTTCAGTCAAATCAATTGTCGTTGGCATTTCTTCACCAACTATCGCCCTATCCTCGAGCTTCTTTGAATATGAGCTCTTTTCAATCTTCGGTTTTGGGAGTGTCGCAGCATATTTTGGATTAGTAGGGGCCGCTACTTTGCTGTTATGCAGAGAAATATGGAAAAATTCAGAAAGATTCAATTTTTATCCATTTATTAAAATGTTGGTCGCTTTCTCGATTTTAGTCATTTTAATCAACCATTTTATTGGCTCATTCTTTATTTCTAATAATAGAGTTTTTGCATTTATGAGTATGATAATACCATTAACTATTTTTTGTGTAGCGATCGAAAAACTTATTTCGATGTCAGCTACTGCCATAGCAATTTTTATTCGGCTCGTGCCATTAATAGGATTTTCAATTTTATTAGCAATTTTTCCCGAAAAATATGGCGTTATGTTCACAACTGTCCCGATATATATATGTTATTTTCTAGTATTTGGTTACAT
>NTKT01000016.1 GCA_002457055.1 Rhodobacteraceae bacterium MED-G08
TCTGGCTCTGGCTCTGGCTCTGGCTCTGGCTCTGGCTCTGGCTCTGGCTCTGGCTCTGGCTCTGGCTCTGGCTCTGGCTCTGGCTCTGGCTCTGGCTCTGGCTCTGGAGGCAATTCTTCTGACACATTTATATTGTCAATACTGCCTTTCAAAACCTGGACTTCTTCTTGACCCTGATTAATGGGCACATCTTCTGCCGCTTCTTGAACAATGGCTTCCAACCCCTCGTCAATTTTTGACGACGACTTAAATAACCTATCTTTCAATTTCTTAAAAAAAGACATTATGCCTCCCAAAGCGACTCTGGCCCAATTTTCTATCTATTAAATTAATAATACAGCTTAAAGTTTCATGGGTGATTTTTTTTGATATCTTCATTGACCAAAAAATTCCATATTTCGCTAAAAGAGGCTACCCTGCTTAGGCACTCTACCTTTAGCGTCGGATTTGTTGTTTTGCTTGGCAACCGGTTTTTTTGTAATAGCGGTTTTGTTGGAGATACAAACTCCAATTCTCCCATCTTTGAATTCTACTTCAAGCTCAACATTTTCAATGACCTCTGAAACAGAAGTCACGACTGATCCATCCGCTCTGATTACCGAGTAACCACGATTTAAAGTTTCTTTATAACCAAGTGTTTCTCTTAGCCGATCCAGGTTATTTAAATTTGCTAGTCTTTGCACTATGATATTGGATCCTAAGTTTAAAACACGTTGGGTTAACCGGTTTAAATTAAGTTCCTTTCTTTTAATCTCTCGATGCAAATCATTGGCTCGCAAATCACTCAGTTTTAGCTGAAGCTTGATAGATTTTGTTTCTAAATTTTTCTTGAAACCAGCCCTTAATGATTGAAAATAATTTGTCTTTTTTTCATACTGCGCCTTTACCACTTGCTTCAGAAACCGTGGCTGTAGACCTGCAAACACCCTCGCGCTCTGCAATTTGTTACGCTGAAGTAGACTTATGAGACCCCTGGGCAATCTTTCAGATGTAACATCCAATCTTTGACTTTGTAACGCACAAAGTTCTTCACTTCTCGGCATCAACCTTGAAATATCAACCAATCTCTGCTCAGAAATTAATAGCTTTTGCTTGAGTTGCTGCCATTGTCTATTTACGATCTTATCTAAAGCTTTGGATATCTCACTTAAAACCGGAACTGCAATTTCTGCGGCAGCGGTTGGTGTGGGCGCCCTTACATCGGAAACAAGGTCAATTAAAGTGGTGTCGGTCTCATGTCCTATTGCAGAAATCACAGGTATGTCCGATGCAGCAACAGCACGCAATACAATTTCTTCATTGAAGCCCCATAAATCTTCCAATGATCCACCTCCCCGAGCCACAATTAGTAGATCTGGTTTCTTAATTTCATCAAATTCTGTCAATCTGTTGAAGCCATCAATAGCCCTGGACACCTCCAGCGCACACCTATCGCCTTGAACAGAAACGGGCCAAACTAAAACCTCTCTCGGAAAACGGTCTTTCAGCCGATGCAGTATATCCCTTATCACCGCCCCGGATGAGGACGTTATGACGCCAATAACATCCGGCAAATAGGGTAAAGGCTTTTTCCTTGACACATCGAACATGCCTTCCTGCTTAAGCTTTTCTTTACGCTTTTCGAGCAAAGCCATCAATGCACCCTCACCCGCGGGCATGATCTGATCTACGATCAGTTGATATTTAGATTGAGCCCCGAAAGTGGTTAACTTTCCCGATGCAACAACTTCTAAACCCTCCTCTGGCATTGCTGGAAGATTTCGGACATTTCCCTTCCAAATAACTGCCGCTAAAACTGACCTTTCATCCTTAAGATCCAAATAGATATGACCAGATCGGGGATTTGAAACTCGACCAATTTCACCTCGAATTCGAACGTATTCAAACTCACTTTCAATAAGCCCCTTAACAACGCCCGAAATTTCACTCACGCTATATTCAGGTTGGTTATCGCCCACTAGATTATTCTCTATTACTTCAGACATTTACCGCCCTTGCTTTCTAATTAATGCAAGCATAAAACGCTGATAGATGGAGTCCAAGGGGTCTTGAAACATGAATATCCTTATACTTGGCAGTGGTGCTCGAGAACACTCTATAGCTTGGGCTGTCAAACAAAATCCAAAATGTAGTAGATTACTTGTGGCCCCTGGAAATGCCGGGATAGCAGATATTGCTGAAATTTCAAAGACCAACATTGAAAATTGCGACGAAGTAGTAGCTTTAGCAAGACGCGAGAAGATAGATTTTGTTATAATCGGCCCAGAAGCACCTCTGGCTGCCGGCGTTTCAGATGCACTTAAACATAATGGTTTCCTTGTCTTTGGCCCAACCCAAGCAGCCGCTAATTTAGAAGTTTCAAAGAGCTTTATGAAAGAAATATGCACGTCTGCGAATATACCAACTGCAAAATACGCAAAGTTCAATGAACTGGGATCTGCAAAAGAATATGTAGAAGAACAGGGTGCTCCAATAGTAATAAAAGCTGATGGTCTCGCTGCCGGGAAAGGCGTTACTGTCGCAATGGATTTGCCAACTGCTTATCAAGCATTAGAAGATATATTTAATTCTGGTAATCAGAATCTAGAACCGAAAGTTGTTATTGAAGAGTTTATGGAGGGTGAGGAGGTATCGTTTTTTGTACTTTGTAATGGGCAAAAACTACTACCGATTGGAACAGCTCAAGACCATAAGCGCGTAGGCAATGGTGATACGGGACCAAATACAGGTGGAATGGGTGCTTACTCACCAGCACCTGTTTTAACAGGAAAGATTGAAGACACCGTAATTGAGGAAATCATTAAACCAACTTTGCGTGAAATGGAGAGACGAGGCGAGCCATATCAAGGGGTGCTTTATGCAGGATTAATGATTAAAGATGAGAAGGCACGTTTGGTAGAGTATAACGCAAGATTTGGTGATCCAGAATGTCAACCTTTAATGATGAGATTAGGCGCGCAAGTCCTGGATTTACTTATAGCAACAAGCAACGGCGACTTAGATGAGTGCCAGATAAGTTGGGCCGACGATCATGCTCTTTGCGTAGTTATGGCATCTATTGGATATCCAGGCAAAATTAAAAAAGGATCTATTATAAAGGGTGTTAAAAACTTGTCTAGCTCCTCGTCCCAAATGTGCTTTCATGCAGGAACTACGAAAGAAGCCAATAATTTGGTAGCAAACAGTGGACGAGTTCTGAGCTTTACAGCAAGGGGGGGAACTTTGGCGGAAGCGCAATCAGTTGCTTATGAGATGGCCAAATCGATTGATTGGAAAGAAGGCTTCTATCGGACTGATATTGGGTGGAGAGCTTTATTGTAATGTCACCATTTAACACAGAATTATATTTGCTTTTCTGGCATTTGAACGACCAAACCATCCAATGCATCTGTGACTTTGAGCTGACAAGTTAACCTAGATCTTACCGGATCCGGCTCATAAGCAAAATCGAGCATGTCTTCTTCCATGGGTTCGCGCGCTGGTAGTTTTTCAACCCAATCACGGTGAACGTAAACATGACAGGTTGAGCATGCACACGCACCTCCACAGTCAGCATCAATACCAGGTATATTATTATCCCTAGCTCCCTCCATTACTGTAAGACCGGTAGAGACTTCTACTACATGTTCACTGCCGCCATGCTCAACATATGTAATCTTAGGCATTTGTCACTCTCTTCGCTTAAATAAATTTTTATAAGCGACTACTTAACCTTCAAAAAGGAAATTTGCGACCCCTGATTTTATATCTTGCGACAAAATAACAATGTTCTATATTTGTTCTATGTCTTACGAAGAGCTTTATAACTGGCCTAAACCCCCTAGTGCGTGTCCCGCAAATATGCTTAAAAAGGCAGCCCATTTGACTCCAATTTGTGTCGCAGGTTTGGTAATTTTACGCCAAAGACCAGGCACGGCAAAGGGAGTTATCTTCCTTACTTTAGAGGATGAAACAGGTTACGCAAATATAATAATTTGGCGCAAGGTATATGAAAAAAATAGACGTGCTATAATATCAGGAAGACTGTTACGAATTACTGGTAAACTCCAACATGAAGGAGACACAACCCACGTAGTAGCTGAAAAAATTGAAGATATTTCGGACCTTTTGGACAAATTAATTTTCTCTAAAAGCCAATAAAAGATTAAATTAGTTTAATCATCTATAGGTAACACTACAAACCTTGGCTGCCCATCTCGGCGAACTAGCAACAATACAGATTCTCGACCAGCTTTCTTCGCTTCGTCAATTCGAGTAAGAAAATCACCCAAAGTGGAAACTGCTTTTTGACCAGCATCGCTAATTATGTCGCCAGGCCTAATACCCTTGTCAAATGCAACACTCTCTTCTCCCACTTCCATCACTATTAGACCTGAGCTTTCAGATGGAAGATCCATCTCTTGCCTTTGAACATCCGTAATCTCTATTAAAGACATTCCCAATATGGTTTGCGGCTCTTCTTTCTTTGGTACTATTTCTTGCCGTTGGGCTAATGCGTCAGGATCAGGCCTCTGCCCTAGTGTGATCGATAAGGTCTGCTCGCTACCCTCTCTTACAATAATAGCATTAACTGTTTTGCCAACTGCTGTTTTACCCACAAGTCTTACAAGTTCTCCCGAACTTCCTACATCTTGCCCGTCGAAAGATATAATTATATCCATGCTTTTCAGTCCAGCATCCAAAGCAGGACCATCAAAAACGTCTAAAACTATTGCACCCGAGGTATCTGACAAGCCAAGAGCCTCTGCCATATCATCAGTAACATTTCCAATGTTAACACCTAACCAGCCTCGCCGAACTTCTCCAAATTCTCGCAGTTGATCTACTACTGGAGCGACCACATTGGATGACATTGAAAAACCTATGCCTATCGAACCCCCATTTGGCGACAAAATAGCTGTATTTACACCAACAACTTCACCGTCCATATTGAATAGAGGCCCTCCAGAGTTACCCCGGTTTATCGCTGCATCGGTTTGTATGTAATCATCATAGGCACCAGAAAGTTCTCTATTTCTGGCTGAGATTATTCCTACAGATACTGAGAAACCCTGGCCTAGTGGGTTTCCCACAGCCATTACCCAATCTCCTACCTTAGAAATATCGCTATTACCGAATTGCACGAAGGGTAGATCTACATCGTGCTCAACTTTAAGCAGCGCTATATCAATATTCTTATCTACACCGACAACCTTTGCCTCAAGCTCTATACCATCTCTAAATTCTATGCGTATCTCGTCAGCGTCTTCAATCACGTGGTTGTTCGTTATTACGTACCCGTCATTAGAAATAACAAACCCTGATCCCAAAGCTGAAGAGTTTCTTGGAGCTCCATTGCCCCCGTTACGATCCTGAAAATCACGGAAAAGATCTTCAAATGGACTACCCTCCGGCACTATCCCTTGTGGACCAACTGGAGCCGTAACCGTTGTAGATGTAGTGATGTTTACCACAGCAGGACTGACTTTCTCGACCAGTGGTGCGAGGCTTTCTGGGGCAGCTTTTATTATACTTGCAGTTAGTTGAATAATCAAAAAACAAGAAACCAAAAAAAGTATCCTAGCTTGGCTTCTTACTTCTACTGTTCTGCCGCGCACGAGAAATTGCGATTTATAAAGCATATTGTCGATCCGAAGTTTTTTTAAAGTTGAACTGAATGAGACGTATTTATGTTTTTATACAGATAGGGTGGCAATCATATTACGACAATAGCTCGGTATAAAAATTGAATAGCTTTTACAATCATTAGCTTAGAAATTTTACTACGCACAAAATCGATGTGCCTGCTAATGCCATTGAGGCCCCTAGCATTCTCCTCTGCTGAATTGACGTTTTAGCTACTATTTTTACAACGCTTTCTACTAAGGAGGGCGCAGCTAAATAAACTATACCCTCCAACAAAAAAAGCAATCCTACTCCCCAAAAAAGAGTCGTTATCATTGCAGACCAATATCTGACTTGAGGTAATCAAAAAATTCAGAATCAGGTGAAATCACCATGGTAGAGTTCTTTCCTTGAAGAGCATTTTTGTATGCTGTCAAAGACCGGTAAAATTCAAAAAACTCTGGATCTTCTCCAAATGCATTTGCAAAAATAGCATTACGTTCTGCATCCGCTTCACCACGAATAATTTCACCATCGCGACGAGCATCCGATACTATCTCAACTTCGGTTCTGTCAGCTAACGCTCTAACTCGTTGAGCAGCTTCGTTGCCTCTGGCTATTTCGTCAGCTGCTTCACGTTCTCTCTCTGCTCTCATCCGGGCAAAGGTAGCATCTAGGTTTGCTCTGGGAAGATCAGTCCGTTTAAGCCGCACGTCAATTACCTCAATACCAATGGCACGGCCCTTGACAATAGCTCCACTTAAAATGCGCTCCATCAATAAAGCGCGATCTGAACTTAAAATATCATTAGATGAGACTGAACCAAGGACTTCCCTTAACTCATTCCGTAAAATACCATCTAATCTACCTTCCGCAGCTAACTCTCCACCTGTACCAACTGCTTCTCTAAATTGATTAACATCTGATATACGGTATCGCGTAAATGCATCAACAACCAAACGGCGATCATCCAGAGGGGTAACTTCAAGAGGGTCTATTACACTACTGAGTATTCTGTCTTCATAGTACACCACATTTTGGATGAAAGGTACTTTGAAAGATAGCCCAGGCTCCTCGTTTATGGCAACTACCCTACCAAACTGTAAAACTAACGCTTTGTTTCTTTCGTCAACTATAAAAACTGATGAGAGAGCTAAAACTAGAATCACAACTAAAGCGGGGATTAAATATGAAATTCTACGCATTACTTATTCTCCCTGCGCAAATCGTTTAACGGCAAGTATGGAACAACGCCTTGGCCACCACCACTTTCGTCAATTATTACTTTCTCAACGTCAGAAAAAACCTGCTCCATTGTTTCTATATATAACCGTTTTCTAGTAACTTCGGGTGCTTTTTTGTATTCTCGAAGGACAGCAGTAAACCTGCTAGCCTCACCAGTCGCTCCATTTACTACCTGAGCCCTGTAACCTTCTGCCTGTTCTAAGGTTTGGGCTGCCTCACCCCGAGCCTGGGCAAGCACCCTGTTTGCGTACGCATCCGCCTGCTTTTCAAGTCGATCTCGCTCCTGCTCAGCAGCTTGAACCTCTCTAAACGCATCAATTACCTGCTCGGGAGGATCCGCTCTGTCGAAGTTAACACGCACTACGTTGATACCACTGTCATAACGATCCAGGGTAAGTTGTATAAGTTCTTGCAACCTTGAGGCGATAGAACCACGATCTCGGTTTAGGATCGGAGCTAGCTCGGATTGAGCTATAATTTCACGCATTGCAGACTCTGCTACCGCACGGATTGTAATCTGCGGATCCCTCAAATTGAAGAGATACTCGGCGGGATCCCGAATATTCCAAACAACTTCGAAGTCTATATCAACAATATTTTCGTCCCCAGTAAGCATAAGGCCTGCATCTGATCCACGACCACCAACACCAATTTGCTCGTTCTGTTCGCGAGTGACCGGCAAGACCTCTTTAGTTACTAATGGCCAAGGCGCAAAGTTCAAACCAGGATTTCCAATCGATGAAAATTTTCCTAGAAACAACTCTACCGATTTTTCTTCAGGTTTAACTGTATAAAAACTTGCAAATGCCCATAGACCCGCAATTAGTAAAAAAATTAGTACAAAGCTATTGCGGCCCATACCCCCGTCACCAGAATTACCCGAGCCACGGCCACCTCTTTTCGAACCTCCGCCCATGAGCACACGTAGTTGTTCTTGGCCCTTTTTAAGCATATCATCAATTTCTGGAGGAATTTGCCCCTGATTGCTATTTTTAGGAGGCCTTCCACCGTCATTGCCATTGCTGGGACGCTTCGGTCCTCCAGATCCACCGCCCCAAGGGCCGCCAGAATTACCCGCCATTAATTTTTCCTTTTTGTTAGCGTGTGCTTTTTAGTATAACTGGGAATTAATCTGTAAATTTCAACTACTCCGTATTGGTTTTTGCATAGTAACTATCTCTTCCGAAAGCGTTGGATGGACGGGCAAAGTGTTATCAAAGTCCTTTTTCGTTGCCCCTATACTTAGTGCAATTGCTGCCATTTGGATCATCTCACCCGCGCCAGGTGCGACGATATGCACCCCTAAAACCTTATCTGTTTTTTTACACACTACCAACTTGATGAAAGATTTATCCTCATTATCAGCAAACCCAGTCTTCATTGGTTTAAAATATGTTGTAAATATATCAACTGGGCCTCGTTCAACAGCTAATTCCTCACTTAAACCAACCGTGCCCATTTCTGGTTTTGTAAATATTGCTGTAGGAATACAATTATAATCTAAAAAAGTTGGATTTTTATGAAAAACAGTTTCAACAAAAGCCATAGCCTCTTTGATTGCAACAGGCGTAAGCTGTTTTCGGTTAGTGAGGTCACCAATTGCGTAAATAGAACCGATTGAAGACCTGGAGTATTTATCAACCAAAACCTCATCATTTATACCGAATTTCAAGCCAGTTGATCCAATTTGCAGTCCCTTTGAATTGGGAGTGCGGCCTGTGGCAAATAAAATCTGGTCAAAATATTGATCCCGCCCAAAACTATCAGTAACATGAAAACCGTTTTTTTCTTTCTCTATTTTTAGTACATTCACACCAAATTGTAGATCTATGCCATTTGATTTCATTTGGGTGGCAACAAGAGAAGTAGCTTCAATATCAAAACCTCGGAGGATAGTATTACCTCTGCAGAACTGAGTTACGCCAGAACCAAAGCCGTTGAATATTGAAGAAAATTCACATGCAATATAGCCACCACCAACAACTAAAAGCTTTTCAGGGAGGGCACTCAACGAAAAAACCTGATCCGATGTTATTACATTATCAATTCCAGGTATATCTGGTAAGTCCGGTTTGCCTCCAGTAGCGAGCAGGATATACTCCGACGTAATTTGTGTCCCACTCTCCAACTCAATAGTATGAGCATCGACAACTTTCGCACGCTGATCAAACGTTTGAACGCCTGAATTCTTTAAAAGATTACGATATATTCCTTCCAATCTAGATACTTCAGCGTTCAGTTTTTTTGAGAAAAGATCCCAGTCGATTCTGTTCGCTTTTGGCAGCTCCCATCCATACGCTACAGCTTCCCTGAATGCAGAGGGAAAATCAGAAGAAAACACCATGAGCTTTTTAGGCACGCATCCTCGAATGACACACGTACCGCCATATCTATCCATTTCAGCCAGCCCAACGCGTTTGTCACGCAATGCGGCAGTTACTCGGGCAGCTCTAACCCCGCCTGAACCGCCACCTATAACAAACAAATCAAAATCATAGCCCATTAAATTTACTCAACCATTTTTTTGTAATGGCTTTTAAGAATCTCAACCATCTCTGTCTTTCAATTCTACAGTGACCTGCTCATTTTCATCAGCCAAGACAGCACATTTACAAATATTAACGAACAAGCCATTTTCTACTACGCCTGGAATTAAATTTAAATCAGTTGAGAGATTATCTTCATCAGAAATAGAATTTAGGTGAAGGTCTAATATTAAATTACCTTCATCTGTAATAAATCTTTCGCCCTCCAACGATCGAAACACTGCTCGTGGGTCCTTATATCCGATCTCCACTAGATATCGAATAACCTGAATTTTAGTAGACTCACAGCCGTATTGTATCACTTCCAAGGGTAGTGGAAATGAACCCAATTCAGAGACTTTTTTCGATGTATCGGCAATGACAATCATTTGATCGGAAGCCATAGCGACTATTTTTTCCCTCAAATGAGCTCCTCCTCCACCCTTAATTAAATTGAAACTTGGACTGATTTCATCTGCACCATCGATGGTCACATCTAACCAACCAGCCTGATCCAACGTAATAAGTGGAATGCCCTCTCTCTCGGCAAGCTCTGCTGTTTTTTTTGAGGTAGGCACACCCTTGATCTTTAAATCCCGCTCACGTACTTTTTGACCTAAATGCTTTATAAGCCAGTAAGCAGTGCTGCCGGTACCCAAACCAACTTTCATTCCAGACTCGACAAATTCAGTAGCTTTCTCTGCGCACAAGTATTTTGCTCGCTCGTTTGGTGACAAATCAGTAAGCATTATCTTCCTCTGGCTTATTTCACAAAAAATTAAAGCAAAAATGGTTGACTGCGTTTACTCTATATTGACATTTCTTCGTCATTAACAGTCGTTTCTATTAGTAATTTGAGTTATCTAATACCCTAGAGTGCAAAGGGTAATTATTGTTAAAGCTTTTAGTAGAAATTTCGTTATACGAAGTTGGACACGAGAAAAAATATAACTTTTCTCTAAACTATTAGAAATATGGGAACTTTCTGATGTTTGTTTCAGTATTTGATATGTTTAAAATTGGGATTGGCCCATCCTCTTCTCATACCATGGGTCCAATGGTGGCGGCAAATAATTTTCTCGAATTAATGCGATCTTCACCGTTTAACTTTGCGGGCGTACGTTGTCGTTTACATGGCTCACTAGCATTTACCGGCGCAGGCCATGCGACTGATAGAGCTATCACACTAGGCCTCGAGGGGTTTACGCCAGAGAATTATGATGAAGTAAAAGCAAGTAAGGCACTTTCCAGAATCCAATCAACACATTTTTTAGAACCTGATGGACTTGGCAAGTTAAAATTTAATACATCAGAAGATTTAATTTTTGATTATGGGCCAAGACTAAACGAACATTCAAATGGATTGATTTTATACGCCATAGACCACCAGGGAGATGTAATACTGGAAGAAATATACTTTTCTATCGGTGGAGGGTTCATACTAACAAAGTCCGAATTCTCAAAGCAGTCCCAAAATGAAATTGAAACCGAAGTGCCTTATCCTTTTAAAACCGCAGCTGAAATGCTTCAAATGGCAAGGAGTTCTGGCAAATCCATAGCTGAAATGAAAAGGGATAATGAAAAAGCCATACATTCTAACGCAGTTATAAAAGACGGGCTATCCCGAATTTGGAAGACTATGGATATGTGCATAAAGCGAGGTCTCGAAAATGATGGACAGCTCCCAGGAGGGTTGAATGTAAAAAGACGGGCTAAGGGTATTTATGATGCTTTAATTTCAGAAAAGGGCAAAAATTTGACTCCCCCGCATACTACTAACGATTGGATGAGTGTTTATGCCATGGCGGTAAACGAAGAGAATGCAGCTGGCGGGCAAGTAGTAACTGCCCCGACCAATGGTGCAGCAGGTGTTGTGCCATCGGTGCTCCGATATTATTTAGACCACGTTCCAACGAGTTCACAGTCAAAGATTGAAGATTTTCTATTAACAGCGGCCGCTATTGGCGGGTTGGTCAAATTCAACGCGTCCATTAGTGGAGCCGAAGCTGGGTGTCAAGCAGAGGTAGGCTCAGCCAGTGCAATGGCTGCGGCAGGATTTTGTGCGGTGAATGGGGGAACGCCAGAACAGATTGAGAATGCAGCTGAAATTGCTCTCGAACATCATTTGGGAATGACCTGTGATCCTGTCAAAGGACTTGTCCAAGTGCCCTGCATTGAACGCAATGGGCTGGGCGCAATTAAAGCAATTTCTGCAGCTAGTCTGGCTCTCAGAGGTGATGGCACTCATGTTATTCCTTTGGATGTTTGCATAGAAACAATGCGCCAAACTGGTGAAGACATGAGTGAAAGATACAAAGAGACATCAATGGGGGGATTGGCCGTCAACATACCTAATTGCTAATACACAGTTGGAATATTTAATTATTACTGGGCATACGAAGTCATTTCTGTTTAGAAGACCAAGCTTTTGAGGCTAGTAACGCCAGCGAAGCAGGGATTAAAAAATCCCGCGGGATTATCGTCAGTACTAACGGCTCGCTTGGAAAGAGCTCAATTTTATCCTCAGTGGTACAGTTCGAAGTACCAATTGTATTTAGTGGCGATAAAACAATATCTTCTGTTTTCCATTTTAAACCTTTGGAGACAACAGTACATTTTGCCATCGGATAAAGGGATACGCGGCAATCATTTTTAAGAGTTACTGAAAATTCTGGGGGAGTTAAAAAAACTATGTCATGACTACCAATTAGAAGAATTTTTTTATTGTAATGTTTTACCAGTGCTGTCTGAACTGCCATCTGGTGGTCGAGCCTATCCCCAAGAAAACCAACTCCCAGAATTAAGGGCGCATTAATTCTTTTTAAGGATTTTTCAAAATCAGTATCGTCTTGACTGCTTACGAAATGGATGCTGTCCTCGTCTATTTGAGCCTTTGATGTCTCCTCTATACTGTCCAAATCACCAATCACTGCTTTAGGTTTTACACCATATTGAAGACAGATGTTCGCACCACCATCTGCCGCAACAACATTAGATGCAAACTGGGTAGTTGCTTTAAAATTTTCAGGAGAAACGTAAGCACTCCCTACAAGGGTTATGGGATCTTTAAATGTTAAGGCCTGCCTGCTCATAAAATCATAAAAACCTAGCTTGGAGTTTTTTATCACTCATTTTCTGACCTAACAATCTATTTGGTAAACAAGTCCACTACTCTTTATGATCAGGGTCGGCCTGACCTATTCCCTTGAATATAAATTTAAACGGAAATGCCCAAATAATGCCGAGACCTAAATAAATTACTAACTCGACGAAAATTGATGGTCGCTCAAATAACGATACTAAGTTTACGGCCAAAATTATATACATTGGTAATCCGACTAGCAGCAGTAAAAGTGAGATGCGCCTTCTGTTTTTATAGCTAATACTCATTAATCTTCAAAAGGGTCCCTTACTAATATTGTATCTTCTCTCTCTGGTGATGTGGAAAGTAGCGCGACAGGACATTCAATCAACTCCTCTATCCTTCTCACATATTTTATTGCGCCAGCCGGCAATTCAGCCCAACTCCTTGCGCCCTCCGTGGTTTCGCTCCAACCATCCATTTCTTCAAAGATTGGCTGGCAGCGCGCTTGTTGGTCCGCCGCGGTCGGTAAATAATCGATTAATATGCCATCTAGACTGTAACCAACACAGATCTTAATTTTTTCAAACCCGTCCAGGACATCTAATTTTGTAAGCGATATTCCGTCTACCCCGGAAGTAGCACAAGTTTGACGAACCAGAACTGAGTCGAACCAACCGCACCGTCTTCTCCGTCCCGTAGTTGTTCCAAACTCGTGCCCGCGCTCTCCAAGCATATTACCGCAATCATCGTTTAACTCCGTGGGAAAAGGCCCTTCTCCAACCCGAGTAGTGTAAGCCTTTACTATTCCTAACACAAAGTCTATTCCTCCTGGCCCAAGCCCTGAGCCAGTGGCAGCCTGACCAGCAATAACATTAGACGAGGTTACGAATGGATAGGTTCCAAAATCCACATCTAGCAATGCCCCTTGCGCACCTTCAAATAGAATACGTTGTCCCGACTTTCGTTTATCGTTTAGAATTTTCCATACTGGTGCGGCAAATTTGAGTATATGAGGCGCCACATCGAGAAGTTTTTTAAAAAGAGTTGCTTTTTCAATTGGCTCTAAACCCATTCCGTTTCGCAGAGTGTTGTGATGCTGAAGGAGCCTATCAATTCGATTAGACAAGGTGGTCTCATCCGCAAGGTCCGAAACCCTTACCGCTCTTCGTCCTACTTTGTCCTCGTAAGCAGGCCCTATACCTCGTCCAGTAGTACCAATTTTTGCAATGCCACTTTGGGCCTCCCTTGCCCGGTCTAATTCACCATGAACAGGCAAAATTAACGGGGTATTCTCCGCGATTTTTAACGTATCCGCATCAATAGTTACACCTTGACCTATTAATGTTTCTATTTCACTTAGTAAGTGCCAGGGATCAAGCACTACACCATTACCTATAATTGATAACTTACCACCACGAACCACACCAGATGGAAGCGCGTGCAATTTGTATATTTTTTCATCAATTACTAGAGTATGCCCAGCATTATGCCCACCTTGAAACCTTACGACTACATCGGCCCTTTCACTTAACCAGTCAACAATCTTACCTTTCCCCTCGTCACCCCATTGCGCGCCCACTACAACAACATTTGCCATCGGATAACCTTTCTAGTAAAAATTTGACCGGCTTGGTATAACGCCTGATTGAAGGCTGTAAAGCTGTAATACAAAAATAAAATTATTTTTTTAATTTTATTAAAGAGCGACATGACCATATCAGATAATATCAAAACTATTATAATTGGCTCTTGCGGTATACTTTAAATTTACATATTTACCTCGAAGATCACCATGAGGTTGTGGATTTATGGAAAATATTGTTTTGACAGTTCATCTTCTATTGGCTCTAGCTTTAGTCGGTGTTGTACTTATTCAAAGATCCGAAGGTGGTGGGCTAGGTATGGGATCCGGCAGCGGAGACAGTGTCATGAGCGGGAGAGCAGCTGCGAGTGCTCTAACAAAATTAACCTGGATATTTGCTGTAGCATTTATAATAACATCAATTTCATTAACAGTAATTGCCGCGAACAAATCATCAGAAACCTCAGTGATGGATAGACTAGGTGTGTCGTCTAATAACGATAAAGAGACTGATCCCTCTTTAGATGATATAGATTCATTGTTACCACCCACAGAGGGCTCTGCAGAAGGCTTAGTACCTAGCGCAGATTAACAACGCCTTGTTATTATATACTAGATATTACCAATATGTAGATTGGTACGCCTTGCATATATAATGCGAATCCTGTTATACTTTACTCCCGTGATAGCTTTAGTTTTTCAAAGCTAATGCAGTAGTATAACTGCTATTTTGATTGGCTAGATACCATGGGAGAACCTCGTTTATGGCTAGATTTATATTTATCACAGGCGGAGTGGTTTCTTCTCTTGGGAAGGGTTTAGCGTCAGCATCGCTGGGCGCACTATTGCAAGCTCGCGGGTATAGTGTGAGGTTAAGAAAACTAGATCCTTATTTAAATGTCGATCCAGGAACAATGAGTCCATTTGAACATGGTGAGGTGTTTGTAACAGATGATGGGGCTGAGACAGATCTAGACCTAGGTCATTATGAGCGATTTACAGGAGTATCTGCAAGGATGACAGATTCTGTATCTTCCGGAAGAATTTACTCAAACGTGCTCGAAAAGGAACGTCGTGGTAATTACTTAGGGAAAACAATCCAGGTTATTCCCCATGTTACTGATGAAATAAAAGAATTTATAAAAATTGGAGAGGATGAAGTTGATTTTATGCTCTGCGAAATAGGTGGAACTGTAGGCGACATAGAAGGTTTGCCATTCTTCGAAGCCATTCGGCAATTTTCACAAGACAAGCAAAGGGGAGATTGTATTTTTATGCATTTGACCTTACTCCCATTTGTGAAGGCAAGCGGAGAATTAAAAACAAAACCCACACAGCATAGTGTAAAAGAACTTCGATCGATTGGAATATCACCAGATCTATTAGTTTGTAGATCCGAAGGATCAATTCCTCAAAAAGAACGGGAAAAGCTGGCGCTATTTTGCAATGTTCGTCCGGAAAGCGTCATTTCAGCGAAAGATTTGAATTCCATTTATGAAGCGCCGATATCTTATCATCAAGAAGGTTTGGACCAAGCAGTTCTTGATGCATTTAATATTACGCCAGCTCCAAAACCCGATCTGTCAAAATGGGAAGATGTAAAAGATCGATTAAACAACCCTGAGGGATATGTAAATGTTGCAATAGTTGGTAAATATACTCAACTAGAAGATGCATATAAGTCAATAGCTGAAGCACTAACACATGGCGGAATGGCCAATAGGCTTGAAGTAAAAATTAAGTGGGTAGACGCAGAAACTTTCGAAAAAGAGGATCCAGAAATTCATTTGTCCGGGTTTCATGCCATCCTAGTGCCAGGTGGGTTTGGTGAAAGGGGAACCGAAGGAAAAATAATGGCGGCTAAATTTGCTAGAGAACATAAAATTCCATATTTGGGAATTTGCTTGGGTATGCAAACCGCAGTAATTGAGTCCGCCAGGAATATGGCTGGAATCTCAAACGCTGGTTCAGAAGAGTTTGACCATGAAGCAGGCAAGCGCCGCTTCGAACCAATAATCTATCATCTAAAAGAGTGGGTTCAAGGAAATCATAAAGTTTCTAGAAATGTAGAAGATGATAAGGGAGGAACTATGCGTCTTGGGGCATATTCTGCCGTACTGGCTGAAGGTTCAAATGTTGCAAAAGTATACAACTCGACTGATATAGAAGAACGCCATAGGCACCGTTATGAAGTAGATATTAATTACCGCAAAGAACTTGAAAAGAACGGGTTAATTTTCTCAGGTATGTCTCCAGATGGAAGGCTACCAGAGATTGTCGAACTAAGTGATCATCCCTGGTTCATAGGAGTACAATTTCACCCTGAATTAAAGTCAAAACCTTTTGATCCACATCCGCTATTTAGAGACTTTATAAAGGCAGCAAAAAATATTTCACGGCTCGTCTGAATAAAATCAGTACTTGCAGTTAACCAATTTTAAACAACGAGGATTTTATGATTTCCAATTTTCTAAGGTCATTATTATCTGAAGAATCCGATCCAGTTTCAACGGACGATGCACAAATTGCTTTGGCAGCTCTGTTAGTGCGTATAGCAAAATCTGATTCACAATATGATGAGAGTGAGGTGGAGGCGATAAAAAAGGTATTAATGGAACAATTTAAAATGTCTGAAGAAAAGGCTAATTCCACAATCCATGGTGCAGAGCAACTTGAGCAAGAAGCGCCAGATACAGTTCGTTTTACAAAAGCACTGAAAAATAATATACCTTATGAAAACCGTCGGCAAATTATTCAAGGTCTATGGCAGGTCGCATTAGCAGATGGATCTCGTGACAGTGAGGAAGATGCTGTAATTCGCTTAGCAGCTAAATTGCTGGGAGTTACAGACGTGGAAAGCGCAGTGGCCCGCAAAACTGCTCAGGGCAAGTCATAAAACAAAGTAATATTTTTTAAGCCTGATAATAAATCTACCGGTATCCATTTAAAAGCCTCCAAGCGCTCAGAATATTGAAGATGACAACTTTAGATCCTGATATTTATTGAATACTAGCCAAAAAAGTTATGTGGACAATTAATGAATTGGATGAAATTGTCTAAACAAATATTGATGGTGAGAGTATGTCGAAAGTATCGGCGAAAACAATCCAGGTAGCAGTTGCAGACTTAAATGGCATTCTTAGGGGCAAAATACTACCAATTAAAAATGTAAAAAAATTAAAAACTAAGTCAATCCGACTGCCCTTATCAGCTCTAAACGTTGATTTATTTGGAGAGGATATTGAGAATAGTCCACTCGTTTTTGAGTCTGGCGACACGGACGGATATATTACTCCCACCGAACGACAACCTTTTAAGCTAACCTGGCTAGAAAAAGCACCGGTGTTTCATCCATGTTGGATGTTTACAGATGATGGTAAAAGTTTTCTTGGCGATGCAAGGCATAGTTTGGCTAAAACCTTAAAAGGTTACAGAGAAAAGGGTTGGACCGTAACAGCCGCGACAGAAATGGAATTTTATTTAGTCAATGCTGAACATGGCTCGCTGAAACCACCGATTAATCCTAAAACCAACACACAACTGGTGAGTGCAGATGTGCTCTCCACTCAAGATTTAAACCATTTTGAGGTCATCTTGAATGAAATTCAGGAAGCGTGCATTGAGGCTGGGATTAATTTTGAAAGTATAACCTCCGAGTCAGGCTGTGGCCAATTTGAGGTAACCCTCAAACATCGCAATGCATTATTAGCAGCAGATGATGCGCTTTTGTTTAAAGTCATTACCAAAGGAGTGGCGCTAAAGCATAGATTGACTGCCACTTTTATGGCTAAGCCATATCTTGACCAACCAGGCAATGGAATGCATATGCACTTTTCCATATTAGATAACGAAAGGCAAAATATTTTTAGCAATGATGGAGATGCTGGCTCAAATATTTTAAAATATGCAGTCGGCGGCTGTATATTGGCCATGAAAGCCTCAACTCTGATCTTTGCACCATTTGAAAATAGTTATGAACGCTTAACACCAAAAGCTCATGCTCCAACGGGAATTTCTTGGGCATATGAGAACAGAACTGCTGCGATAAGGATACCAATGGGTAATCCTCTTTCCAAACGTATTGAGCACAGAGTTGCTGGTGGTGATACAAACCCATATTTGGTATTCACTGCCGTATTAGGCGCCGCTCTTCAGGGAATTGAAAAAAAAATAGACGCGCCGAAACCAATCCAGGGAGATGCATATTCTTTAAAGTTACCTCAATTGGCGCAGAATTTGAGCTCTGCAATTGATCTTTTTCAAAATGAAGACTTAATAAAACAAATATTTCCTGAAAATTTAGTTACAAACTTATTATTAACAAAAAAGCAAGAGCTTAAGCAATTTGATAAAATAAACTCGGCAGATAAGTGGAAATACTATATTAACAGCGTGTGACTGGGTACGTTAGGAGAATTTATGAAAATTGGCATTTTACAAACTGGAAAAAGCCATGATAGTCTTTTCTATAAATTTGGCGATTATCCAGACTTGTTTAAAAAGTTTTTAAGTTCAGAACATTTTGTTTTTGAAACATATCCTGTTTTGGACATGGTATTCCCAAAGTCACCGGATGAATGCAACGGCTGGCTGATAACCGGCTCGCGTCACGGCGTATATGAGGACCATAAATGGCTAGATCCACTTCGCGAATTTATTAGACTTATACACAATGAAAAGCTCCCACTAGTCGGCATATGCTTTGGTCACCAAATTATAGCACAAGCATTAGGTGGCGTAGTTGAAAAGTTTCAAGGCGGTTGGTCTGTTGGTTCAACTCTATATAAATATGGAGACAGAGACGTAAAATTAAATGCTTGGCATCAAGATCAAGTGATTGTACCACCATCTAATGCTGAAACAGTTATGAGTAATGATTTCTGTAAATTTGCAGGACTAGCGTATGATGATAATATTATTACTTTTCAGCCACATCCAGAGTTTAATTCTGATTACATCGAAGGTTTGATTGAAAATAGGGGAAAAGGAATTGTGCCAGACGATCTTCTCTATACTGCGAAATCAAAATTAGATGGTTCAAATGACAATGACTTTTTTGCTACTAAAATTAAGTCATTTTTTGCAAAGTGAATTCCATTATGAAAACATTCTCAAATATTCTTAGCAAAGCTCCCGATGCAGCAAGAGCTTATGTCGAAGGGAGAAAGGTAGACGAAGTAGAATGCATTGTTTCTGACCTTCCAGGCATAGCACGTGGAAAAGCAGTGCCAGCGCAAAAATTTCTAAGGCAAAAAACTTTTCATTTACCTGACTCCATTTTCTTTCAAACGATAACAGGTGGTTGGGGAGAGGCTGCGGGAAAAGAAGGTTTTATTGAGCGAGATATGATCTTGGATCCAGATTACTCAACTACTACTGCAGCGCCTTGGACCGGAGACTGGACGCTACAGGTAATACATGATGCTTACGATAGGAAGAATAAACCCGTACCTTTTGCACCTCGGAACGTTTTAAAGAAAGTTTTAGATTTATATAAAAAAGAAGGCTGGGCTCCCATCGTTGCACCAGAAATGGAATTCTATTTAGTCAGTAGAAATTCAGACCCAAGAACACCAATCCAAGCAATGATGGGCAGATCAGGTCGACCTGCTGCTGCACGTCAAGCATATTCTATGACGGCTGTTGATGAGTTTGGGCCCGTAATTGACGATATCTATGATTTTGCAGAATTGCAGGGTTTTGAAATCGACGGGATTACTCAAGAAGGAGGAGCAGGACAATTAGAGATCAACCTTCAACACGGGGACCCGCTCAAGTTAGCCGATGAAGTTTTCTACTTCAAAAGGTTAATACGGGAAGCTGCATTACGCCATAATTGTTTTGCCACATTTATGGCAAAACCAATTGAAGATGAACCTGGGAGTGCCATGCATATTCATCATTCAATTTTAGATAAAAACACAGGAGAAAATCTATTTTCTGGACCGCAAGGTGGAGAGACTGATATGTTTTACCATTTCATTGGCGGTTTACAGAGATACTTACCCTCCGCTATAGCAGTGCTAGCGCCCTACGTGAATTCATACAGACGGTATGTCAAAGACCATGCAGCGCCAATTAATCTAGAATGGGCAAGAGACAACAGAACTACAGGCATTAGAGTGCCACTTTCGAGTAATTCTGCGCGACGCGTTGAAAATCGCTTAGCCGGTATGGACTGTAATCCTTATCTGGGTATCGCGATCTCTCTAGCATGCGGTTATCTTGGAATTAAGAACGAAATCCGTCCGTCTAAGCAATTCCGTGGCGATGCTTATGAGGGAGCAGAAGACATTCCGCGTGGACTAGGCTCAGCTTTGGACTTGTTTGAGGAAGCAACCCCATTACATAAAATTCTTGGTACAGAATTTTGTCGAGTTTATTCGATCGTGAAAAGGGCAGAGCACGAGGAATTTTTACAAGTTATAAGTCCCTGGGAAAGGGAGCATCTTTTGTTAAATGTATGAATTTATTATATGTAAATGATGAAACCAACCGATATCCAAATAACAGTTGGTATACAGCAACCTCAGAAATACTACCAGATTTTGAACCATTAACCCAGGAAATTTCAGTGGACGTCGCAATTATTGGTGGCGGTTATGCCGGATTAACTGCAGGGCTCTTTCTAGCTAGAGCCGGCGCTGATACTGCCTTGTTAGAGGCACAGAAAGTAGGGTTTGGGGCATCTGGAAGAAATGGTGGACAGTTGGGTGCCGGACAACGTATGGATCAACGCGACTTAATTAAGTTGGTGGGAGAAAATCTAGGAGACCAACTTTGGCATCTGGCAGATGATGCGATCGATACTGTGAAAACAATTATAAAAAGAGATAAAATTGATTGTTTTCTGCGTCCAGGCGTAGCCAATCTTGGAAATTCAAATGTTGAGGCAGCGGATCTGCATTCTTACGCAGAATTTCTTGAAAAAAGATATAAGCAAGGGAATGTAGATATCATTAGCAAAGAAGAAAGTTTAGAGCTTTGTATTTCCAATGCATACAAAGGTGGTATTTTGTTTTCAAACGCCGCTCACTTGCATCCATTACGCTACGCTTTAGGGATCACAAAGGCAGGTAGAGAAAATGGGTTAAGAATTTTCGAGCAATCACCAGTCCAAAAAATAATTAAAGGTGATACCGTTACTTTGCGAACTAATAGGACATTGGTAAAAGCTAAATATGTTGTATATGCCTGCAATGGATATCTTGGTGACCTCGAACCTAAAGTAGCTGCTCGAGTGATGCCAATAAATAACTACATTGTAGCAACTGAACCACTAACTGATGCAAAACATACGGTTTTAACTAAAGATATTGCAGTTGCAGATTCAAAATTTGTTGTAAATTATTTTCGTATGGCTCACGATAATAGGTTACTTTTTGGAGGGACAGAAAGCTACGGATACAAATTTCCAAAAAATATTGCCTCCAAGGTGCGCAAACCAATGCTGAAGATTTTTCCACAATTAGACAACATTAAAATTGATTATGCTTGGGGCGGTACTTTAGGGATTACGATGCGTCGCATGCCATATTTCAAACGTCTTAGTAAGAATGAATTCAATATTTCTGGCTTTTCTGGCCATGGTGTCGGCAATGCCACTCACGCCGGCAAGCTCATTGCTCAAACAATATTAAATCAAGACAGTGATGGCTTCGATGCGATGGAAAAGGTACCCTCACTGCCCTTCCCAGGAGGTCGTTTTGCCCGTTCACCTCTTCTGGTGATGGCAATGACCTGGTATTCATTGAGAGATAAGATTGGCCTCTAAAAGTTAACTTAATTTATTTAGCTTTTCTTGTAGTTCACTTAATTGAGTTTTTATCGCTTCGAGGTCATCTTTTGTTTCGCTTGAAGGATCATTTGAGTCTTTTTTGGAAGTATCGTTTGAATTATACCTGGACAAACTGCCCATAAACGCCTTCAAAAATGCATTTTGCTGAGCCTGCAAATTTTCAAACCCAGGCATTCCCTGGATAGGGTTAATGCTGTTCATATTTTCCATAAATTTAGATTGGCTTTCACGAAACATTTCTAGGGAAATTGTCAAAAACTCTGGAAGAGCCGAAGTCGTTTGACTTGCGTAACTTCGCACCAAATCTGTCAAAACATCAATTGGAAGTACGTTTTCTCCCCTACTCTCATGCTCAGCGATTATCTGGAGTAAATATTGCCTGGTTAAATCATCTCCAGACTTTAGATCAATAATCTGCACATCGCGACCAGATCTGATAAAACCCGCTATGTCATCAAGGGTGACGTAATCACTTGTTTCAGTATTATACAGACGGCGACTGGCGTATCTTTTGATAAGCAAAGTACTTGACTTATTTTCCACTGTGAACTCCCCATTGCAGCGTTGCAGCAATTATTAAGCATATGCAGCAAAAAATAAAGAGGCAACAAACTGCTGCCTCTTTCCAATCTACAAAAGATTTATAAGTCTAACTAAAATAAAATCAATTAGCAGCTTTTTTCTTTGCCGGAGAAACATCATTTGCAGCTTTTTTTACTGCTGCTGCTGCTTCTGTCTGAACTTCCTTCGCCGTTGAAAGAAATAAAGATAATGAATCCATTTGTGCTTTTTTTGCGATCTCTGCATATGCTGCGAGATTTTCGGTCGCTACGTCAGCTTGCTCAGAGACAAAATCTCCTATAGATTTAGCATAACTAGATGGATCACCAGCGTAGCTTGGAGCTTTCTGCATTTTAGTAATTGTCTCAGTAGCCCATTTGTATGTTACTGTTGTGGACTTCTCAGCCACGCCTAAAAATAAATCATAATATTCCTTGCTTATAGCCGACTGCTTTTCGACTGCGTCGTCGAAAATGGCCGTATCCATAGGCAAAGAAGCCATAAAATTCTCAAAAAACTTATTCATATCTTGTGTACCCGCCATGACGAATGCCCTTTATAAATTAACTAAACTAATTTATGTATACACGCTGCACCGCAGCAATGCAAGTAATTTTTCTGCACTGCGGCATAATTTTTATTTTTAATTGCTAAAGATGTGGTTTTTGGTGAACATAGCAACCTGGAGCATCTCCCAAATCCAAGTCACCACTAAGGTAGGGTATGCGAGCCTCGACGAGACCTTTTGATTTCTCCCTCAGCCATCTTTCCCAAAATGGCCACCAACTTTCTTTTACAAATTCTGCACCGATTTTCCACTGTTCAGGATCTTTGACGTCATCTTTTCTAAAGTAATATCCATATTTGTTCCTATCCGGAGCATTTATGATACCAGCAACATGTCCAGCCTCAGAGAGTACGAAAACCTTTTCTTTAGAACTGAAATTTTGTAGCCCTCGGAAACTATCTTTCCAAGATGCAATATGGTCTGTTTCACAACTTATACCGAAAACAGGCACATCTATATCTACAGCGCCAATTTTCTTGCCGAACATAATTAATTCATTTTTTGCAAATTGATTTTCCTGACATAAGCGCCTTAGGTATTGCATTGCCATCTTGCCGGGTAAATTTGCTCCGTCTCCATTCCAAAATAGCAAGTCAAATGAGGGAGGAGCCTCGCCCATCATGTAGCTCTTAATTGCTGGAGTGTAGATAAGATCGTTCGAACGAAGAAAACTAAATGTCCGCGCTATAATGAAGCTCTCTAGAATGCCTTTGTTTTTAGTCTCACTCTCGATTGCATCAATGAAATCATTTTGTAAAAACGGTGTAAATTCACGTTGATTGGAAAAGTCAGTTAAGGTCGTAAGAAGTGAGGCCGAATTTATAGATCTATCACCTCGCTGACTCATTATGGACATGACTAGACTTAGTGTTGTCCCTGCAATACAATACCCTAAAGCATTTATTTTTTTGACCTGGCAAATGCTTTTTACTTGATCAATAGCCTCCAGATATCCTTCCTCAATATACTCCTCAAGACCGACATTAGAATAGTTTGAGTCCGGGTTCACCCATGATACCACAAATAATGTGTAGCCCTGGTCAACTATCCAACGTATCAAACTATTGTGAGCTCTTAAGTCCAGAATATAATATTTGTTAATCCAGGGAGGAAAAATTAGTAAAGGGGTGCTATACACCTTCTCAGTCGAAGGTGAATACTGAATTAGTTCACAAAGTCTGTTACGAAAGACAACTTTACCGGGGGTTGCGGCTAAATCTGATCCAACTTTGAACGCACTTTCATCTGCTAAGCGGACTAATAACTCCCCATCATTTGCCTCTAAATCCCGAATTAAATTCTCCAGACCTTGTACTAGAGATCGCCCTTTGGTTAAAAAAGCTCTCTCCAGGGCATCGGGATTTGTTCCAAAAAAATTAGTGGGAGCCATCATATCAATAATTTGACTAGAAAAATACTCTAGCCGCGCTTGGTCTTTCGGTGACAAACCCTCTACTTGAGCCACTGCAGTTTTGATCATGTCCGAATTAGCTAGGTACTGTTTTAAAACATATTTAAAAAACGGGCTACTCTTCCATAATTGATGTGTAAAACGTCTATCAACATATTTAGTGTTTACTGCCTCATTAGCCTCAGAAAAAAATTGCTTTTGCGTCTCCGCAAAATATTCCAGGGTTTTCCCCCAGTAGGATACTTGCTGCTCAAGTATGAAAGTAGGACTTTGAGCCATACTTTTTAAATAAGCACCTACTGTTTTTACAAAAATATCGTGCCCAGGACCGTTTAATGCGGGATTAATCTGCTTTTTGTTACTCAGAACTTCAAAAAAACGTCCTGACAATTCCTCTAATTTCTGCAAATTTTTACCTAATTGCGGATCAATTGACTGTAAATTGTTATCCGAACTTGTCATACGAAATTTTTCCAACTATCTTAGCTGCGGTGCAGCATAACTTAAAGACCAAAAATTACCATGCCCCTTTTTACCGCACCTTTGGTTTAGGATGAATAAAATGCATAAAATGCTAAGTTACGATTATTTCGAAGCAATTCGTAATGCAAACCAATGGATTGGAGCTACTGCAAAGGCAGCAGCCTCAATCCCCGCAATGTCAGTTTTCCCCAATCCAAGCATTGATTGGATTGCTGCTTGGGGTCAAGTAACCGAGAGATCATTTGAAAGAATGGCTGCAAAACCTGATTGGGGTATTGAAAGTATAACGTGTTACGACGGGCGAGATCATTTAGTAGAGATCAATAAAAAAATAACAGGAGCCTTTGGCGACCTCATCCATTTTAATGTTCTGGGCAGAGAACCGGCTCCAAGGAAAATTTTGCTGGTAGCACCTATGTCAGGCCACTATTCAACCTTGCTTCGCTCAACGGTCAACAGTTTAATCATCGATAGTGAAATATATGTTACAGACTGGCACAATGCTCGAGACATCCCAGTTTCTCAGGGAAGCTTCGATATTGAGGACTACGCTAAATATTTAATTGACTATATTAGATTTCTCGGTCCAGACATAAATGTGATTGCCATCTGCCAACCCGCCCCGTTGGCCCTTGTAGCAACAGCATTCCTTGCTCAGGAAAAAAAAGATGAACAACCAAAAAGTTTAATCCTTATGGGGGGACCAATCGATCCCAGTGCAGCTCCAACTGAAATCACAGAGTTCGGCAATAATGTTAATTTAGAATACTTCGAACAGACTGTAATTCAGCGCGTAGGATTTAAGTATGCAGGCGTTGGGCGGCAAGTTTACCCCGGCTTATTACAACTAATGTCCTTTATGTCGATGAATGCCGAGAAACATGCAAAATCATTTACAGATCAGATAGCTAAAGTTGCCCAAGGGACAGCAAGTGAGCATGACAAACATAACAGTTTTTACGACGAGTATTTAGCTGTGATGGATATGACAGCAGAATTCTATTTATCAACAGTAGACCGAATTTTTAAAAAAAGAGAGATAGCCCAAAACAAATTTACGATTATGGGAAAACACGTCGACATAGATACAATTTCAAATGTTGCCGTAATGACTATAGAGGGTGGCAAGGATGATATTTCAGCACCCGGACAATGCTCAGCTGCAATTGAACTTTGCAGGAATGTGCCACTAAAGAAAAAGTACAGCCACGTGGAGGCTGATGCTGGCCACTATGGCATCTTCGCAGGAAAAAACTGGAGAACTAATATCCGCCCTAAAGTAATTAAATTCATTGACAGCCATCAATAGATGGAATTGTTTTTAAATTAACTATTTTAAAAGCTGTTTATTCTTTGCATAAATCTTATCAATCATACTTTGTGTGCCTTTAGAAAACTCTAACGAACACCCATAAACCGTATTGGTTTTGGCCGATATAGAAAAAGCCTCTACTTGATTGACATAGTGATTTACACCCGGAAATTTAAAAACTTGTTCGTGCCCATTGCCTTTTCTAAAAATGACTTGGGCAATGTCATACACGTTGGGGTTAAAAGGTGCGGTAAACTTCAAAAACCCTTCTGTACCCTGAATTGTCATTTCCTGCCGAGCGGCTGCTCGCATAGACGTGACTGCCTGCATTTTAAAACCAGGGAATTGAGCTGATACATTTGCCCAAATATCAACTTCATTTTCAAAAACAATATCTGCAGATAAAACTTCAATAGGTTCAGAACCTGTAACGAACCTACTTACGCCATAGGGATAAACGCCGATATCGGGAATACCACCACCACCAAATCGTGCTTGATTGCGTATATTCAATGGATCATCAGCATTATTGTAACTAAATACTCCATCAATTTGCACTAATTTTCCTAATTTACCCGCGTCAACAAACTCCTTTGCCAACTGCCACTGTGGATGATGCACTACCATATATGCTTCCGCTGCTAGAAGCTGTGCTTTATCGCGCAAGTGAATTAGACGATCTATCTCGTCGGCAGCCATTGAGATCGGCTTTTCACACAAAACATGCTTTCCAGCTTGCAAGCAGCGCGTTGCCCATTCAATATGAAGGTGATTTGGCAATGGAATATATACTGCGTCAATATTAGAATCTTCTAATAAGTCATTATAATCATTATAAATTTCTAGTCTATCTGACAGTTCCAGGAATTTATTAGCCTTTTCTAAATCCCTTGTCGCAAGTGCTACTAGTGAATTACCTTTAGCAGAATGAATGGCAGGTGCCATTTGTTCTAATGCAAATTTGGAAGCACCTAATATTCCCCATTTGAAACTTGAAATCAAAACTTTCGACCAATCTTCAAGACCTATTAATTTTTATAGTAAAGGCGTTAGGGTTTTTTACAAGTATCAACTAACAGTAGCTACTTCGGAGGCCAGTTCACGCATTTGCATCTGAAGTTTCTCAAAAGCACGCACCTCGATCTGTCTTATTCGTTCCCTACTTACACCATATTCAGAACTGAGCTCTTCCAGAGTAAAGGGTGTATCCTGCAATCTGCGCTTATGCAAAATATCCTGTTCTCGATCATTGAGAAAGCTCATTGCCTTTCTCAATAAATCCAAGCGAAATTCAACCTCATCTTTATTCTCAAAGTCTGCAGCATGATCCGCCGACTCATCTTCCAGCCAGTCCTGCCACTCCATTGATCCATCGCCATCAGAGGAAACGACGGCGTTAAGCGAGGCATCTCCACCACTTAATCTACGGTTCATAGAGACTACTTCATCCTCTGACACACCCAAATCAGTAGCAATCTTTTTTACATTATCTGGATGTAAATCACCCTCGTCTAAAGCACCTATTCTTGCTTTTGCTTTTCGTAGATTAAAAAATAGTTTTTTCTGAGCGCTCGTAGTGCCCATTTTAACTAATGACCAACTACGAAGAATGTATTCTTGGATACTTGCCCTAATCCACCACATTGCATAGGTAGCGAGCCTGAAACCTTTTTCTGGATCAAAACGCTTTACTGCCTGCATCAATCCAACGTTTGCTTCAGAAATTACCTCAGCTTGAGGCAAACCATAACCGCGGTAGCCCATAGCAATTTTAGCTGCTAAACGTAAATGTGACGTTACTAACTTGTGGGCTGCTTCTGGGTCTTGTTCATCCGCCCATCGTCGTGCGAGCATATATTCCTCTTCCGGCTCCAGCATTGGAAACTTGCGTATTTCCTGTAGATAACGGCTTAGTCCAGCTTCAGGACTCGGAGCGGGTAAATTTGCATACTTCGTCATTTATAATCCTTTGATGACCTCCATGTAGTAACACAAACTTATCTTTTCAAGTTTATCTACAATCAAAAAGGTAACCTGAGTGAAATCTGCAACTAGCTAATTACTGTAAAAGGACAACTTAACTCAACTTTTTAATAAGGTCACCCATATCATCAGGCAAGGGGGCTTCAAAACGTAAAGTCTCCTTTGATTTTGGGTGAACAAAGCCCAAACTCGCCGCATGTAAAGCTTGCCTAGGAAAAGATATAATTTCCTGAACAATATCCTCGGAAAAAGATTTTGAGGGAATTTTTCTACGACCACCATACAATGGGTCTCCAACCAAACCATGACCAACATGGGCTAAATGGACACGGATCTGATGGGTCCTCCCCGTTTCCAAACGACATTCTATCAAAGCCAAACTAGAAAAGGACCCATAATTTTCAAGAACTCGTACTCTGGTAATTGCGTGACGCCCTGCACCAAATAGGACTGCCTGTTTCTGCCTGTTCGTCCTGTGTCGAGCTAAATTAGTAGTAACTTTTAAAATATTACCAGCCTCGAAACTGACACCCTTAACACCCCTCAGTCGGGGATCACTGGCATCTGGTACTCCAAAACATAAAGCCTGATAACTCCTTTCAACAGAATGATTTTCAAATTGCCTTGCAAGAAATTGGTGAGCGAAGTCTGATTTTGCGGACACTAATAAGCCGCTTGTATCTTTATCAATTCGATGTACGATACCAGGTCTTTTACTGCCACCTACCCCAGACAAAGTATCCCCACAATGGTGGAGCAATGCGTTAACTAAAGTCTTGTTAGGAGAGCCAGGCGCTGGGTGAACAACCATTCCGACGGGTTTATTGACAACGATAAGATAGTCATCCTCGTAAACGATATTCAAAGGGATATTCTCAGGAAAATTATCAATATCCTTTATTTCAGGAATCATTATTTCCACTAACTGTCCTTCAGATACTGATGCATCAATATGGGTTGCGACTGATCCGTCTAAGCGCACCACGCCTTGCTCGATTAGTTTGCGAAGTCGAGATCGCGATAAACTAGCGGAAACTGGCGCATCACGCGAAAGAGCTTTATCAAGACGCTTAGGAGGATTCGCAGTGACGAAGAACGATAAGATAGAAGACGACAAAATTGTCCCTCAAGCAGAAATTATAATACCACCCAGTATAAAGTTCTTAAAGCTGCTTGTCACCGTGTTAGCGTGTGTGATGATAATCGGGTTCATTATCATAGTAACCCTTTTTGTTTTAAACTTTCAGAAAAGTCATGTTCCAATTCCGGTCACACTGGAATTACAAAACGGTGTTAAGCCAATAGCCTATACACAAACAAAAGACTGGTACGCAATCGTTACAGGTGACCATGAGATCTTAATTTATGACAATTCGGGAAATAAAATCCAAAAAATCAAAGTAAATTACAACTCTCCTTAATCTACAAAAAGAGTTTTAAATTCCTGCCACTCCCCTTTGCTCATCCCAGAATTCTGCATATCTACACTTTCGCCTTTGATCATTCGCCGCAAAACATTTACGGAGGTCTCAGAAAGTGTAGCTCCACCGAGTCTATAATCTTCAAAAGCTCGGTACGTATGCGGCACCCATTCTTTGACTAAATTACAAATTTCATCCGCATAGATCCTTATTTCATACTGAGCATGTGGATCAGCCCTTAGCCTCAAAAAATGAAGTAAATTATGCAAATCAACCTTCCAATACCATTGTGTGTAAATGTTGGCCGGCAGGTTCATGCGCGCAAGCTCGCGTGCTAATCCCTGTTGTCCGTCTTGAGAGATCATTTTCTCATAATTATCATAGCATCTTGCACTGTCAGCTTTTAAAAGCTCTAGAACAGTTTGGGCCTCTTCATCTTTTAAGGCTTCACCCCGCCCCTGATTATTTATAACAGATTGCGCTGCAATATGCTCAGGGCTTGGTATGTAAAACTCTCTATCTAATATCGAGTATCGCGCTGAATATTCATTAACATTTGCAGTTCGATGTCGGATCCATTGACGCGCCACAAAAACCGGCAGTTTGACATGTAATTTTATCTCACACATCTCAAATGGCGTTGAATGCCAATGACGCATTAAATATCTTATAAGCCCTTCATCGTTCTGGACTGACTTAGTACCCTTCCCATAACTAACCCGAGCGGCTTGGCATATTGCACTATCATCTCCCATATAATCGACAACCCGCACAAACCCATGATCAAGAACCTGAAAAGCTGTATATAGTTTCTCTTCCATACCAGCACTTACAACCCTGCGCGTTTTAGCTAACTGCTCGCGTTGAGCGCTTATTTCTTCCGTCTGTTCGGGCGATAGCGGCATTTTGAAGTCCTTTGTTGAATCACTTGTCTATTACTATATCTAGAGAAGTGCCGTGAATAAACCACAACATGAAGAAACGTTTTAAGTAAATTTTATATTTGGCTTCAATTGACTATTTATCCATCCTAGACACAAGGCCTTGAATTGAAATACCATGAACGTTAGTTGAGCTTATTAAAAAAGTTATAAAGAATTGGAAAAAAATTGGAAATTAAATATCTACATACCATGGTAAGAGTAAAAGATCTCGAAAAATCTATTGCTTTCTACAACTTACTTGGACTCAAAGAAATAAAAAGAAATGAAAGCGAGATGGGACGATTTACGCTTGTCTTTCTTGCAGCCGACGGCCAACACGAATGTCCGCTAGAACTGACGTTTAATTGGGATGGTGATGATAAACTTCCCTCTGACAGTCGACATTTTGGCCATTTAGCTTATGAGGTAAAAAATATCTATCAAACCTGTCTCCACCTACAGGAAAATGGTATAGTCATCAATCGACCCCCACGTGATGGACGAATGGCATTCGTGCGGTCGCCAGATAATATTTCAATTGAACTACTCCAATGTGGTGAAGCTCTAAAACCTAGTGAACCGTGGACTTCTATGCCAAATATTGGTCACTGGTAAAGTTTAATGATATTTGTTGAATTAAAACGAACTAGAAACTGAACCTAGTTGAACTTTTTTGTCTTTAGAACATCTCGTATTTCGGAGATAATCGCCGTATATTTTTTTTTCGGGACCGCTTGCCCTGAGCACCAGCTATACAGATCCTGGTCGTTTTCAAAAAGAAGGTCAGAGTACAGATCCAACTCAACTCCAGGCATCTTTTCTAGACAAACATCGCTGTAGTATGTGAGTATAACGTCCATCTCCTTAATACCACGCCTCATTGACCGCATTTTGAGTTTTTTGATTTTATTCTCTCTTCCATCTGACATCATATGTCCTTTAATCTAGACCTTAATTGTTTTTCAAGCTTCGCCAACTTATCTGCGGATGATAGTAGCCCAGTCTGAACCGCTCTTATTTCAAATAGTATATCATTGATTTCTGGGGGAACCTGGGTTTCTTGATCTGAATGTTCAACTCCGTCACCTTCACCATGCAAGAGCCACATAACAGACACACCAAGCAAACCGGCTAACATAGACAATCTATTGGCCCGTGGTTCACTTATATCCTGCTCCCATGATTTAAGCGTTAGCAATTTTATGCCAAGTCGTTTAGCAACAAGTTTTTGAGTCATGCCAGATTTTTCAATGGCGGCGGATAGCCGATCACCAAAGGTGGCAGTCTCAGGTCCGTACCAATCCAGATCATCAATCATGACATGCTCCAATTATTTTCTTGAATGGTTATTCGCGGGAGCATAAGACACATAGATATCAAACTCAAATAGGTATATGATGGTAACTCTGTCAAAATCGCTATCTAAAATTAATGCGTCCGCAACCATTACAATGTCTGCACTTGCTAATAGATTGAAATCAGAGGGTAAAGACATAATCAGTCTATCAGCTGGTGAGCCAGATTTTGGGACCCCAAAACATATTCAAGAGGCGGCAATTGAGGCTATCAAAGCGGGTAAGACAAAATATACAGACCCAGATGGAATGCCCGAATTAAAAGACGCAATTTCACAGAAGTTCCTAGAAGAGAATAATCTAAAATATGAGCCGTCCCAAATATCAGTGGGAACAGGTGGAAAGCAAATATTATACAATGCTTTGATGGCTACACTGAATGCGAACGATGAAGTTATTATCCCAGCGCCCTATTGGGTCTCATACCCAGATATGGTTAAACTGGCGGGGGGCATTCCGAAAATTGTAAAAACAGTTTCGGAAAATAATTACAAATTACAGCCAAATGACTTAAAGGCGGCAATATCAGATAAAACGAAGTGGCTAATCTTTAATTCACCTTCAAATCCGACTGGTGCAGCTTATTCAGCAGATGAACTAAAAATGTTGACAGATGTGCTTTTGGAATTTCCAAAAGTTAACATATTATCTGATGATATTTACGAGCACTTAACTTTCGATGATTTTAATTTCGTAACACCTGTTGAGGTAGAACCTAAACTTTATGATAGAACTGTTACATGTAATGGTGTTTCTAAAGGTTATGCTATGACTGGTTGGCGCATTGGATATGCAGGTGGGCCAAAACAAATTATTTCAGCAATGCGTAAAATCCAATCGCAATCGACTTCTAATCCCTGCACGATCAGTCAGTGGGCGGCACTGGCTGCTTTAACTGGACCAAAAGATTTTATTCACGAGAACAAATATATTTTTGAAGAGCGTCGAAACCTAGTTGTAAAACAGTTAAGTGCTATAGATGGTATATCTTGCCCCATTCCGAATGGGGCCTTTTACGTTTACCCAGACATTAGCAAATTCATTGGTAAGAAAACTCGATCGGGAAATGTGATTTCTAACGATGAGCAATTTGCATTATCACTCCTGAAAGAAAAAAATGTAGCAGTTGTATTTGGAGCAGCATTCGGTCTTTCACCAAACTTCCGTATAAGTTTTGCTACATCAATTGATAAGCTTCAAACTGCTTGTGATCGAATATCTTCATTTTGTAATAGTTTGGTTGAATAGTCTATAATACTAGAGCGTAACCTTACGATCCGAATTCACCAGAAAAATAAACCGGACTCCGAGCAAGGTTGCTGCAAACCCCAAGCCCGTGCCTAATCCAGCCCATATTCCTAGGGAGCCCCAATTAGTGACAAATGCAAAAAAATATGCTGATGGAATACCCACCAACCAGTAACTCAAGATTGTAATCAACATCGGCACCGTGGTATCCTGTATACCTCTTAGCAATCCTAAAGCCATTGCTTGACCACCGTCTACAAATTGAAAAAGTGCCGCAGCAATCAGTAATAGTGCGCCTATATAAATTATTTGGTCTCGTGCTGGATCATCTATATCAACATAAAATGACACAAGCATGTCCCCAAAAGTAATCAGAAAAATCATTGCAATAAAAGAAAAAAGCACCGAACAGGACCCGGCAACTTTAGCTCCTTTTTTTAAATATTCTAAATTTTTAATCCCCCAAGCATTGCCAGCTCTAATTGTAGATGCCTCTGCCAACCCTAAATGGATCATAAACATAACAGATGCTATTTGAAGTGCTATGCCATGAGCCGCAAGCGTTACTGCTCCAAACCAGCCCATCATTATTGATGAGGCAGTGAACAAACCAGCCTCAGCAACAATGCTTGTCCCAATCGGCAATCCTAGTTTTGCAACCTTGAGGAACGCAACTTTGTCAAAATTAAAAAACCTTACCAATAGCTTATATTCAGGTAATTTCCAAAGTGCATAAGCAGTGATCAAAAGTGCGGTTATAATTTGGACTATTACAGAAGAAATAGCAGCTCCGGAAACTCCTAATTCGGGAAAGCCTAACTTTCCAAATATTAAAAGATAGTTGAGGGGTATGTTTAAAAGCACAGTAGTTAATGTGATAATCAGCGTCACCTTGGTAAGGTGCAAGCCGGACAGGAAAAACCGGACGACCATAGCCCATAGAGCAGGTATCAATCCAAACCCCACAATACGAGTATAATTTTCAGCATAGCCAGATATATCACTCGCTTGTCCAAGAAAAATCAGGATGGGACCCGCATTAAAAAATAATGGTAGAATTAAAATTGCATATATTAGCGATAACCATAACCCCATCCGCATGTATCGTCTGGCAAGGGTTATCTCGCCTGCGCTTGAAGTCGAGGCAACAAGAGGCTGAACTGCAAAAGAAAATCCAGCACCAAACAAAAAGAATATAAAAAAGTAAGCATTCCCAAGGACTAGCGCAGCCAGAGCAGGTATCGAGTACCAACCCATCATTACAGTATCCGTGATACCAAGTGCTACATTAGCCAGATGTGTACCAATAAGAGGTATAGCTAATTTAACTAGATTTTTCCCACTTGCACGGAAAGTCTGTTCATTCTCCATGGAAAAGCCATGGCATTTGAACAGACCTCTTTCAAGTCAATTATAAATTGAATGAGTTAATTTTGTGTGAAACATTAAAGCGCAAAGATGCTTATTTTATAATTTACATGCTTAAAGTCGATTTATTAAACTAGAAAAATTATTCTTACTCTTGTTTATTTAACTTTGCAGATTTAAAAAAGAGTAAAAAAGAGCAGCAGTAGATGACTGACCTATTGTCAGACTTAAATAATCAAGAATACGACGCGTCTTCAATAGAAGTTCTTGAGGGTTTAGAGCCTGTGCGAAAGCGCCCCGGGATGTACATAGGTGGCACAGACGAACGCGCCCTTCACCATATGGTTTCCGAAATTTTAGATAATTCTATGGATGAGGCTGTAGCAGGTCACGCCAATCGCATCGAAGTGGAACTTAAAGAAAATTATGAAATCTGTATAAGAGATAATGGAAGAGGCGTTCCGGTTGATCCACATCCGAAATATCCTGATAAATCAGCACTGGAAGTAATTTTCTGCACATTACATGCTGGAGGAAAATTTTCGGGGAAAGCGTATCAAACTTCTGGAGGATTGCATGGCGTCGGTGCATCGGTTGTTAATGCACTCTCCAGTTCTATGGTAGTACAAGTAGCCCGCAATAAGGAACTTTACGAACAAAAATTCTCTCGAGGTATTGCTCTTGGTAATTTAGAGAAGATTGGGAACGCTTCGAATAGGCGAGGAACTTATGTAAGTTTTGTGCCCGACAACGAAATCTTTGGAAATCATAAATTTAAACCCTCTCGACTTTTTAAATCAATTAGGTCGAAGGCGTACTTATTTTCTGGTGTAGAAATAAGGTGGAAGTCAGAGATAAGTGATGGAGAGACACCAACCGATGCAACTTTCCATTTTCCTGGTGGCCTTTCAGATTTTTTAAACGAAACCCTGAATGGGGTATCTACTTACGCCCATTACCCTTTCGCTGGCACTGTTGATTTTTATGAAAAATTTCAAATTCCGGGTAAAGTTGAATGGGCCATAAATTGGACACCCGCCAGAGATGGTTTTGTTAAATCCTATTGCAACACTGTGCCAACACCCGAAGGAGGTACACATGAAAGTGGCTTCTGGGCAGCTATCTTAAAAAGTATCAAAAGCTACGGTGAACGCATTAATAGTAAGAAATCAAAAGATATTACGCGAGAAGACCTGACATTAGGCAGCTGTGCACTGGTGTCTTGCTTTATACAGGAACCTGAATTTGTTGGACAAACTAAAGACCGTCTTGCAACTGTGGAGGCTCAAAAATTAGTAGAGAGCTCAGTCCGGGACCATTTTGATAATTGGTTAGCATCTGATAGTAAGTCTGCAACTGCTATCTTAGATTTTCTTATCTTACGGGCGGAAGAAAGGCTACGAAGACGGCAAGAGAAAGAAACAGCCAGAAAGTCGGCAACCAAAAGGCTTCGTTTGCCAGGAAAGCTCGTTGACTGCTCAGAAAGCACAAGAGACGGTACTGAAATATTTATCGTTGAAGGAGATAGTGCCGGGGGTTCCGCAAAAATGGCAAGGGATAGAAAAACTCAAGCACTATTACCATTAAGAGGAAAAATTTTGAATGTCCTTGGTGCTGCAAGCTCAAAACTGGGAACTAATCAGGAGATTAATGACCTGACACAAGCATTGGGTACAAGCTTGGGATCAAAATTTAATATCGATGACCTCAGATATGACAAAGTAATAATAATGACAGATGCAGACGTGGACGGCGCACATATTGCATCTCTTTTGATGACATTCTTTTTCACACAAATGAGACCACTCATCGATCAAGGGCACCTCTACCTGGCTTGCCCCCCACTTTTTCGCCTTACTCAAGGTTCACAAAGAGTCTACTGCAAAGACCAAATTGAGCGTGATAAATGGCTGTCCGAAGGCTTGGGTGGCAAAGGTAAGATAGAAGTCAGCCGCTTCAAAGGCTTAGGAGAAATGGATGCCAAGGATCTCAAGCAAACGACAATGGATCCAAAAAGTAGAAAGCTAATTCGGGTATCTATTGATGAAGAACAGCCGGGTGAAACTGGGGATCTAGTTGATAGGTTAATGGGAAAAAAACCTGAGTTAAGATACCAATATATTCAAAGCAATGCTCGTTTTGTTAACGAGCTGGATGTCTAGTCTTTCCACTCCATTCCAGTAAGTTTTTCTAGCAAAAGTAAAAGATCATCAGGCACGACAACAAATTCCTCTGCAACTTTACCCTGACCCGGCAAACGTGTTCCCTGGTCCCTGGATACAGCCGTTTCTAAATCATTCAGAAGATTTTCGAGAGCAGTAGCGTTTTGGGGATCAATCAAAATGTAGTATTGTCCTAGGTTATGCGGTTCTCCATCTTTAGCTTTGAGGGGTTGCACAAATTGTGAAGCCAAGCCTCCTGCAAGACCTGCTGCTAATACTTCTGCCATAAGCCCAAAACCCCATCCTTTATAACCACCACTCGATACTAAAGAACCTTCTAAAGCAGCCTCTGGGTCGGTTGTTGGTTCACCATTCTTATCAAGGGCCCAACCAAAAGGTATTTTTTCACCCGCTGCTTTGGCCATTGTAATTTTGCCTAAAGCAACGGCAGTAGTAGATTGATCAAAATGAATTGCGGTATTTCCTTTTCCGTCCGGCACCGAAAATGCAATTGGATTTGTTCCAATAATGCGCGATTTACCACCCGGTGCAGCAACAATTGGTGAGGCATTAGTAAACCCAAGACCAATCAGATTACTCTTTGTAATCTGCTCAGTAAAATAACCAAGCGATGTACAGGTATGCGCACCTCCAATTGCTAAAGAACAAATGCCATTTTCTAATGCTGCCTCACGGGCTAAAACTATACCTCTTTGGAATGCTGGCTGGGCAAATCCAAACTTAGCATCAACGCGCACTATCCCCGCTTTTTCTTGGGAAACGATCGGCTCAATATCGCCCCTAACCCTACCCGATTTCAGTTGAAGACAATAACTCTCCAAATAGTATAAACCACAAATCCTATTGCCAACGCTCTCAGAGTTTGCGATTGCATCCGCCACCGCGGCTGCTATCCAGTCAAGTGCTCCGAATTTTACCAGAGATGCTTTGGAAAGATTGAAAATATTCGCGACTGATAGTGTAGCCATGTTTAACCCTTTAGAATTAATTTAATATTTCTTAATTGATACTAGAACTTATTTTTCATATTTTGACGATCAAACAATTAACCAGATCATCCTGAATTATTGAGGATACTGTGGGCTAGCCATGCAGAGTTATCACTGATTTTTCATGAGAACAATCTTTTGATCAATTTTAATTTAAGTTCACCAATGGATCTCCGAAATTTCTATGAATTGAATTAAAAACTATTATAGGATTGACGTGCTAGACCTTTGAGCTATCACTATACTTCTCATAAGGAAATAAAATGAATTTAAGTAACGGTATCGAATATCTAGCCATTCCAGGTCCATCTGTAATTCCTGAAAAAGTTCTGCAGGCGATGCATCGATCATCGCCCAATATATATGAAGGGGCACTTGTAGAATTAACAGATAATATTGTTCCTAAACTGTGTAAGGTTGCAAGAACTGAAGGCGATGTAGCAATGTATATTGCCAATGGCCATGGCGCTTGGGAGGCAGCTCTAGCCAATACAACTGATATAGGCGATAAAATACTTGTAGTTGCAACAGGTCGGTTTGGACACGGGTGGGGAGAGATTGGACAAAAAAATGGCCTAGACACAACCGTATTAGATTTTGGAACCAGCAGCACTATCGACTTAGCTCTGCTGGAATCGGCTCTAAAAGAAGACAAAAACTACAAAGCGGTTCTGGTCACACACGTCGACACTTCGACTTCTGTAAAAAATGAAATCGCACCAATCCGAGCTTTGTTAAATAATATTAATCACGAAGCCTTACTGTTGGTTGACTGTATCGCTTCACTCGCATGCGATGAATTTCATATGGACGCCTGGGGTGTCGATGTGATGGTGGCTGCCTGTCAAAAGGGTATCATGGTACCACCTGGCGTTAGCTTTGTATTTTTTAATCAAAGAGCAAAGGATCGACAAAAATCTCTTAAAATGGTCGCGTCTTATTGGGACTGGGCTCCCCGCATAAATCCAGATTATTATTACAAGTATTTTGGAGGAACCGCTCCAACCCACCACCTCTACGGGCTTGATGTAGCTCTTAATATGATTTTAAAAGAAAGTATCGAGGTGGTTTGGAAAAGACATGAAGTACTTGCGACAGCCATATGGGCGGCTATTGATGAATGGGTGAAGGGTGGAGAATTAAAGGCTAACATTCAAGATAAGAACTTGAGATCAAATGCCGTAACTTCACTACGTGTTAACACACCAAATGGTACCCTCCTGAGAAAATGGCTACAAGAAAATACTGGATTAACGATCGGCATTGGGCTAGGCATGGCAACGCCTAAAGACCCTAATGGAGATGGTTTTTTTAGATTAGGCCATATGGGTCATGTAAATGCCCAAATGATAATGGCGTTAATTGCAACTCTGGAAACCGCTATGATCGCTGTTGGAGTTCCTCATGGTAATAATGCAATAAACAAGGCAGCATCAGTTATCGCAGAGCTTTAAGGACTTCAGGAAGAACATTCTTGAGTAAATCTATTTCTTCATCTCGCCCAACTGTTACTCTGATTGTTCTATCAAGTGGGGCAACTATGGGCTTCCTGACAAAAATTTTCGCTTCAAGCAGGCCATTCATAATTTGATTTGCAAATTTTCCATCTTTACCGCAATCGATAGCAACAAAGTTTGTCGCAGATGGTATCGCAGATAAACCGTTTGATTGAGCAATTTGGTAAATTTTCTCCCTGCCAAGAGCGATTTTTTTAACTACCCCTGACAAATATCTTTGATCTTTTATAGCCGCTATTGCTGCAACTTGAGACAATAAACTGTTTCCAAAATGGTTTCTTATCTTATCAAATTCAGAGATTAGCTCTTTAGTGCCAATACCATATCCTATTCGGGCGCCAGCAATGCCGTAGGCCTTTGAAAACGTGCGAAATCTAATCATTCTGGGATCATCCAAAAATATTGGGACTTTTGCTTCATCTGGAGCGAATTCAGCATATGCTTCGTCCAAAATAAGTAAACTATCACTTGGCAGTTTTTCTAGTAATGAAACTATTTGCTCACCGCGTGTCCAAGTGCCCATGGGGTTGTTGGGATTAGAAAGGTATACTAGTTTTGCTTTAGTTTTAGAAGCAGTATCAATAAGTGATTGTAGATCTTCTTTGTCATCTAGATAGTCACATTTAAAAAGTTGCCCACCAAAACCCTCGACGTGATAGTTAAAGGTTGGATAGGACCCATTTGATGTGACCACATTGTCGCCTACTTGGACAAATAACCTTACCAAATAGCCTAAAAGAGCATCAATGCCTTCCCCTATAACTATATTTTCATCAGGAATATTATAGAAATTTGCCAGTACTTTTTTTAAATCATAGGCTGTTGGATCTGGATATCTCCAAATATTAACAGACAGGTTTTTCACTGCCTCAAGCACTTTCGGTGACGGACCGTAACAGTTCTCATTAGCACCAAGTCGCGCTGAAAATTTTTGTCCTGAAATACGTTCATGCTCCTCCGGGGCAACAAATGGAATACTGGCCGGAAGTGATTTTACAATGTTTGTCAATCGATGGTCATTCATACGAGGATACAAAACCAATTTTTTCAAGGAAGCAAGAGCCGTTGCAGATTTAACATAACCGATTTACTATCTAAGAAAGAGACGAGCATTTTTGATTAAAGGGCATATCATTGGACAATAAAGCACTTCCCTTTGCAAGCTACGAATGGAAAATTGCTTGGCGATATCTACGAGCCAAGCGCGCTGAAGGCGGCGTCAGTGTGATGACTTGGATCAGCCTCATCGGAATTACACTCGCAGTTTTTGCTTTGGTAGCAACATTATCAGTAAGATCCGGGTTTAGGACTGAGATTGTTGACACAATTTTGGGGGCTAACTCACATATAACACTATATAAATCGCCCTCACAGGATCAGTACGGAAACGTTAGCAGGACTTTCAAAGACTATGATGAGATAGCGTTTAACCTACTTTCGTTAACAGGTGTTAAAGGGAGTGCGCCTCTGATTAGAAGTCAGATTATGGCAACATTTGACAATCGTAACACTGGATTAGAGGTTTTTGGCATATCATATGACAACCTGCTCGGTCTTGATAGAATTGCCAAGCCAGAAGAATTCGAAGGTGATATAAATGATTTTAAAAATGGCATCGCTATCGGATCAGGAGTTGCTAGGGAATTAGGCGTGAAAGTTGGTGACAGCATCAAACTTATTTCGCCAAATGGAGTAAGGACCGCATTTGGCACTTCGCCGCGAGTTAAACAGTTCAAAATAGTTTATATATTCACAGCCGGAAGGTATGATATTGACAGAACTAGGTCATATATACCGTTCAGTGTCGCACAAGAGTACTTCAACAGAGAAGGATTAGCGGACGAAATTGAAGTCCTTTTAAATAATCCAAGTAATCTAACCGAAGCTATTTCCCAGATAGAGAATGTCGTCGCTCCTGATGTTCAGTTATGGACTTGGAGAGATGCTTCAAGCAGTTTTTTGCGAGCTCTTGAGATAGAAGACAATGTAATGTTTGTTCTCATGTCAATTTTGGTAATGATAGCAAGTATGAATATTATATCAGGTTTAATCATGTTGGTTAAAAATAAAGGTAGGGATATTGGGATATTACGCACTATAGGACTATCACGAGGCTCAATAATGCGAATATTTATGATATGTGGGGCTTTCACTGGAATTTTAGGTACCATTTTTGGCATAGCTTTAGGCTGCCTATTCGCAATATATATTGACCCCATTTTTTCTGTTATTAATGTTCTTTCCGGTGGCGGTGTATGGGATCCGTCCATTAGAGGAATATACTCTGTGCCCGCAGAATTACATGTTATGGACTTAATAAAGGCAACTTGCTTATCTTTAGGGTTGAGTTTTTTAGTTACAATTATTCCTGCAAGAAGAGCCGCCAGCCTTCACCCAGTGGATGCTCTTCGTTATGAATAAACCGGTATTAGAACTAGCATCTATTGAAAAAAGCTATTCCAAAGGAAGTTCAAATAAAATTGAAGTATTAAAGGGTGTCGATTTAAAATTATTTCCAGGCGAACTTGTTGCTTTAGTTGCGCCGTCTGGCGCTGGTAAATCCACCCTTCTTCAAATTGCTGGGTTACTTGATAAACCACTGAGCGGTAAAATATTTATAGACGGGCGAGAAATACAAAACGAAAGTGATAATCAACTCACGATGATACGACGGCGAGAAATTGGCTTCGTTTATCAATTTCATCATCTGTTGCCTGAGTTCTCAGCAAGAGAAAATATTGATCTGCCTCAACTTTCCAATGGGGTTCCATTAAAAGATACTCAAAGACGGTCAAAGGAACTGTTAGATTTGGTAAATCTTGCAAATAGATCTGATCATAGACCAGCAGAGCTGTCTGGCGGTGAGCAACAAAGAATAGCAATTTGCAGAGCGCTTGCGAATAAACCCAAAATAATTTTAGCAGATGAGCCCACTGGAAATTTAGATCAAAATACCACTTTGTCAGTTTTTGAGACTTTGCTGAAGATTGTCAAAAAAACAAATTTAGCTGCCTTGATCGCGACACACAACTTAGATCTGGCGAAGCGAATGGACAGAGTTGTAAAACTAATCGACGGAAAAATAAGTTAGCTTCGCTCATAATCATCGCTCAAATTATTAGGATCTGCTCCCAGTAAAAACCGGAGTAACCTAACGATATTTTTACTTCCTTGTCTGAGCCAGCCATTTTTGCGATATTTTCTTGATGAGGTCGTTATAACAATGGGCATGCAGGATAATTTTCCTTTAAACCGCAATGCTAATTCTACATCTTCCATAATGGGTATCGGTGAATAACTGCCATTTTTCATGAGTAACGTTCTGGATATTAACAATCCCTGGTCACCATAAGGCAGATTAAAAATTAACGATCGAGCGTTTGCCCAAGTTGATGTCATTGAGGCAAGTGGATGTATAATATCAAAAGCTAATTTACAGTAGTGCCCAGCGTCTTTATTTAAATATTTTTTTACAATTTTACTCCATCCTGGCTCAAGCATTGAGTCACTGTGTAAGACAAATATGAAATCTCCTTTGGCTAAATTCACACCCTTTTTTAGTTGACACCCTCGAGAGGCTTCGCTTGAGACAAATTTTCCTCCACACTCCTCCACAATTTCTCTTGTTTCATCTGTAGAGCCACCATCTACGACAATTAACTCTCTAATAATTCCAGCTTCAATACCTTCAAATAAGCTCGCAAGTGTCTTTAAAATTGTATTTTGTGAGTTCAATGTTGGAATTACTATTGATATTGGTGCGCGCATGAGTTTTCCATATGAATAAAATGCGGTAAGTTTTAAAAAGGAGCTATTAAATGGTAACACCGCTTAATAACCGAAAGGTTTTGGGGCTGAAAGGAAGCGATTGTAAAAAATTTCTGCAAAATTTAATAAGTAATGATATTAATTTAATCGATGATGGTATAGTTTACAGTGCTTTACTAACACCTCAAGGCAAGTATACAGCTGATTTCTTCGTCGTACCGCTTGGCGATGCACTGGGAATTGATGTTCATGCAGATCTGGCTCAAACCTTACTTGAAAAGTTTAATATTTATAAATTGCGGTCAGATGTAGAAATAAAAGAATTAGAAGTCACTGTCGCATTGGGACTAACTGATCCCCCAGAAGGGGCCTTCACTGATCCTCGTCATCCAAAACTAGGGTGGCGTTTATACAGCATAGATGCAGAGAAATTTAACCAGCCCATAAATTGGACCAAATTACGGGTTGATTACGTAATTCCAGAGTATCGAAGCGAACTAACTGGCGAAAGTTATATATTGGAAATGGGATTTGAGAGACTAAACGGTGTCGATTTCAAAAAAGGCTGCTACGTAGGACAAGAAGTTACGGCAAGGATGAAACATAAAACAGAATTGCATAAAGGGTTGGTAAAGATAGGCTCCGAGCAGACCATGGTAAATGGGGAAGAATTATTTTTAAATGATAAGCCAATAGGATCTGTACTGACGGTTTATGATAGGTCAGCTTTGGCATATGTACGTTTAAAAAATAGAGATGAAATACTGTCTACAAAAAGTACTAAAAGGATATTCGTAGATAAAAACCCGATTCCATCGAACTAAGCTCTCTCGGAATATTCCATCGTCTCCGTATTCACTACTATGGCTTCATCTTGAGAAATAAATGGCGGCACCATAACCTTCACACCATTATCCAGAATTGCAGGTTTAAAACTATTTGCTGCTGTTTGCCCTTTAACAACAGGCTCTGTCTCAACAATTTGGCATACCACTTTAGCAGGCAATGAAGCATTCAGCGCCTCGTCATCGTAAAATTCGACAACAATTTGCATTCCATCTTGCAAAAAAGGTCTACGGTCACCAAGCAGGTCGGACGGCAATTCTATTTGTTCAAATGTTTCTGTATCCATAAAAACGAGCATTCCATCATTTTCATACAAGAACTGCTGATCCTTTTGTTCTAAGCGAACCTTCTCAACTTTATCTGCACTTCTAAAACGCTCGTTGAGTTTAGTTCCTGTACGAAGGTTCTTTAATTCAACCTGAGCAAAGGCTCCCCCCTTCCCAGGTTTAACATGATCAACTTTTATAGCAGCCCAAAGCCCGCCATCGTGATCAAGCACATTGCCAGGTTTTATTTCATTTCCATTTATCTTCGGCATTTTAAAGAAAAACCTATTTGTTGATTGTTTAGACAGCAGCTCTAACTAACAGAGGGAAGTTAGACAAGGCTTTTGACATGGGTCGCCTGATAGCTATGCGTTATGATCATAGTAGCTATGTATTTTTAGGCTACCCGAATCAGTTATAATGGTACATAAGCATCGTTACGCCAGAAGTATAAAGAAAAGGACGACGAGATGAAAGATTTCGTTGACGCATCAGCGTTTAATACAGAGCAAGGAAACCGGGCTAGGAAATTATTCGCTGCGGTCGTTCTGGCGGCATTGGATGATGCAATTGCAGATGACAGAAAATATGGAAACGGCCCTGAGCAAATAGCTCGGTGGGCAAGATCGCGCGATGGGCGTGAAGTTTTATCGTGCGCCGGCATTGATCCAAATGAACGCGTTGTGAGTGGATTAATGGAGTTTGTTGCTAAAGGTGTTAGGACTTCCGTTGCTCTTTCTAGAGAGGAAAGTGAGAGACGAAACGCAGCCTCTAATCACGCTGAGGCAGCCTAAACTTCAAAGTCGTTTACTAATCTTTATTCAACTCCTGTAGTAAATTTTTAATTGCTTTGAAACTCTCATTACCTACTTCCTTATTACTTATAATAGACTTGTAATACTCTTCAGGGTCATAGCGAGCGACTGGTAGGTTTAGATATTCAACTGTCAATAAACCAGAAGCAGATAGAACATCAAAAGCAGCAAGATACTCATCATAACTAGCATTTATTAACTGAGACTTGGCATCTAATAATTCTTGCTCAGCATTAAGCACATCCAAGGTAGTTCGCGCCCCAAGGAAAGCCTCCTCTTTAACCCCATTAAAAGCAACCTCAGCAGCTTCTATTTGTTTCTCGATCGCAGCTCTACTCGCCTTAGAAACTTCCAACATTGCATATGCAGATGAAATCGTTTGCTCGATCGTATCAATCTGTACATGCAAACCAGAGCGAACAGCTTGCAGATTAGCAAGGGCCTGTCGCTCTTTTGCAGATATTGAACCACCTTGATAAATTGTTCCACTTAACTGTAGGCCAATAGACGCTTGCAGTGACTCAGGTTGAGCATCACTATCCGAAAGTCCAATATCACCGTTTAAAGTCATCTTGGCTTTTGACGAAGCTTTAATGCGTTTTAACGTCAACTCGCTGGCTTTTATTTGATACTGTAATTGCCTAAGCTCAGGGTGGGAAGAAGAAGCAATAGATAGTGCCTCCTCGATTTTTGTTGGCACAGCTGGCATTTCTTTTGGGGCAAGTAAGTCTTCCGGCAACGTACCGACAGCATTTTTAAATACCGCCTCTGCTTGAACTAGTAGACCTTTAGCCGCTGAAAGTGAGCTTGCCGAAGATGCGAGCCGAGCTTCCGCAAGCGCTACGTCGGTTCTTGTAATTTCCCCTACTTCGTAGCGGTCTTTTGCCGCTGTGAGCTCCTCTTCGATTACAGAATAGTTGTTTTCTCTCAATCGAACGGTTTCCCTACCTTCCAGAACCCCCATAAAAGCACTGACTGCACCTCCTAAAACTCTCTGTTCTAATGCTATCAGTCCTTGGCGTGTAGCGAGAACATTTTGCTTGGTTACATCAGCAGCAAGCCTGTTGGAACCTCCATCGAATATAGTTAAAGACGAGTTCAAACCAACGTTACCCCGCCAAACAACATCGCTCGTCGCACTTCCTGCGGTGTCAGTTTCACTCCAGTTTCCCGAAAAATTAGCAGCCCACGAAACTATTGGTAATAATGCGGAGGATGCTATTATTGTATTTTCATCGGCAGCTCTCAATAAGGCTCTGTTCTGATCTAGCAATCCTGAATTATTATATGACTCTACAAGCGCTTCAGAAAGGCTCTTAGCATGGAGCGGTAACAAAAAAGAATGAAATAAAAAAGTTACTGAAACTATTGAAGACTTTAGAATAACTTTCATTTTTTTACCCAACTATTAACGATTAAGGCAACTGCCAAGTTTATAATGTGAAGGTTAGTTCTTTTCTAAAACAATCTAGAACAGGTGCTGCAGCATTAAAACCGAATCGCCAACATATTTCATTATTTAGTTTATACCCAATTTTAACTCTGCCAAGTGCCCCCTCCATAAAAATGGCTACCATCCTTCCACCATCTTTTAATTGGGACGATATTTTATCCGTTACCAGCTCAATCCCACCTTGTATGAAAATTACATCATATGGAGCGTGGCTTGGTGCTCCCTCATGCAAAAGCCCTCTTTCAACAATGACATTGTCTATACCATGCTCAGTAAGAGCGGTTTGCATTTCATTGGCTGGTTTATCCTCACTTTCCAATGCCACTACCGCCTCTGCAAGGTGCGCTATGATAGCAGCAGAATATCCAAAAGCCGAGCCAACATCCAAAACGAGTTCGCTGTCATTAACATCTACTAGATCAAGCATCTTTGCTAATGTACGAGGATCCAAAATTACTCTGTCATTTCCAATGCGAATATGTTCTCCAACATACGCCGTATCTCTGTTCTCTGATGGAACAAAGGCTTCGCGCTTTATTGATAAAAAAGCCTCTATAATTGGAAATTTCGTAACATCAGATGGACGAATTTGATTGTCAACCATCATCCTACGACGTGTTACATTATCAGACATTAGCAACTCTCAAAAAGTTAAAGCTTACACGTGTATTGACACAACAACCGTATAGTATCAATGCAATTCATTAAACAATATCTGCCTGCCTACAATATTCGTAAGTATCAAAACAAAAGATATTTATGCTGTTATTGGAAGCCGCTCTTCCACCATGCCAGCGTACCAACTGGAACCGAATGGGATAGCTTCGTCATCAAATATATACTCTGGATTGTGCAGCATTTGACTATCGCCATTTCCTAAAAATATAAATGCACCAGGTTTTTCCATCAACATGTAAGAAAAATCTTCTGATGGCATAATTGGTGGTGTGTCTGTATCAACTTCAGACACCAATGATGCAACGGAGATAGCATGGTGTGTAGCATCTTCATTATTATCCGTTATTGGGTAGCCCCGTTCATATTCAATAGTTATCTCGCATTGATTTGCTGCTGCAGTACCCTCTGCTACTTGGTGCAAGCGCTCTTGAACAAGATCACGCATATCTTCATCCAAACTGCGAACAGACCCCTCGAGTTCGACCGTATTTGCTATAACATTGAGTGCACTGCTGTCAGTTTTAAATGTGCCAGCTGTGACAACCACACGTTTAAGCGGATCAATAGACCGAGATACAATCAGATTCAAATTTACAAGTATCTGTGCAGCTACCAAAGTCGTATCTACTGCCAAATGCGGCATTGCTGCATGTCCACCTTTACCTGTAAGTATAATTTTGAAACGATCAGCCGATGCCATTAATGGTCCCGGTCTGATTGCAAATTTGCCTGTTTCAATTCCAGGCATATTGTGAATGCCGTAAAACTCATCAATATTAAATCGAGTTACAAGTCCATCATTAATCATTGCTTTGGCTCCTGCACCTCCTTCCTCAGCAGGTTGAAAAATCACAGCGGCTTTTCCATCAAAGTTTCTTGTTTCACAAAGATATTGTGCAGCGCCCAAAAGCATCGCTGTGTGCCCATCGTGACCACAGGCATGCATTACACCTGGAACCTCAGATTTATATAAAACATCTGACTTTTCATCGATAGGGAGTGCATCCATGTCAGCTCTCAAACCAATTACACGTTTTGACGTGTCAACTTGACCATGAATAACGCCGACGACACCTGACTTACCGACACCTTCAACCACCTCGTCACAACCGAAACTTCTCAAAAGATCAGCAACCTTTGCTGCAGTTTTAGGAAGTTCATATTGCAATTCTGGATTTCTATGGAAATCATGTCTCCATTTTACAATCATAGGGTATAACTCGGCAAATCGATTTTTGATGGGCATTCGTACCTTCCAAGTTTAACTGCCTTACCAATGCCAAAATGTCAGGCGCTGTTCAGTTGCACAAGTTAAATTTTTCTTTTAGTGGATGCCACCAAGAAATCAGTATTTCACAACAGGAAGAAATGAAACAAAAAGAGTTTTTATTAGGCGTAAGCGCTATGCTGCCACTTTTATTGGGAGTTGTACCGTTTGGTCTAGTTTTTGGAGTTCTGGGCATTAGCAGTGGCCTTTCAGAAACTCAAACCATTTTGATGTCGAGTATTATTTTTGCGGGAGCTAGTCAGGTTGTTTTTGCACAATTATGGGCTGCTGGATCTGCTTATATTGTTATTGGGAGCTCAGTAGCACTGATTAATTTAAGACACGTCCTATATAGCGCTTCGGTAGCTCAACACCTGGAAAAATTGAATTTTAAATGGAGAATAATCCTTGCTTACTTATTAACCGATGAGGCCTTTGCAGTATCCATAAGACGATTTACCTCCCATGGGACCAGTAGACCAGTGCATTTTTTCATGCTTGGTGCAGGTCTAACACTCTGGCTCACTTGGCAGACCTCTACAATCATTGGAGTGATTGCAGGATCTACTATACCAAAGAATTGGGAACTTGCATTTGCTATACCATTAACTTTCATAGCAATAGTGGTTCCATTGTTACGGAGTATTCCGACTATCGTTAGTGCGCTAGCCTCCGGATTAATTGCTATTTGTGGCCAATCATTACCTTGGAATACTTGGATAATTATTGCAGCTCTTGGAGGAATTTTGATGGGTGCTTTCGTCGAAAAATGGAATCACAACAAATGATTTGGTTTGTTATGATTTTAACTGGATTGATAAATTTAATATTTCGCATTTCTATGTTTTCTGGAATTCGCAATATTCATTTACCATTATCACTAAATCGATATGTCGTGTATGTGCCTACTTCAGTGTTATCAGCAATCATAGCAAGCAGCCTTATTTCTTTTAATGGTCAAGAAGTTTTATATGAAGCAGAAAAACTAGTGGCCGCATCAATAGCCGTTATATTTGCATATCTAACAAAATCTGTCTCAGCGACGTTAGTAGCAGGATTAATAACTATTTGGATAATGTAGACTTCAAACTGCAACTAACTATTAACGTATATTTTTATGTAATTTGGGCTTTAAAAATTTAAGCAGTACTTAATCGACTGGAAGATATGATGCGATTTGTATATGTCCAGTTAAGTATACTTATAAATGTCTAAAAGTTGAAAAAGTTATTTGCTTTTTTAAGTCAATTACAATGCACATATCTGGATATATCAAACTTGGCTAACGAAAGAACATTTAAAGCAATAACATGGTTGCTATTCTCAATTATATGTTTCGACCTTATGGCTGTACATATTCGATATCTTTCAATCACCTATACCCCGGAAGAACTTTCTTTTTATAGAAACACACTCGGCCTAATTCCGAGCATATTACTTTTATATTTTACGGCGGAATTATCTTTAAAACTTCAAGATTATAAAATTAAGCAATGGAAGCTTGCCTTTTTTCGTGGATTTATAGTGGCGCTAGCTCAGTTACTTTTTTATACAGCAATAAGTAAACTAGAATTGGCAACAGTCGCAACTTTAGGACAGACAGGTCCGATCTTCATAGTGATATTGGCAATAGTTCTTTACAAAGAATATGTTGGGGTCTGGCGCTGGGCAGCAATTTTTATTGGCTTCTTGGGTACAGTCCTAGTGATAAAACCAGGGAGTGATATTTTTAACTGGAATTCAATACTGCCAATCGGCGCATCATTTTGCTATGCTCTATCTATAGTCACTCTTCGCAGTTTTAAGAAAGAAATTTCAAACTCTATATTGTATTTATATTCCGCAACTGCAGCTGCTCTTGGTGCCGGCCTATATGCCAGCCTCTCAATCACATTTACACCAATTCAAAACTACTCAGATGCGATTTTGCTGCTATCAATGTCTTTTTGTGGAGGATTTGGTGTTGTATGCCTCATGATTGCCTATCGGGCTGCTGAAGCCTCTGCAATTGCACCATTCAACTATTTCGGACTGGTATCGGCTTTTGTGCTTGGCTGGGTAGTTTTTGGGGAATTCCCATTGGATACACTATTTCCTGGTGTTCTTTTCATAGTTACGGCAGGTTTAGTTATCATATGGCGAGAAAAAATAAATAAAAATTGATGGGTGAAAATAATGGAATTACCAAAAAATAATTTCAAGAAAAACTTAATAAATGGAGTACATCAACTTGGAATCTGGAACTCCATATCAGGAAACTCAGTACCAGAGCTTTTAGCAACGTGTGGATTTGATTGGGTTCTCATTGATACAGAACATGCACCCGTTGAAACTGTAGAAATTCAAAGTAGTTTGCAGTCGATAGCAGCATATGAAAATGTTTCTGCCGTCGTAAGACCAGCAGCAAACGATCCCATTTTGATAAAAAGAATACTTGACATGGGAGCTCTAACGTTACTTCTTCCTTACATTCAATCAGCTCGAGAAGCGGAAGATGCTGTATCATCTGTAACATACGGTCCAAATGGTTTGAGAGGAATGGCTGGAATGACCCGAGCAACAAGATATGGGTCTGTCGAAAATTATTTCAAACGAGCAAGCGAAGAAATATGTCTATTAGTTCAAGTCGAAACGACGGAGGCGATAGAGCAGATAGAAGCTATTGCTTTAACCCCGGGCATTGATGGCGTTTTTATTGGGCCAGCAGACCTTAGTGCGAGCATGGGTTACCCTGGGGAAATAGATCACCCAAAAGTAGTAAAAGCAATAATGGATGCAATTAGTAAATTGAAATCACTAAAAATGCCGTCTGGAATACTCACTCTGGATTTCGATAGTGCCAACCGTTATATTTCCGCGGGAACTACTTTTACGGCTGTAGGGGTAGACATGGTATTACTGGCAGAGAGCACTAGAAATCTACGCAACCAGTTTACCTGATTGTTAGCATTGCTTGGAGAGCATTAGCCGTAATGTGGTTATTATGGACTTGTGTTGCAAAACGTCTTGATCAAGCTAGTTCTACGACCGCGACAGGTTTGTATTGATGCCAAAAAAAGCGCTTAAATTGAAAAAGTTGTTAATAGTTCTCTCACTTATTATTATTGGAAATACACAATTGATTGCGGAAAACCTTATAGAAAGCGGTAGGTGGATTTATTTCGCTGATAACGTTATGGGGGGAATATCTGTAGGATCGTCTGAATATGTGATAGTGGCGTCAGGAAAAGCAATAAGGCTTTATGGCGAGGTATCTACTAAAAATAACGGAGGGTTTATCCAGGTACGCATGCCTTATTCGATAGACCAATTAGAAAAATATAAAGGTATAAAAATTAAGATGAAAGGCAATGGTGATGAATATTTCTTACACCTGAGAAATAGAAGCTCAAGACTTCCTTGGCAGTATTACCATGCCAGTTTTAAATCGGAGCCTACCTGGAAAGAAGTAAATATTCCCTTTGAACAATTTAAAAGATCCTCAAATTTTATGAAAAGTGTTTTTGATCCTAGTTCTATAAAGACAATCGGAATAGTTGCTTATGGAAAGGATCATACGGCGGACGTCATGGTATCAGAACTTGAGTTTTATTAATTTGAAGTAAAACTTAGGTCTCGAAAGCTGGAGAAAACATTATTATCGACACCACCTCTTGATAAGTATTTTGTTCGGGATAATTAATCGTTGTAGCCAACAGTCATCTTTAACGCGTTTGAGGTAAATATGGAGCCTGTTGATCATACAAAAACAAAGCAACTGATATTAGATTTTTCTCGGCGTTCAATAAGAACAGACGATATCAGTCTTGCAAAGCAGCATGCACAAAAAAGAGAATATCTCGCATCCGATGAAACACCAACAAACTTTGGATCTGTATTGGCTTGCTATTTGGGGGCTAATACAGAGTTAATGGACAAAATGAATTATGGCACTTGAAGAAGACATATATGAAATGTACCGTGATGGCCCGTTTGATTGGTTTAACCCTATAGACTTTATGACAAGCACCTTAACAGGTGGACCATCAGGCAGTTGGTCTGAAAAAACACATTCAGAAAAAATTTTTGAAATAGCTAAACAATATCCAAATCTATCCACTGCCGATGTCGAACATTTGATATCATCGCAGAAGAAAAAAAGGGGATTAGACTAAGTCTCAAAAGACTAAGTTTCTGATCATTCCTGAACAATCTATGTGTCGCAAAAATGTAAGAATTTTACGATGGCAAATATGGTCTAACCTTACATTCAATTTTTGACAGCGACTTGCCATATTGAAATAGTTTAAGTAACTAATCATATAGTAATCCATTTCTCAGCTTATTGATTCTAGGCGGGTTGGCGGAGTGGTGACGCAGCGGATTGCAAATCCGTGTACACCGGTTCGATTCCGGTACCCGCCTCCAAAAATTCAGCGAATAGATCAATAAATATCAAACTCGTAAGAGTAAGTGTGTTTTCCAGATCGTTTTAAGTTAAACCAATTAGGCAGAAAACTAGAAACACCACTTACAAAATCTCAATTATAGTGGTTAGTGAGCTAGGCTTTTTGAATGAACCATGCACCATCGCCTCTATCTTTTCTAAATTTTACGTCTTCTACTTTAGTAGAGAAAAATTCATCAACAGCTTTTTTTGCACCAGGCCATGCTTTCGCGCCGTAATCATCAAAAACAATACAACCACCTTTGGTAAGCCTTGGGTAAATATACTCTAAGCATTCTAAGTGCGGTTTATATGCATCACAATCAATGTGTGCGAAGCAAAAAGTTTCATCGGCTGCTATTTTGTCCAAAGTCTCATCAAAAAAACCTTTTAAACAAACACCATTTATGTCGAAATAATTAAAAAATTTGTCAAGTTTGGCCGGAACGTCTTGTGCGGCGGTAAACTTCTTTTTCAGCCTGGTTAAAGGGCGGAATAATTTTACGTCTTCATCGCCTAACGATGAATCTCCGAAGCCTTCAAAGCTGTCGCAGGCATAAAATACTTTTTTCGCTTCTGTTTCTTTCAAAGATCTACAAAGCAATTTGGTCGTTTTTCCTCTCCAAACACCACATTCAATGACATTACCAG
>NTKT01000017.1 GCA_002457055.1 Rhodobacteraceae bacterium MED-G08
AAAAACCATCCTGAACGCCGGGATCTTACTCTGCCTTTTAATGGTGGGTGAAGGTCATTTCCTAGTCACCATTTACAGCAGATTTGATGTAAAGGAGTGTATGATGGAACGTCCTCAACAATATCGCTTTCACCAAGGTGAAAAAACGCTGCCGTTTTCACCGGATGAGTATGACGCACGTCTTTCAATCTTACGTAAAGTTATGAGTAATAGAGGACTAGATGCTTGCATTTTTACGTCTATGCATAACATCGCCTACTACTCAGGCTTTTTATATTGTAGTTTTGGCAGACCATATGGCCTTATTGTAACCACCGACAACAGCATAACAATTTCAGCGGGAATTGATGCCGCGCAACCCTGGCGCAGATGCCATGGTGATAATATCACATATACGGACTGGCATCGGAATAATTTCTTTCGGAGTATACTCAGTGTTACCGGTAAAAATATTATCTTGGGAATTGAAGGTGATCAACTTTCAATTACGCAGAAAAGCCTGCTAGACGAATTTTTAGAGCCGAGGGCATTTTTAGACATCAGCAATGATACAATGCTTCATAGAATGAATAAATCAGATGCGGAACTTGATCTAATCCGACAGGGAGCTGCAGTAGCGGATATAGGGGGTTACGCTATCAAAGATGCTGTCAAAAGTGGTGCACGCGAACTAGATGTGGCAATGGCTGGCCGTGATGCAATGGAATTAGAAATTGCAAGAAGGTTCCCGGATTCAGAATACCGTGATACGTGGGTTTGGTTTCAATCTGGGATTAACACCGATGGCGCTCACAACCCCGTAACTTCGCGTAAACTACAGTTAGGCGATATTTTATCTTTAAATACTTTTCCGATGATTTCTGGTTATTACACAGCACTAGAAAGAACTATGTTTTTAGGTGAGGTAGATAAAGTCTCACTTGATATTTGGAAGGCAAACATTGCTGCACATGAGTATGGAATAAGCTTGCTAAAACCCAATATTAGCTGCGCAGAAGTTACTCAAAAGATAAATAAGTTCTTTGAGGATCGAGGTCTCTTACAATATCGCACGTTTGGTTACGGGCACTCGTTTGGTGTCCTCAGTCATTATTACGGGAGAGAGGCTGGCTTAGAACTGCGGGAGGACATCGATACAATTCTAAAACCGGGAATGGTTATTTCTATGGAACCAATGTTGACAATACCAAATAGCCAACCAGGGGCTGGAGGATATCGAGAGCATGATATTCTGATCATAACGGAAAATGGAAACGAAAATATTACGAAATATCCCTACGGTCCAGATTTCAATGTAATCGCATAAAAAGTAAGGCCTTTTTATTAACTACTTACTGGCACTCAAAATATGTTCTCTATGTAAAGAGTAAAAGCCAGAAAAGACAATTATAAAGGCTCCCAATAGTGTCACCCCGTCTGGCCATTCGCCAAAAAACAAAACCCCTAATCCAAGTGCTCCAATAAGCGATGTATATCTAAAAGGGGAAACAAAACTTATATCGCCTGTCCTCATTGCTACAATACCGAATAGAGTAGCAACAGTGACGGCTGCTGCTGAAATTATAATCAATAACCAAGACGTTATATGAACTTCAACCCACTCACTTCCAATAAGTGGTAACGCCGCAAATACTGTGATACCGAGGGTAGTCGAAAAAGCCACAGTGATGGTAGGAATTTCACTATCAAGCTTTCGTGTAGATATTTCTCGAATTGTTAATAAAATCACTGCTGCGAGAGCCAAAAGTGAATATGAATTAAAACCAGCAAGACCTGGCCGAATGATAATTAATACACCGGTAAATCCAATTAAAATTGCACTCCATCGGCGCCAACCAACCCGTTCCCTCAGAAATAGAGCAGCCGCCATTGTAATTGCTAATGGTAGTGACTGTAATATCGCCGTAACATTTGCAAGAGGCATATACTTTAGAGCTGATAAAAAAGTAACCGTCGTACCAATTTCGGCTAAGATACGAATAATAATAAGTTGTTTATTTTTTCTAGAGTATTGTTGCACCAAAGTCTTAGTCACAAGTGCTAGAATCAATAGAGGAGGCAAGCTTACAAGACCCCGTAAAAAAATAGCTTGGAAAAAATCAATGTCCAAGAATAATAACTTCATTATGGCGTCGTTCAAAACATAAGCCAATACGCAGCATGTCATTAGGGCCGCACCAAGGAAATTATCATTCAACCTCATAAACACACCAAATAATATCAAATTAAATTAATGATCTAGTTATAACTAACCAAAATACGCAAGAAGATATCACTCTCAGGCAGCTTTGGCGTGTGATTTCCGCTTATGCCGCCAACGACTATTTGATTGAGGTTTTTTACGAGATGGTTTTCTCTGACTTCTTTTTGTCGATGAGCTACCTGACTTTCCTCCCAGTAATTCATCGATTTCTGCCAATTTACTCTTATCTGCGGTTGTTACTAGGTTCAAAGCTAATCCGTTCGCACCATTACGGCCGGTTCGACCAATTCGGTGAATATAATCTTCCGTTTGCCTTGGGAGATCAAAGTTAATCACCTGGTGTATGTGAGGTATATCAATTCCACGTGCAGCAACATCTGTTGCCACCAGCACTCTAAATTTGTTGTTTCGAAGCCCCAAAATAACACGCTCTCTCTTATTTTGACGCAGATCGCCGTGAATTGCGCTTGCTGATATGTTAGAAACCTTCAGACGCTTTGCCAATTTCTCAGTGGCAAATTTACTATTCATAAATACAATCACGCTTTCTTCATGCTGACGTAGAGCATACACAAGCGCTTCGAATTTACCCTCTTTGTTCACAAATTCTGTTGTCTGAACTATATTTTGGCTAGCACTGTTAGCCTGCCCAATTTCAATTCGAGCAGGATTATTTAAATATTTTGCAGATGCTTTTTCAATACCCTTTGGTAAGGTGGCCGAAAACAGCAAGGTTTGACGTTCAACAGCGACATTATCGAAAATTTTTGCAATTGGGGCGGAGAAACCCATATCAAGCATTCGATCAGTTTCATCCAAAACCACATAATTAAATGAAGACAAATCAAGACTATTCCTATCTAAGTGATCGATAATTCGGCCAGGTGTTCCAACTATAATTCGTGGGTTTTTTGACAACATTTGGATCTGACGATCCATGGATGCGCCACCAATCAATACAAGTGACCGAATCTTTGATTTCAAACTCAAAAGCATCCGAATTTGTGCATCAACTTGCATGGCCAATTCACGGGTTGGTGTAACTATAAGCCCACGCACCTCTGCATTGTTCATGATCTTTGTAAGTAAAGGAATCGAAAAAGCAGCCGTTTTACCAGTGCCTGTCTGCGCAGAACCGAGAATATCTTTACCGTTTAACGCCACAGGTATCGCTTTCTGTTGGATGGCAGTAGGCGTTTTAAAATTGAGTGCTTCTAATTTATGCTGAATTGCTTCAGGGAGGGGGAACTCATTAAAGTGCATAATCATTCACCTCATAACAAGAAATAAGTCTTCGGTAATACATTTATTTTCCTTTTTCTTAGTCGTGTATTTAGCAGCATACGCAATTGTAAAAACGTATGGCGAAACTCAAAACAAAGAAAACAGTAGAATAAAAATTCCTGCCACATATCGCGACATTTGGATAGAGTATCGTAAAGCTAGAAGCCGTTTAGACGGTTAAAGAGAATAAAACAAGAAATATTTATTTAACATAAACACAATAAGTGTTTAGGCGTTCGTCGGTAACATCTATTAATTCACACTTCCTTCAGTAAAAAATACTAAAGATGATGCATCCTTATCTGAATTTGCCAACAAAGCAGCCAAACCAGCTGCACCAGATGGAGAGGTCGCAAGCCCCATTTCACCCGCTATCCTTACCGCATCATATGCTTGCTCTTCGGTTATCAAACAAAAATCATTTGCAGCAGATGAAAGAATTTCAAAGGCTATGAGGGAGGGTGTCTTACAATCTAGTCGCCCCATATCCGAAACCGGCCCCTCAACCGTAATAATTTTACCATACTCGATACTTTCTTTCAGACAAGGCGCCGCATCCGGTTCAACAATAAGAATTTCGGGCTGAACTCTCCAGCTTTTACGGATCTCGAAGGCTATTGCCGCTGCGAATCCTCCCACGCCAGCTTGGAGGTATACATGCGTAGGCCAATCATTTAACTGCTCGAATTCCTCACGCAACTCCTTAGCCATGATTGTGTAACCTTCCATTACCAGCCTTGGAGGCTCAATATATCCAGGCCATGATCCATCGGCTAAATGAATTGCACCACTATCGTTAGCATCTTTAATAGCGGCCTCAATACTTTCTTCATAGTTAGCTCCTGACCTAACTACTTCTGCATTTTTTTGTTTAAGCCTCAGAGCGAAATCCTCTGGAACCGTATCAGACAGATGTATCCGTGCTTTAGCACCAAAAATTTGAGCACCTGCAGCAACTGCAAGACCATGATTTCCAGCACTCGCGCAAACAAAAGTTATGTTTCGAGCGCATGATTTAAATTCATCAAGAAAAAAACTATCAGTTTTTATCGGCAAATCTTGTTTTTTAGCGATTATACTCCCCACGGCGTAAACGCCGCCCAAGGCTTTGAACGCACCAAGTCCCATTCTATCAGTTTCATCTTTAATCCAGATCGAATTATTTTGAACTGACCTTTTAAGTAATGGTGTCGGTTTGTGTTTCGGGCAGGCAGATAAAAGTTCAGCAGGTTTTGCAGACTCTAATATTACATCATGGGGCTTCATGGATAGGCAACTCTTGTTTAGGACAGTAAAATTCTAATCTTTCATAATAAAGACATCGCATTTTAAGACACAGAGTAACAAGACTTATTTCGAGATATCAATTTCATAAAATAAACGTTTTGGGTATTTAAATGGTATCTTTGCGAACATAGTTATTCACGTGGAAATCTCTGTCGTTCCTCAACTTCATTTAGATCCATATGATTACGCATAAATCGCTCAGAGGCCTTTTTTAGTGGCTGAAAATCCCAAGGATAGTATTCTCCACTCCGAAGTGACTCATAGACGATCCAGCGTTGTGCCTGAGACTTTCGCACCTCTTTATCAAAACTGGCTAAGTCCCAATTCGTATCGGAAATTTTTCTAAATTCCGCCAACTCTTTTGAAAATTTTTGTGAACTTGCCAAATTATGCAGCTCATTAGGATCACTTTCCACATCAAATAATTGTTCAGGATCCAAGTCACATCGATTGTATTTAAAAGGACCCTTTCGTATAGAAATTAGCGGGGCGTAACTTGCCTCTGCAGCGTACTCCATCAGAACAGGGTTGGACCTAATTGAGCCATTGGCAAATGGTAAAAGGCTTTCACCCTCCGTCCACCTTGCTAACTCGTCCATATCGCAACCTGACAAGTCGCAAAGTGTCGGACAAACATCAATTGTGCTTACAGGCTCTGCAACTAATTTAGGTTCTAAGACAGTGGAGCTAATCATAAGCGGGACACGCGATGAGTTTTCGAAAAAACTCATCTTAAACCATAGGCCGCGTTCCCCAAGCATATCACCATGATCAGAAACAAAAATGATAACTGCTTCCTGATTTGTTTTTTGTAGGGTATCCAGAATTTCGCCAATCTTATCATCAAGATATGAAATATTTGCAAAGTAGGCGCGACGGGAACTCTTTATATCTTTTTCAGAAATATTAAAATTCTTCCAATCGCTCGCATCCAAAATTCGCTTAGAATGAGGATCATGTTCCGGGTAAGACAGTGCCGAAACTTCAGGCAAAAGATAATTACAATTTTCATAAAGATCCCAATATTTTTTTCTTGCCAAATAAGGATCATGCGGATGCGTAAAACTAACGGTAAGACACCAAGGTCTTTCATCATGTCCACGCGATAGGTCGTAAATCTTTCGATTAGCCTCGTATGCTACCTCGTCATCATATTCCAACTGATTTGTGATTTCTGCAGTACCCGAATTAGTGACTGAACCCATATTGTGATACCACCAGTCTATGCGTTCTCCAGGCTTACGATAGTCAGGTGTCCAACCAAAATCGGGAGGATAAATATCTGTTGTGAGACGCTCCTCAAATCCATGTAATTGGTCGGGCCCAACAAAATGCATTTTACCAGAAAGAGCAGTTTGATAACCTACCCGTCGCAGGTGGTGCGCATAAGTTGGGAGACTTGAGGGGAATTCTGCCGCATTATCATAAACTCCGGTAACCGAGGGTAGTTGTCCCGACATAAATGAAGCACGACCAGGAGCGCATAAGGGTGATGCTGTATAACAATTCTTGAAGCGAATTGAGCGAGCAGCAAGCTTTTTTAAGTTTGGAGTATGCAGCCATTCGGCAGGACCATCGGGGAAAAGAGTTCCACTCAACTGATCTACCATAAATATCAGAATATTAGGTTTCAAAAATCTACTCTCATTACAAAATTTATGCGCCTAACCAGAAATCAAATATTGATTATCTATAATGTCCAGCAACTCCTCCATACTATCAAGAAGATGAGTAACATTAAGCTCGTCATATGGCTTATGACAATAACCACCACGAACAATAACAGAAATAGAACTAGCGGCGATACCGGTTGCAGCATCAACTTCGGAGTCACCAATCATCATAGTTGTCTTCATAGGGCTACTTATTGCACCAGCAGCTATTTGTAACATCGATGGATCGGGTTTCTTCGCAAGCTCTGGCCGACTTCCCACGATAGCATTAAAATAACTACTGAGGCCAAGTGCTGAGACCACCATCTGAGCTACAGTTTCATCCTTATTAGTGCAAATAGACATTGGGATCCCACGTTTTTTCAAGCCCTCCAGACAATCTTTAACCCCATGCATAAGTGTTGACTTTTCACAGTAATACTTACGTGAGTAGGCAAGCATTGAAGTAATCACATTAGCCGCAAGATCCTCTGGCGCTTCAACATGAAAAAGGGCCCTGCAAACCAAAACAGGAATTCCATTGCCGATCATCCCTTTTACAGACTCTAAAGGAACCTGATTTAACCCTGCCTCGTTAAGCGATTTGTTAAGGGCTAGAGCAATATCTGGCGCGGTATCTGCCAGCGTCCCATCCAAATCAAAAACACACCCTGTAATTTTGTTTGCCATAATTCTTTGCTTAGTTATCGTTTTGCTTTCACTTAGTGTTATCGAACTTCAGTCTACCCTCAAGACACTGTGCAAACCGTGTTGCAATGTTCTGCAGAAATCACTGCACTTGCGCAGTTGATCTATATCTATCCCTTCATCAGGCTGATGACCGTCGCCATCCATTGAACCAGGACCAATGACTGCAGTTCTCAAACCAATATTGGCAAAGAAGCCAGCCTCAGTGCCAAAAGCTACTTTGATCGGCCCAGGCACGTTAGTCAGGGCCTTGAGAGACGTCCAAACAGGATCAGTCTCATTGGTACTCAGGCCAGGATATTGATAGACAGTAGAAATTTCCATGCTTTCAGAATTAGTATCCAGTTCGTTCAAAATATTAGCCGGGTCTTCTTTGGTGAGGTGCCGGATTTCAAAACTAACCTCTGCCCTTTCTGGTACAATATTAAGAGCAACACCACCGCGAACAATCCCCGCATGAACAGTAGAGTATGGAATAGTATAAGCATCATCTCTCGCACCACTTTTAGCAAGCTTTAATTGCAAATCTAAGGTCTCTAGAATAAATTTCGCTGCAACGTGAAGTGCATTTTTAAAATTTGGAGCAAGAGCTGAATGCCCTGCCTCTCCATAACAAATAGCCTTGTAAGACACTTTTCCTTTATGTCCCAAACAAAGCTGCATCTCCGTGGGTTCTCCCACGATTACAAGGTCAGGACAGCCAAGAAATGGAACAACTTGGTCGACCATATAGGGAATACCTCTACATCCAATCTCTTCATCCCAGGATAAGGCAATCATAAAAGGTTTTGCGGGCGGCATATCCCGACACATTCTGGCCTGCGCGAGCACACAAGCCAGAAAACCCTTCATATCAGTGGTGCCACGCCCAATTACCCTTTCACCAATGCGCTGAAGTACAAACGGGTCAGAAGTCCAGTCTTGTCCCTCAGTTGAGACCACATCACTATGCGCTGAGTATAAAATTCCCCCGTCACCATTACCAAATTTTGCAAGCAAGCCAGCCTTGCGGCCGCATGGCGAGGGAATACGTTTAATTCGGAAACAAGCTGCAGCTAGAAAATTTTCAACCCAATCAATAAGATCAAGATTGGGTTCGTTTGCGACTGTTTTGAAACCGACAAGCGTTTTGAGTATTTCGATGATATCATTGATGTCATCCACGGCTGGCCCCTTAAAGTTAATATTTAACCCAAATAGTCTTAAGCGCAGTGTATTTATCAAAAGAGTGAATAGACAAATCTCGGCCAAAGCCAGACTGCTTCATACCACCAAATGGAGTCATGGCAGACAGAGCATCCACTGTATTGACGGAAACAGTGCCTACATGCAACTTATCTGACAAATCCATTGCGCGCGCCAAATCAGACGTCCAAACGGATGCCGCTAAACCATAGACACTTTTATTTGCCATTTCGATAGCTTCATCTTCAGTATCAAATGTTTGGATCGCAAGAACTGGGCCGAAGATCTCATAGCGTGCTATTGTGGCACCTTCTGGAACATCTGCAAAAATAGTGGGTTGAATAAAAGCATCACTGTCGTTTATTGAAAATCGATCACCACCGGTGATTAGCTTAGCCTCTGCTTTGCCAACATTTAAGAACTCTTCAACTTTTTTGGCATGGTTCACGTCGACCATTGCTCCCATGGTCGTTGCTGGGTCAAGTGGATTACCTTGCTTAATCTTTTCTGCTCTTTCTCTAAGCTTACCAACCATCTCATCTTTAATACTTGAATGTACCAAGAGGCGTGAATTGGCTGAACAGACTTCCCCTTGGTTAAAGAAGATTCCAAATGCCGCCATGTCAGCAGCTTTTTCTAAATCCGCATCAGGAAAAATAATATTTGGGCTTTTTCCACCTGTTTCCAGCCATACTTGTTTCATATTGCTCTCACCGGCATATTTCTGGAAGAGTTTGCCTACAGCTGTTGAGCCTGTAAATACTAGACAGTCCACATCCATATGACGGCCTAAAGCTTGACCGGCATCTTCCCCAAATCCGGGCACAACATTGAGAACACCATCTGGTAGCCCAGCTTCCTTGGCCAGGACTGCAAGGCGTAGCGCAGAAAGCGGCGATTGTTCTGCTGGCTTAAGTACTACAGAGTTTCCCGTGACCAAAGCCGGTGCTAATTTCCAGGTAGCCATATCTAATGGGAAGTTCCAAGGCACTACAGCACCGACCACACCCAGCGGAGAACGACGGATCATGGCGATGTCTCGCCCACCTGTTGGAGCAATTTCATCATATATTTTATCAGCAGCTTCAGCATGCCATTGGAAAAAGAAAGCAGAACCAGGCACGTCAACGTTGACAGTCTCTGAAATAGGCTTTCCCATGTCCAAAGTATCTAAAAGGGCCATTTCTGTAACGTTTTCGCGAATAAGTTTTGCTAGATTAAGAATAACTTCTTTGCGCTCGCTGGGAGTTTTTCCAGACCAACGGCCATCCTCGAAAGCAGTGCGCGCCGCTTTTACTGCCGCGTTAATATCACTACTGTTACCTTTAGCAACATCACATAGTTTTTTGCCGGTAGCGGGATTGATATTAGAAAACGTCTCACCACTTCTAGAAGGAACAAAACGCCCGTCTATCCAGCACTCAGTGCAAAAATCTATATTCTTTGCTTTTGAGGTATACTCTTCTAAACTTTGCATTGTAGATACCTTTCCTCAAAGTTTATTCATCACCTGGCACACCATACGAAGGTGCATCAGTTGGATTGAGCGCGCGCGTTACATAATCATTGGCTTGAGGTTTATAAACCTTCCACGCCTGTGCAATCATCAAAATTGGACAATCCTCAGTCCAATCACACCTTAGTTCTGCATATGGCCACCCGTGTGTGTCAACTATGAGCAAACCTGCCGAATGCAAAGGCCCAGCTTCACCGCCAGCATTTAATCCACTCTGCATGGCTGCAATTAAACGGTCGCCTAAAGCTCCTTCTGTATTTTCAAAGCCCTCAACCATAGCCTGTGGCACACCAACATCAGCCAAAAGGTTTCCGCCAGCAGCACAGCAAAGACCCTGTATCGCAGTCCAAATACCCAGAGACATTTCTCCCGAATGTATGCAAGTATTACCATTTTTATCAATCACCAATAACTGACGATAATTGGGGAAAGTTTCGTCAGCAATCGAAGTAGCGACTGCATCTGAAGCCGAAAACCCTGACTCAAGGTATTCAAGCACCATAGGCCCTAGAGCAGGGTTGGTAATATTTTGCGTCGCGACTGCACCTACACCCGCTTTAGCAAAGGCACAACGTGCCGCAACTGCAGGTGAGGATGAGGAAATCGCCAATCCGAACTGCCCAGTATCGGCACATTTCGCCACAATAGAAAAAGTCACCCTAAACCCTTCTCAGTCTGGAATTACGAAAGTTGCATCTATTTCTACGAGCCACTCTGGGCGCGCCAAAGCTGTCACGCAAAGCCCTGTAGAAACTGGATAAATACCTTTCAGGTACTCACCCATAGTTCTATATACTGCCTCGCGATGGCGGGTGTCGGTAATGTAAACAACCACTTTGCACATATCCTCCATTTTACCGCCAGCTTCGCTTATTAACTGCTGGATATTTTGCATTACCTTATGGGTCTGCTGTACTGGATCATGGCTATCGATATTTTCTGCTGTATCCAGATCCTGAGGGCATTGGCCACGAAGGAAAACAGTTGCACCACGGGCAACAACAGCCTGGCACAGGTCATTATCTAGATTCTGTTCAGGATAGGTATCGGCGGTATTAAATTTACGAATTCTTTTATGCGTCATAGAAGCAAGCTCCGCTAAAGTTGAATGCACTCAGCACTGCCTTGGTAGGCAAGATAACCTTGTTGTTTTTGAATATGATCAACGATAAATTTAGCATCATGCCAAACTCCCCAAATAAATGAGGATCCTCGGCGTGATTGCCAGGGGAGACCTAGGAAATAAACACCCGGCTCACTCGAAATACCACGCTTATGCGAGGGTACATTATCAGCCTCAAAAGCGTCAACTTGAAGCCAACTGTAATCATTGGAAAACCCGGTTGCCCAGAGAATTGTTGTTATATTTTCAGCAAAAACATCAATGCTGCGAATGGGTCGCGTAATACATTCCGGGTCAGAACCAATTTCTCGTGCTTTGGGATCTGGGGGTAAATTTAATCCATTTCTGTCTGCATAGGCATCGGCAAGATCAAGTATTGAAAGATAACTTTCGTCTCCTTCCCGAATATTTTCACCCAAATTGTCTGCGAAGGTAAGAATGCCATTTTCATACGTCTCTGTCAGACCCAAAAGCGTCAATCCTTGAGTTGCAAGATTGCGAAAATCAACGGTTGCACCACCATCGGCTCCTGATACAGCAATTGTTGTATGAGTTGATGACGGATTTGCCTCTGCATCCCATAGATTGAGGACGCCTAGCCACCAACAAAAGTCTCGATTACGATAACGGCGTGGCGGTCTATCATGGGCTCCCACAGAAAGAAAAATTTTACGCTCAGTCTTCATCAATTCCGCTGTAATCTGAGAGCCAGATGAGCCTGCACCAACTACTAACACATTACCTTTTGGTAATTCTTTTGGATTACGATAGGCAGTAGAATGTATTTGTTTTATCCCTTCAATTTCTGGAATGATTGCTGGCACCATTGGCCGCTGAAACGCTCCAGTAGCTGAAATTACATAAGAAGCTTCAATTACTCCATCAGTGGTATCAACAACGAAACCAGCACCTTTATCCTTACGCTTTACAGATCTTACATCAACACCTTCACGGATTGGTGCATTGAACATTTTGGCATAATCAACAAGATAATCAGCAACTTCCTCCTTTGGAACAAAGGCGTCTGGATGTTGGCCCTTGAACTCCATGTTCGGAAACCGATCGTGCCATGCGGGACCGTTCGCAACAAGCGAGTCCCATCTCATTGTCCTCCAATGTTCTGCAGTTCGCGCTCGTTCTAAAACGATATGATTTATATTAGCTTTTGTTAAGTGCTCGCTTGCGGCAATGCCAGCTTGCCCTCCACCAACAACAACAACATCTGTTTTTTCCACCATTATTCAGAAGGACCTTTTACCTTTCAAAGCGCACTTTGAACTTCCTTGATACTATTACTCATTATATCTACAACCTCATCAATCATTTCTTCGTCCATAATTAATGTTGGCGATAAGATTGCAATATTTCCTAAGGGTCTCACAATCAAACCACGCCGCTGCGCTGCACGCGCAATTTTCAGACCAATCTTATCTTCCGGTTCGAACGGTGTCTTACTGGTTTTCTCTTTAACAAACTCAATTCCCATCATGAAGTGACTACCACGGACCTCACCGACTAGGTCCAAATCTGCCAACTTATGCAGATTGTTTTCAAAAAGCTTACCAGTTTTTTGCACCCGCTGTGGAATACGCTCTTTCTCCATGAGTGCAATATTAGCTAAAGCTGCAGCTGATGCTGCGGGGTGACCCGAATAAGTCATGCCATGTAGAAACATAGAACCTTCACCAGAGATAACTTCATGGATCTCATCACTGATAATTGTTGCAGATAACGGCTGATAGCCTGAAGTCAAACCTTTGGCCGTAGTGATAATATCAGGTTGCACCCCGAAGATATCCTTAGAGGCAAAAAAATGTCCCAAGCGACCAAAAGCAGTCACTACTTCATCCGTAATATATTTGATATCATACTCCTTACATAGCTCACCCATTTTCACATGATAGCCTTCTGGCGGTACAATTAGGCCGCCGGCTCCTTGAATAGGTTCAGCAATAAAACAAGCAATATTTTCACTGCCTAGCGTCTCAATATGGGACTTAGCATCTTCAAGCAGATAATCCATGTACTGAGCCTCTGTCATACCGTTGCCATGCCGCCAGAAGTGTGGACACTTTAAATGATGGACGAGGCCATCAGCCTTATCCCACCCTTCGGCATAAGCCGGGGTTGTCATGGCCATCGCAAGGTGGGTAGAACCATGGTAGGCACCCTCACGACTAAGCACGAGTTTTTTATTTTTTTTGCCTAACCGATTATAGTAATGATGAAGCATTCGAATTGCACTATCGTTTGCAACTGAACCAGAGTTCCCAAAATGTACAGAATTCAAATGACCAGGTGCGAGCGAAGCAACTTTTGCAGCAAGTGTAGCTGCTGTTGGATGTGTAAAATTGTAAAAAGTAGAATAATAATCCAGTGTATTTAGTTGATCAGCAATAGCATTGATAATCTCCGTTCGGCGATGTCCTACGTTAACGCACCAAAGTCCACCAATGCCATCAATCAATTTATTGCCATCACTGTCAGTGACATATGCACCTTCTGCACCAACAATCACAGTACGCGCATCGTTCTGCTTTAGAGCATTAAGATCTGCAAAGGATTGGATCAAATGAGTATCAGAGGTAAGAATGTCATCTGTGGTTGTTGGGATATCGAGTGTCATTTGGTAATAACCTTTCTGAAATCAGCAAGTTGAGTTGATAATAAAGTTTTTTCAATTTTATTAAGAGAATTTAGGTTGGCGATAAGAAGATTTTCCTCGTTACTACCGGCAGAGGCAAGAGGCTTTGCATCGGGACCCACAATCGTCGATTTTCCACAAAATGATAGGCCGTTTTCACTGCCACAGTAATTCGCATAAACGATAGTCAAAGCATTTTCTGATGCACGAGCAGGTACCAGAGTATCACATACTACGCTAAACTTCTCAGGATTGGCTGTTGGCACAAGAATAAGCTGCACTCCCATTTTGGCAAGCGCAAGAACGTGCTGAGGAAATTCAACATCATAACATATTAGAAGTCCTGTCTTTATCCCTGCTAATTCGAAGGTCACATAGCTGTCTCCAAAGTTAAATATCGATTGCTCTATTGCACCCCAAAGCTGAATTTTACGAAAATGGGCTAATTTTTTGCCTGTCCTGTCAAATGTAGACGCACTGTTATAAATGCTGTCCCCTTCCCGCTCAGCCCAGCCTAGTGTGAGACCACACCCATGCTTTTTCGCCAGTAAGGAAAGTTGAATTTCCCAACTTTCACCTTGCTTTTGGGCCACAGAGTGATGACTTTTCATTTGATTGTAGCCCGGGAAATATAGCTCTGGAAATACAACCATTTCTACGTTCTTGTCAGCTGCTTTGGCCAGTGTTTTATCAACTTTGGCCAAAGCACTTTCTATATTCCCCTCAGGTGAGAAGCCTTGGTATGCTGCAACAATCATGACCCCTCCTATTTGAGAAAACGTTGGATAATTTACTTCTTCAAATTGGTCCAGATAGTATCATAGACCGTTTGAACTTCTTGAGAGCATGCTTGCACAAATTCACCTACAGGCGACGCCGGTGGGTTTGATTCAGGCGAGTTTGCTACTGCATCTGACAGGTGAGGTTCTGTACCTTTGACACCTGCGGTATAAGCTGCATAGTTCGTAACAGCTGCTGCATTCTCTGGCTCTAATAGAAAATTCATGAACTTTAGTGCGTTGTCACGATTTGGTGCATCTTTTAGCAGAACAACATTGTCCATCCAAACCACGTATCCTTCTTTGGGAAATGCATATTCAACATTCGCGCCTTCCTCGCGAGCCTTGGCACTGAAACCAGACCAGATCATTCCAACTGATGCGTCACCAGATACAAGTACATCTTTTGCTATATCAGAACCAAAACTTGCCCAATGCGGTTTAGCATTCTGTAAAAGCTCATTGAGTGCCTTAAGTTGATCGCGATCAGATGTACATTGTGGGATGCCTAGATACATGGAAGCAAGAGCAAGTAGCTCACCTTGGCTGTCCAACACATTTATTTTCCCTTGCAATTCTGCAGGTGGGTCAAAAACTATACCCAGAGTGTTGATGTCACCTTTATAGTCATCACGATTTACAGAAAAGCTAGTTGAACCCCATTGATACGGGATCGAAGATTTACGCCCCATGTCAAACCCAACATTAACCCATTGATCCATAATATTACCATGATTTGGCATTTCAGCTTTTGTGAAGGTATCCAGCATGCCATCACCCGCCATGATTTCCACCATATAATCACCAGGAACAGCCACATCATAAGTTCCCATTTTCCCAGCCTTAAGAGATGCTAGCATTGCTTCATTGGAGTCAAAGGTATCCATGGTAACTTCGACATCGTATTCTGCCGAAAATTTATCTAAAAGCTCTTGCGGAATGTATTCAAACCAGTGATAAATAGATAGTTTTCCTTCAGCAGTAGCGATATTTGCTGCCATAGAAAGAGTTAGCGCCGCAACGCCAAGTTTTATTAGTTTTTTCATTCTAATCTCCTTGTTTGGTTGTAGTCGGGTTTGCCTTTTCCCCCATCCGCCCGACAAAATAGGACAGGGCGACAAATCCCACGGACACTGCTAGCAGTAGTGTGGAAATTGCCATTATATTGGGTTTAATTCCTTGTTTAACAGCGCCAAATATTACAGTGGGCAATGTTTCTACACCGGCCCCTTTGACAAAGTTTGTAATGATAAAGTCATCTAGCGAAATAATAAATGCTAATAAAAATCCTGATATAATTCCAGGAGCCATCAAAGGTAAAAGAATTAGGCGGAATGCCTGAAATCTTGTGGCGTAAAGATCCTGTGCCGCTTGCTCGTACACATCCTCAATACCCTGCATGCGGGCCGCAATTGGCAGATAAGCAAACGGAATGCAAAAGACTATGTGCGCGATTAGGATTGTAAGGTAACCGGTTGTAAATCCGATTGCAGAAAAGAAGATCAATGTGGCAACTGCAGTAACAATTTCAGGTACCATCAAAGGTAAATTAATCAGTGCAAAACTCACAGATTTGCCTCTAAAACTTCCTGCACGCAGCATTGCGGTAGCTGCCATTGTTGCGATTACGGTTGCCGATATTGCAGCCATAACAGCAATTGATACTGAATTTATCGCCGCGGTTTTGAATTTTGGAGCATCTACTCCATAGAATAAATCGTAGTACCATCGCAACGAGACCGTATTCCATCGCGTGATAGAGTTACTGTCATTAAAGGAATAAACCATAACAATGATTAAGGGTGCATATAATAAAAATAGACACAGAAGTGTTAGGGATTTGAAGCCCGTAAAATGGCGCAGATCGACATTCTTCGTAGCCATCAGATCTGACCCTTTGTTTGGTTGCGCGCATAAAATGTAAGAACAATTAACACAAGAGATAACAATATCATCGACGCGGCAGCACCAAACGGCCAATTTCCTGCGGCACCTTTAAATTGCTCCTCAATTAATGAACCTATCATAAAATTCTTAGCTCCCCCAAGTAAATCGGGCGCCAGAAAGGCACCTAAACTAGGAACAAAGACAAGAATACATCCCGCGACTATGCCGGGCCTTACAGTTGGCAAAATAACTTTAAACAGCGTCACAGTTCGCGAGGCGTAGAGGTCAGCCGCCGCCTCACTTAGAGCAAAATTATAGCGTTCGACGGCGGCGTAAATAGGAAGAACCATGAATGGTAGATACGAATAGAACAGCCCCAGTTGTACTGCAAAATTTGTGTTAATGATGTGAAAGGGCTCCGAGATCAGTCCAATAGATAGAAAAAATTCATTCAAAGGGCCATTATCCCGAATAAGAAACTTCATTGAAATTGTACGTATTAATAAGTTCACCCAATAAGGAATTGTAATTAAGAAAAGCCAAATCGTTTTGTTCCTTCCTGTCCTCGTGGCAATAAACCACGCAGTAGGAAAACCAATTATTAAGCAACAAAAAGTAGCAAGCCCAGCCTGCCAAATTGACCGCCAGAAAATACTTATGTAGGTCCATTCTATTACTGGCGGGCTATCTCCGAAAAGTCCTCGATAAAGAAAAAATTGGTCATAAGCAGAAATCGAAAATTCCCAAATAACGCCACCGCGAAACTCTTTCGTTAAGAAAGAATAAACCAACATCATAGCGACTGGTATAACCAGGAAAAAACCAATAATGATCCACGCAGGAAAGATTAATGGTATACCAAAACCGCTATAGGTTTTGGCTGAGCCTTCGGGGTTTACTTTTGGTAGCTCAGCCATCAGTCTACCAGTAACCGGGCGGAGCTTGCTTCAAAATCAAGCCCTACGGACTGACCCACATTAGGAATTTTAATTTGAGTGGAGTTTTGCATTCTTACCGTTACACGCGAACCGCTCGTTAGACTGACCTCAATATGAAGGTCGGTTCCAAGATAAATGTGTCGGACTGTCTTGCCCTCCAGCATACCTTTGCCTGAAGCAGTAATTTTAATGCGCTCAGGACGTATGGATAGATGTCCTGAACCAACAAGCGCACCTTCCGCAGCAGAGCATATGATTTGTGCTCCACCAGGGAGGACGCAAGAACCTTTTCTCTTTTCAACGTTCGAAACGGTTACATCGATTAAGTTTGTTTCACCTATGAAATCAGCAACAAATTTGTTCTCAGGTGCCTCATAAATTTCTCGAGCAGATCCAACTTGTTGAACCCGCCCACCCTCAAGAACAGCAATGCGATCAGACATCGTCAGCGCTTCCTCCTGATCGTGGGTGACGAAAATAAATGTTATCCCAGTTTGGACTTGAATTTGTTTTAATTCGAGGCGAACAGCTTGCCGAAGCTTGAGATCAAGCGCAGACAAAGGTTCATCAAGTAGTAATACCTTAGGGCTTGGGGCAAGAGCCCTTGCGAGAGCTACTCGTTGTTGTTGACCACCAGATAATTGGCTAGGCATTCTGTCTGCAAAATCAGATAGTCTGACAAGTTCAAGCACCTCCCCAACTCGGGCTTTAGCTTTAGAAGTATCGTGGCCTAACCGCAGCAAGCCAAACATAACATTATCTGTAACATTCATATGGGGAAATAAAGCATACTGCTGGAACACGGTGTTTATTGGGCGCTCATTAGGCAATAGATCGGCAATATTCTGACCATAAAGGTGAATTGCACCATTAGTGACCTCTTCGAAACCTGCGATCAACCTCAGCAAGGTTGTCTTTCCACAGCCAGATGGCCCCAGTAAGGTAAAAAATTCATTATCACGAATATCTAAGCTGACGCCATTTAAAGCGGTGAATGCACCAAAACTCTTAGTTACATTTTGAATATCAACTGAAATTTCTTTGTCTTTAGACATTCGATCCCAAAAATTAGATGCGGCTATACCCCTAAAACTTAATATAATATATTAACTTTGGCAATTTGAGGGGTATATACCCCCAAAGAGGTAAAATAATGCATGTCAAAAACTCCGAGATACTATTGGCAAAAACAATCAAGTCATTGAAAAAAAAAACCTTTTCAGAAAGTTTAAATAGGTGGCTTCGCACTTTGGCAAACCACGACAACACTACAATTTTGGCTTACTTTCGCGATGAAACACCTCAAATTCTATTAACAGATTCGGAAACTGAAGCTGTGCACCAAAACATGACTCAAGTATATCTTAGTGGCGCTTACTTGCTAGATCCATTTTATGAGCTGCACAATTCTAATGCTGATACCGACCTTTATCGGTTGTCGGATATTGCACCAGATCAATTCAGTCGAAACCAATATTTTTTGGAATATTATCAACGAACTACAATAATTGATGAACTGGCTTTCCTAATCTGGCCATCACCTAAGATTAGTGTACATGTCTGCTTGGGGCGTGATATTAAATCCAAGAGACGATTTTCAATACGAGAATTATCTTTAGCAAAACAAGTAGTTCCAATAGTTGAAACACTTATATGCGAACATTGGGGGAATTTGCGATTTAGTAGTGCAGATCCAGGAGAGGATACACTACAAAGGATGGTGCGATTAGTCGCTGAAACCCACGGTATCAATTTGACCAAACGGCAGGCAGAAGTGGCACTATTGGTCCTCAGAGGGCACTCGTCCGCATCAATAGGATTACGGTTAGGCATCTCTCCACAGACCGTTAAAGTATTCCGAAAGCAGTTATATCGAAAATGCAGTATATCGTCTCAAGCAGAGTTATTTGCTCTTATAACCCCTCTGCTGGTAAACTAAGAGTCAATGCTGTCTTTTGACTTTTGTATCCAAGATTAACATTAATGCAGTTACAAAAACTGATCCAAATAAGCTCAAAATTAAGACGTATAAAAGCGGAACCATTTGCAACAAAATGGCAAATGCAACACAAAAAACTGCCAAGCTTATAGTACCAAATATAGCAGAATAAACAACTCCAGTTACAATGCTCTTTCCAAACACCTTATGAATATTGAATGATATTAAAATATACGCGATCGGGAATGCTAGAAGAACGCCAGATAAGTGTGCGCCTAGTCTTGAGGCAAAAACAGTAACAACAGAAATTATAATCCCACCAACTACAGCTCGTAAAAAAAGTATCAAATCATTTTCTGATTTCTTATCGACAAGCTCCTTACCAACGAAAAAACTTCCTACAAAACGTGTGACTATCGTTGAAAAGCCAAAGAAAAATACAGCCTGTAACAAATTAAAATTAACTTGGTAGAGGCTACTGGCCAGCAAGATCCATATTACCACAGAAACCAACGCGCAGCTCAAAGGTTTAAAAAACTTTGCTAAAATAAGATATGCGAGTAAAAAAACCTGCGTAGCGCTCAAAGCTACTAGTGAGTAAAGAGCAGTTTCATACAAAAAGCTCGTATCACTTTCTAGCATAAGAAAATAAAACCCTGGACCGAGCCCAACTGGAAGCCCTGCAATAAGTCCCGCCATAGAGGGGCCAAGAGTAACTACTAGTTTAGCTACAAGTATCACAATAAACGCGGCCACTATTACCCTTGTGAGCATGGGCACAAGCATAAGCCCGATACTAAGTTCCAATATATTCTCCAAGTTGTGCCGTAAAAAACTCAAATGTCATTGAGAACTTTTTTTAATGAGCCAGAAATTTCAATTTCATCAAGATTACGCCCAATAAGGACTACATTGTTTTCCTTTATGTCGGTTGATCCATCAAACTCATCAGGAATACGTTCTGGATTTTGCATAATTTTTCGTACCGACTGCAATAATAATCTACCATTTGGTGTTCGAACTATCCCTTTAATTCGGACAATTTGATTACCATGTCGATTCAACAGTGCCGATAGCCAGACTGAGAAGCCCACCCAGGTATCATCACGAAAGGTTAAATCATCAAGATTAAGTTGAATAGACGTAATAGGTGATAAGTTCTCAACTGTTTCTTTTGTGCTTAAGATAATCGAATCTGTAGGTGTTAATTCTGGCATAGGACTTTCCACACCAAATAAAGATTGACTGATGTTATCTATGGGGTTCATGAAATTAAGGGTTGCCACAAGTTTTGATAACTCACCTTCAGAACAACTTTCAGCCTTAGATACAATTATTTGATCTGCAGCCTCGATTTGGGAACGTGCTAATGGTTCACTCTTAATTTGCTCAATCCCATGCAAGGCATCTACGATTACAATTATTTTTTCCAGAACAATATGGCGAGCGAGAACCGGATCATCATTTATCGCGGACATAACATTCGATGGATCGGCAACCCCACTCATCTCAAAAATGAGGAATCTACTGCTTTCTTCGTTTGATTTAACTGTACGCTGATTACAAATGCTGTGGAACAGTTCAATCATTTGAGATTGCAGCTCACAACACACACATCCGCCTTGCAAAACATCTAACGCCAACGCTGAACTCAATAGTGTATCATCAACTGCGTGTGATGCTACTTCATTTACAATTATGTGCGGTTTATAAAACGTTCCAGCATAAAGCTGATGCCGAAGCCAGGTACTTTTGCCAGCGCCAAGAAAACCGGAAAGTATTATCAGCTTCAGCCGGTTTTCACTATCGCTCATAGTATATCAGTTTACCCTCAGAGGATCGTAGGGGTTTCCAGTAAATATTTCTACTTGCCTCCACACGTCCTCGATAGTTGGGCAAATAACCGTTTTGCCCATTCCATTTGATAACTGAATGCCTGGCAAAGTACCAGCGTCGGTCGCAGTAATACCAAGCGGCTTAAGTAATCTATTGATTAAATTAGCACGAGCGAAACGTATTTTGAGCCTTTCATGAGGTGTCGCCCCACCAGCGTCCGTCCAATGACCAACTGCTGGCGGAAAACCACATGCAGAACACATTAGCCAGTCCTTCCTAAAAGAAACAGTCGTAACACGTAATTTCAGCAATCATATTGTTTCAGGACGTTTATCACTATTGAATGGATATCGGACGCGGAAATCGTCTGTTATATCCTGGAAAGTAGTCCACTCCACACCAGACTGTTTGTTAATGTATTCTATCAAACGTTCTAACATAAGAAGCACTTGCGGACGCCCTGCTACATCAGGGTGAATGGTAAAACAAAAAGTAGCATAATCCATTTCACGATAAACCCAGTCAAATTGATCTCGCCAAAGAATTTCAATATCTCTGGGACTCACGAAACCATGGCTATTTGGCGCAGCCTTCATGAACATCATTGGAGGTAGATCATCAACGTACCAGTTCGCAGCTATATCCACTAAGTCAATTTCTTTCCCATGCTTCATGGGACGCATCCAAGTACTAGCGTCTTTTGAGTAATCAATCTTTGACCACTCATCGCCAACTCTAGCATAGAACGGTAGGAAATCTCGATACATCTGGCTGTGATCATATGTGAAGCCGTATTTCTGCAGTAGCGCTGCAGTATTCTCAGACATTTCCCACCACGGCGCCACGTAGCCACGGGGTTTGTCACCAGTCAAAGCTTTGATCACCTCCACTGAATAAGCTAAAATATCTTCTTCTTGTTGCAATGTCATCGCAACAGGGTTTTCATGCATATATCCATGAGCTCCAATTTCATGCTCAGCTTTTTTAATCATCTCCATTTCTTTTGGAAATGAATCCATTGTATGACCTGGGATGAAAAAGGTTGATTTCATGTCATATTTTTCAAAGAGCCTGAGAAGCCTGGGCACACCAACCTCAGTAGCGAAAACTCCCCGTTGTATATCGGAGGGACTATCCTGCCCCCCGTACGAGCCAATCCACCCTGCAACAGAATCTATATCTATACCAAAGGAACATTTTATCTCTTTCATTGCTAAACCTTTCTAACAGTTTTCAGCTACAGCCGATTTTTTTTTCAATCCCTAAATAAATTTATGCACCAGTTATTAAAAAGTTCAAAATATATTTTTATTCCTACAACTAGGATATGAACATTAGTAAAAAGCTATCATTATTAGACGCCAATAGGCATAAGCTTTGAATCTCGTTTGATAGATCTTGGAGCTATAAGTTCTTTCCAAGTTGATAATGCAGTATTTGCAGCTGGAAAAGACGGCCGTTCAATATGCTGACCGCGACCAGGTTGCGCAACAGAATTAGTACTTGAATCCCACACGACATCTCCACGTGACATCGTATATCGAGGTAAACCTGAAACTTCGAAACCTTCAAATACGTTGTAATCGATAATTGATTTTTGAGATTTTGCGCTGATGGTTTTCTCAGCGGAGGGGTCCCATATTACCAAATCTGCATCAGCTCCCTTCATAACGGAGCCTTTCCTCGGGTAAATATTTAAAATCTTTGCAATATTGGTAGAAGTTATTGCAACAAACTCATTTGGAGTTATTCGGCCACTTCCCACTCCATATGTCCATAGCAATGATAACCGATCCTCTAGACCACCCGTTCCATTTGGAATTTTGGTAAAATCTCCAACGCCCATTCTTTTCTGCTCTGTTGTGAAAGCACAATGGTCTGTAGCTACAACATGCAAAGATCCTGCAGATAATCCAGCCCACAGTCCATCTTGATGATACTTATCACGAAACGGTGGCGACATTACCCGTTGTGCAGCATAATCCCAATCCTCATTGAAATATTCGTTTTCGTCGAGTAGCAGATGCTGTACTAACGGTTCTCCCCAAACACGCTGTCCTTTTTGCCTTGCTCGTCGTATAGCCTCATGCGCATCCTCACTCGAGGTATGAACAACGTATAAAGGAACACCCGTAGCATCAGCAATTGTTATTGCTCGGTTTGTCGCCTCACCCTCCACGGAAGGAGGCCTTGAATATGCATGCGCTTCTGGACCACTATTTCCCTCCTCCAAAAACTTTTGCTGCAAACTTGCTATTAGATCTCCGTTTTCAGCGTGAACTAAAGGAAAGGCTCCTAACTCTCCGCATCTTGTGAAAGAGGCATACATTTGATCATCATTGACCATTAATGCCCCCTTATACGCCATGAAATGCTTGAAAGTATTGACACCTTTACTAACAACATCTGACATTTCATTAAATATTTTCTCAGACCAATTTGTTATCGACATGTGAAAGCCAAAGTCACATGATGCTTGCCTAGTTGCTCGCTCTAACCATTCATCTAATGCAACCAACAAACCTCTTTCATCTGGGACGATCATATCTATTATGGTTGTTGTCCCGCCAGAGAGCGCAGCGAATGTACCACTTTCCCACGTTTCTGCTGTCGTCGTACCCATGAAAGGCATTTCTAAGTGAGTGTGGGGATCAATGCCTCCTGGCATAACGTAGCAGGAAGCGGCATCAATTATTTCATCACCAGATAAATTGTCACCAATCTCAGAAATAATAGCGCCATCTATTTTTACATCGGCGGTATAACTTCTATCCGCTGTGAGTACCGTTCCACCTTTAATAACTTTAGACATCTTACACCCTTCCACTAGCAAGCACTGCATACTTAATCGAGTCTCTGTACATTAAACTATTCGCGATAACAGAAAATATCCATCACCCATTTGGCACTGCAAGCATCCCTTCTCCAAGTAAAGCAGCTGCATATACCCCATCAACAACTGGCATATTAAACTCTTTACTAAATGGCTTGGCTAAATGTGCCATTCCTGCACATCCTAAAGCTATGCTTCCAATCGAATATTCGCGCAGTAAAGAATGGATAATTTCTCGCATCTTCACTTTGGTTTCTTTTGGTTTGTTTTCAAAATCCAAAACAGGGATGTTACTAGCGTGTACGAAGCTACATTTATCAAGCAGACCATAATTTCTAAGATTATCTTCAATTACTGGAATGGCTTCTGAGACAGTCGTTATAACTCCGAATTTATCAGCATAAAGTGAACACATTGTAAAAGCTGCCCAGCCTATCCCAATAGTAGGAATTGATATAGTTCTCCTTGCTTCAAGAAGAAATGGATCGTCAAAGCACGCTATAACAGCTAATTTTGACTTCGCTTTTTCTGCTTCTTTCAAATTTGAAAACAAAATCGGCTTTGCTTTTTCTGCATCAATTGGACCCTGTATAGCACTTGGAGCGCCAAAGCATGTTACCCCGGTTACATTTCGACGGTTATTTAAAGCAGAGTTAGCTGACGAAACAATTTTATCAGTCATAGACTGTGTTGAATTTGGGTTTACAAAAACAATATCGGTGCTCTGCGTCAAACAAGACCCTTTCCAGCATCAGACCCTTTCTTGTCACGTCTTCTCTGCGATAATACAAAAAACGTGAGAAAGAAAACGATGATTAACAGAGAAAATAATGTCGTAAGAGTGCCAAGTGCATATATAACTGGGGTTGTCACATTGGTTGTCATCCCAAAAATTTCTAACGGCAAGGTGTTGCGACTGCCTGATGTCAACAATGTTCTGGCAAATTCATCATAACTCAGTGTGAAACCAAACAAAGCCACACCTATTAAAGAAGGAGCAATTATCGGCAGCACAATCAAACGAAAAACTTGAATTGGACCTGCCCCTAAATCTCTGCCAGCTTCCTCATACGCTTTGTCGAAACGGTTGAAAACCGCAAACATTATCAGAATTCCAAAGGGAAGCGTCCAGGTTAATTGAGCACCCAATCCTGAAGTAGACCAATGAACTTCCCACCCTAATTGAGAAAATATCAGGCCAACGCCTAATGACACTAGAATTGATGGAATGACCAAGCTTGCAATGATAAGGTAAAAAAGTGGTGTTGAGCCAAAGAATTTTTTTCTATATGCCATCCCAGCCCCAACCGAAAATACAACGGTTATCACCATGACCGTCAAACCTAGGATAATACTTCGTTGGAAAGATCCCCAGATATCACCGACCATTTGAGTTCTAAATAATTCCTGAAACCAATGCAAAGATGTGCCTTGCATCGGGAACGTTAAACCCCCAGTTGGGCCCTGAAAACTAAGAATACCTATTGTTATGACCGGGCCGTAAAGAAATACTAAAAACGCAATAAATATTGCAGTTAGTACATAAAAACCTGTAGATCGCTTTTCACCCAAAGTTATAACTCCTTACGAATATCCACAAAACGGAGCATGATTGAAATCATAATGACCACGGTTGCTAATAAAACGACCGCAGTCGCACAAGCAGAGGGATATTGAAGTAAACTTATATCATTAGAAATTAGTCGTCCCATATTTGCTATTTGAGAACCTGACATAAATCTTACGGTAATAAAATCACCCATCACCAGCGCCACAACAAATATTGAACCAATCATTATTCCAGGCTTACAGAGAGGAATTATAACATTTACTAAAATCTGCGTACTTGATGCCCCAGCGTCTCTAGCTGCCTCTATAAGCGATTTATCAATTCTCATCATAGTGTTGAAGATCGGGACCACCATGAATAGAGTGTATAAATGCACAAAAGCCAAACAGACTGAAAACTCAGAATACAGTAGCCACTCGACTGGCTCATCGACTATGCCCATCTCGATCAATGACTGATTTGCCAATCCATTCCTACCTAGAAATGGAATCCAACTAATCATTCTGATGATGTTTGACGTCCAAAATGGGATAGTGCAGAGGAGAAAACAAATGATTTGCCAGGTCAGAGAGTGTACGAAAAAAGCCAGATAGTATGCGACTGTAAATCCTAAAACAAGTGTTATTGCCCACACTAGAACCGCAAAATATAAAGTTCTAAAAAACACCCGATAAGTGACATCGGAAGTTAACAGAAATTCGTAGTTATCAAATAGAAAAGCAGGGTAAATCGAGAACTCTGTGGAACCCCAAAAACTTACTGCTGTAATTAGGATTATCGGCACAATAATAAATGCCGACAAAACCAAAATCACTGGACTAGCCAATAATATACTAGAGATATTTTTTTGTAATACAGCCAATATTAGTGTCCGTAATCCGTTAACAATTTATTAAGGCTAGTAAAGATGCCCTTGAGTCTTTGGTCGACGCAAAGATTTGCGTCGACCTTTTTTTTTAAGAAGCGATGAATTCGTTCCACTTCCTAACCATATACTGGTTTTCATCCATAACAGCATTCCAACAGGCTACACTGCCCATACGGTCATAGAAAGAACCGCCATCACGCACTGCTCCAGCGCTTTCCATTTTTACCCCTTGCGGATTAACGATATCACCTTTGGCTGCTTTACCTTCAAACCAATAACTCCACTCATCAGCGGACATATATTCTTTTGAAGTTTCAACCGCTGCAGAATAATAGCCTTGACGCATCAGGAAGCCACCAACCCAGCCGGACAAGTACCAATTGATATACTCATACGCCGCGTCCAACTCTTTCCCGCTCAGGTGTGCAGCAATTCCTAATCCGCCGCCCCAGCTACGGTAGCCTTCTTTTAGTGGCTGATAAACACATGGGATCCCTTTTGATCTCACTGCAGTAATCGCAGGAGACCACATTGATTGAATTACGACCTCACCAGAAGCCATTAAATTGACAGATTCATCGAAGCTTTTCCAGAATGCTCTAAATTGGCCCGCCTTTTTGGCCTCAGTGAAGATACCGATAGTCTTATCGATTTCCTCTTTGGTCATATTACCCTTATCACCGTACTGGATTTCACCCATAGCTTCGCAAACCATTGCCATATCCATGATACCGATAGATGAAATATCCAGAATTGAGGCTTTGCCTTTAAACTCAGGGTTTAGCAATTCCGCCCATGTATTGATTGGTCTGTTAATAAGATCTGGTCTTATTCCCAGTGTATCGGCGTTATAAATCGTTGGAATCATTGTCATCCAACCAGTTTCTTCTGATGAAAAACTTTTACCATTAGCGCCTTCCACAAAGCTCACTGTATGAGGTGCAGTGCCTTGGGCAATTGTGCTTGTTGGGGTCAGCTTACCATTTTTAAAGATACCAACAATTTTGTCATAGTTAGCAATCTTGCTTGTATCCATCGCTTGTAAGTTACCAATTGGCCAAACTTTTTTACACATCCAATACTCAATATCTGCGATATCGAATGACTTGGGCTGTGTTGCAACCTTTTGAACAACTGAGTCACTGTCAAGTGCAGTCATCTCCATTGTAATGCCAAGATCTTCTTTAGCCTTTGCTGCAATTTCATTAAAGGCAGAAACGCCTGTACCTGATTGCCGCAAAACAATGTTACTTTGTGCCCAAATCATAGGGGCTCCAAGTGTTCCTGCAGCGGCAGCTGTGGTAGCGGCTACGCCACTTTTAAGTAGCGATCTGCGGGAAATTTTACTTTTGCTATTTGCTTTCATATTAATCTCCAACTTGATTTATGACATCATTGAGTTTTTAAAGTTTTTGCATCGATGTCGTTCCAAACTGCAAAAACTGTTTCTCCGATACTAAAAGGTTTATCGAAAAAAGTTGCTTCTGGCATTTTTGCCAAGTACTCACCACCTGCATCATCTTCTACCGACACAGTCACGTTATCACCAAAATATTCAATCGCGTTTACTTCGCATTTAAAATTTCCTTTCGAGCGCTTGAGACCAAAGAGATCCGACCGGACGGAAATAAGGGTTTCTTTCCACTGAATGACGTTGTGCCCACCAAGAAATTTTGCGACAAATTCTGTTTCAGGGTTATTGTAAATGTCTCTGGGAGAACCGCTTTGTTGGATTTTAGCATCATTCATTACAACAATTTGGTCAGAGAGAGCCATTGCTTCATCCTGACTATGAGTAACGTGTAAAAAAGTAATTCCGAGTTCTGATTGCAGACGCTTCAGCTCAGCACGCATCTTTACTCGAAGGAATGGGTCAAGGGCTGACAGGGGTTCATCAAGTAATAAAATTTGCGGATCTGTGATCAAAGCTCGAGCCAAAGCCGCGCGCTGCTGCTGGCCACCAGATAACTGGCTTGGCAAGCGTTCTGAATACTGAGACAAACCAACTGTCCCTAGCATTTTCTGAACCCTTTCTTTTTGTTCCGACGCAGAAACTCCTTTGATTTTCAAACTAAATGCAACGTTTTTCTCAACAGTCATGTGGGGAAACAATGCATAATTTTGAAACATCATGGCAGTACCACGCTGCGCAGGAGGAAGCTTAGATATATCACGTCCATCCAAAACTACTGCACCTTCAGAAACTTCTTCGTGTCCAGCGACCATCCTCAACGTCGAGGTTTTGCCGCATCCAGAGGGACCAAGCAGACAAATATACCCTTTATCATTAAACTTAATGCTGATGTTGTCTACTGCTACGGCGGTACCGTAAAATTTTGAAACACCTACTAACTCTAACTGCGACATATATTCTTTCTCATGTGTTGGACTGAAAGCTGTCAGCGACTCGGCCGAATGTCTGCTTATTAGGTCGCAATTGGAGGTAAAAATCAAACAAATTGATTAAAAAAGAAGCACAAATCTATACGATTGCACATTTTTTTATCTCCGAGAAATGCTGTTTATTTGCATTTTTTACTCAATCTAGAGGCAGAAATTTACAAGTTATCAAAGGAAGAATCTTCGAAAAAAATTTAAAGAAAGCTTAAAATCCTTCTAGAACATCATGTTATATTCATCTTTGGCTATCTTTTCTGTAATTATTTCGTTTTCTAAATCTGATTTTACCATTTCTGGATCTCTTTCTGATTTAGATCCATATCCTCCGCCGTTTGGCCCCAGAACCTCTATTTTTGTTCCGACAGGAATTAGCTTATACGGAATTTTAGATGGCAAGCTCGACTTATTATTTGATTGTTCTACTAAATTTATTTCTGCAGTAGACCCACTGGCGCCACCATCAAAGCCCCAAGGCTTGTACTTGTGTCCATCTCCCTCAATGGAAATTGCTCCATCATCCAGAAATTCAAAAAGTCTTACTGTGCCTAAACCACCACGCCACTTACCATGACCTGCATCAGCTTCTCGCAACTCATATTTTAAGACTCTCAATGGCAAATGACTTTCAATATCCTCGATTGGGTTATTTCTTGTATTCGCATATAGCGTGTCTACTGCATCCATACCATCTTGCCCATATCGCCCACCGTAAGACCCCTCCATTATTTCCATGTGAACCCATTGGGAGCCTGCGCTTCCACCGGAAAAGGCAACCACCCTTAAATTTCCAATACCCGCGCTGACTTTTTCTGGAACGGCTTTTGACATCGCCTTCATTACTGTGTCAGCCACAGCATTACCGGGGCAAAATCTTGCTATTACTGGTGCAGGAAAAATTGGATTTGCAAGACTGCCGAGCGGCGCTGTTATTTCAATGGGTCTCGTAAGACCACTATTTTGAGGTATTGCGCCGAACTCGTTACTATCAAGCAGAATAGAACGAAGCGTCAACCATATTGCACAATCTACTGTGCCAACAAAGGGCATATTTATAGGCTTATTATCAATCTGCTTGGAAGTGCCTGCCAAGTCAACTTTCAAGTTCGACCCTTTTACATTAATTGACGCGGCTATTTTAATGTCTTTTAAATTTGCATCCTCACTATCTAGAAATCCATCTATGAATGTTTCTGCATAATAAGTCCCATCGGGAACCTCTTCGATCGCTTTGCGCATCAGCGTCTCTGAATAATCTAGAAGGTTCTCATACGCAGCAGTTATGGTCTCAAGCCCATATTTTTGAATAAGTTCATTAAATCTCTCCGCGCCAATTCTTGCTGCGGAAACTTGTGCCTCCATATCTCCAACTACTAGGTCCGGCATCCTTATGTTTGACCTTAAAATTTGCCACACTGGCTCAACTTTTTTGTTATTTTCATAGACTCTGACTGCTTTGAACTGGAGGCCTTCAGCATATGCATCGACAGCATCGACAATTCCACAACTTCCAGGTGTCAAAGCCCCAACGTCGAGATGGTGGGCAGTCGTGACCGAAAAACCAACAAGGTCATTATTAGCGAATACGGGAACAAGAAACCCAACATCTGGACCGTGTGAAGCACCATTGTAAGGGTCGTTGTGCATAAAAATGTCCCCTGGCTTAATTTCATCACCACGTCCTTTTAATTCCTCGAGCACACCCATCACATATCCTGGAATTGGGCCAGATTGTAGCGGAGTACTCATGGTACACTCACAAAGCTGACGCCCAGTTTGGTCCGTTAATGCAGTCCCAAAGTCTTCGCTTTCTCTAATGATACTTGAGTAGCTCATACGCATAAGCTTCTGGCCCATTTCCAACGCTATGTCTTCAAGCGCCCCATGGATCACAGATGCTAAAAAAGGATCTATATTTTTATCAATCATTGTTATTATCCAATTTTCTTAATCTTAGAGTTAGGTCATCATCAACAGACATTGTCCATCCAGGGGGTACAACTGTTGTACTGTCCTCTTGATAAATAACGTTTGGACCAGCTTTTTGGGCACCGCCTGTCAAAGTCTTCCTGTCTATAATTTCAGTTTCAAAACTTTGGGGTTTACCATCAATGCTAAATTCTACTTTAGTATTAGGTAAATTCAAACGACTAACAGTTTCATCACTGCTATTTTCAAAAGAAAATTTATTGCTCGAATTTTCCTTTTTAATTTGTGCCTTCAACTTTACCGATACCATTTCTATATCTGCAGATAAGAAATTGTGACCATATTCTTGCTTATGCTGTTTGTGGAAGGCATCCCATACCTGCTCCAAGTTTTCTGGCTTAAGCACATCAGAATTAAGGGGTACTTTTAGCTCATACCCCTGACCCACATATCTTAGGTCAGTAAACGCCTCAAATTGTATTAATTTTGTATCAGCCTTATCCCGTTCAAAAATTGAAGTCAGATCACTTTTCATTTCAGATAAGGTTTCATTAAGGGTGGATAAATTAAATTGTGTCTTTGTCATAAGCAACGTTTTGACAGAATGGTATTCAACCTGGGAAATTAACAATCCAAAAGCACACATTATTCCGGGATTCTGCGGTACAATAACTTCATTTATACCCAAAATTTCAGCCACACCGACTGCTTGTAAAGGCCCTCCTCCACCGAACGCGCATAAGCTAAAATCTCTTGGATCGATACCTTTTTGTATGGTTCTCGATCTTATGGCTGAAGCCATGTTATTATTGAGAACTGAAATTGTGCCAAGTGCCGTTTGATTTATAGTACTTCCAAGGTTTGAGGAAACTTCTTTCAGGCTCGTTTCTGCCATTTGTGAATCCAGCGTCATTCTTCCATCAAGAATTCTGTCACCTAGCAGCCTACCCAACACTAAATTTGCATCTGTTACTGTTGGTTTTGATCCACCTAAATTATAGCATGCCGGACCAGGAAAAGCTCCAGCACTCTCAGGACCAACCTTAAAACCACCACCAGCATCTACTCTAGCAATCGAACCTCCCCCTGCGCCAATCGTGTGAATATCAATCATTGGTAGCTGTACAGGGTAACCTGAGATACTTGCATTACGTGAGCTGACCTCATTCAATTGGCCATCATTAATAATTGAAATGTCAGCACTAGTCCCGCCTATATCTAAAGTGATTAGGTTTTTCATTTTTTTCTTAGATGCGAGCCATAAGCCAGCATTTGCCCCAGCAACTAATCCCGAAAGCAAGGTAAGTTCTGGGTGCCTCATTATCATTTCTGGTGTAGCCAGTCCGCCACTGGAAGTCATAATTCTCAACTCAGCGTTCTGGCAAATATTCTTTAAATTAAATGATAAATTATCAATATATTGCGTAACTTTTGGCCCAATGAAAGCTGCAACGGCACCAGTAGTAAAACGTTCAAACTCACGAAATTGCGGAGAGACACTGGATGAAGTCGTAACAAAAGCACTTGGAATTTGGTCTCGAACAATTTCTAAAACACGATTTTCATGTGCATTATTTCGATAAGAAAACAAAAAAGCTATGAGAATAGAATTTACATTATTATCCTTAAAAAACTCTAAATGAGCCAAAATACTTTTTTCATCTAACGGTGTAATTTCATTACCAGAGCTATCTAGACGGCAGTTTACGGTCTTTCTAAACTTACGCTCTATCAAGGCTCTGTCTTGCCAAGGGATTTCCTGTCCAATCGAATAATGTTGCGGCCTTTGATGTCTGCCAATGTGCAAAATATCTCTAAAACCAGAGTTAGTTATTAAACCAACTTTTGCGCCTTTGCCCTCAAGTATGGAATTAGTTCCAACGGTGGTTCCATGAAAAATGGTGGACACGTCTTTTGCTTTGATCGAGTACTTTGCTAAGAGCGCCTCCAGACCGGAACAGACCGCTTTGGATGGATCATCCGGCGTTGATGCTGTTTTATAGACAAAAGTTTTTTGATTAGAATTATCGAAACAGAAAAAATCAGTAAACGTACCACCGACATCAATACCAATTGAATACAACTTCTTCTTCCTTTTAATAAAAGTATAGTGTTACCATAATGTGGAGCAGATTTTGACTATGAGTCAATAGACAGAAGGGGTCGCTCGGATGAAAGGAATTCAAATAAATAAAATTGATGATGATTTCCACAGAAGTTTGGAAATTAATTTACCCAAGCCTGATTTAAACAACCATGAAATTTTAGTTGAAGTACATTATGGAGGGTTGAATTATGCTGATCTGATGATGTGCAATGGCTCTTATCCCCACCCCAAAGGTTACCCACTTCAAGCAGGAATAGAGTTTTCAGGCATTGTTGCAAAATGTGGCTCAGAAGTTCAAAATTTTTCAGTTGGCGACAGAGTGGCAGGCTTCTCCGAAAACGCTGGTGCCTTTTCAGAGTTTTTAAGTATACCAGAGACTAGCGTCACAAAATTGATTGACGAAGTTTCTCTTGAAGACGGTGCTGCGTATTACGTCCAAACAACAACGGCATTTCACTTATTGCATACTATTGGCAAGGTAGAGGCCAATGATATTTTACTCATTCATGCCATAGGTGGCGGCGTTGGCTTGAACTTAACCCAGCTTGCAAAGCTCTCCGGAGCAACGGTAGTTGGCACTGTCGGAACAACTGGAAAGGAGAAAAGACCATTAGAGTGTGGAGCTGACCTTGTTTTGGACCGGACCAAGCAGCAATTTACGGAAGAAATTCAGCAAAAATTTGGAAAATCCCCTATAAGACTGTTAATCGACTCCACCGGTGCAGATATTTTAAATGACAGCTTCGATTTAATGCAAAACTTAGGTCACGTTGTAAGTTATGGAGAAGCCAGTGGTAAACCTTATGATAACCTTTGGTCCCAACTAGTTCGTAGGTCTTTAACTTTCTCAAGGCTGCATATCGGCCATATCGATCATCGATCAGACGAGTGGCTTCAGTCTCAGATTACTATCCAAGAAATGATTAAGAATAAAAAACTAAAGTTATTTATTGAACATATTTTTGCAATCGAAGACTTTGACTTAGCTTATCAATCACTCGACAGCCGTAAAATATCAGGAAAAATTTTAATCAAAATAAAATGAATTGCCATTATTTCAAAAATCAGACTAGCAAAAGACCAATATACTTTAATTCTCAGCGAGTGCCGTTTAACGAGGCTCAGGCACTTATAAAAAAAATTCTACCTGACTCAGGATTTACTTCTGCTTACGAAACTATTTCTAAGTGGCCAGGTTATCAGCCAACATCGCTAATTAATCTTGTTAATGTAGCAGATGCATTGGGGGTCAAATCTGTTTTTTACAAAAACGAGGCAGAGCGGTTTGGCCTAAAGAGCTTCAAGGCTTTGGGTGGAGCCTATGCGGTACATAAATGCTTAGAAATGCTAGTTGGAAAAAATCATATTAGTGATAATAAAAGTCCAAAAATCAAAAAGATGATAGCCGGTATAACGGTCACTTCGGCAACAGATGGAAACCATGGAAAATCTGTAGCCTGGGGAGCTAAGATGTTTGGCTGTAAATGCGTAATATTTATTCATGAGAAAGTGAGCAAAAATAGAGAAAACGCCTTAAAGAAATACGGGGCCCAAGTCGTAAGGGCTGGGAAAAATTATGACGAAAGTGTGAAAATAGCTCAGGAGAAAGCAAAGGAAAATGACTGGCACGTAATTTCTGATACATCATACGCCGGATATTCCACAATCCCGAAACATGTAATGAATGGCTATGAAGTTATGATCTACGAGGCTGTAATTAAGCAAAGTGTTAGGCCAACACACGTATTTTTGCAAACAGGTGTGGGCAGCTTGGCAGCGGGAGTAACTGCAAGCCTTTTCCGTAACCTCTATTATTCGCCCAGGATAATTTTGGTAGATCCAGAAAATGCAGATTGTTGGGTGCAATCAATTAAGCATCAAGAACCTGTCGCATGTGAGGGTAGCCTTGATACTTATATGGCAGGATTGGCTTGTGGAACCGTTTCAGTAATAGCTTGGGAGATCCTTAGCAAAACCATAGAAGCCTCAATGAGCATATCTGATTTAGATGCCGCGAGAGCAATGCGTTGTTTAAAATTTTGTAAAAGATCGCACTATGCAATAGAGGCTGGAGAGTCAGCAACTGCCGGATTGGCTGGCCTCATTTTAACCTCAAATACCTCTAGATTGAAGCAGCAATTGAAAATAAACAAAGACTCACAAATTTTGATTATAGGTAGCGAGGGTGTTACCGATAGAGATATCTACAACAAAATTGTGACAAATGAACTACTTTCAGAAACATGAAAAATAGATCTAAATACATAGCCGCTGCGGCTCAACTTGGCCCTATCAATCCAGAAGACAGTAAAGAGTCTGTTATTTCCAGAATGCTTAATCTTTTAGTCGCAGCAAAAGCAAACGAAGCCAAGCTAGTAGTATTTCCAGAGCTCTGCTTAACAACTTTCTTTCCAAGGTACTATATAACTGATCAAGCTAAGCTGGATGAATTCTATGAAACGGAAGTTCCATTCTCACTTATGGCTGAAATATTTGAGTTAATCAAAGAAGACAACATTATAATATCTTTTGGATTTGCAGAAAATGATAATGGAACACCTTTCAACACTTCCGTCTATGTAGAACCCTCTAAAAAAATAATTGGAAAATATAGAAAGATCCATTTACCGGGCCATAGAGAGTATGAACCACAGCGTCCATTCCAACACCTCGAAAAACGATATTTTAAAAAGGGAAACCTAGGATTCCCAACTTTCGATACTAGTCTCGGCAAGCTCGGAATGTGCATTTGTAATGATCGACGCTGGCCAGAAACGTATAGGTTACTAGCCCTTCAGGGATGTGAGGTTGTGACATTGGGTTATAACACCCCCAAGCATTATCCATTGGCTCCTGAGCATGATCATCTCCAAGAATTTCACAATCATCTTTGTATGCAAGCGGGCGCTTATGCCAATGGTCTTTGGGTTATAGCCTCGGCTAAGGCTGGTTTAGAAGATAACTGTGAATTAATTGGTGGGAGCTGCATTATATCTCCACGCGGAGAAATTGTTGCAGAAGCGAAAACGACAAAAGATGAACTTGTGCTTGCTGAAATCAATCTTGATGAATGCCGGTTGATAAAAGAAAATATTTTTAATTTTGATTTGCACCGACAGCCTGAGGATTACAAACTTTTAACAAAAACAACAAAATAGAACGGTCTATGAGACCGTATGTGAGGATCCAATGAAAATACTTGTTATAAACCCAAACACAACTTTAGAAATGACAAAAAGCATAGGAGAAATGGCTGAAAAATACTGTGCGCGAGGCACAGAGATTACAGCAATAAGTCCTGACTGGGGTCCACGTTCTATTGAGGGACATTTCGAGGAATATTTATCGGCTATGGCAACCGTAGAAACGGTTGCAAAATTTAAAGAAGATTATGATGCATTTGTCATCGCCTGCTATGGAGATCCAGGTGTTTCAGCATGTAGAGAAGTCACCGAAAAACCCGTGGTTGGAATCGGTGAAGCATCTATGCATATGGCATGTTTTGTCGGTCACAAATTCTCTGTAGTTACTGTAATTCCAAGAATTAAACCACTTTTGGAAGACTTGGTAAAACAACTTGGCCTAACTTCAAAATGTGCATCAATACGAGCGACTAATCTTTCGGTCTTAGAAATAGAACAGGATCCAGAGAGAGCCGTTACAGAGATGATTGATGAGGCAAAACTGGCTGTAAAAAATGACGGTGCAGAGGCAATTTGCCTTGGGTGTGCTGGAATGGGTCCGCTCGATTTGCGGGTGCAAGACGCTGTAGGGGTTCCAGTTTTTGATGGAACCGTTTCTGCCGTAAAAATAGTAGAGGGTCTCGTCACCTATGGTAAACACACCTCTAAGATTGGGGCTTACTCCTGGCCAGAAAAGAAAGAACTTGTGGGTTGCTCAACTATACTACAATCAATTTCGGAGTAGCATAGCGCTATTTAGTCAGTTTATTTTTGGCACGACTAATATTCATATAAACGTTGTTTAACTTCTACTTTTATATCCAAATCTTCAACGATACCTCTTCGAAACTGAATGCTTGCAAATGTTTAGGGCAGTAGTGTTGCCAATCCAAACAATCTGATATTACTTGGTAGAGAGTACTTGACAGTTGGCCTATAAAGTTGCCGCATAACTTCAGCAAATGAATTATTCAAACCGGTTCAATCACTAAACAAGTATACAGCACAGAAGGCGCTATGTATAAATTTCTACAACACAATCACGTAGTTTTTTAGGTGCACATTATGAATAAACCAGCCTTGCTTTTAATATCGATGGGCGAACTCGCAACCCATCTGTTAGAAGCAGTCGCAAGGACTGACATTTTCGACACTATTGTGGTTGCAAGCAGAGACTTTGAAAAAGCAAAAAAAAGAGCCAACAACGCTGTGCTGGGTGCTGGGATCGAAGGTTTTTTCCCACGTATAATTGCAGAAAAACTAGATGTTCACAGCAATGATTTTGCTATGCGACTGCGGGAGATAAAGCCAGATTTTATTTTTTCGGCACCTTCACTATTACCATGGTGGAAATTAGCACCAGATGAAATTGATGTACCATTTGCCGGTTACACAGCACTGCACTTATCACTTATGCAAAAATTCAGAAACCGAATTGCAGAATCTGGTATCAACGCCATTTGGATTGGGGCTTCTTTTCCAGATGTGATAAACGCAATGCTAAATCGTACTGGATTTGGCCCAGATTGTGGAATTGGGAATGTTCAGGAACCAATTGCTAAAATTCAAATGGGAGTTGGTCGGGAACTGAATTGTTCACCAAAGGATGTTGAAGTTAAACTGGTAGCACAGCATGCATTTGAGTATTATGTTTTAAATGATGAAAAGCCAGATAAGTTACCACCTTATTTACTTAAAGCGACTTTAGCAGGCAAAGATGTTACGCAGATCGCCGAAGATGTCCTCCGCGAGGTTTTCCCCTTTCCTTATGACTTACATTTTAACCGTGTAACAGCATCATCTGGTCTTGCTGCACTGCATGCGCTCGCTGGGGAAACAGAAAGATTAATCCATTTGCCGGGTATCGGTGCACTTGTGGGGGGGTATCCCGTGCGGGTGAATAAATCGCACATTACAATCGATCTTCCGGATGAATGGTCTTTGGAACAAGCCATTGCGGTTAACGAAGCATCTTTAAAGTGGGATGGCATTGACGAGATGACAAAAGATGGGACTGTTGTTTTTACAGTTGAAACACAGAAAGCACTTCGCAAGCTTCTTGGTAAAAACATTGAGACCCTTTCGACGGAAACAGCACAAGATCAGGCGAACAATCTTCTGTATGCTTTGAGATAAGCGCAAATTTGATGGGACATAATATGCAACACAAACAATCCAAGGTTTTATTTGAGCGCGCAATGAACGTCTTAGTAGAAGGTTGTAGTTCTGCTTCACGGGGGCCTATGAACTATAAACCTTTTCCGCCCTACATTCGCGAAGGAAAGGGGGCTAGAGTCTGGGATGTCGATGGAAATGAATACATCGATTGGCAACTGTCATTCGGGTGTCTTCCAATGGGCCATGCACATCCAAAAATTGTAGAAGTAATTCAGCGAGAGGTAGCCGGGGGCACCCATTTCGCAACAGCCCTGGAGGTCGAAGTAGAAACCGCTGAACTGATGGTAAGCATGTTGCCCCATGTTGATAAAGTTCGCTTCGCAAATACTGGCACAGAAGCTTGCATGACCGGAGTTAGAATGGCACGAGGCATCACTGGGAAGCGGAAAATTCTCAAGTTTGAGGGCCATTACCACGGATGGTATGATGGCCTACTGGTAAGTTCTAACCCGCAGTACGTCACTTCGCTTGGGCACCCAAATGATCCCGTGCGTATTCCTGACAGCTCTGGATTAACACCAGGCTCCTGGGAAGATACTCTGGTATGCGTCTGGAACGATGTGGAAGCTTTGGAAAGAGTATTGCGCTCCCATGGAAATGAAATTGCCTGTGTTGTTATGGAGGGTGTGATGTCAAATATGGGCGTTATTCCACCTAAACCGGGCTATCTAGAGGCGGTACAATTTCTTTGCAGAGAGTTTGATGTCTTGTTCTACCTAGATGAAACAGTCACGGGTTTTCGAGTAGCCGCTGGCGGTGTGGCCGAACTATATGGATTACAGCCTGATATTGTCACCTATGGAAAAGCATTGGGTCAAGGATTTCCGATCGCAGCAATCGCGGGTCCCAATCATATCATGGAAAGTATCGAATATGGTAAAGTACTGCATTATGGAAGTCACAATGCTCCGCGTTTAGGTCTGTTTGCTACAAAAACCATGCTTGAGGAAATGAGCCGTGATAATTACGCTGGATTTAAAAAGATATCTGAAATTGGAGATCAAATAACCAAGCGTTTAAACCAAGCTGCAGCAGATACAGGACAGAACATGAGAGTTCAAAATGTTGGCTCAATGTTTCACCCAGTCTTTACTAATCTTGATGAAATTACAAACTATCGGGACTTTTGTGAGACTGTTGATTTGGCAAAGTATGCGGAGTTTTCGCAAAAAATGAGAGATCAAGGGATCTTCTTTTCAGGCAATAAAATCCTTCATAATTTAAGCTGTACTGAGCACACCCAGGCTGATATTGACGCCTCAATTGAGGCTGCAGGAAATGCATTGGAGCAAATGTCACACAATTGAACGGTGTCACCTTAAGACCAGTGATCTTAATACCAGGCATCTGGCAACGCCTCTTTGCGCCTAGCAACAAAGGCTTCGAGTTCGGCCTTCAGGCCGTCATCGATAGGCGGGGCCTCATAATCAGATAGCATCTTTTTCACGCGGACATTCGCGCGTCGACGCATGTCCTGCGATCCGGCCTCTTCCCAGCTTTCAACATTCTCGCTGTCGCTCAGCGCGGTTTCGTAGAAGGCACTCTGATAGTTGCGCATCGTGTGACCACAGCCAAGGAAATGGCCACCTGCCCCGACTTCCTGGTAGGCATCTCGCGCCAACGCATCATCGGAGATATCAAGCCCTAAGCTTAGCAACTTCTGATAACTACCCAGACGATCTGCATCCATGATCAGCTTTTCGAAGCCGGTGCACAGGCCACCTTCGAGCCACCCCGCCGAATGCAAAACGAAATTTGCACCTGCCAACATGGTCGAGTGCATTGAATCGGCGCTTTCATAGGCTGCTTGCGCATCTTCAACCTTGGACGCTGTAAGCGAGCCACCACAGCGAAGCGGCAGGCCCGCACGCCGTGCGAGCTGACCGATGGCGTAATTTGAGATCACAGGCTCTGGCATCCCGAAGGTCGGCGCGCCGGATTTGAGCGACATCGACGACAGGAAATTGCCCAACACGAAAGGAGCCCCAGGACGCAAAAGCTGCACATAGGCGCAAACCATCATCGCTTCAGCCATGGCCTGTGCAACTGAAGCAGCAGTCGAGACCGGCCCCATCGCTCCGCTCAGTATAAACGGCACAACAATCAGACCCTGCCCGCGCGATGAGTAAACGCGTGCAGATTCAGTTACCACCTTGTCTACGAGCAAGGGTGAGTTGGTGTTCACATTGCCCATGATAACACAGTTCTCGTCCATAACATCGGCGCCAAAGATGATCTCGGCCATATCGACACTGTCTTGAGCCCTGCTCATCTCAGTTATGGCCCCAAGGTGAGGTTTGTCCGAGAGTGTCATGTGAGCAAAGAGCATGTCGAGATGACGTTTGCTGACTGGGACGTCACAGGGTTCGCAGGTGACAAACCCGCCATGATGTAGATTTGGGTGCAAGTAACTCAGGCGCACCAGGTCCTCGAAGGCCTCAATATCGCCATAGCGCCGCCCACCTTCCATGTCGCGTACGAAGGGTGCGCCATAAATCGGCGCAAAAACCTGGTTGTTACCACCAATTACAACCGAACGTTCGCGGTTGCGGGCGAGCTGGGTGAATTCGTGGGGCGCCTTGGCGCACAACGCCCGAATCCAGTCGGCGGGCGCGCGCACGGTGTCGTCTTCAATTGTAGCGCCTTCACGTCTCCACAATTCGAGCGCGGTTGAGTCATCACGAAAGGCTATACCGACGTCCTGCAATATCCAATCGACCTGGCCTTCCAGCCGAAGAATCTGCTCCTCATCAAGCACGTCAAAATGGGGAATTGTGCGACGAATATAAGGCGATGGTGGTACGCCTTTTTGTGCCATGTCTCTTGATCTTGATGAGCCTGCCCGACGCGCCATGTGTATCCTCCATGTATCAGTGACGGTAAAATTAATTCCCGAAAGCGCATTTGTGAAGATTGAAAAAGGAGTTGATTCTTAAACTTTATCTCAAAAACTGGCTAAGTGGTCACTAACGCAGTCCAATCTTTTACTCATCTGTAATAGTTTAAGAGCACTTTGGCTAAAGCAGATAAAACTTTTATCCAGTTCGTATAAATACTTATTCAAAAAGTCTCTTAAATTCGTTTACACACACTCGAAAACCTTCTTCAAAATTTCCATTGCCAGGATGGAAGACGCTTTCAAAGCTTACCACGCCATCATATCCATCCTCATTCAAAGCTCTTGCAATCGGCTCAAATTGATCAGCCAGCTGACCTTTTCCAAGAGGCCTAACTTCAAGCATTGCTGATGGGGTATCTACCTGGACATCTTTTATATGAATATGACCGAGATATCCATCCGAGGCAATTTCATAACCACTTGGATAGGCTTCTTCATGGCACCAACAATTATTCGCGGGATCCCATAAAATTTTTAGTATATCTTTAGCATCAAGATCATCGATCAATTTGCGAGCTGTCCAATTAGAATTAACCATCGTGCCATTTCCAGTTTCGACAACAAGCGTCACATCTGCATCCCTTGCGACTTCACACGCTGGATGTATTAATTCAAGGGTTTTGTCCCAAGCCCCGTGCGCGACATTCCACTTTTCGGCACCATTTTTACCCCACAAAATTTGCTCTTTTTTATTTGTCATAATACGAACAAGAGGGCTTTCTACAACCTTTGCCATATCAATAACCCGTCGCAAAGCATCCATGTGCCTCGTATGCAAGTCATCGCCTGGCTTGTTAGCAATTGTCATGCCTGCAAAGATATGTCTCGATAAACATGAAACCGGTTTTCCATTATCCCTAAGCAATCGATAAATGTCGCCAATTTCAGCTTTTGAATGGTCACCTACTTCTTTATCGTTTACATACTGGAGTTCTGCGTACTCAAGATCAAATTCATTCATTACGTTGATAGAATGCTCTAGATCACGGCTTATGCCGTCACAAATAACCCCTAATTTCAATTTTTTCTCCATTTTATCTTCTTTTGCGGATAGTAAGCAGTTCACCAACTACTCAGTTATAGTCCACAGTTTCAATGTTACGATTTCTTTACTTTCAAAGAAAAATTTTGCTTCTGTTGAGATAATATTTATGCCTTTATGGTGTTATCAGCAGAACCGACATAATGGGTCTCGATCCCTTTAACTAGTGCATAAAAGCTCCTCAATGTCGGGACAGCAAGACCGGCAGCATCTGCAAGCTTCAACGCTGTGCCATAAATAAACTCAACTTCGCTCGGGCGACGCGCTAAAATATCAAGACAAAGAGAAGGCTTGTTTTCACCACTGCCACCAGTGGCAGTCATAATTTCAAGACCTTTCAAAACTTCACTACGATCCAATTCAATTTTCTGAGAATGGGCGATAGAAATCGCTTCATCTAGAGCAGAAAAACAAACATCTCGAAGTGGATCAATCATTAGTACTTCGGCACTGGTTAAATTTGTCACTCCAGCAGCAGCACTCATTGCCATATTTCCAAGTAATTTTCTCCAGATGTCGACCTTTATGTCGGCGCTTGCAGATGTCTCTAACCCGGCTTTAGTAAAAACGGCCGCTATCTCATCTGCACGCACTGTTATACCTCCTGCCCACTCACCAATAAAGCAAGGCGCTCTGCCAAAATCTTGATAATGCCCTGGACCGATGCAGGCCCCAGCCATTGTTGTCAATCCACCAAACACATTCTCTGATCCCAGTATTTCAGTGAGAATATCCTCATTACCCAGTCCATTCTGGAAACTGATAAAAATTGAACCACTATCGGCTAGATGTGTCATTGAGCGGGCAGCCTCACGCGTAGCTGTTCCTTTACATTGCACTAGTACGATATCGGCCTGCTTAACCATGGTCACGTCATGCTCTGTCCGCAGCATATGGGCCCTCTCCCCACCAAATCCAGAAATACGTAGACCGTTGGCACGGATAGCTTCTATCTGCTCACGATTAGTGTCGATCAGAGTTACCTCAAGACCGCCTTCAGAAAGGATTGCGCCAAACAGCCCACCCATTCCACCGGCCCCAACTATAGCCAAAGTACGAATTCTTTTACTCATTAAAGCCCTTTTTGTTCAAGCAACGTACGTACCTGATCAATTTCAATGAAAATGTCTGGAATTAAAAGGTTTTTATTCTTTACGAGGGGTGAAATTTATCTTAGCCGTAAAAAACAACAAACATCTTCTTCACAAAGTTTATAAATATGCGCGCTTCTAGAACTGTAAGAATAGAAATCTTATATGGGATGCGTGATATGTTGCCTATGTCGCTTGCAGCAGCGACATATGGATTAGCGTTCGGACTTTTAGCAAGTCAGTCTGGATTTAATAATTTCCAGACAATTAGTATGAGCGTATTAGTATTTGGAGGTTCGTCTCAGCTTGTTGCTATGGACCAATTGGTACTCGGAGTTGGTCCAGCTGCAGCTATTATTGCTGGTGCTGCATTGAATATGAGGATACTGCTCATTACTGCCTCGATGGAAAGTGTTATGCGCGATCGTTCTTGGTGGCATATTGGCCTTGGAACTTTTTTGGCAACCGATGCGTCTGTAGCCCTAATGCAAACAGCAAAATCCCGGTTAATGACGGATAGTTATTGGTATTTTTTTGGTGGAGGTGCATCTCTATACTTGGTCTGGATAGTGGTAACAACAATTGGTACGTTTCTGTCTAGTGGAGTACCTGATCCTGAATTGATTGGATTAGATTTCGCCATCATTGCGATCTTTGTGGCTATCTTACCAGGTATGTGGCGTGGGTATGTTGACGTATTTCCGTGGTTTATAGCGTTGGGTACTGTCATCTTTTTTGGGGTGTGGCTGTCAGAATATGCAAGTTGGGGGTTAATCGTCGGTGCCATTTTTGGTGCGATGGCAGCAGGTTTGAAAAATGACTAACGAGATTTGGATAACGGTACTTGGCCTTGGCTTCATAAGCTTTTTAATAAGAATATCAGGTTTCATTCTAGCATCGCACCTCCCTAAACATGGGGCTTGGGCCCGCGGTCTTGAAGCTTTGCCAGGTTGTTTGATCGTTTCGCTGGTCACCCTAATGATGATTTATGGATCAGCTTTAGAATGGATTACAGGAAGTATAGTGTTGGTCATATCAGCTCTAACTCACAGACCAAATTTAGCAATGTTTTGCGGCATAGCGCTCATTGCAGCTTTGCGACAATTGGGGCTTTAACGGTGCTCTAATTATTGTGTCTACTGCAATATTAGTTCGCTCATTATGAGCGACTGCGGCAGGCACCTTTTGGGGAAAGTGGTTTTGTTAAAGTGGTCCACGGTAACTCACTTGCCATAGCTGCTCTCCTACCTCTTCGGTCATTAGCTAAAGTATGCCTAAGGGTCAGCTATGCAGACTAACCAAGCATTTGCTGTAGACCCACTGAGCTCCAAATTGAGATACCTGCCAAAATAATTTGACCAATGTAATTTTTTATCCTTATAAGCAAAGAGAAGACCGTTGTGCTTAGTTTAGTTGAGATGAAACAATACCAAAAGCACTGAAACCGTACAACATAATATGAGCATAGCCGCTGTGCTAAAATTTGACTTCAAATCTGCTATCATGTTGCTTTTGTTAGCAGCGGTATGGGGTGGATCGTTCTTCTTTGGTGAAGTGGCTCTAAGCGAAGTTCCTCCACTCACCATTACCCTGCATAGGGTAGTCTGGGCAGTGCCTATCTTGGCGGTGATTGTATTGCTTAATGGAATTGCATTTCCACGATCCCCAAGTGTCTGGGGTGCCTATCTGGTTATGGGCGCACTCAATAATGCCATCCCATTTTCGCTAATTTTCTGGGGTCAGACACAGATTGAAAGTGGGTTAGCTTCCATTTTGAACGGAACTACAGCGATGTTTGCAGCTGTTGTTGCAGGGATACTGCTAGTTGATGAGCCTTTGACAGCAAAGAAAATTACTGGCGCAGCATTAGGTCTTGCGGGGGTAGCTTATATCATGGGTCCGAGTGCACTGACCGACTTCAACCCTAGTAACCTTGCTCAGCTAGCCATTCTTGGTGCGACCCTTTCCTATTCATTTGCCGGCGTATGGGGGAAGACTGCCTTAACTGGACAACCGCCCTTAATGAATGCACTTGGTATGTTGGTTGGGAGCACCGTACTGATGATGCCCATTGTACTTGTCTTTGACGGGCCACCTAATCTTGAGCTATCTACCAACGTTTGGGGCGCTCTACTGGGCATGGCAGCATTGTCGACGGCAATGGCGTACGTTTTGTACTTTGCCATTCTTGTTCGAGTTGGAACAGCCAACTTATTGCTGGTCACCTTACTTATTCCACTTTTCGCGATAGGACTTGGCTTTGTGTTCCTTGGAGAAAAAATGGGACCTGACGCATGGATTGGTTTTGCAATTATAGTATTGGGATTTGTAGTAACGGACGGGCGTCTATTTTCGGCCTTTTCCAAAAAAACTTAAAGCTAGCCCGTGCTTAGTGCAGATCATATCATACGTTAAAGAAGAAACAAAACTGCCAAGCGGTGCGTTTCTGAGAGTTTTCCACTTACGGCAGAAAACTTGTAATAGATAACTGACAAAATTGCTATGAAACTACTGCCAGAACCAAACCTACCCAACTTGCCCCAAAAGCGGTCCCGATATATGGTCCAACCCACTGGTATCTTTGTATTTATTCAGAAAAAGTAAGGAAAATGGCGCACCGGGGAGGATTCGAACCCCCGACCCCTTGATTCGTAGTCCTGAAGTACCGTCTTCAAACACGAGAAAGTATTCAGTAACACGGCTTACCGTTTACCCGATTAATTTTATGCTTGAACGATTTTTCAAATATATTTTTTTCATTCTCATAGGCTCTCACTTTTGCCTTCAGGTAGTAGTATTTTTCATCACTGGTCATTATCGTTTCAGTAATTGTTCGCGTCATCCAATTGTCCCGGCTGTATTCAAAATTCCAACTAATTTTAGCCATGGACGATAAGGGGGCATTATTACTAATTTCATAGTATTCATGCTTTATTGCTGAGGTTACTAAATTGTGTTTGTGATAAAGTAATTCACCTAAGTCATCTTTTATCTTAAGTTTAACCTTTTCTTCATTAAAATCATATTCTACATCACGGTTAGAATCTGGCTTCCGCTTTTGTGTAATTGCTGAGATGGGCGGCGCGACGGGCGGGTTTGGCTGAACATCTTTTTCTTCAAGATTTACGAGCGTTGGCAAAGATAAACAGGCAGGTTTTTCAGCAAGAGTCAGAGTTGGGTTATCGACTGCAGGCCAGACGAATGGCCAATATGCCGTCGATAAAGCGATACGTATTTTCTGTCCAGGAAGAAACCTATGTCCCGTATTGTCCAATTTAATAGCTAGACTTTGAGTTTCACCGATTGGCATTAGCTTTGGGAATTTGTTTCCATTCCGATGAGTTAAATTTAGAACTCCAATTGAAACAAGTTCTGAACTTCCACTCGGTGAGACGTCACACAAGCGAACAATTAAGTTTCCGGTGGGTGCATTTGAACGCAGAAAAATTGTTATTTCTGGACGACCAAAAACGTCAATGTGTTTTTCAAGTATATCACTATCAAAACAGGTGCTTTGGGCGTCGATAGATTTCTGACAGCCTGAGATTTCAGAACCAGAACAATGTGGGATCCACTCTCCAGCCTCTACTCCTGTTTCTACAGGACTGTGAATTTGAATTGGTGAAGGATTAACAACCTTGTCCGTGAGACTATCCTTTGATAGGTATTTGTGTTTTATTTTGATTGATGGAGGCCAGGTTTGACTTTCGATCCACCTACCTGCCACACTTAGGTCAAATGGTTTTGGATCAGCGCTTTCTTTTATAAAAGTGAGATGTGTTTTTTTTGCTTGTGGGGCAATTTGATCATTACCAAGCCATTGATGCCACCAAGCCAATGAGGCTCCAAGATAATCATAAGATGGACCGGGTGTGCCGAGGTGGGGGAAATGATGGGCCCAGGGGCCACATACTGAGTGGCAATGTCCTTTGATATTATCCATAAGAGCGGGTAGCGCATTTACATAAAGATCATTCCAACCGCTAACAATCATCACTGGGATTTTAATATCATCAAAATTTTCGCAAATTGAGCCATGTTCCCAATACGCATCACGGGTCTGATGTTTAAACCAATTAGCTGCAAAAAAATTTAGATTTTCTAATCGATTCAACCAAATTGATCGCCATTTTTTACCAACTGTAAGCGGATCTGGTGGGCGAGTTGTAAAGGCAGTCAGAGACGTCCCCCAACCAAAATTTTCATTCAAAAGACAACCATTTTTATAATGAATATCATCGTTATAACGATCAACTGTAGCGCCGATTGAAATAATTGCTTTAAGAGATTTCGGTCTTCGTGCAGCTACTTGTAGGGATGCAAAACCACCCCACGAGAGACCCGTCATTCCTACACTCCCGTTGCACCAAGGCTGCTGTGCAGCCCATTCAATAATGGCGATTGCATCATCTTGTTCTAATTTTAAATACTCATCTTTTAAAATTCCGTCTGAGTCACCACAGCCACGAAGGTCTACGCGCAAAGCAGCCACACCATGACCGGCCCAGTATGGATGTATACGTTCATCAACTGGTAGTGTTCCGTCCTGGCGGCGGTAGGGAATAATCTCAATCACCACTGGGACGGCGTCAGTAATATCAGGACGCCATAAACGTGCCGCTAATCTGGTATTTTTCGCTACTGGGATCCACTGGGCGGCCTGATCAATAATATTATAAGGCGCTTTTGAGACCGTTGTTAAATCGGGAGAAGTTAGATCAGGAAACATTAGCTACAGGTTTTTGAATTGGGGACGATATAAGCCTAAATAACTGCTGGGTGTCCGATCTGTCTAAGTTAAACACAGCTTCATATATTGCCTTTGTTCGGGTTTTTCCTAGTACTGGTGTAGCATAATCTCTGAACTTTTTCGTTAATTCCTTTTTAGTTGGGGGCTCAGATGCATCCCATTTTGGCTCAAACCAAGTAGAGGATAGCACTTGGCCATTTTTTAGAGTTATATCCGCTCGAGCAAGTCTTGAACCAGGAAAAACCAAATTAGCATGGTCATCTTCACTAATTGTCAGAACGGAGGATAATCTCTGTATCTCAGGATCCTTGAGTGCATCATCTGCAATATGCTCGGGCAAAATATCGCCATGAACTAATGCAATAGCGCAAGGAAACGACGTTGAATACTGTGCTTCTTCTGTATTAGTAACTTTTTTTTGACCAAGGCGAACTGCCTCATAGAACGAAGTGATGTGTACACTAGCTACATCTGTGCTACTAAAATCATAAATTTGTTTTAAATCAAGAACTGCTGCTATTGGAGCCTGGGCCCAACGGCAGACTGGATATGGCTTGAAATATTGCTTAGTTATTAGCCAATTTTCTCCAAGGTCATGCCAGTGCTTCGTTTGCAGAGTTAATGCCGGGGCTCCCGTAAAGCCAGCTTTAGCCATGCGCGCAGCAGAGACCCCACACAAGGCTCCCCAACCGGAGCCATCTTTAAGCATTGTTGGATGGTCAATGCACCGCATCATTTGGCTTCTGGGTCCATGGTATTCTGCTATCCCCATTGCATGCCTAGTTTTTTCTAAAGATAGTTTCATCATTCGTGATGCGACACCTGCAATCGCTACCGCGACCCAAGCTCCAGAAGTATGATAATCTGATACAGTGGCATGTTGGGCTAATGCGGCGCGACAAGCTAATTCATAGCCAATTGCAAGTGTTAAAAGGAACTGTTGGCCTGAAGTTGATTTATTATCTTGAGCCACTGCGTACAAAGCTGGAAATAGACCGCAACCAGCGTGGCCTTTGGCAGGATTGAATCCATCATGCCCATCTAAAGAGTCAATAGTCATTCCACCTGCCATTGCCACACCAGCTACAGATGCCTTGCGTCCATCAAAAATCATAGGAATGGTGCCACTCATATCTAGTGCAGCATATCCGCAAGCTATGTTAGATAATTTGGTTCCCGCACCACTTGCTGCAACACCAAGTAAATCCAGCAAACATAATTTTGTATAATCACGAACCTCAAATGGCAGATCATCCCAAGTTAACTCTTTTGAAAAAGCTATGATGTTATTCGTATGGTTCATAAGATATATTTCCAGTATTAATCAAACTTGGCACCTTTAAAAAGTTCATGTCTATTTACGACATAATTGCTCAATCATTTTACACATTGGAACAAGAATGTTTTGCAAAGATAAAAATACAGGAAGTCCTTAAAGGGTAGAATAAGTATAAAGTGACAGTGCTGCGCGCGCGCGGCTGTATTTTAAGCTTTTTTAGGGGACAGATAAGGGCAGAGAAAATGAGAAAAAACCATAGACCATTATTTTTATTATCGAAAAAGAAGGGTAATGGCGGAGACGAAGTCCGTATAACTATTATTCCTAACAGTTCTAAATAGTTATAAAATTAGTATATTTTATTACTAATTACACTTCACTTATTCTAATAAGCACCGCATAATACCCGTACATTCCAATAAATTTGTGGGGGTGAGTGTGGGGGCAGAATTTAATATAATATTACAAAGCATTGTAATACTTGAATTAATTAAAAGGTAATGGCGGGGCGCTTTATCATTGAACAGCTCCACCACTTAGACCCAGACGGTTTAATTTTGACGGTTTAAATAAAAACTTAAAAAGAATTTAATAAAAAAGTAGAAAAATTATCTGTTTTGCATACTAAATTTTAATTTGTAATCTAACTCTTCAGGCAGTCTCGATTGATTAACACTTGGTTCGCCTTCATATAATCGCTTCTTTCTTAAAAGAAATAATATCAAGTAAACTGATACCTAATCTCTGTTGTCTGACAACACTATATGTTCATCGCCAACACCCGTAATCACAGCGCTGCGCAACCCAAGGCGTGATGTTCCACAGGCGATATTCGTGGGAGAGCCACCAATGTATTTGTCAAACGATCCCATATCCTCAAGGCGCCCACCAATTTGCGCGCCATATAAATCAACGGATGATCGACCAATGGTGATTAAGTCCAAAGATGCCATTAAACGTTGTCCAATTTCACGGGCATTCCTGTTTTGGCGGATTGCGTTGCCGCCTCGGCCATGGCCAATGCATCAATGCCGTCTGACAAGGTGACTGGAATGTCGGCACCATTGGTTAACGCATCAACAAATGCACCCCATTCCGCTGCATAAGCAGGCATATACCGTTCAAGGAAGAAATAGGTTGGCTTTGCGCCCGACACTCCGTTGGTCGTTGATTTGACAACGGTGTTTTCAAGCATGTTCTGTGCCTGCAACAACCCCTTGGACCCAAGCAGTTCCACCCGCTGATCATAGCCATAAACTGCGCGGCGTGAGTTTTTGATAACGGCAATGCGGCCATCAGCATACGTCAGCGTGACTACCGCAGTATCAACATCACCCGCCGCGCCGATTTCGGATTCAACAATACAGCTGGCGGTCGCCATAACGGATACTGGCGCCTCACCCATCATGAAGTTCGCCATATCAAAATCATGGATCATCATATCGCGGAACAATCCACCTGATACCTTTATATATGCAATCGGGGGCGGTGCCGGATCAAACGATGTAATCGACAACAACTCTGCCTTGCCAATTTCCCCTGCATCAAGGGCCGCCTTCATCGCGCCAAAATTAGGATCAAATCGACGGTTAAAGCCGATCATCACAGGCTGTCCTGTTGGGGCCGAGTTGGCCAAACAGGTGCGTGCACGCTCAAGGCTTAGATCCACTGGTTTTTCGCATAAAACGGCTTTACCCGCTGCTGTCGCGGCCTCGATCAACTCGGAATGCGTATCGGTTGAGGTGGCAATCAAAACCGCATCAATTGATGGATCTGCGATAATTTCATCTGTTGTGCGCGCCTCTGCACCATATTCGGCAGCCAGTTTTTGTGCATTTTCTGGAAAATAGTCTGAGACCGCAACCAGCGTACTGCCCGCATGCGCAGAAATCGCCGTTGCATGTACCCCCGCAATGCGACCCGCGCCCAGCAAACCAATTTTCAACATATCGTTATCTCCGTTCCGTGGGGCGTTGCCCCAAATTAAAATGTTAGCGGTAAACTTGCGCGACACATTCGATCGCTGCTTAAAAAACTGCAAGTCCCGATTGTGTGGATTACATCTGCCTCAAAGCGTGAATGCCGCGCGAAACGCCTCAAGCGCGTCCTCTTCTTTATCACGTGCAAAAGCTTCCATTCCCACTGGGCCGTTATAGCCCATTTCATGCAATGCACGCGCGATCATTGGCCAATTCATTTCACCTGTGCCAGGTTCGCAGCGTCCCGGATTATCGGCCACTTGAACCTCACCAATCCAGGGCAAACAAGCCTGTGCGTGACGAATAACATCCCCTTCGCCAATCTGTGTATGATAGAGATCCAAATTGATTTTCAACTGGGGTCGATCCACAGTGCTGACAAGGTTCAAAACATCCGTTGTTGAGTTAAAAGGACACCCCGGATGTTCACGAAGGTTGAGGTTTTCCAAGGTAAATTGAACCCCCTCCTCTTCTGCCAAATCACAGATGCGGTGCAGCGTGTCGCGCGCCTTTAACCACATCCCCGGTGCGATATGGTTCAGTTGTTGAATTGGCAGACCAAAATCACCCAACCCCGTTCCATGCAGATTCAGGCGATCCACCCCCAAACGTTTGCCAATCTGTGCGGTTTCGCGTGCCGATTGCAAAAGCATATCCGCACCTTCATGATCTGCCAATCGACCAACCAGGTACCCATTCATGATGGTGAAATTGGCACCCGTCTTTTCCAAGGCACCCAGATCCCACGCCGGCCAATTCCAAAGCCCGACACCAAACCCCATTTCGTTCAAGCGTGCTGCGCGCCAATGAATAGGTTTCTCCTGCCACAGCATTTCTGCGCAAGCTGCAAGTTGAAACGTCATCTTAGAATCCTTCCAACGTAATGCTACGCGCTTCCAGCGCACTTTGACGTGCCGTATCCAAGACTGCAAGCGTACGTGCCATAAAAGCAGTTATAAGTCAATATTGTGGGGGCGAATATGGGGGCGAATATTAATTAATACCCACAACATATTGTTTACATTATATTAATTATGTTTAAATGGCGGAGACGAAGGGATTCGAACCCTCGACAAATGACCGCCTGAGGCTCAATACTGTCTTCACTTTGTCGCTGATTACAAAAAAGGGGCCCAGACTATGGAGCAATCTGCGCCCCTGCAATTTGAAACAAAGGGAGATGTTAACTGACCTTGGCTAACACGCACTATTTATGTCGTGACACATAGTATGTACGCTT
>NTKT01000018.1 GCA_002457055.1 Rhodobacteraceae bacterium MED-G08
GATACTAAAGAACGTGTTGCTTGAGTAATTTACTTCAAAAGATTAGTTTATTATCAGGTAATATTTTTATTTAGGTAAAAAATGACAGACGAGAAAAAAACCACAAAAGAGAAGACCAAAGCTAAAGTGGAAGAATCTAAATCTGATAAAAAAGAAACCTCACCAAAACCTTCAACTGAAACAGTTACCAGCACTCCAGACAAAACTAAAATTAAGGCTATACTTATTCCTGTTTTTTTTGGTGCGATACTTGGAGCAATCATAAGCTTTTTACTAGGTTTTAGTCTTATTCCGAGATTACCTATCATGAACGAATTAAAAGCAGATCAAGAAAAATCTATCAAAAATTACGATAATCTATCTGTCCAAATGAACGAGCTAAAAAAAATGATCGCTGAGATAGAAGGTAATATTCAAGAAGAAGTTGATATAGTGCCAATTGTGACTGAGTTAGAGGAATTAGGAAAAAAAATGCAAGAAATTGAAAAGTATGATTTTTCCCAAAGCCCTGTTAGTATTGAAAAAATTGAGGCTCTCATAGATGAGCGAACTAAAATACTTGCAGAGGATATCTCTTCGCTAGGCACAAAAATTGATAATAATATACCTAACGATGTGCCGATCATTGAAGAAAGTTCTAATGTTTCTTTGGATGAAGCATTGCTATCCATGCAAAGGGCAATATTAGCAGGTTTGCCATTTCAAAAAGCTCTTAAAGAATACGAACAGGCTGGTGGCGATAATGCACCAGCTATTATAAAGTCTTTAGCGAAAACCGGTGTAGCTACACAATTTGATTTGGTCCAAACTTTTCCCCAATACGCAAGAAGACTTTTAAAAAGTGAACAAATCAATGAACCTGTAAAAGAAGAAGGCGGTTTAGATATTACGACGTTTCTAAAAAAGTTCGTGAAAACGAGATCAACTAGCCCTCAATTGGGTAATAGTAGTGACGCCATTCTTTCCAGAGCGGAATATGCTGTCAAAAATGGTGATATTAAAAAAGCATTAGACGAGCTAGACCAATTACCCTCACATTTACAGAATGAAATTCGGGATTGGTATATGGATGCAAAAAATCGTTTAGAAATCAATACTGCTATAAATCACTTGACCTATTTTCATACAGATTAGGACACTCAGAATGCTACTATCACTTTTTAAAATAGTTTTTTTTATTGTGATAATTGCTATTATTGCGCTTGCAATAACTTATTTGCTTGATAATGAGCAAACTGTTTTAGGTGAAGTGTTCATTAATATTGGCACAACTGAGTTTATACTCAGCCCTATTCAAACAGTCATATTTTTGTGTTTGGTCATAGTGTTAGCAATAATAATGCTAAAACTGTTATCATTCTTTTTGGCAATTTTGAGCTTTATTAATGGTGATGAAACTGCCATAACACGATATTTTTCAAAAAATAGAGAGAGAAAAGGATTTAACGCTCTTTCTGATGGATTGTTAGCATTAGCTTCAGGAGAAGGCACCAACGCTTTAGCGAAGGCAAGTAAAGCGGAAAAATATCTCAAAAGACCTGAATTGACAAATGTGCTACTTGCACAGGCCGCAGAGCTTTCAGGAGATCTTAAAAAAGCAAATGAGACGTATAAATCCCTGATTCAGAATCCAAAAACTCGATTTGTAGGCCTGCGCGGAATACTCAAACAGAAATTAGCAGAAGGACAAACAGAAGTGGCAATTAAACTTGCCAAAGAAGCGTTTAATATACGACCGGCACATATTGAAACACAGGATATTCTATTACAGCTTCAAGCCGAGTCAGGCGATTGGCGAGGAGCGCGTAAAACGCTCGGAACAAAATTTAAAAAGGGCGCAATTCCCAAAGACATACACCGTCGTCGTGATGCTGTTTTGGCGCTTGCCGAGGCTAAGGATCTATTAGCTGAGGATACTTCAATAGAAAAACAAGAAGCAGCTATTGAGGCAAATAGATTGTCACCGGACTTAGTACCTGCTGCGGTTCTCGCTGCTCGCGCATATATACAACGGGATAACAAACGTAATGCGAGCCGCATAATTAACAAAGCCTGGCAGTCACAGCCACACCCTGATCTCAAGACAGTTTTTTATGAAATATACCCAAATGAAAGTGAAGAAGATAAACTAAAACGGTTACAGAAGCTTTGCAGGTTAAACCCAGACCATTTAGAATCAAAAATTTCTCTTTCAGAACTATATTTAAAACAGGAAAATTTTCCTATGGCGCAAAGGGTGCTTAATAAAATTAAAAAAGAAGACCACGACGCTCGTGTTTTAACACTTATGGCAGTGAACGAGCGGGCTAAAGGCGGAGAAGACGCAAAAATTCGTGACTTTTTGAACCTAGCAATAAGCGCAAAGCGCGGACCACAGTGGATTTGTGCAAAATGCAACAGTATCCACGCAGATTGGGAACCAATCTGCTCAAGTTGTTCTGCAATGGACTCTTTAGAATGGAAAGTGCCACCTAAAGACCCTACTGATTTCACTGTAAGCGAGGATCTACTTCCATTCTTAGCTAACGAAAAAATGGTTGAAATTCAGAAAAAAAATTCTGCGTCAGAGAAACCGTCACCAAAGCAAAATGATGAAAAATAAATTCCAACAAAAACCTTATACTTGCCGATTGCCGCAAACTTACCTAACTAATACTTAGAAAGTGAGAGAGTAGCACTATGATGGCAATTTATGGACCTTTACGCTTAATACTGGATGTGGCTTTTTTTATAATGATTGTACACATTGTGTTTAGCTGGCTTATTTCATTCCAGATCTTAAATCTACGTCAGCCTATCGTAACTCAGATTTGGTTAGGGTTGAATAAACTCTTAGAGCCTATCTACACTCCCATAAGAAATATTTTGCCGGACACTAGACCACTCGACCTAGCACCATTGGTAGCATTTGTAATCCTGATATCATTGAGGGATTACATTTTACCAGAGTTATTACTCAGATAGTGCATGATTTAATTTGCTGATCCCATATAGATATTATGTACTTTTAAACTAGGAAACTGGACGAGAGCATCAAATAGTCCTAAATAATTGGTACAGCTTTTGGAGATTAAATGTTAGTAGTCGTATCACCAGCAAAAAAACTTGATATGTCGCCCGTTGATACGGAAGTGACATCAGTGCCTAAGTTTTCAGATGAAGCACACAATTTGGCAAAGATAGCATCGAATTTAGGCAAAGATGGTCTTATTTCAGTAATGAAAATTAGTGAAAAATTGGCTGACCTAAATTTACAACGCTTCAAGTCTTTTGGAACTCAAGATAAAAAAGCTGCTGTGTTTGCTTTCGCTGGTGACACTTATCAAGGATTTGATGCTTCAACTATAAATTCAGACGGATTACGTTGGGCGCAAGACCATTTACGTATATTGTCTGGATTATATGGTGTCCTTCGTCCTTTTGACGAAATTGAACCATATAGACTTGAAATGGGAAGCAAGTTTAATATTGGTGATAAAAAATCACTTCACGATTTTTGGAAAGCCCGAGTATCAGAAGCACTTAATGAAACAGCAAAAGAAACAGACTCTGAGTTTCTAGTTAATTGTGCAAGCCAAGAATATTTTAGCTCTGTGGCAGCAGATATGCTGAATACAAAAATTATAACCCCAACTTTTTATGAAAATACCGAAAATGGCATAAAAATTATTAGTTTCTATGCAAAAAAGGCCAGGGGAGCCATGGCGCGGTATATTATGGAAAACAGAATAAGTGATCCAAATTCGTTGTTGGAATTTGATTTAGGAGGTTATAAGTATCAGCCTGAAAAATCCACCTTAGAGGCTCCCGTTTTTGTTAGAAATTAAGAACCTAAAAAAATGGTAAGTGCTTACAGGATGGATGAAGGATAAAGTTTAAGAAGGATAGTATTATGTCGGTTTTGGTTTTCGGGCATAAATCGCCCGATACAGACTCCACTGGAGCACCAATAATTTGGGCTTGGTATCTTAACCATATTCTTAAAACTGATGCAGAGCCAGTTCTTCTCGGAAAACCGAATAGCGAAGCACTTTTCATGCTAGATTATTGGGGCATAGATATGCCTCGCATAATAGATAATTTAGATAATGGAAGCTCCGTCGTAGTCGTTGATACCAACAATCCTGATGAACTACCTGATAATATCAACGACTGCGATATTCTGAGTATTATTGACCATCATAAGTTGGTTGGTGGCCTAGAAACAAACTACCCTATCGATGTGATAATCCGCCCACTAGCTTGCACAGCAACAGTGATGATCGAAATAATGGGTGAAAATTTAAATGAAATGCCCTGCAGAATTAAGGGTGCCGCGTTAAGCTGTATTTTATCAGATACTCTTGGATTTAGAAGCCCAACAACGACAGATTTGGATCGATCGACTGCCCAGAAACTCGCAGAAGACTTAAAGATTGATGTACAAAATTTTGCTTCAGAGCTCTTCAAAGCAAAGTCAGATGTCTCAAAATATACAGACCCCGAGTTGATTTTGATGGACTCAAAAAAATACGATGTCGGTGGCAAAAAACTTAGAATATCTGTTATGGAAACTACGCAGCCCCAAGAAATACTTGGAAGAAAAAAATCCTTACTTAAAGCGATGAAAGATATTGAAGCAGAAGAAGGCGTGGATCAAATTTTATTCTTCGTTATTGATATATTGAAACAGGAAGCGATCCTTTTTGTGCCAAACAAATTAGTTAAAGAGATTGCAGAAAAATCATTCGGAACTAGCTGCGTTGAAGATACGACAATTTTGCCAGGTATACTTAGCCGAAAGAAGCAAATAATACCACAACTCAAAGTATAAATTTTCTATTAGATGGCCAACTAGGTAATAAAAGTGACCCATATCATAAATAGCCTAGATGAGATTTCACATCACTATGACGCATTATTCGTTGATCTTTGGGGTTGCGTGCATAATGGAATAGTAGCGTATACGGCCGCTGTAGAAGCACTTATAGAATATAGAAAAAATGGTGGCAAAGTTGTGCTGGTTACAAATTCCCCAAAGCCGAGAATTGGTGTGGAAAAACAATTACTTCATTTTAATGTTCCAAAGATATGTTACGATACAGTTGCTACATCAGGAGATAGTGCCAGAGTGGCAATGTTTACCGGTGTAGTAGGAAAAAAGATTTTTTTTATTGGGGAACCCCGAGATCAGTTATTTTTTGAACCAATCTCTATTATAAAGTCGCCTATCAAAATTGAACAAGTATCAATACAAAATGCGGAAGGTATAGTTTGTACTGGACCTTTCGATGGATCTGCGGATCCTTCTGTTAACAAAGAGGATTTTTTATTTGGTATAAATAAAAGCATGAAATTTTTATGTGCTAATCCTGATATCGTTGTAGATCGAGGAGAGGTTAGACAATGGTGTGCTGGAGCTTTGGCAAAAATGTACACAGAAATGGGTGGAGAAAGTCTGTATTTTGGAAAACCACACAATGCCATTTATGATTTGGCTCGAATGCGATTGGCAGAGCTTGGGACTCCAATTGATAGTAAGAAAATCTTAGCTATAGGAGACGGAATTGGCACTGATATAAAGGGCGCCAACTCTCAAGAAATTGATAGTTTGTTTGTAACTGGTGGTTTGGCAGCAAAAGAAACCCAAACATCCTACAGCCCAAACCCAGAAGCGCTGGAAAAGTATATTACAAAGCAAAAAGTGCAGTGCACCTATAGTATTGGGTATTTACGATAACCAAAATTTTTATCAATTATTTAAAGTTAGACAACTTTAACTTGATTTTCTGCGCTTGCAAAGTAATAAAGTTACACTAGATTACCGAATCAGGAAGTATTATTTCGTCTTGAAATGAGGATAGCATGCTAGATAATCAGCCACGCGGAACAATTTGCATTGAAGATATTGAAATGGGAATGACTCGTTATCTGCAAAAGCACGTTACCGATAGAGATATAGAGATGTTTGCAGAGGTTAGCACAGACCATAACCCAGTGCATTTGGATGATGATTATGCTCAAGATACAATATTTGAGGGAAGAATTGCTCACGGTATGTTGACAGCAGGTTTGATCTCTGCGGTCATTGGAGAACAGCTGCCTGGTCATGGTGCAATTTATATGAGCCAATCATTAAGATTTTTAGCTCCAGTAAGGCCAGGAGATTTGGTTTATGCAGAAGTGAAAGTAACAGACATTCAAATTGATAAGCGTAGAGTAAAGCTTGACTGCAAATGCGAGGTAGACGGGAAAAATGTTCTTGTCGGTGAGGCCATGGTACTGGCACCTAGCCGTAAGTTTGATTAATCAATTGTACAGTAAATAAAAAGCTGTCTTGCACCACAGCTCGACTGGCGCTACTTCATTCACTATGAGAATAATTAGAGATTATGAGTATGTGGATAAGAGTGACACTAATGCCGTCGCAGCAATTGGTAACTTCGATGGGGTACACCTAGGACACCAAGCAGTTTTAAAAAAAGTCCACACTATCGCAAAAGAATTAAATGCACCCCGTGGGGTTATTACTTTTGAGCCGCACCCCAGGAGTTATTTTGCCCCAGATGCTCCATCTTTTCGCTTAATGAGCTCCTCCGCAAAAGCCACTAGGCTAGAAAAGTTAGGCGTAGACAAACTATACGAGTTAAATTTTAACGCTACGCTATCAAAATTAAACCCTGAAGATTTTGCTCGTAATGTATTACACAACGGTTTGAAGCTACAGCATATTTTAGTTGGCGAAGATTTCTGTTTTGGAAAAGATAGAAAGGGAAATGTGAAAACTCTCAAAAGGTTGGGAACTGATCTGGGTTTTGGCGTTACTTCTCTCGAACTAATTAAAGGTGAGCATGGTGAGCTTTCGTCAACGTCTATCAGAAATTTATTATCACAAGGAAAGCCAAAGGAAGCGGCCGGTCAGTTAGGACATTGGCATAGGATTGAAGGGCCTGTAATTGGAGGTGAGCAGCGAGGCCGTGTTTTAGGCTATCCAACCGCAAATATGGAATTACGAGACCTGCATATACCAAAACTAGGCGTTTATGCTGTGCTTATTGACATATTAGATGGGCCACACAAAGGGAGCTATAAGGGAGCTTCATCTCTAGGCGTTAGGCCGATGTTTGGTCAAAACAGTCCAAATCTAGAAACTTATATTTTTGACTTTTCTGGCGATATTTATGGTGCTCAAATATCAGTTGCACTTGTCGAATATTTGAGACCAGAATTAAGCTTTGATAGTGTCGAAGCACTCGTTGAGCAAATGGATTCTGATTGTGAAAATGCTAAAAAAACTCTTTCCACATCATGACCCATAAAAAAAACAACGATTCTACATTTTCGGACAAATTTTGGGAAAATAAACCTTTAGAGAAATTAAATTTTAAAGAGTGGGAAGCACTTTGCGACGGTTGCGGAAAGTGTTGCCTAAACAAAATTGAAGATGAGGAAACCGGACAGGTTTTTTTAACACGGATCGCATGTCGTCTTTTCAACGATGAAACTTGCTTATGCAGTGACTACAAGAAACGTCTTGAACACGTGCCAGAATGTATAAAACTTACTCCATGCACGATCAAAAAAAATGCTTATTGGCTACCATCGACCTGTGCCTACAAATTACTTTACGAAAAAAAACCATTGCCAGCATGGCACCCCTTATTAACTGGACAAAAAGAAACTACACATGGCTCAGGAGTTTCTGTAAGAGGTTCTACTATTTCAGAAAAATCTGTAAATGAAGATGATTGGGAAAACTATATAATTACGGATCCGAAATGAATTTTGCCTCAGATAATACAAGCCCTGTTCCGACCCAAATTCTAGAGAAAATAAACGATGTAAATCATGGGTACCAAAATAGTTATGGTGAAGATGATTATATGCGTGAACTTACAGATCGTATTAACAATATTTTTGAAACAAAGAAAGCAATAGTATACCTGGTATCTACTGGAACAGCAGCAAATTCGCTTGCACTAGCCTGTTTATCAAAACCATGGGATACTATTTTTTGTTCCCCAATTTCCCACCTACATCAAGATGAGTGCAATGCACCAGAATTCTATACTGGAGGAGCGAAACTCACTTTAGTTGGTCAAAGCGATAAGATTAATCCTGATGAACTTCTTACTGCAATGCTGTCCGAAGAGACAAGAGGTATACACGGGCCACAACGTGGTCCTGTTTCAATTACGCAAATTACAGAAAAGGGACGTTGCTACAGTTTAGAAGAAATTCGTCAAATTTCTAAAATCAAATCTAAGTTTAGTTCGTTACTGCACATGGATGGAGCAAGATTCGCAAATGCTCTCTCGGCGCTTAATTGTTCTCCTGCAGAAATGACCTGGAAAGCTGGAGTAGATGCCGTTACATTTGGTTGTACAAAAAATGGGTTACTCGGAGTAGAGGCTGTTATTTTCTTTAACACTAAGTACGCAAGGGAATTTGAGTTACGCAGAAAACGCGCGGGACATCTTTCTTCAAAAAACAGATATCTCGCAGCACAAATGCTAGGCTACTTAGATAATGACCTTTGGCTAAAGTTGGCCACATCTTCAAACACCATGGCAAAACAATTAAGTGCGTTTTTTGAGTCTATACCTTACATAAAGCTACACCATCAACCTGAGGCAAACATGATTTTTGCTGATATGCCTCGCAAAGTACACCAACAGTTTTTTAAAGCTGGAGCGAAATATTACCTCCGTAATGGGGGCTTAGATGGAAACGAAGACGAACTTATTACAGCCAGGTTTGTTTGCTCGTGGTCTACCACAGAAGAGGATATTAATGCATTTATAGTGGCGGCACAGAAAGTTATTTATTAAAAATCAAGGTTTTCTACTGTAAGTGCATTCTGTTGGATAAACTCCCGCCGTGGCTCAACAACCTCACCCATTAAGCGAGTAAAAAGATCATCTGCCTCGGCCGCATCATCTATTTTTACCTGCAAAAGTGTTCGCGCATCAGGATCTAACGTAGTTTCCCAAAGTTGGTCTGGATTCATCTCTCCTAAACCTTTGTACCGCTGCAGATTTAAACCCTTTTCACCCTCAACAAAAATAGAGTCTAATAAATCTAGTGGTCCATGAATAATCTGTGTTCGGTCTTTTCTAAGTAATCTTGCAGGCTTGCCGTAGACCTCATTCAGACTTTTTGTGAAGCTGCCTGTTTTTCTGGCTTCACCAGATCTTAGCATTGGTCCATCAAGTGTCCGCATTTCTTCCACACCTCGCAAAATTCGAGTAAGCTTCATACCGTGATCTTGTGTTGGGCGACCATTCCAACCTTTTTCATACTCCAACGCTATTAGGTTTAAACGCTCAGCTACTTTATCAGCTGTACCCTGCAAGTCTGAATCAACTACTCCAGGCACAAAAGCCCCAGCAATGGCTGCTTGTTCTAAGATATGTCTAGGGTAATGCGTTGGAAAAGCCTCAAGAACCCTCTTAAGCTGACGCGCTTCTTCTACGACCCGAATTAAATCCTGTGAAGAAATTTCTGATCCATCCCCTAATCTCAGAATGCTACCTTCACTCCCTTGCTGAATTAGGTAATCCTCTAGCGCAGATTGATCTTTAAGGTAAACTTCTGATTTACCTCTTGCGACTTTATACAAAGGAGGTTGCGCAATATACAGAAATCCCCCCTCGACTAATTCTGGCATTTGACGATAGAAAAACGTAAGTAATAACGTTCTAATATGAGCCCCATCTACATCTGCATCGGTCATTATTATTATTTTATGATATCTCAATTTTTCTAGATTGAATTCATCTCGTCCAATACCAGTCCCTAATGCCATTACCAAATTTCCAATTTCTTGGCTGGCCAGCATTCGATCAAAACGAGCACGTTCTACATTTAAAATTTTTCCCTTCAGTGGTAAAATCGCCTGAGTGCGTCGATCTCGTCCAGTTTGAGCAGAGCCTCCCGCAGAGTCTCCTTCAACAAGAAAAACTTCTGCCTTTGATGGATCTTTTTCAGAGCAGTCCTTTAACTTCCCAGCTAGGTAATTGACATCCATTGCTGTTTTGCGACGTGTTAGCTCACGTGCTTTGCGGGCAGCTTCTCTCGCTAAAGCCGCTTCGATAATTTTACTAACTATAGTTTTTGCTTCATTAGGGTTTTCTTCAAACCACTCAGAAAGCTTTTCATTCATTAGCCCCTCAACAGCAGGGCGAACCTCCGATGAAACAAGCTTATCCTTAGTTTGTGAACTGAATTTTGGATCTGGAACTTTAACTGAAAGCACACATGTGAGCCCCTCACGTGCATCATCACCAGTGAAGTTCACCTTCTCCTTTTTTGCTATACCACTAGATTGAGCATAATTATTAATTGTTCTAGTCAATGCCCCTCTAAAACCAGCCATATGAGTTCCGCCATCCCGTTGAGGTATATTATTAGTAAATGGCAAAACATTCTCATGGTAACTATCATTCCACCACATTGCTACCTCAACGCCAATCTCATCGCGCTCACCAACAAAAAAAATGGGCTCTTGCATAATTGATGCTTTGGACCGGTCTAAGTATTTTACAAACTCTTTCACTCCTCCTTCATAATAAAGCTCTGTTTTTCGAATTTCTGCAGGACGCTCATCAATCAATATGATCTTTACTCCTGAGTTTAAGAAGGCAAGTTCACGAAGACGCTTTTCCAGTATTTCGAATGAATATTCCAAGTTAGAAAAGGTGTCAGTAGACGCAAGAAACCTAACCTCTGTTCCTCTTTCTTCCCCTGCTTCTCCCAAAACTCTAAGGTGTTCTACCGTTTCACCATGCTCAAACCGTGCAAAATGTTCTTTGCCACCGCGCCACACTCGTAGCTCTAACCATACAGACAATGCGTTTACAACGGATACGCCAACCCCATGCAAACCACCTGAAACTTTGTACGAATTGCTATCAAATTTACCACCAGCATGTAGCTGCGTCATGATTACTTCTGCCGCGGACACCCCTTCTTCTTCGTGAATATCTACAGGTATGCCTCTGCCGTTATCTCTTACTAAAACACTGTTGTCTGGACAAATTTTTACTTCTACATAATCTGCGTGTTTAGCAAGGGCTTCATCTATTCCATTATCAACTACTTCATAGACCATATGATGCAAACCAGAGCCATCATCGGTGTCGCCAATATACATCCCAGGCCTTTTTCGTACTGCTTCTAAGCCCTTAAGAACCTTAATAGATTCAGCGTCATATTGTTGGTTGTTTTGCTCGATTTCGGACATTAATGTGACCTTTTTTATAATTTGTTTTAATATACCTATTTTTTGGTCAAATGTCACGTGTTTCGATGTCTTAACAACTTAATATTTGCCATCAATTTTCATATAACTTGCCTCTTTTTTTGTTGCTGTTAGAGTATTAAAAAAGGAGTGAATATGAAAATCGCTCAGGTAAAATCAAATGTAAATTTTTGGCGTGAACGCACAGATCTGGCCGCTGCTTTTCGATGGACAGCAAGACTAAATATGCATGAAGCTGTGGCTAATCACTTCTCACTAACCGTAAGCAACGATGGAACTAAATTTCTTGTAAACCCCAACATGGTGCACTTTTCACGAATAAGAGCTAGTGATTTACTTGAGCTTGATTCGCAAAACCCCGACACACTGAAGCTGCCAAATGCACCAGATCCAACCGCGTGGGGTTTGCACGGCACACTTCATAGGCTTTGTCCTCATGCAAAGTGTGCAATGCACGTTCACTCAGATTACGCAACCATTTTAGCAAGCCTAGAAGACAGTAACCTACCAGCGATAGACCAAAATTCTGCGATGTTCTTTAATCGTGTAATAGTAGACAATAACTATGGTGGACTAGCATTCGAAGAGGAAGGCGAGAGGTGTGCAGCGTTTTTTTTAGATGCAAAGAAAAAGGTTATGATAATGGGTAACCATGGGATCTTGGTAATTGGCAGTAATGTTGCAGAAACTTTTAATAGAATGTACTATTTCGAGCGTGCTGCTAGAACCTACATTAAGGCACTACAAACGGGAATGAAACTTAGAGTTTTACCAGATGAGATTGCAGAAAAAACTGCAACCGAACTCGAAAACTATCCAAGCGATGACAGTAAACATTTAGAAGAGTTAAAGAAAATTCTGGTCAGTGAGGGATCAGATTTCCAATCTTAAAGTTAAATAAAATTAAACTGTTTTTAAATGAGAATGATTATCAATTGCATTGACAAAACGATTTATCTTTCTTAATATTAAACGGTTAACTTTCTAAAGAAATAAAGTAATGCGCATTATCAATAAAATTTTTTCACGGAACGTAGCGTACGTATCCCTTTTTATCTTTTTTATACTCACCAGCCATCTTTCAGCAGAAAAATTCAAAGCTGTTACGACTTTTACTGTCATCGCTGACATGGCACAGAATGTAGCTGGTAATATTGCTATAGTTGAGTCAATCACCAAGGCTGGGGCAGAAATTCATGGATACGAGCCCACTCCAAGAGATATCGTTAGGGCACAGGATGCAGATTTAATATTGTGGAATGGTTTAAACTTAGAGCTTTGGTTTGACCAGTTTTTCTCAAACCTCTCCGATGTCCCAAGCGCCATCCTGACAGACGGTATACTCCCAATAGATATTAGAGATGGGGAATATGCTGGGCGACCAAATCCTCATGCATGGATGAGCCTCGATAGTGCACTAATTTATGTAGATAACATAAGAAAAGCGTTTGTCGAGCACGATCCTGAAAACGCTTCGACTTATATTAAGAACGCAGAAGCATATAAACGCGAGATTAAGGATACAATTTTACCAATGAGGAATGCGATACTGAAGGTTCCTAAAGATAGGAGATGGCTAGTTTCGTGCGAAGGTGCATTCAGTTATTTGGTTAGAGATTTTAAAATGAACGAATTGTATCTTTGGCCAATAAATGCTGGCGCACAGGGAACTCCAAAACAAGTGAAAAAGGTCATTGATAGTGTAGAGAAATATAATATCCCTACAGTTTTTTGCGAAAGTACTGTTTCACAATCACCAGCCAAACAAATATCACGAGAAACGGGAGCAGCATACGGCGGTGTTTTATACGTTGATAGCCTCACCAAAGCGGATGGGCCAGTACCAAGTTACCTTGATCTTTTAAAAGTAACGTCCGAAACAATATTGGCAGGATTAAGCAATTAAAACTCTTTTATTCCATTTAACGATATTCACTTAAGGAAACAAAGCACCTAAATGATCGAAGCAGAGTCAGGCATAATAACTAGCGGTCTAACCGTAACTTACAACAACGGAACCACAGCTTTACGAAATGTCTCCTTTGAAATACCCACGGGCACAATAACAGCATTAGTGGGAGTAAACGGTGCTGGAAAATCAACCTTATTCAAGGCGCTAATGGGGTTTATACCTACTGTAAAAGGTGAAATCTCAATTTTGGGTCAATCTGTAAAATCTGCGCTTAAAGAAAATTTTATCGCATATGTACCACAAGCAGAGGAAGTAGATTGGTCGTTTCCAGTGCTGGTGCAGGATGTTGTCATGATGGGCCGCTATGGCCATATGGGCTTTTTTCGGAAAACGAGACAACAAGACATAATGGAGGTTGCGAATGCCTTAAATCGTGTTGGGATGACCGATTTTAAAGACCGGCAAATTGGTGAATTATCCGGCGGTCAAAGAAAAAGAGTTTTTTTAGCTCGCGCATTAGCACAAAAAAGTAAAATTATTTTGCTGGATGAACCCTTCACAGGAGTGGATGTAAAAACCGAAACTGCAATAATCAAACTTCTTGGTGAGATGAGAAAAGAAGGAAAAATAATGCTTGTTTCAACACACAATCTTGGGTCAGTACCAGAGTTTTGTGACAGAACAATTTTAATCAAGGAAACGGTATTAGCTTACGGTAAGACAGAAAATACCTTTACACGTCAAAATTTAGAGCTCGCATTTGGGGGTGTTCTAAGGCATTTTGTTCTCAGTGGAACTGATCTTCATGATGACAATGACCGGCGCGAAGTTCGTGTGATTTCAGATGACGAGCGTCCCTTCGTCTTGTACGACAGTGATAAGAAAAGTGATGAAGATGCTTGAAGCTTTATTGGAACCATTTTCTTATAGTTATATGGTTAATGCAATGTGGGTAAGTGCTTTAGTGGGAGGGGTCTGTGCTTTTCTTTCAGCTTACTTAATGTTGAAAGGGTGGTCGCTGATAGGTGATGCTCTCAGCCATTCAATAGTACCAGGTGTGGCAGGAGCATATATGCTAGGACTACCATTTGCGCTTGGCGCGTTTGTCGCTGGCGGACTAGCCGCAAGCTCAATACTTTTTTTACAACAGCGATCCAAACTTAAAGAAGATGCCATAATAGGAGTTATTTTTACATCTTTCTTTGGTCTTGGTTTGTTTATGATATCACTGTCACCAATGTCCGTGAGCATCCAAACTATCACGATGGGTAATATCCTTGCAATTACACCAACAGATACATTTCAGCTTGTGATAATTGGTCTTGTGTCTCTTTGTGTTCTTACGACAAAGTGGAAAGATTTTATGGTTACATTTTTTGATGAAAACCATGCAAGGTCTATCGGTTTAAATCCAGATTTACTGAAAGTACTATTTTTTACAATTTTAGCCGCTTCTTGTGTTGCCGCTCTTCAAACTGTTGGGGCTTTTCTAGTAATTGCCATGGTAGTTACACCTGGAGCCACTGCTTACTTGCTTACGGATAAATTTCCTAGATTACTCATAATAAGCGTGATTATTGGAACATTAAGCAGCTTTTTTGGTGCCTATATTAGCTACTTCCTGAATGGTGCTACCGGTGGAATAATTGTTTCAATTTTAACTTTAATATTTATTTCCACCTTCATCTTAGCGCCAAAACATGGATACTTTAAATCCAAAAGTCGAGCAGCGTTAGAAGCAGACACTAATTATGGCTGACATATTAGTTACCCCATTCCATTATAGTTTTATGATAAATGCTTTCATAATAGCAGCTATCATATCGGTACCAGCAGCTCTGCTTTCATGTTTTTTGGTGCTCAAAGGCTGGTCGTTAATGGGAGACGCAATAAGCCATTCGGTACTTCCAGGAATAATAATATCATATTTACTGAGTATTCCATTAATCATTGGCGCATTCTGCTCTGGCATGGTTTGCGCAGTTTTATCAGGGTTTTTAAGTGAAAATAGCAGGCTCAAACATGATACTATAATGGGTATAGTCTTTTCTGGGATGTTTGGATTTGGAATTGTTTTATATTCAAAGGTATCTACTGAAGTGCATCTAGATCATATATTATTTGGCAATATACTCGGTATAACTTTTGAAGACTTGCTTATATCATTCTTAATTTCCAGCATGGTTACAATTCTCGTAACTATAAAGAGACACGACTTACTGTTACATACCTTTGATCCAATCCAAGCGCGTTCTGTTGGGATCCCTGTTCGCTTATTACACTACAGCTTTCTCGCGATGGTATCCGTAACAATAGTAGCCACTCTATCAGCAGTGGGAATAATACTATCAATCGGTTTGTTGATAGCTCCCGGAGCAATAGCCTTTTTGCTAACGCAGAGATTTAACCAAATGCTTATCATTGCTACTTTAATTTCATTATTATCGAGTTTTTTTGGTATTTATGTTAGCTTCTTTATTGATAGTGCGCCCGCACCAACAATTATTCTATTGCTCACTGCATGTTTCATAACAGCACTGATTGGTACGAGCAGGAAATTTAAAACAAGTTAAATACTATATCAGCTAATACTGTATTGATATATTTCTGTGCACATGCAAATGTTCAATGTTTATGAGACATTCCTGGTCGTAAAGAATGAATGATAGTTTAACTAATAGAAATGAAGGATGCGAGCTTGACGTCGACTGGGTTATGTCACAGAGCGCAAACACCTCAGCAATCGAACGTCGCGCTGCTACTCTTGGCACACGCAGATCAATAAAAAAAGCTCATCAGGCCGCTTGGCTACTGAAAGCAATCTCCTGCATAGACCTTACGACGCTATCTGGAGACGATACAGCAGGTCGCGTAAAAAGGTTATGCGCTAAAGGGATTCATCCTATTAGGCCAGATTTAACAAGAGCATTGGGAATGGATGGCCTCCATGTTGGAGCTATATGTGTATACCATGAAATGATAGAAACCGCCATTGCCGCCTTGGGTAATAGCGGCATTCCGGTCGCCGCCGTTTCAACCGGCTTTCCTGCAGGTCTGTCTCCATTTAAAACTCGGTTATTAGAAATTGATGAAAGTGTACTAGCTGGGGCCAAAGAGATAGATATTGTTATTTCGCGGAGGCATGTCCTGACTCAAAACTGGCAGGAACTTTTTAATGAAGTTAAAGCATTTCGTTCTGCCTGTGGAGATGCACACCTCAAAACAATCTTAGCAACTGGTGAGTTAGGAAGCCTCAGAAATGTCGCGCGTGCATCAATGGTTTGTATGATGGCTGGGGCAGATTTCATTAAAACCTCAACAGGAAAAGAAAGTATTAATGCCACGCTTGGTACGTCCATTGTAATGGTGCGTGCAATCCGAGAGTACTGGGAAAAAACAGGGTTTAAAGTAGGTTACAAACCAGCGGGTGGCATATCAAAAGCAAAAGATGCACTAGTTTATTTAAGTCTCATAAAAGAAGAATTAGGCAACGATTGGATGGACGCTTCTTTATTTCGCTTTGGGGCTTCAAGCCTTCTTGGAGACATTGAACGACAGTTAGAACACTACTTAACTGGAAATTATTCTGCTAATTATCGGCATCCATTGGGGTAAAACATGCAAATAAAGAATATCTTTGATAAAATGGATTATGGAGAAGCACCCGAAAGCGCCAGAGAAGCCCAAAATTGGTTGAAGAGCCATAATTATACTTTTGGTAATTTTATAAATGGCAAATGGAAACAATGCGAAGATCATTTCAACACCGTCAACCCTGCTGACGATCAAGTATTAGCAAAAATTGGTCAGTCGTCTCCATCTGATATAGATTCTGCAGTTAAAGCAGCCAGAGCCGCTCAAAAAAAATGGTCCAAAGAAAGTGATCATGCGCGTGCCCGCATTCTATATGCAATTGCACGTCTCTTGCAGAAAAACTCTCGGCTTTTCTCTGTCTTGGAAACCCTGGACAATGGAAAACCAATTAGAGAATCTCGTGATATTGATATTCCTCTTGCTCAAAGACACTTCTATTATCATGCTGGAATGGCTCAATTAATGCAGGCTGAGCTTCCAAAGCGATCTCCGATAGGAGTTTGTGGTCAAATTATTCCCTGGAACTTTCCACTCCTAATGCTTTCATGGAAAATAGCTCCTGCCATCGCCATGGGTAATGCTGTGGTGCTAAAGCCTGCAGAATACACGTCTTTAACAGCCCTTTTATTCGCTGAAATATGTACATCTGCTGGAGTTCCAAATGGCCTCATAAATATTGTAACTGGCGACGGAAAAGTCGGCGAAATAATTGTCGGACATAAAGATATAAATAAAATTGCATTTACTGGTTCAACAGAAGTTGGAAAATTAATTAGAGAACGAACAGCTGGCTCCGGCAAGTCCTTGACACTAGAATTAGGTGGAAAATCGCCTTTTGTTGTTTTTGATGATGCAGATCTGGATAGTGCCGTTGAAGGGGTCGTTGATGCAATTTGGTTTAACCAAGGGCAAGTTTGTTGTGCTGGGTCTCGCCTATTAGTTCATGAAGCGATTTCAGAAAAATTTTACAATAAACTCAGAAATAGAATGAAAAATCTACGCTTGGGAAGTCCTCTCGACAAGTCAATAGACATGGGGGCAATTATAGATAAGAAACAACACAAAAAAATTAGTGGAATGGTTTCTCAGACACAGGGAAAAGTCTTTCAAGCTGGTTCACCATTACCCCAAGAAGGATGTTTCTTTCCTCCAACCCTAATAACAGAATTGCATACTGCAGATCCACTCATGCACGAAGAAATCTTTGGTCCAGTGTTGGTGAGTACAACATTTAGAACCCCTTCCGAAGCCATAGAACTATCAAACAACACTACGTTTGGGCTGGCAGCCTCTGTATGGAGTGAAAATATAAATCTATGCCTAGAGCTCGCACCAAAAATTAAGGCAGGGGTAATATGGATAAATGGAACAAATATGTTCGATGCTGCTGCTGGGTTTGGTGGGGTAAAACAAAGTGGGTTTGGCCGAGAAGGTGGATGGGAAGGCCTTTTAGCTTACAGTAAACCAAAGAACCAGTTCTCACCTAAGATCAAAAGCACGCTAGTTAAAAACCAAATTAGAAAGGCTGACTATATTGACAGAACGGCAAAGCTTTACATCGGGGGAAAACAATGTCGCCCAGACAGTGGCTACTCTCAGTCAATTTTTGATCATAACGGAAAACCTGTAACCCAAGTGCCTTTATCGAACCGCAAAGATATTCGAAACGCCGTTGAGGCCATGAACTCTGCAAAAAATTGGTCGCATTCCACAGCACATCTTCGAGCTCAAATCTTATATTATATGGCTGAAAATTTATCAGCAAGGAAAGCAGAATTTGCCAACACTTTGCAAGCACTCACAGGAAGGTCTGATGCTCAAACTGAAGTAGAGCAAAGTATTCAGAGATTGTTTTTCTATGCTGCTTGGTCCGATAAGTTCGATGGGAGCGCTAGAAGCGTACCTCTCAAAGCAGTGGCGCTTGTTATGAAAGAAGCAATAGGAAACTGTGGCGTTCTATGTGATGATCAGTATCCTCTTCTTGGGTTTATATCCGTAATGGCCCCATTATTCGCTACAGGTAATCGCTCAATTATTATTCCCTCTGAAACCTTTTCTCCTATTGTTACTGATTTTTATCAAGTCTTAGACACCTCAGACGTTCCTCCTGGATCCATTAACATATTAACTGGCAAACATGCAGATCTAGCAATAGAGCTTGCAGGGCATATGGATATTGAAAGTGTCTGGAGCTTTTCTCCTTCTGATGTTTCAAGGGATATAGAAAAAGCGTCTGTAAGTAATTTAAAACGCACATGGGTTAACAATGGTTGCGGGAGGGATTGGAATAGTGAAGAGGGCTTTGGTAGAGAATTCCTAGAGAACGCGACTGAAAATAAAACTATTTGGATACCCTATGGTGAGTAGCGACTATCAGGATACTTTTATTCTTCTTTCTCTTCTCTTTATTTTTAATTTCTTATTCCGTGTTTTATATTTGTTTTTATTAAAAAATTTAGATCTACCTTTGCTACCCTCATAATTTAATTGCTCATTTTCAAGATGGGTAAGCTGAAACACTATACCGCCCGCAAAAGGGTCTACCTCTGAAAGCTTCACCCGAACCGACATTCCTAATTCCAGCTTTAGCCCAGTTTCTGAACCAATCAACCTGTTCGCAGATTTATCATATTTGAAATATTCATTAGCTATTGTCCTTACTGGAACAATGCCATTTGCACCTGTCTCATCTAGCCTTACAAATATCCCAAAATTTGATACCCCACTTATACTACCACAAAATTCATTTCCAATTCTTTCCGACAGGAAATGCGCAAGGTACCTGTCATTAGTATCTCGCTCTGCAACCATAGAGCGCCGCTCAGATTCAGATATTTTCTCTGCTGTACTATGAATATTATCAATATCTATATCTTTAAGACCATCATCGCCCAACCCAACTGCAGATATCAAAGCGCGATGAATAATGAGATCAGAGTAACGCCTAATGGGTGATGTAAAGTGGGCATACTGAGACAAAGACAAACCAAAATGACCAAAATTTTCTGGTGAATAAAATGCCTGGTTCATAGAGCGTAATGCCGATAGATTTATTAAGTCTCGAAAGGGTGCTGACTCTGCCTGAGCTAATAGTTCATTAATATGGGAAGCTTTTATATTTTGACCCTTTGACAACTTTAATCCTACCGAAACCGCTGTCTTTCTCAAAGCTTCAATCTTCTCTTTATCGGGCTCTTCATGTACCCTAAAAATTGTAGGTGTTTTTTTGTAAGATAATGTCTCTGCTGCACAAACATTCGCAAGAATCATAAATTCTTCTATAAGTTTATGTGCCTCTAACCTTTCTTTGAATCTAACGTCTTTGACTATACCTTTTTCATCTATTTCTATCTTCCGTTCTGGAAGGTTCAAATCTAGAGGACTTCTAGCCTTTCTTGAAATTTTTAGACAGGAATAGGCATCATAAAGTGGTTTAATGACAGTATTTACAAGATCCAGAACTTTCGGTTTTCCTTTACCTTTATCAATAACTTCCTGAACTTCGCCATACTCAAGAGATGCCCAAGATTGAATTACTGCACGCGTAAACTTATGACTTATTTTATTACCTACTGAGTCAATTTTTATTTTTACAACAATACACGCTCTCTTTTCCCCCTCATGCAAACTGCAAAGATTGCCAGATAAGTTGTCTGGAAGCATTGGAACAACTCTGTCAGGAAAATAAGTGGAGTTACCCCTGTGACGTGCTTCATTGTCTATTGCATCGCCAGATCGGACGAAGTGTGCTACATCAGCTATAGCTACCCATATTAAATGACCACCAATATTTTTTGGATCGTCATCCGGTTTTGCATAACAAGCATCGTCATGATCACGGGCGTCTTTAGGATCAATCGTGACAAAGGGCACGTGCGAATAATCGTCCCATTTTTTATTTTGTAAAAAGGAGGCTTTTTTAGACTGAAGAAGTACATCTTCTGGAAAAATATTGGGAATCTTATGTTGGTGAATTGCAATAAGAGATACAGATTTTGGAGCAGAAGGATCGCCCAACCTTTCAGAAACTCTAACCTTTTCAGAGCGAATTCTTCTTCCAGAGTCAATTTTACTGAATTCAACTAATTCTCCATCTTCAATAACCACACCTTTGTCCAACTCTACCAACCAATCTTTGCCAGATTTATCTATCGATTTAACTCTCGGTCCATTTGGCGTAATTTGGAAAATTCCAAGTTTTGTTTGAGAATTATCGTCTATTTTCTTTATAATCTTTCCAACATAGTCGAAATTGTTAGAATTGACGGGTTTAATCCGAGTCAGAATTCGGTCGCCATAGGATAAGAGACCCGTGAACTTATCATGCTCAATATAAACGATTGGCTCGTCTCCGGCCTCTTCCCAAGAAACGGGACGTGCAAAAATCTCACCATCGCTGGTTGGCGCCATAACTTGTAAAATGAGAATTTTATCCATAGTCTTTGAAGAATTATGAGCTTTATTAGTCTTCACAAAGAATCCAATATTTTTCTCTCAGCCGATATGGGTATAAACTTAAACCCTGTACTATCCTTTAGATAACGTATGATTTTCATTTATCCAGGCCGTATTTTCATAATACAAAATCGATGAATCGCCTAGCCAAGACGAAATTAGGATGTTTTTTTTTGTATAGTGTCATAATCGATGCCGTTGTCGATATCACGTAGCACATCACAAGCAGCCCATCTGTCAGTTTCCAAAGTTTTTATAGTATCGTCGAAAGCATAGTTTGATGACCACCGCACTTTTGTGAAAGTTTTTTTTGATATCTTCCTAATTTTTTTTGCACCAAAAAGCCAAAACCCGCCATCGAAAGTAGGTCCTAAAACGTACTCGTTCCTACGTAAAATCTTAAAAGCCCGATCTATCTTTTCCTTACTTACATCTGGAATATCAGAACCAATTATACAAATCGGACCAACGCGAAAACTATCTAATATCTTGAGCATTCTTTCTCCCAACCCTGACATTCCCTGGGAGATCCGCATCAATTCAGAAGGCCAAATCCTACTATTTTGTCCCTCAATATCTGGAGAAACAGCAATTACAGTTTCCCACTTAGGGTGTACAACATTTCGTATAAGCGATAAACTTTGATGTCTATACCACCAAGCAGATTCAATCATTCCGATATCATTTCCCAACCGTGTTTTGACTTTCCCAGGTCTTGGTTCTTTTACCATAACCACCAAAGTTGGTTTATATTTCGGCAAAATAATTTTCCAAAATGCGAGTATAGACTTTCTTTAAATTGCGGATTTGACTTATCTCAACCCTCTCATCAATTGCATGCATAGTCTTTCCCACTAGCCCAAATTCCACGACAGGGCAGATGTTCTTTATAAATCTTGCATCAGAAGTTCCACCCGTCGTCGACAAAGACGGTTTAACCCCAAGTTCTTGCTGGATAGAATTGCAAATTATGTCAGATAACTGCCCTGGAGGTGTCAAAAAGCTTTCCCCGGACGTATGCGTATCAACTGTAATTTCTGTCCCAGTTTTTTCAGCAAAGTCTTTTGAAGTTCTTTCCAACCATTTTTTTATAGACTCACTGGTATGATTATCATTGAACCTTATATTAATCACGGCTTTTGCCATTTCTGGAATTACATTGGTTGCAGAATTTCCAGTATCAATGGAAGTTATGACTAGGGTCGACGCATCAAAATGTTTGGAGCCAATATCCAAACTTTCTTCACTAAGAGAATGCATTAACTGCACAAGTGCATTAAGCGGATTTATTGCTAGCTGTGGATAAGCGGTGTGCCCTTGCAGACCCTTAACACAAAACCTTGCTGTAATTGATCCCCTACGCCCAATCTTTACCATTTCACCGAGGTAATCCGGACAAGTCGGCTCACCCACCAAACAATGGCTTATTTTTTCATTATTTTTCTGCATCCAATCTAGAATTGCAGCCGTTCCGTTTTTAGCTTCCCCTTCTTCATCTCCCGTAATAGTAATAACGATAGAACCATTTGGCGGATTTTTTGATACAAAATCTATGGCTGACGCGACAAATGCCGCGACACTCGACTTCATATCGGTGGCACCTCGACCAAATAAATAGCCATCCTTCACCTCAGCCCCAAAAGGGTCTACTGACCATGACTCTGCATTTCCAACCGGCACTACATCCGTATGCCCATTATAACCGAAACTTCTTTCAGCTCTCCCCGAACCCCAGCGAGCAAAAAGATTTTCTACTCCCGCACGGCTAATTCGAGAGCATATAAATCCATTTTTATTTAGCAAATCCTCTATCAAAGTAATTGCCCCCGCTTCTTTTGGTGTTACGGACGGACATTTTATGAGTTCAGCTGTAAGGTTTACAGGATCAATTTCATTCATAATTTCACCTAAATTGGTAACAGTTTATTTACCACTGTGGCCAGCTCCCTTGTTTCTTTAATCAGGCAGTCGGCTCCTGCTGCTCTCAACTCATTTATTGATCCATATCCATAGCTCACTCCTATAGATTTAATCAAGTTAGATTTTGCACCAATAATATCGTATCGTCTGTCACCTATCATTAAAGCATCGCTGGGTTGAGAACCTGTAGTACTTAATGCATGTTGCAATAAGCTGGACTTATCAGATAATGAGCCATCCAGATTAGAACCAAACTGATATGAGAAATATCTTGATAGCTGAAAATACTCTAATATGGAAATAGCCGAAGCAGTTGGCTTTGATGTTGCAACACCAAGCATATAACCCATCGATTTTAATTCCGAAAGCTGCTCTGGAATACCAGTATAGACACTATTTTCGATATATCCTTTTACATCGTATCGCTCTCGATACAAATCAACAGCGTAATTTAAATCTTCCTCCGGAACACCTAGCTTATTAAATGTGCCCCAAAGAGATGGTCCCACTACCCAGTCACTTTCAGGTCCAAGCTTTTCTAGTTTCATTTTATCAAGAGCATAGTTAATGCATGCCTTTATTCCCGGCCCAGCGTCCGTCAATGTCCCATCTAGATCAAAAAATATGATACGTCTCAATTTACTATGTCTTCCTCTGTTTCATTTCCAAATAAGGGCATAACATCAGCTACTATGACAGAGTTTTCATTTAGGGCGCGCAACATGATTTTGTTTTCCTCCAGATCAATTTCATGTCCATTTTTCAATCTTTCTTCAATTGAACCATAGCCAACTACATTCAGTGGAGACATATTAGAACGCTTCAACGTTGCAACTGCTTCTCGAACCGCTTCTTCTTCATCAATTCCAGTAGAATAACAAATTAATGTCGCACCAATAGAGTTTCTTGGAAGACCATCATTTTTTGATCGACCTAGACTTACCTCTAAAGTAAATATCGCGCGCTGTTTTCTATTTTTATCAATAATTTTTTTCATAAACCAGGGGTTTGTTAATTTCATCGATATTACATTTAGATATCATATACTAAATTTTACTGACATAAAAATTACGTGTATCCGGAAATCTATATAATGCTTCTTGAATAGTTTGAATTTCAATTTAGTTGCGAATATTAAAATTATTCAATAATGCATAAAAAGGTAATTAAAAGGAAAGCCCATGTACCGATCTAGAACCTCCACTCATGGAAGAAATATGGCTGGGGCACGAGGCTTATGGCGTGCCACGGGAATGAAAGATGATGATTTTGGTAAACCAATTATCGCTGTGGTAAACTCGTTCACACAATTTGTTCCAGGCCATGTTCACCTCAAAGATTTGGGCCAAATGGTAGCTCGTGAAATAGAAAAATCTGGCGGCGTCGCTAAGGAATTTAATACTATTGCCGTCGATGATGGAATTGCCATGGGTCATGATGGGATGCTTTACTCTCTACCATCGCGGGAAGTTATAGCCGACTCGGTTGAATATATGGTGAATGCGCATTGTGCAGATGCAATGGTTTGCATTTCCAATTGTGATAAAATTACCCCTGGAATGCTGATGGCAGCGATGCGTCTCAATATACCAGCTGTTTTTGTTTCCGGCGGACCAATGGAGGCCGGCAAAATAATTTGGGACGGCAAAGAAAAGGCATTAGATTTAGTTGATGCAATGGTTTACGCTGCAGACGAAAAATATTCTGACGAAGAAGTTGCAGAAGTTGAGCGATCTGCATGCCCAACATGCGGATCTTGCTCTGGAATGTTCACTGCAAACTCAATGAACTGTCTTACAGAAGCTTTAGGGCTTTCACTACCTGGAAATGGATCAGTTTTAGCAACTCATTCGGACCGACAAAATCTTTTTCTGAACGCCGGTAGAATAATAGTTGAAATAGCTAAACGTTGTTATGAAAAGGGTGATACATCCGTTTTACCACGGTCCATTGCTTCTTTTAAGGCATTCGAAAATGCAATGACGCTGGATATTTCCATGGGTGGGTCGACCAATACTGTTCTCCACCTATTAGCGGCGTCATATGAAGGCAACGTTGGTTTTACAATGGATGATATAGATCGGTTATCTAGAAAAGTACCTGTTTTATGTAAGGTTGCTCCAGCAAAATCTGATGTTCATATGGAAGATGTACACAGAGCGGGCGGTATAATGGCAATTTTGGGCGAACTAGACCGAGCTGGCCTCATTGATACAAGCTTGCCGACGGTTCATAGCAAAACATTATCTGACGCCCTTAAGGTTTGGGATATTTCTCAAACAACTGATGAGAAAGCTTTATCTTTCTATAAAGCCGCACCAGGAGGCGTTCCGACCCAAACAGCATTTTCACAAAGTCGCCGCTTTGAAAAACTCGATCTTGATAGAGCGAAGGGTGTTATTCGCAGTAAGGAAAAGGCCTTCTCACAAGATGGTGGTCTTGCTGTGCTTTATGGAAATTTAGCAGAAGACGGCTGTATCGTTAAAACAGCTGGTGTTGATGAAAAAATATTAAAATTTACTGGCCCAGCTTATGTTGTTGAAAGCCAAGATGATGCTGTCAATGACATACTGACAGGAAAGGTTAAATCAGGAGACGTCGTAATAATTAGACATGAAGGACCTCGTGGGGGACCAGGAATGCAAGAAATGCTCTATCCTACCAGCTATTTAAAGTCGAAAGGTCTTGGCTCTGCTTGCGCACTTGTTACAGATGGGCGTTTTTCCGGCGGCACCTCTGGTTTATCGATAGGACATGTTTCACCAGAAGCGGCAGAGGGCGGCACAATTGGGCTGGTAGAAACTGGTGATGAAGTTCAAATCAACATACCTGAAAGAAAAATTCATTTAAATGTTTCTGATGAAACACTTGCTAAACGTCGTATTCAACAAGATAAAAACGGCTGGATACCCAAAAAGAAACGTAAGCGGAAGGTGACCACTGCCCTTAAAGCATATGCTGCATTAACGACATCTGCTTCTAAGGGTGCTGTACGAGTGGTAGACTAGGAGCCGTCATACCAAAAGGTGTAATTCTATAAATTATTAATCACGGAGAAGTTCATTAATTCCCGTTTTGCTACGGGTTCTCTCATCAACTCTTTTAACAATCACTGCACAGTATAAACTTATGTTATTTTTGCTTGGCATTGAACCAGAAACGACTACTGAATAAGGAGGAACTTCTCCATACATTACCTCTCCTGTTTCTCGATCTACTATTTTGGTCGATTGCCCTATGTAAACTCCCATCCCAAAAACTGAACCCTCTCGAACGATTACACCTTCTACCACTTCGGAACGGGCACCTATAAAACAATTATCTTCTATTATTGTCGGAGAGGCCTGCATTGGCTCTAATACGCCACCGATACCAACACCTCCAGATAAATGTACGTTCTTACCTATTTGGGCACAACTGCCAACCGTAGCCCATGTGTCTACCATTGTTCCTGTATCTACATATGCACCAAGATTTACAAATGAAGGCATTAGAACAACTCCTGGCGCTATATATGCAGAACGTCTTACAACACAACTTGGTACAGCTCTAAAACCTGCTTCTTTCCAATCTTTAGTGTTCCATCCTTTGAACTTATTATCAACTTTGTCCCACCAACCTGAGTTCTGCGGGCCACCCTCGTGTACCTCCATATCTTTAAGTCTAAAGCCGAGCAAAACGGCCTTTTTTGCCCATTGGTTTACGATCCAATCACCTTTGTCATTTTTCTCAGCAACACGTAAACTTCCAGTATCAAGAGCAGATAAAGTTGCTTCAATAGCTTTTCTCGTTTCACCAGTTGTTGAAGGGGTTATTTCTTCTCGAACATTCCAAGCAGCTTCTATAGAATTTACCAGCTCTGAATTTGACATATGTTTCTCCAATAATTTCCTGTGCTATATATTTTAAGATCGATCGATACAACGAAAAATCTTTTACATAAGTTAAATTTTATAAACTAGAGAGTTCTTCAATCTGTCTATTATGGCCTACTACGGCGTAGGTATATATATAAAGCACCATAGCCACCGTGTCTTTGGTGCGCCTTTTCGACTTGGAGTATTAAATTAGACAACCTTGGTTCCTTTAACCAAAGAGGAACCTGCGATCTGAGCACCCCATTGCGTTGCGGAATAACATAACCAGGATCAGAGTTTTTACCTTTTCCTGTTATTACCAATACCAGTCTTTTCTGTCTATTGTGAGAAGAAACTATAAAATTTAATAAGGCTGGATATGCTTGTTCTAGTGTCATGCCGTGAAGATCCAGCCACGCCTCTGGTTCGAGCATGCCTTTTTTCAGCTTGTCAAAAGCCTTCATATCCATTTTTACTTTTTGAGCACCAGTTGAAACGAACCCTTTTTTGATAGCTATATTTTCATTTAATTGCGGCCTGAGGGCTCTCTTAGGGGGGGCATTGGTGGGTTTACTATTTTTTGGACTAATTTGACCCGAGCTAATGTCACTTTCAGTCAGAGTTTTATCGTTAAGGGGTAGAGTAGACTTGGCTACTTTTTCCCAAAGCTTTGTTTCTTCCAGACTAAGTTTTCTCCTTTTCATGACTTTGCACCCAGAGACTTATGAAGTTGGCCTCACTACACAGTTGAATAATTATTCTAACTACTTGTGGCAACAAGGAGCCAATTCGGATCAGATGATGATAAATCACGAGAGAACGTCCATGTGTCTCGCTGACGTTTTACCTGTTTAGCATCACCCTCCACAATCTCACCATCTTTATTTTTCACAACTGAAGAAAGCTCTCCCGTAAATGCAACGGAAAGTTCTGCTACATTAGTTTTATCATCAAAGTCTGCATTTTTTAAGCTAAGTTCTCTTATCCCATAAAACTCTGCCTCAACCTTCAGCTTCTTTTTTGCTCGCATATCGATTACTTGCTGAAATGCGTCTTTCACATCTTCGTCAAGGAAGCTCTCAACATCTTTTAAATCACCATTTTCAAATGCCATTAGTATCATTTCATATGCGGACCTTGCCCCAGTCAAAAAATCATTCACCATAAAATCTGCGTCTACTTTTTTCATGCGCGCCAAAGCTTCAGCAGATGGACTTTTTTTGTCAACATTGTCAGTAATGTCCGTATCTTCACCGCCATCAATTACGCGAAAATCTCTAGCGTTTTTGGAAGGAGCAGCATCTTGTAACGGAGGTTTTTCAAAGCCTTCGCGGGTACCCAGTACATTCTTTAATCTTAAAACCAAAAAAATGGCTATTCCTGCTAAAACAAGAATTTCAATAATTGCTGGACTCATTTCACGCTCCTGATCAGTGCGATAGTGGTAATTTTACTTTCAACTACTTATGTAGGTGCTAAAGGTGTTAATGTCCACTAAAGTGAATTAAGGATAATAAATTAGATGTGGCTTTTTCTTCTATTTTTTACAGTACCAGTAATTGAGATCGTCTTATTCATTAAGGTAGGCGGTACAATTGGCCTAATGCCAACAGTTTTTATTATATTAATTACAGCCATTGCAGGAACTGTGTTTGTTAAACAACAAGCCTCACAACTCTTCGATTTGTTCAAACGAAAAGCGGGAAGATTGGAGGACCCTTCCGAACCTATTGGGCATGGTGTATTAGTTCTTTTTGCGGGAGCATTATTGCTTACACCAGGCTTTTTCACAGATTTTATTGGTTTCCTTTTACTTATCCCAAATTTTCGATATTGGCTGTTTAGAAAACTTGAAAAAAAATTTATTCACGTGGGTCGTTTTGATGAGGGTACTTCATATCAAAACAGAACAATTTATGATGCAGAATATAAAGATATCACACCTAATGATGGATCACCTTGGAAAAAAAATACAAACCCTAAAGACTGAAATCTTATAGAGTAATCAGATTATAGTATTGCTCGACAGGAGAATTTAATGGCTAAGAAAACAGATGAAATAACACCGCCAAAAATGAATATTCTTGCGCAGTATGTAAGAGACCTCTCCTTTGAGAACATTCTTGCACAAAAGGGGGTCGATGGTGAGTTGAACCCAGAAATACAAGTTAATGTAAACATAGACGCAAAAAAGCGTACGACAGATAAACAGTTTGACGTAATAATAAAACTTCGCGTTGATAGTAAATCTAAAAATACAAATAATATTCTCTTTGTATTGGAGCTAGATTACGGCGGCGTCTTTCAAATCGAAAATGTCCCAGACGATCAATTACACCCATATTTACTTATAGAATGCCCCAGAATGTTGTTTCCATTTCTTCGCAGAATCGTGAGTGATGTTACTCGTGATGGTGGTTTTCCACCACTAAATTTAGAAAACATAGATTTCTTAAAATTATACAGGCAAGAAATAGACAGGAGAAAAAATGCAAAAGAAAAAAATGGATCTAAAGTGAAACACTAGGGGGTGCTACGCCTTTAAAATTTCTGACCACATTGAATGGTCCCCAAGCTGCTTAATAAATTTTCTATGTCTATTTTCTTCGTCTTTTGTTATCCTTGGTTTCAAATTTTCAGCCCTTTCACGTATTCTCTTTGCTTTTCCGGGGTTACTACTATTTCCATGTTCAACATCAGTAATATTTAGCGTGAAATCGGGTTGTTTTCCTCCAACCAACTCTAAATATACTTCCGCTAAAATTTGGCTATCAAGCAATGCGCCGTGTACCACTCTCGCTGAATTATCAATTTTAAACCTTCTACAAAGAGAATCTAACGAAGCGGGTGATCCTGGATATTTTTTTCGTGCGATAGCTAGTGTATCTGTCGCTCTGTCAAATGGTATCTCTTCTTTTTCACACTTTATTAATTCTGCATTAATGAACTTCATATCGAAAATAGCATTATGAATAACTAACTTCGCTGATCCTATAAACTCCAAGAATTGATTAACGATTTCTGAAAATTTTGGTTTGTTGGAAAGAAACTCATCGCTTAACCCGTGTATCGCAAACGCTTGATCCGGCATAGCCATAAGTGGATTAATATATTGATGATATTCTTTTCCTGTGGGAACGTGGTTCATTAATTCCACTGCTCCAATTTCTACTATCCGGTGTCCATCTTCTGGATCCAAGCCAGTGGTTTCCGTATCTAAGACTATCTCTCTCATTATATTAAACTCGCAACATATTGAGTATTTCCAGTACTTTTTCTTCAACCTTTTCATGAGATGTTGTCTCAATGGTAAAGTCAGAAAGTTTGCATTTTTCTTCACTGGGCATTTGTTTTGAAATCAATTCTTTGTAATAGTTATCAATATTATCAGTTCTCTTTTTTAATCTTTCTATTTGATTTTTCGCACTAGTAAAAACACATACCGTTTTATCCATTTCTTTATCCAGGCCAGTTTCAAATAAAAGCGGTATATCAAAAACTGCTATGTCAGCGGTATTTTGATTTTGAAAGTCTTGTCTATCAGCTTGTATGAGAGGATATACAATTTTTTCCAACTCTTTAAGTTTTTCAGGCTGCTTTTTCAAAAGCACCTTTAACTTATTCCTTGAAATCGAACCGTTTTCTACTGATGTGGGGAATAACTTAGATACAGCTTTCACTGCTATACCACCTTTTGAATATAGTTTATGAACGGTTTTATCAGCATCCCAGAGCGCACAACCATGTTTTACAAAAATACCTGCTGTGGTTGTTTTGCCCATTCCTATGGAACCTGTTAGCCCAATCTTTATCATTGGCTGATCAACAATTCGCGCAAATTTTCTGAAACGTCTGGCTTCACCCCAAACCAACGTTCAAACCCAGGTATGGCCTGATGGATTAACATTCCCAAGCCATCTACTGTACGACAGCCTCTTTTTGCTGCATTTTCTAAAAGGGGTGTGTTAAGGGGGGTATACACTATGTCTGTAACAAGAGTGTTTTTTCTCAACCCCTGCAACGAAATTGGAAGCTCTTCTTTACCGTCCATACCAAGTGATGTTGCGTTTATAACAGTCGATGCATCACTGAGATAATTCTGGACTTTCGTCCAATCTACAACTTTAATTTTAGCTCCAAAATCAGACCTTAGCTGATCTGCTCTAGATCTTGTTCTGTTTGCAAGTATTACTTCATTTGCTCCATCTTCAATTAGTGCCCCCAGTATTGCGCGTGACGCCCCACCTGCCCCGAATACAACCGATGTACCTTCGCCGGCCGACCAATCATTATATTTGCACTTTATATTTTGTAAAAATCCATAACCATCTGTATTGTCAGCATAAATTCTGCCATCTTGTAAAAATGTAAGAGTATTAGCCGCACCAATTATTGCTGCTCTATCAGAAATTTTATCTGCTATTTTTAATACTTTCTCCTTGTAAGGTATCGTCACATTGGCTCCTACGAAACCTAAATCAATGAGAGCTCGAATGCTGTTTTCGAAATTTCTTGGATCTATATCAAGTGGTATGTAGTAGCCACCTATATTAAATAATGACAACCAATAATTATGAAGTTTGGGTGATTTAGAATGGTTTATGGGATGACCTAATACTGCTGCCACTGGTATAGGAGATAAGCTCACTGCTCTATTACTCCTCGATTTAATAGGTGGTCTATTAATTGTATTATTGGTAAACCTAGCACGCTAAAATAATCTCCATCTATTTTTGAAAAAAGAGAAATACCTGAATTTTCAATTTGATAGCCGCCCACACTATGTTTTATATCATCCCAGTTATCTTGAACATATTTTGATATATACCGATCTGATAAATTCCGCATGGTCATACTTACTGATCCAATGAAACGCCATTCAGGTTTTTGCGCTTTATAAACTACACACGCAGAATGTAGCTTATGTTTATTTCCTTGAAGCTGTTTAAGTTGATGAATTAACTCTTCCTGGTCTTTCGCTTTAGATAGTATTTTACTGTTAAAGTCTAAAATTTGATCGCAGCCTATAACTATGCTATCAGAAAATCTGTTTGATATTTTCCTCGCCTTCATATCTGCTAGTACGTCTGCTATATCACGTGCAGGATAGTTATTACTGATATAAGATAGCTTCACTTCTTTCTCATCTATCGCTGGATCAACAGTACTGAACTCAATACCTGCTTTCTCCATAAGTAATGATCTGATTTGAGATTTTGATGCTAATACTATCCCACATGTCATGTTAATAAATCTTTAATATCTAAGGATGTTTCAAAAGTTCTGTTTTGTTTTAAACTTTTTAATCTTTTTTTTTATTTTATGATAGATTTATATACAGTGGATAAGGATAAATTAAAGTATAATTTTTTTGTTTATTTTCTTGTGGAAAAGTATTTAACTTACTAATTTTATATAATTTTTTATAACATTTATTTTTTAACAGACTTGTTAATATGTTCTTGATAAAATTTAATCCACCATTTCCCTTTTATCTATTACTAAAACTACTCTTTTATATTAATATTTTATTTGTAAAGAATAAGTGATGTTAATATGAACGATATATTAATCGTACTATATCCGTGGATAAAATCTCTCCATTTGATATCAGTGATATCCTGGATGGCTGGTTTATTTTATTTACCAAGAATTCTTGTTTATCATGTCGAGCGTTCTGATGGCAAAGATCAAATTAATGAGGTCTTTCTTATCATGGAGAAAAAGCTCCATTCTTTTATTATGACACCTGCTATGATCGTATCATGGATTTGTGGTTTTTTATTAGCAGCTACTCCTGGTATCATAGATTTTTCGCACATGTGGGTTTGGGTAAAATTATTAGCGATAATAGTTATGACTATATTTAATATTTGGTTAGGATTAAAAATCAGCGATTTTAAAATCAATAATAATACTTTGTCAGGTAAACAATATAGGTTACTGAATGAAGTTCCAACAATTCTACTAGTAATAATAATAGTATCTGTAGTACTGAAATATTAACTTTTATTGACTTAAATAAAAAATTTCATTACGGGAACATATCCTGTTCTGGATACAAACTTCAAAATTACACTGCTTGAGAGGGTACATGATGTCTGCTCAAAAATTGAATTTATCTGACCTTAAATCAAAGAGTCCTAAAGACCTTTTATCAATGGCAGAAGAGCTAGAAATAGAGAACGCTTCTACTATGCGTAAAGGCGAAATGATGTTTCAAATTCTTAGAGAGCGAGCGGATGAAGGTTGGGAAGTTTTTGGAGAAGGAGTACTAGAAGTATTACAAGATGGGTTTGGTTTTCTAAGAGCACCTGAGGCAAATTATCTTCCCGGTCCAGACGATATATATGTATCCCCAGAAATTATACGTCAGTTTTCGTTGAGAACTGGTGACACAGTAGAAGGTATGATCAAAGCGCCGGATGAAAATGAGCGCTATTTTGCTATCGTTGGTGTCAACCAAATAAATTTTCAAGATCCGCAAAAAGCAAAACATAAAATTGCATTTGATAATCTTACACCACTTTACCCAGATGAACGTTTAACGATGGAGATTGAAGATCCTACGGTTAAGGATAGATCAGCCAGAGTAATAGATCTAGTCGCACCAATAGGTAAAGGTCAACGGTCATTAATTGTAGCACCGCCCAGAACAGGAAAGACCGTCATTTTGCAAAACATCGCGCATAGCATAGAAAAAAACCATCCAGAATGTTATTTGATTGTGTTGCTAATCGATGAGCGACCAGAAGAAGTTACCGATATGCAGAGGTCAGTTAAAGGAGAGGTAATATCTTCCACATTTGATGAGCCTGCTACGCGGCACGTCGCAGTTTCTGAAATGGTAATAGAAAAATCTAAGCGTCTTGTTGAGCACAAGCGTGATGTCGTTATTTTACTGGATTCTATAACTAGACTTGGCAGGGCCTTTAATACTGTAATACCGTCTTCGGGTAAAGTTTTAACAGGTGGTGTAGATGCAAATGCTCTTCAAAGGCCAAAAAGGTTCTTTGGTGCGGCAAGAAATATAGAAGAGGGTGGTTCATTAACTATTATTTCAACCGCATTAATCGACACAGGTTCCAGAATGGATGAGGTTATTTTTGAAGAATTTAAGGGTACAGGTAACAGTGAAATTGTTTTAGACCGTAAAGTAGCTGATAAGAGAGTTTTCCCCGCGATTGACATATTAAAATCTGGTACAAGAAAAGAGGATCTATTAATTGACAAGCTAGATTTGCAGAAAACTTTTGTGCTTAGACGAATACTGAACCCTATGGGGACGACAGACGGAATAGAGTTTTTATTATCTAAACTAAAACAAACTAAAACAAATGCAGAATTTTTTGATTCGATGAATACTTAGCCCAATAAGAGAATGCTAATTGGATACTATATTCGCACTTGCATCCGCACCCGGTAAAGCCGGTATATCAATAGTAAGGCTGTCTGGGCCTCTTGCAATTAATGTTGCCGAGAAGCTCACAAAATCAAAATTAAAGGAAAAGCAACCAAATCTAAGAGTGATCTATGATTCTGATAATCATTTTATAGATCAAGCACTTATACTTATATTTAACAAACCTTATAGTTTCACGGGAGAAAATGTAGTAGAATTTCATTTGCATGGTTCGAGTGCAGTCGTATCGTCAGTAATTAAATTATTATGTAATTTCAAAGGCTTAAGACCTGCAGAAGCTGGAGAATTTACTCGTTGCGCTCTTGAAAATGGCAAAATTGATTTAGCTCAAGTAGAGGGCTTGGCAGATCTTATAGATGCAGAAACAGACGCACAACATAAACAGGCTGCAAGAATTTTTAACGGTGCGCTGGGTGAAAAAACTAAAGAGTGGAGGGCAAAGCTCGTAAAAGCTGGAGCATTATTAGTAGCAACATTAGATTTTGCCGATGAAGAAGTTCCTGAAGAAGTTACATCGGAAGTTGAAAAACTAATTAATATGGTGCTCAGCGACCTAGATAAAGAAATTATTGGTGTTCAGACAGCAGAAAGAATACGTTCAGGTTTCGAAGTAGCGATTGTGGGTGCGCCTAACTTAGGAAAGTCAACATTACTTAACTATTTGGTTGGCAGAGACGCAGCAATCACCTCAAACGTTAGTGGTACGACTAGAGATGTAATAGAGGTAAAGCTCGATTTGCGTGGCCTGCCAGTAACTATATTGGATACGGCAGGAATACGTAAATCAGACGATAGGGTAGAAGAGATCGGTATTAGCCGAGCCTTAGAGAGATCAAGTTTGAGTGATCTCCGGATAGTTTTGACTGAGGATGGAGAGTACCCATCGGAGTTAAAAAGGAGAGACACGGATATAACTTGTATTGCAAAGGATGATCAGGGAAATAGAGGTGGTGTTTCAGGAAAAACTGGTGCCGGTATAGATAGGTTAAAAAACAACATCTGGGATATATTGAATGATAAAGCACAATATGTAGGCATTGCAACTCGTGAGCGGCACAAAAGTTCAATGGTTAATGCTAAGAAGTTTTTAGGCAATGCAGTCGTCTCATTAAGGGATGGGCCAGAATATTATGATATAACAGCAGAAGAAATAAGAGCTGCAACATCTGCACTAGATAGCTTAATTGGAAGAATCGGTGTAGAAGACGTTTTAGATGAAGTTTTCTCAAGTTTTTGTCTCGGTAAATAGGTGTTTCACGTGAAACAGTATGACGTAGTTGTTATCGGTGGAGGGCATGCTGGCTGTGAAGCAGCAGCGGCAGCAGCCCGTATAGGCGCTAATACAGCATTAGTAACAATGAAAAGCTCAGACATTGGAATAATGTCTTGTAACCCGGCGATAGGTGGTTTGGGAAAAGGACATCTGGTGCGGGAAATAGACGCTCTAGGTGGCTTGATGGCTCTGGCCGCCGATGATGCGGGTATACAGTTTAGGTTGTTAAATAAAAAAAAGGGTCCAGCAGTACAAGGTCCAAGAGCCCAAGCTGATAGAAAGCTATATCAATTTTCGATGAGCATGCGTCTATTAGGCATTAAGGGCCTGCATTTGGTTGAGGGAGAAGTTGTTGATCTACTGGTAGATGGTTACCGTGTCTGTGGTGTTATGCTTGCGGACGGAGTGGAGCTATCCGCCCATTCTGTGGTTATTACTTCAGGGACTTTTTTAAATGGCCGAATTCATATAGGTACAGATAATCGTTCTGGTGGTCGCGTGGGGGACAAGGCGTCAAATTTGTTAGCGGATAGAATTAAAGACTTAGGTTTAGATATTGGGCGATTAAAAACAGGTACGCCCCCCAGAATAGACGGGCGCACTATAGCATGGGATAAAGTTGAAAAGCAGCACGGTGATGAAGAGCCAGTGATGTTTTCTTTTTTAAACAGTGCTCCTGTTGTTCCTCAGGTGTCCTGCGGGGTAACTCACACAAATGAAAAAACCCACGAGATTATCAGAAAAAATCTAGACAAATCAGCAGTGTACGGTGGTAAAATAGAAGGTGTTGGACCTCGTTACTGTCCATCAATTGAAGATAAAATTGTCAGGTTTGCAGATAAAGATTCCCATCAAATATTCCTGGAGCCAGAAGGTTTGAAAGATCATACCGTATACCCGAATGGAATCTCGACATCTTTGCCTGTTGAGGTGCAAGAACAATATGTAAGAAGTATCGTTGGTCTAGAGGACGTGGCAATATTACAGCCCGGATATGCCATTGAGTATGATTATGTTGACCCAAGGTCTCTTGATAGCACATTGGCAGTTAAGGGCATTGATGGACTTTATTTGGCTGGACAAATAAACGGGACCACAGGTTACGAAGAGGCAGCAGCACAGGGATTGGTAGCGGGTTTAAGCGCGGGGCTAGTTTCTCTTGGTTCTGAGGGGGTGCAGTTTTCTAGATCTGATAGTTACATTGGTGTTATGATTGATGATTTGGTTTGTCGGGGTGTCACAGAGCCTTACAGAATGTTCACATCGAGAGCAGAGTTTAGATTGTCGCTTAGGGCTGATAATGCGGATCAAAGGCTAACTCCAAAAGGGCTTGAAATTGGCTGTGTAGGCAGAGAGAGAGAAGATAATTTTATAAATAAAATCAATAGGATAAAAAAGGCTAGAAAGCTTTTTGAAAACCAAACATACACACCAAAAACCCTTTCACAAAATGGAATTTCTATTAGCCAAGATGGGAATCGTAGAACCCTTATGCAGGTTCTAGCGTTCCCAAATGTTTCTTATAAGGATCTGTTTAAGTTAGAACCCAAACTGATAAAGATAGATGAGGAGACGCTTAAACAAATCCAAAAAGACGCCACTTATGTTAACTATTTAGATAGACAAAGAAAAGATATTGATACGATCAAAAAGGATGAGCGCGTCTTAATTCCAATGGATTTAGATTACAATTCGATTCAGGGTCTATCCACGGAGTTAAGGCTGAAGTTGTCTAGGGCACGTCCAAAAAACATGCTTCAAGCTTCCAACATAGATGGGATTACCCCCGCAGCCCTAATGTTAGTAATGGCCAAGATAAAGTTTTTAGGCAAAGCTGCCTCCGCATGAGCGATAGAAAATTATTGCCCGGACTTGATGTTTCACGTGAAACATATTCAAGGCTAAAAGACTATGAAAAGCTGCTTTTTAAGTGGAATTCCAAAATTAACCTTGTTTCTAAATCAACTCTTCCAGAGTTTTGGGGTCGCCATATCCTAGATAGTGCTCAACTTTTTTCATTATTTGGTGAAAAAACTGGAAAATGGGTTGATCTTGGGAGTGGTGGTGGTTTTCCAGGCCTGGTTGTTGCAATTTTATCAGATGAGCTTGGTATACCAAACAGGCTCTCTCTTGTAGAGGCAGATGTTCGAAAATCTGTATTTTTAAAAACAGTTTGTAGAGAGCTCGGCCTAAAAGTTGATGTGTACAATAGTCGAATAGAAGAGTTGCCAAAGATGTCGGCTGATGTTTTAAGTGCTAGAGCTCTCGCACCTCTTAAGACTCTATGTTTTTACGCTGAAAAACATTTGAAAAAAGATGGTTTGGCGGTTTTCGCAAAAGGCGAAAGTTGGGAGTCAGAGGTGTTTGAAGCCCAAAAAAATTGGATTTTTGATTTTGACGCTGTTAAAAGTAAATTGCATGAAGGGTCAGTTATATTGGCTCTAAGAGGTATTAAAGGTGTCTAATAGTAGTACCAACAATGACTTTAAGGTGGTAGCTGTTACAAATCAAAAAGGCGGTGTTGGGAAGACCACAACCACAATAAATTTGAGCGCAGCTCTTGTGGAGCTAGGAAAAAAAGTACTTATTATCGACTTAGACCCTCAGGGAAATGCGTCGACAGGTCTTGGAATCGATTATGAGCAGAGGAACCTAACTGTCTATGATGTCCTCTTGGCAGAAGCAGCTATTTCTAGCGCAATTTTGCCTACCTCCATGGAGGGCCTCGATATTGTGCCGTCAACAGTAGACCTTAGCTCAGCGGATATAGAGTTAATTAAAACATCACATCACAGTACTGCTCTTTCCAGGGCTTTGGTTGATGACAAGACCTTGGCGGGTAATTATGATTTTATTTTTGTGGACTGTCCGCCTTCGTTGAGCCTATTAACTATTAATGCAATGGTTGTCTCAGATTCTGTTCTTATACCTTTGCAGAGTGAATTCTTTGCTTTGGAAGGACTGTCACAACTAATGCTGTCTGTCCGAGAGGTCAGAAAGTCTGTAAACACTGGGCTTCGGTTTGAGGGTGTCGTACTAACAATGTTTGATCGACGTAATAATTTAAGTCAGCAAGTTGAGAAAGATGCCAGAGAAAACTTGGGCGAACTTGTTTTTAAGACAGTGATACCAAGAAATGTTAGAGTAAGTGAGGCGCCATCGCACTCTGTGCCCGTTTTGACTTACGAGCCTAGATCCCGGGGGGCGCAGGCTTATAGAAGATTAGCTAAAGAGTTTTTAAAAAATAATAAAAGTATTTAATGCAAATTTTGGGTAACCATTATGAATAATAAAACTAATAAAAACAAGGGCTTAGGGAGGGGCCTCAGTTCTCTCATTGCTGATGTTTCAGGCTTGGCTGATACAGAGATGTCATCAGATTCTATGGTGGTTGATAGATCAGGATATCGTAGTGAACCAATAATAAACATCTTCCCAAATCCGGAACAGCCCCGTCGAACTTTTAGTGATGAAGGCTTGAGAGAGCTATCAAAGAGCATTCAAGAGAGGGGTATCGTTCAACCGCTCATTGTTAGAAAAAAATCAAATGCCGATGGGTTTGAAATAGTAGCTGGGGAAAGAAGGTGGCGAGCAGCTCAGCTTGCGCAATTGGACTCTTTGCCGGTGATAGTAAAAGATTTCTCAGATAATGAGGTTCTTGAGGTTGCAATTATCGAAAATATTCAACGTGAAGAATTGAATCCAATTGAGGAGGCTCGTGGGTATCAGCAGCTGATGGAAAAGTTTGGAAGGACCCAGGAACAGGTTTCTACTGCTCTAGGAAAAAGTAGAAGTTATGTTGCTAATCTCGTAAGGTTGTTAAATTTACCCGATGAAGTAATAGGTTATTTAGTGTCAGGGCAGATCAGTGCTGGTCATGCTAAGGTTTTGGTTTCATCTGACGAGGCAATAAAAATCGCCAGGTTGATAATCTCAGATAATCTGTCAGTAAGGGAGACAGAGAAATTAGCGCGCTCACTTAATAAGTCAGACAATAAGATCTTAAATCAAAAACCGAAAAAAACTACTTTAAAACATAAAGATACGGATACGAAGGCTATTGAGAACGAGTTGTCTGCTGCTTTGGGTTTGAGGGTTTTCATAGAGCACAGTGCTGGTGGTGAAAATGGTAGTATAATTTTGAAGTACAAAACTTTAGAAGAGTTTGATCGAGTTCGTGATCTCTTAATTGGAGAAGAGTGAGTCAGTAAAAAGTATCCTCAGTCAGCTTATTAATAATTTGGTTTAAAACTAGTCGCCCAGAGGTATTAACGAAAAGCCTATCATCATCTATAGTGATTAACCCAAGATCAGAAAGGTATCTAATTTTATGTTCTTTTATTTTGTGATCACAAATCTTCTCCACTCTTGAAAGAGATATTCCTTCGGCAATACGTAGACCCATTAAAATATATTCTTTTGCCTGATCTAAAGGTGCTATATTGGCATTATTTTCATAAATTTTTTCGTTTATAACAGCATTTAACCATTTTTGAGGGTTGCGCTCGCTCTCTGTGGCAATTTTTTTGTTATCGACAGTTACACGACCGTGTGCCCCTGGCCCAATCCCTAAATAGTCACCATACTTCCAATAAATTAGATTATGTTTACTTTCGGACCCAGGTTTTGCGTGGTTGGACACTTCATACGCGGGCAAATTATATTTGTCACACAGGCTTTGGGTTAGCTCATAAAGGGTCGCAGAGTGATCATCCGTTGGAAGCCCTCTGAGTTTACCTTTCTTGTACAAACTATCGAAAGCAGTACCTTGTTCAATAGTCAATTGGTAAAGAGAAATATGGCCGGTTTGCAATCTAAGTGCTCTTTCAAGCTCGGCGGACCATTCATCAACTGTTTGCTCTTGCCTGGCGTAGATAAGATCAAAACTTGTCTGACTGAAAATAGAATTTGAAATTTCTATTGCATTAATCGCCTCGGTTGCAGAGTGTAAGCGTCCAAGTCTTTTCAAATCTATATTATTTAGGGCCTGTACTCCAACAGATAGTCTATTGATACCGGCGAGTTGGTAGTCTTTAAATTTAATAGCCTCAACGGAAGACGGATTAGCCTCTAAAGTTATTTCTAACTCATTTGAAACAGTCCAAAGAGATTTAATTTTATCGATAATTTCAGACACCACTTCGGGATTCATTAGGCTGGGAGTGCCGCCTCCGAAAAATATCGTGTTAAGTAGCCTTGGCGTCGTCTTTCTTGAAGCATTTTCAAGGCATTTTAGATATGCCTTGAGCCAGGCTTTTTGGTCAATCTCTAGCGATACATGGCTATTAAAGTCACAATATGGGCATTTGGACTCACAAAAAGGCCAGTGTATATAAATTCCAAAGCCACCATTTTTCCAGTCTTGTTCCAATTAAAAACAGCCAGATAATAATTTTGAAAAAGCGTCAGCGCGGTGGCTGATTTTATTCTTCTCCCAACGGTCCATTTCTCCAAACGTTTCACTGTAGCCGTTAGGTAAAAAAATTGGATCATAGCCGTGACCATTTTCTCCCCGCATAGGCCACACCAAAGAACCCTCTATCAGTCCTTCAAAAACTTCATCATGACCGTCGGGCCATGCTAAAACTAAGGTACACCGAAACTGCGCAGATCTTGGATATGCTGCATCAACCTCACTTAGTGCATTATGAGTTTTCTCCATAGCATATACGAAGTCCCTTCCTCCCGAAGTTTCTGCCCAATCGGCGGTATATACCCCTGGAGCACCGTTTAGAGCGTCAATGGTAATCCCACTGTCATCAGCCAATGATGGCAAATTACTCATTTTTGCAGAAAAGTGTGCCTTAATCCGTGCATTACCGACAAAAGAATCCTCAGTTTCCTCAGGTTCATTAATATTAAGCTGCTTTGCTCCTATAATATTAATTTTGAATGGCTCAAATAAATGCCTGATTTCTTCGAGCTTACCCTGATTATGAGTGGCAATTACTAGCTGTTCGCCAGAAAATTTCCTTGTCATTCAGTTGCCTTTTCCTGTGCTATTATCAAATCCTTGATACCTTTAATAGCCAGGTCCATAAGTTCATCTAATTGGCTTCGTGAATACGTTGATCCTTCAGCACTGATCTGTGTTTCTATCATATTGCCAGATCCCATCATGATAAAGTTTCCATCCACTCCTGCCTCACTGTCCTCAGAATAATCTAGGTCCAGTATAGGCTGACCAGCGTAAATTCCACAGCTGATAGCTGCTATTGGGGAAATTAACGGATCGGTTGTTACTGTCCCCTCTTTTAAAAGTTTTTTAACCGCTAACTTAAGAGCGACCCAGCCACCACTAATTGATGCACATCGGGTGCCTCCATCTGCTTGTATAACATCACAATCAACTGTTATTTGTCTCTCGCCTAACGCGACTCTATCGACACCAGCTCGCAAAGATCGCCCAATTAACCTCTGAATTTCAACGGTTCTCCCTCCTTGCTTTCCGGAGGCAGCTTCACGACGCATCCGGCTACCGGTTGATCTCGGCAACATGCCATATTCTGCAGTAACCCATCCCAAGCCCGATCCCTTTACAAATGGTGGTACTCTATCTTCCACCGTCGCGGTACATAGGACGTGGGTATCTCCAATTTTGATAAGGCAGGAGCCTTCAGCATGTTTTGTAACATTTGTTTCAATTGTAATAGGTCGAATTTCGTCAAGATTTCTACCAGATGGACGCATAAAATTTCCTTTTTTTGGTAAAGGAATACATTTCCTTTAATGTATTTTGCAACCCCGATTGACCTTTTCCCTATCGTTACATTATTTAGTTAGTGAGGAAAATTTATGACTAAATCGAATAACATTTTAACTGAAATGAATGATCGTTCCAAGGAGGTCTTTCAGCGTGTTGTTGAGGGGTATTTGCAAAGCGGTGAACCAGTAGGCTCTAGAACTTTAACACGAAGTTTAAGTGAAAATTTAAGTGCTGCTACCGTCAGAAACGTTATGCAAGATTTAGAATATCTTGGTTTGCTCGATAGTCCGCATATTAGCTCAGGTAGAATACCGACCCAAATAGGTTTAAGAATGTTTGTGGACGGCCTCCTTGAAGTAGACGGCTTAGAGATTACGGATAGGGAAAAGCTTGATGGCACCATAAATGAAAACTCCAATGATATTGCAGGGGCTTTGGATAAAATAGGTTCTGCTCTTTCTGGTATAACCCAGGGGGCCTCTTTAGTTTTAAGTCCGAAACAGGAATCAGAAATAGAACACATTGAATTTGTGTCACTTGCGCATGATCGAGCACTTGTTGTTTTAGTTTTTTCAAATGGTCATGTTGAGAATAGGCTTTTTAAACCCCCGTTAGGCCAAACTCCAAGCTCACTAAAAGAGGCAGCAAACTTTTTAAATTCTATAATGCAAGGTCGAACCTTGTCACAAGCTAAGGAAATTATTAAACAGGAAATTTCAATTAGAAGACAGGAGTTGGATAGTTTAGCTGCAGAACTTGTCGAGAATGGAGTTGTCTTTTGGGAGGCTAAGGGAGACAGGCAAGAAAGATTAATTGTTAGGGGGCGAGCGAATCTACTTGCAAGCGAGGCGGAAGAAGAAGAGCTTGAACGCATTAGACTTTTATTTAATGACTTGGAAAGAAAGCAAGATATAGAAGAATTTCTTGACTTGACTGAACAAAGTGATGGTGTTCGCATATTTATTGGCTCAGAAAACAAACTTTTTTCACTTTCGGGTTCATCTTTGGTTTTTTCTCCCTATATGAATTCTGATAAAAAGGTTATCGGTGCGGTTGGTGTGATTGGTCCAACGAGATTAAACTATGGCCGCATCGTGCCAATTGTGGATTATACAGCGCAACTGGTTGGAAAACTAATTTCCGATCGTAGTTAGAGGTGAAATATGGCGGACCCCAAAGAGGACGACTTTTTAGATGACATAGAAGATGCCGCTTCCGAAGAAGCAGAAGTGGAAATGATTAATATTAACGAAGAAGCAGATCGATTAGATGAGTTAGAGGCTATTAAGAGTGAGCGAGATGAATTTAGGGATCGTTTTGTACGCGCTTTAGCCGACGCGGAAAATGCACGGAAGCGTGCTGATAAAGATCGTAGAGAGGCTGAAAATTATGGGGGATCAAAGTTAGCAAGAGATTTGCTTCCGGTATATGACAATCTAAAAAGAGCTGTTGACGCAGTCACAGAGGAGCAGCGGTCGGTCGCCTCAGGTTTAATCGAGGGTGTTGAATTAACGATGCGTGAATTGCTAAATGTTTTTACAAAGCATGGTATTACTTTAATATCTCCAGAAGTTGGTGATAAATTTGATCCAAAACTTCATGAAGCGATGTTTGAGGCACCTTTACCCGATACGAAAGCTGGTGATATTATACAAGTTTCAGGCGAAGGATTTATGCTTCACGATAGGCTCTTAAGACCGGCCAAAGTCGGTGTATCATCGTCTGTAGATGGTTAGTTAAGCGATATTCTTCAAAGGTCGGTTTTATCAGAAATTTCTTTAAGTTTATACAATATTTGTAACGCTTCATTGGGCGATATTTGATCTGGGTAAATGTCTTTTAACTCGTTCAACAGTTCTTTATTATGGTCGGCGTCTGCGTTAAAGTCATCATTTAGGTGATGTAAAAATAGAGGTAAACCCTCTCCAAGAAGCTCCTTCGCAGGGCCTTTCTCGGTGTCTCTTTTTTCGAGCTCATTAAGAATGACATTTGCTCGGTTGATAACTGTAGCGGGTAGCCCAGCTAATTTTGCAACCTGGAGCCCATAGGAGCGATCGGCAGCCCCCTGGCGTACTTCATGAAGAAAAATCACCTCATTCTTCCACTCTTTTACAGCAACAGTTGCATTTTTAACCCTTGTTAGCGTATCTGAAAGGGTGGTTATCTCGTGATAATGCGTGGCAAATAGAGATCTGGATTTGTTGACTTCATGAAGATACTCCAATGTTGACCAGGCGATTGCTAACCCATCATATGTTGCTGTACCTCGGCCGACTTCATCTAAAATTACTAATGCTCGATCGTCAGCTTGGTTTAAAATTGCAGCCGTTTCTACCATCTCAACCATGAATGTTGACCTGCCTCTAGCGAGGTCATCAGAAGCACCAACTCTACTAAACAACTGACTTACGACCCCAATATGAGCTTTAGTAGCAGGAACAAAAGATCCCATTTGTGCTAGAATAGTTATTAAGGCATTTTGCCTAAGGAAAGTTGATTTGCCCGCCATATTAGGCCCGGTTAGTAGCCAAATAGACCCATCGCTTAATTGACAGTCATTTGGGATGAAGCCCTTACCTTCATTTTTTAGTGCCCTCTCAACCACAACGTGGCGCCCACTTTCGATTTCAAAGGTCTTAGACTTGTCTACGTTAGGTTTACACCAGTCTTCTTGAAGTGCTAAAGTCGCCAAGCTGTTAGTAACATCGAGCACGGCTAAAGCCTCGGCAGCACTAGATAGTTTTTCAAAATTTTTGATTACCAATGAACTCAATTCGTTAAAAATACGTTTCTCTATTTCTAAAGCTCTCGCATTTGCATTTATGATTTTGGTTTCGGTCTCCGATAAATCTAATGTAGTGAAGCGCATTTGATTAGCGGTGGTTTGCCGATGAATAAATCTATCTGACATTGAGCTGTTCTGAAGCTTTTCTGCATTCTTTGTGGTAGTTTCTATGAAATAGCCAAGAACATTGTTGAATTTAATTTTCAGGGACTGAACGTTAGTGAGTTCTATTAGATCTCTCTGCATCTCAGCAATTATTTTAGTACCATCTTTTTTTAAGTTCCTGGTTTCATCTAATTCTGAGTTATATTTTTCTGAAACAAACCCACCATCACGGATCAGTAGTGGTGGCTCAGGAACTATTGCTTTCTCAAGTATCGAAATAATTTCTTCATGCCCTGTAAGTTTTTCAACTGCTATTATTATCTCTTCAGGAAGGTCTTGATCTTTTAAACTCTTAGCTATTTGTTTCCCCTGTGCCAAGCTTCTACAGATGTTTACCAAATCTCTTGGGCCTGCACGGTCCAAAGACACTCTTGAGAGGGCACGTTCAAGATCAGGCACACTCTTTAGTAAAGTGGTAAGGGTCTCGCTTAGCTCAACGTTGTCAATCAGAAATTCAAGAGCTTGATGCCTATTTTTAATTAGAGCTAAATCCATGCTTGGAGATGATATGCGACGCTCTAAAAGCCTTCCGCCCGCTGCTGTTACTGTGAGGTCAATAGTTCCCAGCAAAGACCCATGTTTCGTTCCTTTATTAATTGATTTTGTCAATTCGAGATTTCGTCTTGTTGCAGCATCTATCTGCATACTATCTGCTTTTAACTCAACTCGTGGTGGTCTGAGTATTGGCAGCTTACCTTTTTGGGTAGCATCTAAATATTCAGCTAATGCACCGAGCGCGGATATTTGTGATCGGCTAAATCCTCCAAATGCATCCAAAGAAGAAACTGAGAAGAGTGTCTTTAATCGTTCTTCCCCAGAAGTGCTATCAAATGCAGATTTACCTCTTTGCGTTGCCGTTGCACCGTTTTCTTTTATTGCTTCAACAACATTCTTATCAACATTTTCAACTATGAGCACTTCAGATGGTGTTAAACGTGCTAATTCTGCAAGAAAGTCTTCAACTTTATTTAGAGATAAGACACTCATTAAACCTGTGGAAATGTCTACCCATGCTAAGCTGTGCTCTTCTCTTACTAATGAATATGCCGCCAAAAAATTGTTTGACCTTGCTTCTAAAAGGCTGTCCTCCGTCAATGTGCCGGGGGTCACTAGCCTCACAACGTCACGTTTTACAACTGATTTTGAGCCCCTTTTTTTTGCCTCTGCAGGGCTTTCTAACTGTTCACATACAGCTACTTTGTGACCTGACTTAATTAAGGTTAATAGGTAACTTTCGGATGAGTGATGAGGAACTCCACACATAGGAATATCAACGTTGTTGATTTTACCTCTTTTTGTGAGTGCGATATCAAGAATTCTCGATGCTGTTACAGCGTCATCAAAGAATAATTCGTAGAAATCACCCATCCTATAAAATAGCAGAGCATCAGGATATTGACCTTTAATCTCCAGATACTGAGCCATCATAGGTGTCACAAAAATCTCCTTACATTTATTATCTTTTAAGCCTATTAGACTATTCGATAAAACTGAACAGAAAACAAATTATAGTATCTCGGTAATCATGATAGTACAGTTACTTTACAGCTGGGGAATTTACTAATGAAAAATACAAAGTTTACTAGAGATGAAGCACTTGCGTTTCACATGGAGCCAGTACCGGGAAAATGGGAGGTTAATGCTACAGTCCCTATGGCAACTCAGCGTGATTTATCACTGGCATATTCTCCCGGTGTTGCAGTGCCTTGTTCGGAAATTTCGGAAAACCCTGAGCTCGCCTATGACTACACAAACAAAGGAAATTTAGTTGCAGTAATTTCTAACGGGAGTGCCGTTTTAGGATTGGGAAATCTTGGGGCGCTAGGAAGTAAACCTGTTATGGAAGGGAAGTCGGTTTTATTTAAAAGGTTCGCTGATGTTAATTCAATCGATATAGAACTAGATACAGAAGATCCTGATGAGTTTTGCAGGGCAGTAAAACTGATGGGGCCAACTTTCGGTGGTATCAATCTGGAGGACATTAAGGCTCCAGAGTGTTTTATTATTGAACAGCGCCTTAAGGATGAGATGGACATTCCTGTATTTCATGACGATCAACACGGAACAGCAGTAATTTGTGCAGCTGGTCTAATAAACGCTTTGTACTTATCCGATAAGAAGATCGAAGAAGTAAAAATTGTTTTGAATGGTGCGGGTGCAGCAGGAATAGCTTGTATTGAGCTTTTAAAGTTTATGGGTGCTCGTCATGAAAACTGTATAGTTTGTGATACAAAAGGAGTAATTTTCCAGGGACGTACAGAGGGTATGAACCAATGGAAATCTGCACATGCAGCAAAAACAAAGTCAAGAACATTGGCGGAAGCATTAGATGGAGCAGACGTGTTTATTGGTGTTTCCGTTAAAGGTGCTGTTACCCAAGAGATGCTTAAGACCATGGCAAAAGATCCAGTAATATTTGCAATGGCAAATCCTGATCCTGAAATAACTCCTGAAGAAGCACATGAGGTTCGTGTTGATGCGATTGTTGCTACTGGCAGAAGCGATTATCCAAACCAAGTTAACAACGTTTTGGGATTTCCATATCTGTTTCGAGGGGCTTTAGATATTCATGCCAGGGCAATTAATGAAGAGATGAAGATAGCATGTGCTACCGCCCTTGCGGAACTTGCTCGCGAAGATGTGCCAGATGAGGTTGCTGTAGCTTACGGAAGGGAATTAAAGTTTGGGCGCGATTATATTATACCAACCCCATTTGATCCGCGCTTGATTTTTCGAATCCCGCCGGCTGTTGCAAAAGCTGGAATGCAAACGGGAGCGGCGAGGCGTCCAATCATCGACCTTCCCAATTATGAATTATCTCTAAAATCCAGGATGGATCCAACTGCGTCAATTCTACAAGGCATGCATGTTAGGGCCCGGTCAAACCAAGCAACGATGATATTTGCAGAGGGTGACGACCCAAGAGTTCTTAGAGCCGCTGTAACATATCAGCGTAGTGGTCTGGGTAAGTCTCTTGTAGTTGGAAGAGATGATGACGTAAAATCTAAGCTTGAAGATTTAGGCTTAGCAGACGCTATTAATGAGCTTAAGGTAGTTAATGCCGCAAAAACAGAGCACTTGGAATCCTATAAAGATTTTTTATATGACCGCCTGAAGAGAAAAGGTTTTGATCCAGCAGATGTACACAGAATAGCCTCAAGAGATAGGCATGTTTTTGCTGCATTGATGTTGGCACATGGACATGGAGACGGTCTGGTTACAGGGGTGACCAGAAAATCAGCAATTGTTCTTGATAGAATTAATCACGTATTTGATGCAAATGCTGATAATGGTGTTACAGGGGTCACAGCATTAATTCACAAGGGAAGAATAATATTAATAAGTGATACTTTGGTCCAAGAGTGGCCTAATGAAAAGGATCTGGCTGATATTGCGGAAAATGCGGCAGTGGTAGCTCGCCAATTAGGTTTAGAGCCAAGGGTTGCATTCGTAAGCTTCTCAACATTTGGCCATCCAGTATCCGAGCGAGCAGAAAAAATGTATCTCGCACCAGCAGAACTTGATGCTAGGTCAGTTAATTTTGAATATGAGGGAGAAATGACAGCAGATGTCGCTCTGAATATGAAGGCGATGGAAGCGTATCCCTTTTGTCGCTTAACAGGCCCTGCGAATATACTGGTTGTGCCGGCACGTCATTCAGCTAGTATTTCCGTTAAACTGATGCAAGAAATGGCTGGTGCAACGGTTATTGGCCCAATTCTTACGGGCATAGATAAATCCATTCAGATTTGTTCTACAGCCTCAAATGCAACAGATATATTAAATATGGCTGTTCTGGCATCCTGCAAAGTCGGCACGCATCAAAGCTAGGGTCATATTTAATCATCATCGTAGTTTATTCCGTAAATTGCGCTGAAGACCCCCAAAGCTCTTTGACGGTATCGTTTCTTCTACATGAATTCCTGTAGAGTTTATACGCATTAGATTGTTTTCTTGGACCAAATCTGGTGAGAACAAAATTTTCGCCTTTATAGTAATCTTGGTGATAATCTTCGGCGATGTAAAATTTTTCCAATTTAATTATTGGGGTAACTATTTTTCTATCAAGTTCTTGTTCTGCTTTTTCTATCGCGGCCTTTGCTTTTTCATCTTGTATTTTGTTTTTTGTAAATATAGCCGTTCTGTAACTTTCTCCACGGTCACAGAATTGCCCTCCATCATCTGTGACATCAACGGATCTCAAAAAAATATGCAAGATCTCGTCTAATGTAATTATGGCAGGATCAAATTCAATTTCCACTGCTTCATAGTGGCCAGTACCACCTTGAACGACTTCTTTGTAGGTGGGGTTTTGTGAGGTCCCACCCGTATATCCTGAGATTGCTTCTTTTACTCCTTCAAGACCTTCGAAATCGGCTTCAACACACCAAAAGCAGCCACCTGCCACAACAATCTTATCTGTTCCTGCTAACAACATGTTTTGACCAAACATAGAACAAATAAAAAGAATAACAGATTTGAGTAAGAATCTTGAAAGCATTGCTTGCCCTTGCGTATTTAAAATATTGTTTGAAGTTCGACTTAGATTTAAATTCAATTTAGTCCATTGAAACAAATTTATTATTTTATATTGAAGCTTTTTGCGTCACTAATATGAAACCACTTCAAAACAACCGAAAGAGTATCGCGTCAATGCATGTAAGTACCCATCAAGCTAAAGAGGATTTTCGAAATGAAGATCTTAAAATTTATCTCAATGGTGACATTGTTGAGAAAGCAAATGCAGTAGTAAGTGTCTATGATAGCGGGTTTATGCTTGGAGATGGTGTTTGGGAAGGATTGAGATTGCACAACGGACAATGGACTTTCATTGATGAACATCTTGATCGTCTTTTTGAGGCAGCGCGTGCAATCGATCTAGATATCGGGCTTGATCGAGAGGCAGTTGAGAAAGCTCTTGTGCAAGTTCAGCAGGCTAACTCGATGCATACTGATGCTCACGCTAGACTTATGGTTACCAGAGGGGTTAAAACCCGTCCCTTTCAGCATCCATCGTTATCTCAATCAGGTCCAACATTTGTAATTATAGCTGAGCATTCGCAGCCAAAATTACCAAGGCCAATTAAATTAGCTAGCGTCCCGCATATAAGGGGTTTACCTATGTCGCAAGATCCAAAACTGAATAGTCATTCAAAGCTCAATTGCGTTTTAGCTTGTATTGCTGCAGAGAAAGCTGGTGCAGATGAGGCTTTAATGTTGGATGTGAATGGTTTTGTTAACACAACAAATGCGTGTAATTTTTTCATAGTTCGAAAAGAGCAAGTTTGGACCAGCACTGGTGATTACTGCATGAACGGCATTACCCGTCAAAAAGTTATAGATTTATGTAAAGAGAATAATATAGAAGTTTATGAAAAAAATTTTTCATTATCAGAGACTTACAGTGCTAAAGAAGCATTTTTAACAGGCACTTTTGGTGCCCAAACTCCAGTAGGTGAAATTGATGGGAGAGTAATAGGTGATGGCACTATGGGTCCAATAACCAGTTTCTTAAGACAAGCCTATAAAGACCTAATCAAGAAAGTCACAAATTAATGCAAATTGCAATGTGGTCTGGACCTAGAAATTTATCAACAGCGATGATGTATTCATTTGGAAATAGGCCTGATTTTGATGTTATTGATGAGCCCTTTTATGCAGCATATCTAAATAAAACTGGGATCGTTCATCCAATGCGAGATGAAATAATTTCATCTCAGCAGATAGATCCAGAGTCTGTTATAAGTGACTTGTTAAATAAAAAATATGACGGTGGGTCTCATCGTTATCAAAAACATATGACTCAGCATATGCTCAAAGATTTTGATCTAACCTGGATGAAAAAAGTAATAAATGTTTTTTTAATCAGACACCCTGCGAGGGTCATAAAAAGTTTTGGTGAAAAATTAAATCATGCCACTATTGAGGACATAGGGTTCAAACAACAACTTAATTTATTTAATTATGTTTCT
>NTKT01000019.1 GCA_002457055.1 Rhodobacteraceae bacterium MED-G08
AAATAATTGCTCATCCATTTGAGAATCTCCTTGTAGATTGTGCAAATGATGTAAACGCCTCAGTAATTTTTAGAGGACTTCGCGCTGTTGCTGATTTTGAGTATGAGTTCCAAATGGTCGGTATGAATCGCGCTTTGAATGATAGCATCGAAACCGTTTTTTTAATGGCTGAGGCAAAGCACCAGGCGATAGCATCGAAGTTAGTAAAAGAAATTGTGCGACTAGGTGGTGATGTTTCAAAATTTGTGACACCGACGGTAAACAAACAGCTCTTAGAAAAATTCTGAATAATTTATAATATCATCCGATATTAAATATGCTTTGCCATGACCACTGCGGTATCAGCCATTCTGTTGGAGAAGCCCCATTCATTATCATACCAGCTCAGAACTCGTACCAAATTGTTATCCATTACTTTGGTTTGATCAGCTGCAAAAATTGATGATCTAGGATCATGATTGAAGTCGCAAGACACAAGTTTTTTATCAGTATATCCCAGAACCCCTTTTAACGTGCTGCTTGCAATATTATTAACTGCTTCATTAATTTCAGTGATAGAGGTGTCACGATTTGCTTCAAAAGTAAGATCAACAACCGATACGTTTGGTGTCGGTACACGAACTGCAAACCCATCTAACTTTTCATCTAGTTCTGGTAGGACTAAACCAACAGCTTTAGCGGCTCCCGTTGTGGTCGGTATCATACTCAAACTTGCAGCACGTGCGCGGTATAGGTCATCATGCATTGTATCTAATACAGGTTGGTCACCGGTATAGCTATGTATGGTAGTCATAAACCCACGTTTTATACCTACTACTTCATGCAGAACTTTTGCAATAGGAGCCAAACAATTTGTAGTACATGAAGCGTTGGAAACGATTACGTCATTTTTTGTCAATGTTTCATGATTTACACCATACACAATTGTTTTATCGGCATTTTTTGCGGGAGCACTAATCAGCACACGTGACGATCCATTACTTAGATGTGCGGCTGCTTTTTCCCGGTCAGTAAAAATACCAGTACACTCCATTGCTATATCAATATGTCTCCAGGGTAACTCTGCTGGTTGCTTAATAGCAGTTACTTCAATTTCCATTTCACCAATAATAATAGAATTTTTGGTCGTTTTAATATCTTTCGCAAATCTTCCATGTATACTATCAAATTCTAACAAATGAGCATTTATTTCAGTTGATCCCAAATCATTTATTGCAACGATTTCCAGATCAGTTCTTCCAGATTCTACTACTGCTCTTAAAATATTACGTCCGATCCTGCCGAAACCATTAATTGCAACCTTGACTGCCATATTTAACCCTCAATTTAAGTTAGCGCTAACATCAAAAAATAAAGTACAAAAGTCAAGCCAAATAAGGGTCTCCAAACGGATAATACAGCATGTGATGTAAATGGTAATTAGCTGGGCGATAATATTCTAATCAAAACTCTTAAGTCGCGACTTATATCAGTTTTTGACCAATTTTTGAGGCAACATCTGTCATTCTGCACGAAAACGCCCATTCATTGTCATACCAAGCAAGTATTCTAACCAAGTTATCACCAACTACTCTAGTTTGATCTGGAGCAAATATCGAAGAGTGGGTCGTGTGATTGAAATCAATTGAAACTTTCGGTTCAGGATCAAATGCAAGTACTTTACTCATATTACCTTTGGAAGCGTCTTCTATAATATCATTAATATTTTGCGATGAAATTTTCTTTTTGGCCTTAAAGGTAAGATCAATGGCTGACACATTGGGAGTAGGTACCCTAATTGCCGTTCCATCAAGCTTTCCATCTAATTCAGGGATCACTGTTCCTATTGTTTTTGCTGCTCCTGTGGAAGTTGGTATCATAGCCAGAGCGGCAGCACGACACCGGTACAAGTCGTCGTGGCGTTTGTCTAATGTAGGTTGGTCACCAGTGTAACTATGTATCGTAGTCATCATCCCATATTCTATACCTACTGTTTCATTTAAGACCTTTGCAATAGGGGCCAAACAGTTTGTCGTGCACGATCCATTTGATAGAATTCGATCATTTCTTGAAATTTTATGATCGTTAACTCCAAATATAACTGTTCGATCCACATTTTTTGCTGGCGCTGAGATTAGTACAGATTTAGCGCCGTTTTTTACATGCGCTATAGCTTTATCATAGCTCGTAAATTTACCGGTGCACTCAAGAACAACATCACATCCTGACCAATCTAAGTCATCGGCATTGTAAGAGGATAGAACTTCAATGGGACCTCTTCCAAGATCGAAGCTGTTTTGGTTAACGTCAACCTTGCCCGCAAAACGACCATGTACACTGTCATATCTTAGAAGATGCGCGTTTGTTTCAATTGAACCTGGGGCGTTAACTTTTGATACTATTACATCGTTTCGGCCATATTCAAAGATACCTGCTAAGGTTGTTCGCCCAATTCGCCCAAAACCATTTATTCCCAGTGTTACCGTCATTTTATCCCCAATATATTTGATTCTCTTATAACCAATTTATTAGTAATAAAAACAATATTTTTATTTAAAATTAGTATGTTAGCGGTAAAATTACATGTTTGCGCAAACAGTTAGCGCAAACTATTCTATACCGAGAGAAAAATAATACTGAGGTTTAGGTACGGGATCACATTACAAAAGACTTATAGCTTCTGAGGCAATTCTATCTGGTGTAATGCCAAAATGGTTAAACAAAACTTCAGCAGGAGCAGATGCGCCAAAACTTTTCATACCTACAAATGAAGATTTGTTTGCTCTCGCTCTATGACCTAACAACCATTCATCCCAACCAGTTCTAACACCGGCCTCGATACCAATTCTAATTGCTTGGCCGGCAGGTAATATGCGTCTTTTATAGGTTTCGTCTTGTTGTGAAAATAATTCCATGCAAGGCATAGATACTACCCTGGTCCCTATTCCCTTATCTTCAAGTAATTCGCGTGCTTGCAAGGCAATAGAAACTTCGGATCCGGTCGCAATTAATATAACCCGTCGGTTTTTTGATGCTTCTTCCAAAATATATGCACCTTTAGATACTAAGTTTGCAAACTGGTGCTTTTGTCTAACAGTGGGGAGATTTTGCCTAGACAGCGCCAAAACTGATGGCGTATTCTTCATTGATAAAGCTATTTCCCAACATTCAGCAGTTTCAATTGTATCAGCAGGTCTAAATACTAATGTATTTGGAGTAGAACGGGATATAGCGAGGTGCTCTACCGGCTGATGTGTGGGGCCATCTTCTCCAAGCCCAATACTGTCGTGGGTCATAACAAAAATAGTTGGTATTTTCATAAGTGCGGCAAGTCTCATTGCCGGTCGTGCATAATCAGTGAAGCACATAAATGTTCCGCCGTACGGTCTAATGCCTCCATGAAGAGCCATACCATTCATGGCAGCAGCCATGGCGTGTTCTCGAATGCCGTAGTGTATATAACGACCTTTCCGATTGTTTTTATCAAATATTTTCATATCGTTTGATTTAGTATTATTTGATCCGGTAAGGTCTGCTGAGCCTCCTATCGTTTCCTGCATAAAGCTGTTTATTGCATTTAGTGTCAGTTCACTTGATTTTCTTGTCGCTATTGTGGGTGATGCCGCGCTACTTTCTTTCTTGAATTTACGAATAGCCGAGGTCAGTTTTTTTGGAGCATCTCCGCTAAAAATTCTTTCAAACTCCTTTCGTTTTGAATTTGATAAACTTTCTAGGTGAGACCGCCATCTTTGGAATGCCTTATCTCCCTCGAGACCTGCTTGTTCCCACTGCTCTTTAATCGATTTGGGAATATCAAATGGTTTGTGGCTCCACTGATAAACTTCTCTCGCATCTTTAATTAGTTCTGGATCGGTTAAAGCTCCATGACCCTTTGATGTGTCCTGTGCTGCTGTGCCTATCGCTATATGGGTTTTACAAGCTATCATTGTAGGTTTTTCAGACTTTTTTGCAGCTGAAATTGCACTATCAATTTCTTCAGGATCATGACCGTCTATCTCTATAACCTCCCAACCGGAGGCCTCAAAGCGTGTTTTTTGGTCGGTTGAATCTGTAAGATCTACAGTTCCGTCTATCGTGATATTGTTGTTGTCCCAAAAAACGATAAGTTTGTGTAAACGTAAATGTCCTGCAAGGCTGATAGCCTCCTGACTGACGCCTTCCATCAAACACCCGTCACCGGCAATTACGAAAGTATGGTGATCAATAATGTTTTGCCCAAATCTTGCGCGAAGGCTTTCTTCGGCAATAGCGAATCCCACCGAATTTGCTATCCCTTGTCCCAATGGACCGGTAGTTGTTTCTATAACATCTGATAGAAAATTCTCTGGATGGCCTGCAGTTTTTTTACCAAGCTGCCTAAAATTCTTTAGTTGATCTATGTCAAAATCAGCATAGCCACAAAGATATGCAACACTATAAAGAAGCATCGATCCGTGACCTGCAGATAAAATAAATCTGTCTCTATCTGGCCAGTTAGGTTGTGCGGTGCTAAATTTAAGATGTTTTTCGAACAAAATCGTAGCAACATCTGCCATCCCAATTGGCATGCCAGAATGGCCAGAATTTGCAGCCGCTACAGCGTCCAGTGTTAAAACACGTATGGCGTTAGCCTTCTCCCAGTGTTGAGGGTGAAGTTTTCGAAGCTTTTCAATTTCCATCGAAGACCGAGTCCTTCAGCAGATTAATCCATGTCAATGCATAACATGAGTATTGCGAAGTTCAAGTGAACAGTGAGGGCTGCTGATAATGATTAAAAGTTTTTGAATAAGAAAACTTAATCTATGAAAAATTTCCAAACAGGTTTATAAAATATTGTATATCAGTAATATATCCTAGAGGACTTGATTAAAGGGTAATATATGGAGCAAATAGTCGATTTAGAGCGTAGAATAGAGTTGGCGTTAAACGAAATTGAGCGCTCAGTATCTCTATATTCCAGAAATTCTCGTGTTGGTAGTGAACCCGCTAATGAAGAGTTAGAGAAACTTTCAATTGAGAATAAAAAGCTTGAAGCAGCAATTGAAGAATTAAAAGCTAAGCATAGTACGGAGCTGCAATCTTTATTAGCTGAAAGAGAAGAAGAGCGAGAAACCGTGAAAAAACTCTACAAAAGATTAACTGAAGTTGTTGAAAATTCTGGAGAATAAAGTCTATGCCTGAAATTAAGCTATCAATAGGAGGCAGAGATTTTCAAGTCGCTTGCCAAGAGGGTGAAGAAAATTTTCTCACTGACGCTGCAAATTTGTTAAATTCTGAGTCACAAAAATTGGTTTCACAGTTAGGTAGATTGTCGGAGTCTCGCATGTTGCTGATGGCAGGTTTAATGTTGGCTGATAGAATGATAAATCTAGAGAAGTCGATTAATGAGCGAGAAAAGCAAATTGAACAGAAAGAAATAGACTTAGAGAAATCGATATCTGCTGCAAAAGCTGCCTCCGATAGTAAGCCAGCGTTTGCTAATGATATTTCTGACCTTCTGGCTAAGACTGCTAAGCGATTAGAAAGCGTCGCTAAATTAACCTCTAGTCAGTAATTCTTTAAAATACGAAGTGGTAATCAGGCGTTTGCTTCGCGGATTTTTTCAGCTGCGTCTTTATCAAATTCAATACCATTTTTCTCAAATAAACTATCGAGTTCGCCTGATAAAGCCATCTCTGTAATTATATCACACCCGCCTACAAACTCTCCCTTGACATACAGCTGCGGAATTGTTGGCCAGTCAGAAAAGTCTTTTATTCCTTGTCTAACTACTTCATCCGCGAGTACATTTATGTCCTCATAGTCGACACCAATGTAATTTAGAACACCTGCTACTTTGCTCGAAAAGCCGCATTGAGGCATAGATTTATTGCCTTTCATGTACAAGACAACGTTGTTTTCCTCGATGGTTTTTTTTATTTGTTCGTTTACTTCAGACATTATTGTTCCTTTAACTATCAGATGGGGCCTTGGTTGTTAGCGCCAATGCATGTAACTCGCCATTTGAACCATCCATTTTTCCTTTTAAGGCAGCATAAACTGCCCTTTGTTGCTGTACACGGTTCATATTTTTGAAACTTTCATCAATAACCTCTGCAGAATAATGATTTCCGTCTCCTGCCAGGTCAGTAATTGTAATACTAGCATTTGGAAATTGCTCGCGTATCATATTCTCAATTTCATTTGCCTGCATAGCCATTTCAAATCTCCTTACGGCATCTTAAATATTCTTTTCACCTAAGAACAAGCCTAAAAAATCTATAGAGACAAATCTAGGTGATTAGTTAAAAATTTCAGCAAAAGAATTTCGATACTTGCTAAAAATTTCATCTTTGTCTGAATAAAAGTCTCCAAATTTGATTTTATCACCACCAAGCGTTCCAATATTTTCAATTGACACTTTAGCTTTCTTTGCATTGACAAAAAGTAACTCAGCTTGATCAAAATTACATGCAATAAGATATCGAGCTTGATCTTCTCCAAAAAGTTTAGCTGGATCTGAAGTTTGGATTTCCATGCCAAGATTTCCCTTTTCAGCTAATTCAAATGCTGCCAGTGCGATGCCACCATCTGATAAATCAGTGCAAGCATTTATGAGGTGCCTATTGTTCAATATGAAATAACCATTCTGTTTTTCAGCCATCAAGTCTACTTGGGGTGGAGAGCCATCTTGCAAATTAAACATTTCATCAACAATTGCAGACTGCCCTAAATGCCCAAAAGTATCTCCAACAACCAGCAAAAGGTCACCTGAGATAACAGAGTTTAATATTGGTTCTTCGTCTTCATTTATTAGTCCTACTGCACCAATTGTTGGGGTAGGTAGTATTGGCTCGCCGTCCGTCTCATTATATAAGCTTACGTTGCCCGAGACTATCGGCATTTCCAGTTTTTCAGCCGCCTCTGCGATACCTTTTATAGCGAGGACAACTTGTCCCATAATTTCAGGTTTTTCTGGGTTACCAAAATTTAAGTTGTCTGTTGATGCTATGGGTTTTGCTCCCACCGCACATAGATTACGGAATGCTTCAGCTACAGCTTGTTTCCCGCCTTCCAACGGATCAGCTTTCACGTATCGTGGTGTCACATCGGCCGTAAATGCTAAACTTTTATTCGTTCCATGAACCCTAACCATACCTGATCCAGTCCCAGGGGTAATTACTGTATCAGCCATTACCTGACTATCGTATTGTTGATAAACCCATTTCTTGCAGCAGTAGTTTGGAGAACTTATCAGGGATAGCAAACCCTCAAGTGGGCTGAAGCTTTTTATAACTTGCAAAGGCTTTACTTTTGGTGGTTCTTTCCAAGAACGGTCATATTCCGGCGAATTTCCAGATAAAGCTTTTAATGGAACTTGAGCCTTTATTTCTCCATTATGTTCAATAATGAATAAGTCCTCAGGTATAGTTTCTCCTATAATTGCAAAGTCTAAGTCCCACTTTTCAAATATTGCTCGACTTTGCTCTTCTTTCTCGGGTTTAAGAACCATAAGCATCCGCTCTTGGGATTCTGACAGCATCATCTCGTATGCTGTCATATTTTTCTCGCGTGTTGGAACGAGATCTAAGTTGAGTTTAATTCCAAGGTTTCCCTTATCACCCATTTCTACCGCAGAACATGTTAACCCTGCAGCACCCATATCTTGAATTGATACAACTGCATCTGTCTTCATTAGTTCCAAACAAGCTTCAAGGAGTCTTTTCTCTGTAAAAGGATCTCCCACTTGAACAGTAGGTCTTTTTTCTTCAATTGTGTCGTCAAATTCAGCAGATGCCATTGTTGCTCCGCCGACACCATCCCTCCCTGTTTTTGCACCTAGATAAACCACAGGCATTCCAACTCCAGATGCTGCAGAGTAAAAAATCATATTGTGATCAACTAAACCAGCTGCAAAAGCATTTACCAAACAATTTCCATTATATGATTTATTAAATCGGATTTCTCCCCCAACAGTGGGAACTCCAAACGAATTTCCATAACTACCGATGCCTTCTACAACACCGTGCACTAGTTCTTTCGTTCTTGGATGGTTTATTTCCCCAAATGATAAGGCGTTCATAGCTGCTATGGGACGTGCGCCCATTGTAAATACGTCTCTGAGTATTCCTCCAACGCCAGTTGCAGCGCCTTGATGTGGCTCTATGTAACTTGGGTGGTTATGGCTTTCCATCTTAAAAACAACAGCTTGATTGTCCCCAATGTCTACTATTCCAGCATTCTCACCAGGCCCGCAGATTACATTTTCACCCTTCTTTGGAAGTAATCGTAGCCATTTCTTAGATGATTTATATGAACAATGTTCATTCCACATCGCAGAAAATATCCCCAGTTCTGTAAATGTTGGATTTCGACCGATAATTTCCAGCAGAAGGTCGTATTCGCTAGAGTTAAGGCCATGACTTTCTATAAGTTCCGATGTGATTGCAGGCTCTAACATTTTATTCCTTGATTTGTTGCTGTTTCTAGTAATGGATTGATAAAGTGAGAGCAATGGAAAGGTTTTTATGATAAGGGTTTTTAGGTCGATGTGCTTAATAAATGGTGTAATTTATTGAGGTACAAACGAATAAAAGTTAAAAACTTTTTAAAAGTTTTTAGTACAAGTATTTTTAAGTTTTGAACGATTATCGAATGGAAACAGTTTTTGGAACTTATAGATTTAAATAAAAAGTTTTTTATTAGGGGATTACAAAATGCGTGGTTTCACTCCTAATGAGTTTAATGCTAGATTGTCTAAGGCCCAAATTTTATTACAAAAGTCTGATCTTGATTGCCTATTGGTAACAAATGAGGCGGATTTTCGCTATTTTACAGGATTTTTAACTCGTTTTTGGGAAAGTCCGACGAGGCCATGGTATTTGCTAATTTTTGCCAATTATCCGCCAATAACTATAGTGCCATCTATCGGAGTACATTTACTAAAAAAAACTTGGTCTGGTGAAATTCGTTCTTGGGAAAGTCCAAATGTTTCCGACGAGGGTATTTCATTGTTGCAAGATATTTTATCTGAATTTCTTCCAAAAAATGGAAAAGTTGGCCTTCCGTCAGGTCCAGAAACATTGTTGCGTATGCCACTCGTTTACTTCAATCAAATAAGGTCGTCGCTAGATAAACTTCACTTTGTAAGTGACTGTGAAATAGTTAAAAATTTGAGATTAATTAAATCTCAAGCAGAAGTTGAAAAAATCAGCCAAGCCGCTGCAATTGCTGGACGTGCATTTTCTCGAATAAATGAGGTTGCAGGTAGTGGTGTCCAACTCTCGAAAGTTTTTAGAGATTTTCAAGCTTTGTGTTTAGATGAGGGTGCTGACTGGGTATCTTATTTGGCTGGTGCATCAGAGCAGGGTGGATATTCTGATGTTATATCTCCTGCTAAAGATGCACCATTAGTAGCAGGAGATGTTTTGATGTTAGACACTGGGGTTGTTTATGATGGCTATTTTTGTGACTATAACCGAAATTTTGGTGTAACTGAGATCTCCAATAGGCTGAGCTCTAACTGGGATCGATTGCAAGAGGCAACGGAGGCTGGTAAAAATATGCTCATCCCCGGAAATACTGCGAAACAGGTGTTTTTTGCAATGAATGCAATTCTTCAAGAAAATAAGAAAAGAAAAAATAGCTCTGGCCGTTTAGGTCATGGGTTGGGTATGCAGCTTACAGAATGGCCTTCCTTTTCAAAATATGATGAAACAATATTACAAGAAGGTATGGTCGTTACACTTGAGCCAATAATAGATATAGATGACGAAAAGATATTAGTTCATGAAGATAATTTTTTAATTACGGCAAATGGTCCAGAACAAATTAGTCCTCAATGTAATCCAACAATACCTGTAATTTAGAGAAATCTAGTGCGGAAAGTTTCTTACGAAATCGGTTTGCCTATAGGCTCTAAGGCTAAACTTGGCTTAATTGTGCTCCAAGCTGATGAAACCATTGAATACGAGTTTTGGCAGCTAATATCAAAGTTGGATTTGGCGCTTCACGTGAGTCGCATTCCTAGTAATAGTGAAGTATCTAAGGATGGCTTAATGGCCATGAAGAAAGAACTGTCGGAAGCTGCAAGTTTGTTTCCTGAAAAAATTAGATTTAATGTTGTCGGCTACGCCTGTACCAGCGCTTCGAGTATAATCGGCTCTAAAGTTGTTTCAGATATGATTAGAAAGGGATGTGTTGCACAGGAGGTTTGCAACCCTATCTCAGCTTTAATAGCCGCTTGCAAGCAAATGAAAATAAATGATCTTTTGTTTTTGACACCTTATGTTAGCGATGTTTCTGAGCATTTAATTGAGGAGGTTAATTCTAATGGGATTAGAACAACCGTAACAGCTAGTTTTGATGAAAAAAACGAAGCGAGTGTAGCGAGGATAAGACCAACTTCAATAGTTGATGCAGTAAATGAGCTATATTCGGGACAGTCGGCAATATTCATTTCATGCACTAACCTTCAAACATTTACTATTATAGAAGAAATTGAAAAAAAATGTGGTTGCATTTGTTTTTCGTCAAACCAAGTCTTAATTTGGCAGATGTTACGTCTTGCCCACATTGATCATAATCTTAGAGGTTATGGTAAACTTTTAAGTAAAAGTTAGATCTGCAAAATTAAGAGGGTAAATATAAAATTTAAGCGAACTTAAGTGTATCAGCCTGGCAAGCTCAAAAATATTTCAAGATGTTTGCAATTTAACCTTTTCTTGCTCCAATTTAATTTTTTTTCGGTGTTCTATAATTTCGTCTTGGACAAAATCACGAAAGGTTTCTATTTTTTTTGAATGACGTAGTTCTTCTGGGTAAGCTAAATAAACAGGTACCTCAACAGATTCTACGTCATGCAAAACTCTCTGTACCCCGTCAAAGTCCTGTGTGACATAATCTGGTAAAACACCAATCCCTAGGTCATGAATTACAGCCTGTAAAACTCCAAAATAATTATTAACGGTCAGCATTGAGGGTAGATCATATTTTATTAAGTTTTGAACAAGTTCTAATCCTGCGCCAACCTGTGCAGACTTAGGATTTTGACAAATAAGTCTATGCTTTTTCAAGTCGTCTAAAGTTTGTGGTTCACCGTTCTGCGATAAGTATCGCGGAGAAGCATACAAGCGCATTTTAACAGTCATGAGCCGTTTTCTGATTAAATCGGCTTGGCTAGGTTCTTTCATTCGGATTGCTACATCTGCCTCCCGCATTGGCAAGTCAAGCACTCGTTCTTCAAGCATCAGATCAATTTTGAGTTGTGGATAGGCCTCGTAAAGTTTTGGTAATCTAGGAGCCAACCACAATGACCCAAAACCTATTGTAGTAGTTACTCTAAGTTCTCCATATATTTCCTCCTCACTATCTTTAATTCTGGCAGAGGCTGCATCTATTCTTTTTGACATAGATTTTGTTGCATCGAATAATAACTCGCCCTGTTCTGTGAGAATTAGACCTCGAGCGTGTCGATGAAACAAAATGGTGTTTAAGCTTTCTTCAAGTGATCTTATTTGACGACTTACTGCCGACTGCGATAGATGAAGTGTATCTCCTGCGTGCGTTAAACTGCCGGCATCCGCCACTGCATGAAAAATCCTAAGTTTATCCCAGTCCATAAGTATCTCAATATTTTTTTGATATTTGTAAACTAAATCTCTTAAGTTTCAATGAATTAAGTATTGCTTGATATAAAAATTTCCTATGAATTAAGTGTTGCTCTCAATACCACTGGATAATTTATTCTTATTAATATAGGGGCCTTAAGTAACAACAATGTATGTAGATCGTTATGAATAAAAAATTTTGTTACTATATAAGTTATGCACACTCTTCAACTAGTGGATTAGGTGGATCCTTTACAAGGGTTTTAGAGAACACTACGGGTAGGTTGGCTTTGCGAAAAAGCTCTAAAAGATGGCTACCTAACTTGAATTCTATGCAAGTCTTTTGGCACTCAATCATGGAAGTTTATGGAGTTACAATAGACGTAATGCAGGGTGACATTAGCGACATTCCTAGTCGGGAGCCTTTGATCGTAGTCGCTAACCATCCATACGGAATTTTGGATGGTTTAGTCATTGGATCCATTCTGGCACAATGTCGTGCAAACTTTAAAATTGTTGCAAATGATATTTTTAACAAAGCACAGCATTTAAAAGACACTATTCTTCCTATTTCATTTAAAAATGATCGTGATGCGATACTACTAAACTTGGGAACAAGAAAAAATGCCCTCAAGCATTTGTCGCAGGGGGGGGCAATTGGAATATTTCCAGGAGGCACAGTATCCACTTCATCTAGATTATTTTCTGAACCAGCTGACCCAGTTTGGAGATCATTCACTGCTAAAATGATTTTGAAATCAAACGCTGTTGTCATGCCTATTTTTTTTGATGGCAGCACTAGTAGAATATTTCAATTAGCCAGTCACTTTCACTCTGCATTGAGGGCTGGCTTATTAATGCGCGAATGCAAGTTGCGTTTAGATAAGTCTGTAAGCTTAGTAATAGGTAAGCCAGTTTCGCGAAATATATTAGAATCATATAAAAACGATCCGGTCGGCATGATGGATTTTTTGAGAAGAGAAACGTATAAATTATCACCAAATAAAAATCAAACTTTTGAATATGGGTATGAGTTTGGAAGCAAGCATCGAAATATGTAGGTATTTTATATGGCAGTAGGCATCTTTGACTCAGGGCTTGGTGGATTGACTATTCTTGATGCAGTCTCAAATAGAATGCCGAGCCAATGTTTTATTTACTACGGTGATAACGCTAATACACCCTATGGAGTAAGAGACTCTGATGATATTTACAAATTAACTACTACTGGATTAGAAAAATTGTGGGATGAAGGCTGTGATTTGGTTATTCTAGCGTGTAATACAGCCTCAGCTGCAGCACTGCGATCTATACAAGAAAAGTTTTTACCAAATGGTAAGAGATGCTTAGGTGTTTTCGTTCCATTAATTGAGGCTTTAACAGAGCGCAACTGGGGAGATAATTCGCCGCCACGAGAGGTTTCTGTAAAAAATGTTGCTCTATTTGCTACTCCAGCCACCGTTTCAAGCAGAGCTTTTCAACGCGAACTTGCCTTTCGTGCAATTGGTGTTGACGTAGAAGCCCAGGCATGTGGAGGGGTTGTGGATGCAATTGAAGATGGTGATCTAATACTTGCTGAGGCATTGGTCCGTAGTCATGTCGATGCATTAAAAAGAAAAATGCCTTTTCCTGAAGCGGCAATACTCGGGTGTACGCATTATCCACTTCTAGAAAAGAGTTTTAAGGAATCTTTGGGGCCCGATGTCAAGGTTTTCTCTCAGGCAAGCCTAGTGGCAGCAAGTTTACAGGATTACTTGGAGAGACACCCTAATATGAAAGGAGCTGCCACAGCTTCTAAATTTATCACTACCGGGGACCCCAAGAAGGTTTCGGACCGCGCAACACAGTTTTTAAAACGTAAGATTGACTTCGAACGCTTTTAAATCTTAAGTTTTGGCAAAAAGAGAGTATGAATGAAGCATAAATTAGCAATAATTGGAGCATCTGGCTACACAGGCGCTGAGCTTATAAGGCTAATCGAGACGCATCCAAAAATGGAAGTAACAGCACTAGTCGGGAATACTAGAGCTGGTTCGTCAATGTCGGACATATTTTCACATCTATCCCATATGGAACTTCCATACTTAACAAAACTTGAAGAAACAGATTTCGAACGAATTGACCTATGTTTTTGTGCTTTGCCCCATAAGACAAGTCAGCAAGTTATTGGTCAACTTCCCGAAAGTCTTAAGGTCATAGATCTGAGTGCAGACTTTCGCTTGAGAGACGTTAATGATTATGAAAAATGGTATAAAGAGAAACATGTTGAGACGGAACTTCAAAAAAAAGCCATTTATGGTTTAACAGAATTTTATCGCGAGCGGATTAAAGGCGCAAATCTTGTTGCAGGCACTGGGTGCAATGCAGCCCTCGGTCAGTATATATTACGGCCACTTATTAGTTCAAATGTAATTGATTTGGAAAATATTATCTTAGATATGAAATGTGCGGTTTCAGGTGCAGGTCGTGCAATGAGAGAAGACTTGCTACACTCAGAATCTTCCGAGGGAATTAGGGCTTATGCGGTGGGTGGAATTCATAGACATCTGGGAGAATTTGATCAGGAATTTTCACTGCTTGCCGGTCAGCCTGTGCAAATTCAATTTACTCCCCATCTTATCCCGGCAAATAGAGGTGTACTTGCGACTGCCTATGTAACGGGAAAGTCAGAAGAGATTTATGATACACTTTGCCAGCGATATGTTGATGAGCCCTTTTTACATGTTTTGCCGTTCGGTAAAATGCCGGCTACTCAAGACGTAAGGGGTTCGAATTACTGTTATCTTGGGGTAGTTCAAGATCGTAAGCAAGATAAAACTATCATAATTGGCGCTCTGGATAATTTAACTAAAGGTAGTAGTGGTCAAGCCATACAGAATGCCAATTTAATGTTGAATGAAAAAGAGACTTTGGGGCTGGAGATGGTCCCTTGTTTTCCATAAGTTTGTTAAAATGAAGAATTTGAAGAAAAAGCGCCGAGTTCAGATCATCAGCATTGCGTTCGTTGCATTGGCAACTGCTACTATTTTGATAGGTTTTGCGATGAAGGATGGGATTAATTTTTTTAAAAGTCCTACCCAAGTTGTTGAAAATACACCCAACCCTAATGAGGTATTCAGGATCGGAGGGCTGGTGGAGGAGGGCAGTTTGCTTCGAGGTGTTGGTGAAACCATTTCATTTAATGTTACGGATGGTAATGAAAGTGTTAATGTTAAATTTACAGGGATCTTGCCCGATCTATTTGAAGAAAATCAGGGTATGGTTGCAATGGGTAAATTTTCCGATGGAGTATTTTACGCCTCTGAAATCTTAGCTAAGCATGATGAAACTTACATGCCAGCTGAAGTAATTGACGCACTTAAAGAACAAGGGGTTTATCAAGAACCGAAATAATGATTTAACGTACTGAAACCCTCTTAATTATTTTTGAGCGAGGAATTTCATAGTTCATGATTACTGAGTTAGGTCATTTTTGTTTAATATTGGCGATGTTGGTTGCTTTTTTGCAATGTATTGTTCCATTTCTGGGCGCTCGAAAAAATAGTTATGGAATGATGAACTTTGGTGCGACCGCTGCAAATTTACAATTTGCTCTTTTAACGCTTTCTTTTGGCGCCTTGACACATGCTTTCGTAACTTCAGATTTTTCCGTTCGTTTGGTAGCTTTAAATTCTCACTCTTTAAAACCGCTGTTGTATAAGATTAGTGGAGTATGGGGTAACCATGAGGGTTCTATGCTTTTGTGGGTACTGATATTGGCTTTGTTTGGAGCTAGTGCTGTTTGGTTTGGAAGTAATCTTCCGATTAGATTGAAGGCTACAGTTCTCTCTGTTCAAGGAGCAGTTGGACTTGCGTTTTTGATATTTATTGTCTTTACCTCTAACCCATTTCTCCGTATTTTCCCAATCCCATTCGATGGCCAAGATCTTAATCCATTACTTCAGGACCCAGGTTTAGCTTTTCATCCTCCATTTTTGTATCTGGGCTATGTTGGGCTAAGTATGTCATTTTCCTTCGCAGTTGCCGCTCTTATAGAAGGCAGAATAGATGCAGCTTGGGGAAGATGGGTAAGGCCGTGGACACTTGCAGCTTGGCTTTTTTTGACAATAGGGATAGCACTTGGAAGCTGGTGGGCTTATTATGAATTAGGTTGGGGAGGTTTCTGGTTTTGGGATCCGGTAGAGAATGCATCTTTTATTCCCTGGTTGTGTGCGGCAGCACTTCTTCATTCTGCTATAGTTGTTGAAAAGCGCGAAAACCTAAAAAGTTGGACAATTCTTCTTGCGATATTAGCATTTGGTTTCTCACTTACGGGGACTTTCATTGTGAGATCTGGCTTACTAACCTCCGTCCACGCTTTTGCGAATGACCCTGAACGAGGATTCTTTATCTTACTAATCTTTTGCTTTTTTGTAGGCGGTGCTTTGACGCTTTTTGCATTTCGCTCTAATTCACTTCAGGCAAAAGGTGTATTTTCTGTCGTAAGCAGAGAGAGCTCGCTGGTTGCTAATAATATTTTGTTAGTTGTTTCTGCTTTTGTTGTTTTTGTTGGAACGATTTGGCCTTATATTGCGGAAATATTTTTTGATAGAAAGTTGAGCGTTGGACCTCCATTTTTTAATATTGCTTTTACACCTTTCATGGTCGCGCTTGGGTTAATCTTGCCAATAGGCGCGATGGTTCCTTGGAAGAGGGGAAGATTAAACAAAATTTTAAAATCGCTTTTGATACCAATCAGCTTTGCTATTTTATTGGCCTGCTTTGTTTGGGCGTTACAATCCCAAAAAACTATACTTGGCCCTATGGGTTTGTTTTTAGGAGTGTGGATAGTAATAGGAGCTTTGTATGATCTATATAGCCGAACTGGATCAAATCGAAATTTGTTGAGACTCTTTCGTTTACCTCGTTCCGATTGGGGAAAGACTGTTGCTCATGTTGGATTTGGTACCACGATATTTGCTATTTCAGCATTGGTTGCTTGGGAAAGTGAAGATATTCGCACAGCAAGTATTGGTGAAACTTGGTCTTTTTCAGGTTATGATTTTACTTTGCAGTCGGTTGAGAATTTGTCAGGTCCTAATTATTTTTCTGTTCAAGCGTCCATTAAAGTTGTTCAGGATGGTGAGGCTGTAGCAACTTTGTTTCCGGAAAAAAGAAATTATCCTGTTGCTCAGATGCCGACAACAGAGGCTGCCATAGATTACAAGCTGACCAGAGATGTTTATTTAGTTTTAGGTGACCGCCAGCTTGATGGTAAATGGACTGTTAGAACGTACATAAAACCATTTGCAAATTGGATATGGGCTGGATGCATAATAATGGCTCTGGGTGCATTGATATCATTATCGGATAGGCGCTACCGAGTAGCGGCAGGAGCAAAGTCAACCCCAAGAATTGAGATAAAAAAAGCCTGAAAATGATTTTTAAAAAAATAATTTTTATTTTCGCTTTAGCTACGTGCTCAATAGCTAATGCTGTTGAACCTGATGAGGTTCTTGCTAATCCTAAGCTGGAGGAGCGCGCGAGGCAAATCTCTAAAGATTTGAGATGCTTAGTTTGTCAGAACGAGAGTATTGATGAAAGTGATGCGGCTCTTGCAAGAGATTTGAGAGTATTAGTAAGGGAACGACTTCAGGCAGGTGATAGCAATGATGAAGTAATAAAATTTGTAGTTGATCGCTATGGAGAGTTTGCCTTGCTACGCCCGCGAATTGACGGTGTGAATTATTTATTATGGTGGTTCGGCCCATTATTTTTACTTTTTTCAGTATTAACAGCTGTATTTTATGTAAGAAAACTTGGAAACATCTCAAAGACCCAAAATGATTTAACTGCACCGCTTAATGATGAAGAACGGAAGAAATTAAAAGAGATTATGGGTGATTGAGACTATTTAACTTACTCCAACAAGATAGAGACGGTTAACTGAATTATGAATTACGAAAATATACTGGTTGAATACGAAAATTCTGTGGCAACTATTATTTTGAATAGGCCAAATGTAATGAATGCTTTAAATTCACAAATGAGGGCAGAGCTTACGGATGCTGTTACTCGATATTCTAAGGAAGCACGGGTGGTTGTTCTGACTGGTTCGGGAAGCGCGTTTTGTTCGGGGCAAGATTTAGGCGATGGCAACTCGTTACAGTCAGTAGATTTAGAGAGAACTTTACGAGATGAGTATGAGCCATTAATACGTGCAATTGTTAATTCCCCGATACCAACCGTAACTGCTTTAAATGGGGCGGCTGCAGGTGCAGGGGCAAATTTGGCATTAGCAGCAGATATCGTAATTGCGAAATCCAGTGCTTATTTTGTGCAGGCTTTCAGTAGAATTGGTTTAATTCCAGATGTCGGTGGCACTTATTTCCTGCCGCGAGCTATGGGCTTGGCTAAAGCTATTGGCTCTTCAATCTTTGCGGATAAAATTATGGCCGCTGAAGCTCAGGAAATTGGATTAATATATGAATATGTTGAAGATGATAATTATGACATCCATCTAAAATCAAGAGTAGAGTATCTTTCCAATGGACCAACAGTTGCTTTTACTGGGATCAAGACAGCAATGCGAAAATCTTTAAATAACTCTTTAGATGAACAGTTAGAGCTTGAGGCTAAATTACAAAAAAAATGCGGCAATACACGTGATTTCCAGGAAGGTGTTTTAGCGTTTCATGAAAAAAGAGATGCTAAATTTGAGGGGCGGTAAGGTCTCTTATTTGACTATCTATTTTCTATGTCTACGTAGTCTCGTAAGGTTTCGCCAAGATACAGTTGTCTAGGTCGTCCAATTTTTACTTGTGGATCTGCGATCATTTCTTTCCATTGCGATATCCACCCAACAGTCCTAGAAACTGCAAATATTGGAGTAAACATTGAGGTTGGGAAGCCCATTGCTTCTAGGATAATCCCTGAATAGAAATCAACATTAGGAAAAAGCTTCTTTTCTATAAAGTATTGGTCATTAAGAGCCATGTTCTCCAGCTCTTTTGCGACTTGTAAGAGAGGATTATCTTCAATACCAAGCAGTTCTAATACTTCATCTGCTGACTTTTTTAGTACTCGAGCTCTTGGGTCTATATTCTTATATACTCTGTGGCCAAATCCCATCAACCGAAATGGGTCGTCTTTATCTTTTGCTCTCGTAATATATTCTGGGATACGATCGACAGTTCCAATTTCTTTCAACATTTCTAGACACGCCTGATTTGCGCCTCCGTGTGCTGGGCCCCAAAGGCAGGCGATTCCTGCAGCGATACACGCAAATGGGTTGGCACCAGAGCTACTTGCTAAACGAACCGTTGAAGTAGACGCATTTTGCTCATGATCTGCATGTAATGTGAATATTCTATCCATCGCACGGCTTAAAATTGGATTTACTTGGTATTCTTCGGCTGGTACTGCAAAGCACATTCTTAAAAAATTTGACGCATAATCCAAATTATTAAGGGGATAAACAAAGGGCTGCCCAATTGTGTATTTATACGCCATGGCGGCAATTGTTGGCATTTTTGCAATAAGCCTTATTGATGCTACTTCTCTTTGCCAAGAATCAGTTATGTCTGTGCTGTCATGGTAGAATGCTGACATTGCACCCACGACGCCGGTCATAACCGCCATAGGATGAGCATCACGACGGAAACCTCTGAAAAAGTACATCATCTGCTCATGTAGCATTGTGTGGGTTGTGACCCTGTGCTCAAAATCTTCTAACTCAGCCCCAGTTGGCAAATAACCGTATAAAAGTAAAAAACATACTTCCAAATAATGCGACTTATCAGCGAGTTGATCTATAGGATATCCGCGGTGAAGCAGTTCACCTTTGTATCCATCTATAAATGTTATTGTACTGTCACAGCTAGCGGTAGAGGTAAAGCCAGGATCGTATGTAAATACACCTGCTTGATTGTATAATGTTGTAACGTCAATTACATTGGCGCCGGCTGATGGAGAATGAATAGGAAGTTCAATCTCGTTTGCACCAATAATAAGTTTTGCCGTTTTTGATTTGCCAGCCATAATGTCCTCCAAAATGCTGCAACTAGTTGATGCTTTAACTCCGCATTATCCTGACGTGGTGTGAATTAAATTTAATTTTTATACGTATCTTCAAACTCAATTAGCCGCTCAATAGTTTCAACTCTTCCTAGAACTATCATCATATCAAACACACTTGGTGTTTTAGGACTTCCCGCAAGGGCTGCCCTTAAGATGGGAGCTACATCTCGAAACTTCAGTTCAATCTGCTCACAAACGAGGTTTAACAACTCTTCTAAATAGTTCCGGTCCCATCTAACATTTTGCAGTTGCGGCGTCAATATTTTGAGAACATTTAAAGGTAAATCTTCGATTCTCCCCTCAATGTCTGGGTCAAGACAAATTGGTCGTTCTTGAAGAATAAATCTATTTTTTTCAATTAGTTCAGAAAAGCTCTTAACAGCATTTTTTGTGAAATCTAGTGACTTAAGAAGGCCGTTTAACTGTGCCTGTGAAAAGGCTGGTTGACCCACAGCTTTCAAGTATCCTGTTAGCTCATGCAGCAGCGCAGCATTATCTGTATTAGCTATATGCAACTTTGAAATATTGGACAATTTTTTAAAGTCAAACCTCGATGGACTTTTCCCAATACTTTGCAAATTAAACCATGTTTTTGCTTGTTCATCAGTAAAAAACTCATCGTCGCCATGGCTCCAGCCCAGACGCGCAAGGTAATTTCTCATTGCAGCTGCTGGATAGCCCATTTTTTTATACTCAATCACGCTTGTTGCGGCGTTACGTTTTGATAATTTTTTCCCATCTGCACCATGTATAAGTGGAATGTGTGCATAAACTGGAATTGCCCAATTCAATGCAGAATAAATTAAATTTTGTCTGGCTGCATTGTTCAGATGGTCGTCGCCTCGAATAATATGCGTAACACCCATATCATGATCATCCACTGCAACAGCCAACATGTAAACGGGCGAACCGTCAGATCTGAGTAGGATCATATCGTCTAGTTGACTATTCTTTATTACAATATCTCCCTGAACCTCATCTTTAATAATCGTAAACCCATTTTCTGGAGCCTTAATTCTTATCACAAAAGGTTTTTTTGGGAATGTGCTTGGTAAGGCATTTCTCCAAGGGCTTCGAAAAGCATTTGGACTTTTATTGTTAATTGCCAAATTTCTTAAGTCATCGATCTCCGTTTCTGTTAAAAAACATTTGTATGCTTTGCCTGTTTCCAAGAGCTTATTTGCAATCTCAACGTGACGTGGTGCCCTCTTTGATTGGCTAATAGGCTCACCATCAAAATCTAGTCCTAGCCATTTCATTCCGTCGAGGATAGCGTCCTGTGCAGCATCGGTAGAACGATTTTTGTCTGTGTCTTCAATTCTAAGTAAAAATTTTCCATTTCTACCTCTGGCATACAACCAATTAAATAGAGCTGTTCGGGCAGTTCCTATATGCATATCGCCGGTAGGAGATGGAGCAATTCGTGTCACAACGTTGGACATTAATTTCGCCTCTGTGCTGTTTTTAAGTAATTATGCTCAGTTCTTATAGTTAATAATACCAATGAACAAGCAAGTCTTCTTAGACCTACAACGGCATATGTTAACTCAAAACCATTTGCGAGGAACGATTGTTTTCTGGCTAAATCAACTAGTAAGACCTTATTAGCCCGACCAGTCGCCCTTGGACTTTTACGTCACCACTTGGCAGTATTCTGGTTTCATATGCCGGGTTGGCTGCTTCCAACGCTATTGCATCGCCTCTGTAAAAAAATCTCTTTAATGTTGCTTCACTATCTTTCACGAGTGCTACAACAATATCGCCATTTACTGCTGTTTTTGTTTCTTTTATTACGACAATATCCCCATCGTTAATTCCTTCTTCAATCATGGAGTCACCCTTTACTTCTAGCGCATAATGCTGCCCTCCATTCCTTAGCATGTGCCCTGGAACGGCTACATTATGGGAAATTTGACTTATAGCTTCAATGGGAACTCCGGCTGCTATTCGTCCCATTACTGGTAGCTCGCTAGTATGAACTGATTCGGAAAGAGTTCGAGGGTTTACGTCCTCATCGCTTGCCGGATTTTTGGTGGAAACGCGGCTTAGTTTGGTTACTTTATTGTTTGTTTCTAGTGAATCTGGCAGTTTAACTATTTCTATGGCGCGCGCTCTATGAGCAAGCCTTCGAATGAATCCCCGTTCCTCGAGAGCGGTTATAAGTCTGTGAATTCCAGACTTTGAGCGTAAATCCAAAGCCTCCTTCATTTCGTCAAAAGAGGGTGGTATTCCGTCTTTATTCAAATGCTTGTTTATATAATTTAATAAATCGAGCTGTTTTCGTGTAAGCATGCTTTATCCTCAATTTTTTACCTTTGTTCTACTAATGTTCCTTTTTTGTGTCAAGCTTTTGTGAGTTTTTGTTAAATTTTAATGTATTCGCACAGTGTTTTCGCCTGTAGAGCCTTTGCGTGCGCAGCTCTGATAAGAAGCGCATCTGCATCGCATAATAAAGCCAAACGTGCACTATCTTGGTTCTCTACAGGTTCAAGATATCCGTTTGGTAATAAAACTGCACGCATGTAGTGTTCGCGTGGTCCGTTTTTTGGAAGTGAGGTGCTACACGGAGCCATCAGGCGGGGCGCGCTTTTTTTCTCTAACCCTAGCATTGCCTGTATCAATGGTCTGATAAAGACATAGCCACAAACCAAGGCTGAAACTGGATTTCCAGGCAGCCCAACAAGTGCGGTCTCGTTGATTTTTCCAGCCATCAATGGTTTCCCAGGACGCATTGCCACCTTATGAAAGCTTTTATCAACGCCAAAATTATTGGTTGCTTCATTTATTAGATCATATTTACCAACTGAAGCACCGCCAATTGTAATAATTAGATCTGCGTCTTGCGCTAAGCCTATTATATATTCAATAGATTTTAAGTTATCCTGAGCTATTGGTAATATTCGTGGTTCAGCGCCGCACTCCTTACAAAGGGCAGCTATTCCGTATGCGTTAGATGCAATTATTTGATCAGGCTTAGGTGTCTCTCCTGGAAATACTAACTCATCACCAGTAGAAATTATTGCTACTGTTGGTTTCTTTCGGACGCTTAAATGTGCGAAATTCATAGCTGCCAAAAGTGAGATTTCTTTTACCCCAAGTATTAAGGGTGTTTTCACTTTGTATCCTTTTGAAAAGTCCGAACCTTCGAGCCTTATATTTGATTTTTTATCAAAGTTTTCTTTTACAATTATAAACTTTTTGTCAGCCTCTACATCCTCTTGCATGAGCACAAGATTCGCTCCATCTGGGACCTGAGAGCCAGTAAAAATTCTTACTGCTTCATTTTTATTTATTTTTTTTGGATAAGAATGACCTGCGGCAGACTCGCCAATGACTTTAAATTCTGCGCCTGATTTCAAGTTTGCTTTATGTATAGCATATCCATCCATCGCTGATGACGGGAAAGGGGGGTTGCTGCGAGTTGATTCCAACGGTTTGGCCAGTACACGTCCTAAGCATTTTTTTAGCTCAACGGTTTCAACAGGTGTAACTTTCGCGATCAAAAATAATTTTTCTAATGCCTCTGTTACAGAAATCATGGATTTTCGATACGTCCTGATTTTCCGCCGTCTTTCATAGTCAGTCGGATATTACCAATTTCAATCGTTTTATCTACGGCTTTCAACATATCATAAATTGTTAGGCAGCTAACTGTTACAGCAGTTAAAGCTTCCATTTCCACTCCAGTCGGCCCATTAGTTTTTACGTGAGCTTCTATATCAACTCCTGGCAATTCTCTGTTTGGCTGAAGATTTATTTTAACGTTGCTTAGCGGGATTGGGTGGCAAAGTGGTATTAAATCCGACGTTTTTTTGCATCCCATTATGCCTGCTACGCGAGCAATTGACAATACGTCACCCTTCTTGGCTTTCCCCTCGGTCATTATATTGAAGGTCTCACGTTTCATTCTAACGGCACCTTTTGCGATGGCTAATCTGTCGGTATTATCTTTTGAGCTTACGTCAACCATGTGAGCGTTGCCCTTATTGTCAAAGTGGGTCAAAGATTTAGACATTTATGGTCTCAATGGATTGCTTAGAATTTTCTGGGTTGCTGTTTTAACGTTTGGTTGTCGCATTAAACTTTCTCCTATTAAGAATGATCGTACGTCTAATTCTGCCATTGATCGGAGGTCCTCGGTATTGAAAAGTCCACTTTCGCTAACAATCAATCGATCACTGGGTAAAAGTTTTGATAATCTTTTTGTTGTTTCAAGTGAAGTCTCAAACGTTTTCAGGTCCCTGTTGTTTACTCCAATCATGGGTGACTTTAGATTCATTGCTCTCTCAAGTTCTATTTCATTGTGTACTTCAATTAAAACATCCATGTTCCAGGAAACCGCGGCATGTTCTAGCTCTTCTGCTTGTTGATCACTGACCGATGCCATGATTATCAGGATACAATCTGCGTTTAATGCACGTGCCTCAGTAACTTGGTAAGTATCATACATAAAATCTTTGCGTAGGGCAGGGAGTTGAGTTGACTTTCTGGCATTTGTTAAAAAATCTTTATCACCCATAAAACTTGGCTTATCCGTTAAGACCGACAAACAGGTAGCGCCTCCTTCTTCATATGCCGTGGCTAATTTTTCTGGATTAAAATCTTCTCTAATTAAACCTTTTGAAGGAGATGCTTTTTTAATTTCTGCTATCAATCCGTATCCGTCCTTCTGAGCATGTTTTATTGCTCTATAGAAGTTCCTTACTGGAGATGCAGCTTTTGCAAGCTCCTCGATCCTGCTCACAGATACTAGTTTTTTGTCTTTTTCAATTTCTTTCAGTTTATACTCTTTAATATTATCCAAGATGGTCATAGTCATAGCTCACCGTTAGAAACCTTTTTTACTAGTTCTAAAGATTCCTTCGCTTTGCCACTGTCTATACTATCAGCTGCATACTCAACGCCCTCTTTTAATGAGCCACACTTTCCAGCAATCAACAGCGCTGCGGATGAGTTTAAAAGCACAGCGTCCCTATATGCACTTTTTTTGCCCTCAAGTAGTGCTTTTAGTTCAGATGCATTTTCTGCCGGAGACCCGCCAAGTATTTCTGATAACTTGTGAGTAGGTAACCCTGCATCTTCTGGATGAACCTCGAACGAACTAATTTTTCCATCAAAAAGTTCGACTACAGTTGATACACCAATGATGGTAAGTTCATCGGTTCCGTCAGATCCATGCACCAACCAAGCTTTTTCACAGCCTAGTGTATCTAAAGTTTCAGCCATAGGGAAAAGTAAGTCTGGTGCAAACGCACCACTTAGCTGACGTTTTACACCTGCAGGATTGGTTAATGGTCCAAGAATATTGAAAATGGTCTTACATCCAAGTTCTTGCCTGATCGGCATAACATGCTTAGTCGCTGGGTGATGCATTGGAGCCATCATGAATCCAATACCAGCATTTCGGATTTCTGCCTCTACGACATCTGCTTCAACCATTACATTTATTCCAAGGGCCGTTAATGCATCAGCGGCCCCAGATTTTGAACTTAAATTTCTGTTACCATGTTTTGCAACTGTTACTCCGGCACCTGCTACCACGAAAGCAGACGCTGTAGAAATATTGAGTGTTCCAACTCCATCCCCGCCAGTGCCAACTATATCAATAGAACCTGATGGAGCATCTACAGGAATGCATCTCGATCTCATTGCTTCAGCGGCAGCGGAATATTCTGAAACGGATTCACCTCTTGCTCTCATCGCCATCAAAAAGCCACCCACCTGCGAGGGAGTAGCTTTTCCTTCAAACAGGATATCGAACGCTAATTTTGCTTGGGCAGTACTTAGCGGACCCTCTGAGGCTGCATAAATTAATGGTTTCATTTCCTCAGTCATAGTTTGATCCCTGTATTACTAATAAAATTCTTTACTAATTTATGCCCATGCTCCGATGCAATGGATTCTGGATGAAATTGCACCCCAAAAATAGGAAGTTTTTTATGGGAAAGTCCCATTATAGTTCCGTCCTTGAGCCATGCTGTTTTTTTTAAATCACTCGGTAAATTCTCTCTTGAGACAACTAAGGAGTGGTATCGTGTGGCACTAAATGGCTCAGGCATTCCTTTAAATAGTCCTGTACTATCGTGGTGAATTTCTCCCATTTTCCCATGAATAATTTCATGGCAACGAATTATATCCCCCCCAAAGGCCTGTGCGATCGTTTGATGTCCTAAGCATACTCCAAATACAGGTATTTCGCTTTCGGCGGCTTTTAGTGTTAATTCCAAACAGATTCCGGCTTGATCTGGATCGCAAGGGCCAGGCGATAAAACTATTCCTGATGGTCTCATATTTATAGCATCAGTTGCAGTAATAGCATCATTGCGCTTTACAATTATATTTGGTGACAATGCACCTATTAAATGAACCAAATTATATGTAAAACTATCATAGTTATCTATAATAAGGATCATAATTTTTCCCTTTAGCACGATCAGGACTAGCGTCAGAAGTCTTCGTCGAGTATTATTTATTATGTGATAGTTGTGGGTATCAATGTGTGCAAGTGTTTTAAGTTTATGCGTGCATTTTTATTCGAGGAGAGAGAACGATTATTAGGTTTTTAATTGGTGTTATTTCTGCGCTAATACTTGGAGGAATAATTATCAGTATCCCTTCAACGGTAAGAATAGTATCGGGCAAAAGTAGTGCACTGCCAACTAAGGTCATATTAGAAGTGCCTTCTGGCTCAGAATTTAATCAGTCGAGGCCTGATTTGCCTCCTGTTGCAATTTACCAACTCGAGCCTGTGATAATGCCATCAAATGATAATTTTTTAGTTTTAGACACAGATTTTGAGACTAAATTAACTGAGCAAATGACAGCGTCCGCTCTTGAACCAATAACTGATCAGCTTGGAGATAACCTTGTTGAAGCACTTGGTCAGCCGACCGCCTCACAAAACCAACTGTTTCAACCGCAGCTCTATGAAACACGGCCAATCTTGCCATCTATATCCAAAAATTTGGATTCCTCGTTTGTATTAATCGAGACCCCAATGAAAAACCCTTCAACTCAAACAACTAATCAAGCCCTTGATCAGGTGGAATATGATGGAACTGATAATCTTCGACTAGAAGATTTTAATCCAGATCTTCCAGCTGAACCATCAGTACCTTTATTAGAAGCAAATCCAGTTGGGGGCAGCGTGCAAAAATCGAATTAATAGTGCCAATGTTTGTAATACGGTTACTCATTTAAATATGCTGTATAAGTAAGCATCTTTGGAAAGCCGGTTTAATCTTTCAGAGTCCGGAAAACGGCAGCATCAGCTGCAGCACGTCTTATTGCATTAGATTTGTGAACCGTTTCCATATATTCATCTTCCGGTACGCTGTCATATACTACACCGCCACCAGCCTGAATATAAAGCTTTTGGTCCTTTAAAATAGCTGTGCGCAGTGCAATACACATATCCATGTCGCCAGCTGCACTGAAGTAGCCGACTCCGCCACCGTAAACGCCTCTTTTTTCAGGTTCTAATTCATCAATGATCTCCATTGCTCTAACTTTTGGAGCACCAGAAACTGTGCCTGCAGGCATGCCTGCAAAAAAAGCGGATAGAGCGTCATGTTCCGGTGCAAGCTCTCCAACTACATTTGAAACTATATGCATCACATGACTGTATCGCTCGATTATAAATTCCTCAGTTGGTATGACTGAGCCGATTTTAGATACACGTCCAACGTCATTTCTACCTAAATCTAGTAGCATTAAATGCTCAGCTAATTCTTTTTTGTCGTTTAGTAATTCAACTTCTAAAGCTTTGTCCTCCTCGGGAGTTTTCCCTCTGGGACGTGTTCCGGCAATCGGCCTTATTGTAATTTCGTTGTCAAACACTCTTACGAGAATTTCAGGACTTGCGCCAATAACTTGAAAATCTCCAAAATTAAAGAAGAACATGAAAGGAGAGGGATTTGTTCGGCGCAAAGACCGGTATAAGGAAAAAGGTGGTAACTTAAAATCTTGAGTCCATCTTTGTGACGGTACTACTTGGAAAATATCACCAGCCGTAATGTACTCTTTAGCTTTCTCAACTGCCTTTAGATAATTGGATTTCGAAAAATTAGAAATTGGTGGATCTATATCTTTTGGATTTCCTAAATCTCTAGTTTCTAATATTTCACATTGAAGTTTTTTAACGGCACCAGCAATTAATTTTGATGCATTTTCGTAAGACTTTTTTGCATCGTTTTTCTGATTATGCCAAACTGGCACTACTAATATAACCTCACCCTTAGCTCCATCTAAAACAGCAACCACAGAGGGACGTAAAAATACTCCATCTGGCAATCCAATTGGATCCGGGTTTAAATTAGGAAGGTTCTCTATCAGGCGGATGGTGTCGTATCCCAAGTAACCAAAAATCCCAGCGCTCGCCTGTGGTAAATCTTTCGGAATATCAATGTAACTGTCGGATAATAGTTTCCTCAAACTAGTTAAAGGATCAGCTTCCTGCCTTTCAAATGTGCAAGGCTCATTATCTTCCACTCTTTTTAAATAACTCTCATTTCCAGCACATTTCCAGATCCTATCGGGGCGCATACCGATAATGGAGTATCGTCCTCTTATTTCGCCACCAGTTACTGATTCAAGAATAAATGAATTTTCTTCCCCGTTTGTTAGTTTAAGCATTAAAGATACTGGGGTGTCCAAGTCTGCGGCTAATCGACAGTAAACTAATTGGCTTATTTCATTCGTATAGTTTTTCTCAAAATGCTCATAAGTTGGTGTAAGTTTCATAATGACTTCTACTGAAAGTTAACGTGCACAGCATTAATCGAACTTTCATCAACCGTAATGCCTCTAGATTTTTGAACATCGGAAACCATAATCCTGAAGAGGTCTTGCGAAAGTGTCGATTTTATTTGCGTTTCTAATGATTTTAGAATTTCTACTTCTTCTGGCTGTTCAGAAACGCCGTCTCGAATGTTTATTAGACGCAATATAGCTACCTTATCTCCTATTTCTTCAACTTTGTACTCATCCTTGTTCATTTCAAAGACCGCAGCTAACAATGCAGGAGGTGTTTCATCAGAGAAGTCGTCTCGTGAAACTTCTTCAAATTTAGTTGATTTCAAAGAGCTTATGTTTCCGTTGTCTATGTAAAGTTTGGCCTCATCTTTTAACAACTCGTTTTTCTTTTTACTGACCCAATTATCAAGTACCAGTTGATATACCTCATCAAGCGGTTTTAAGGCTGGTTCCACAACTTCATTTAGCCTCAAAGCAATCACTGACCCATCTTCTAGCACAATAATTTCAGGAAAATCTTTGGCTGAAACTGCTACGGCTGCAGTTCTGAAGTCTTCATATTTTGTTACATCGCTGTCTTCCATTCCAGGAAAAAATGCAATTTCTTTGAGCTCGAGTGGTGTTTCTATTGCTAATTCTTCCAAGCTAGCTCCAGATGCAAGAAGATCATCAAACTGCTGCGACTGATTGGCAATTTGTGTAATTGCTTCTGCTAATGCTAATTCTTCACTGAGCTGATCCCTCACGGACTCGAAAGTCAAAGTCTTAGCTTCTCTAATTTCGATTAATTTGAAAAGGCTAGGTCCGAGATCCGTTTCAAATGGCCCTATAATTTCCGATAAATTTGCATCAAATAAACTATTTCCAGCATCGCCCAGTTCAGTTTTTGTCCTAAAGCCGATGTCAATCTCGCTCCCGGTAAGACCGCGCTCATTTACAAATTGAGAAAAGGATGTATTTTCATCTTTAATTGATTGTAGTGCAGTCTCTGCCTCCTGCGTCGTTAAAAATACCAACCTTTCAGCGCGTCTTTTTTCTTCTTGCCTAAATTCGGATATTCTTTGAGCGTAGACCTCTTCTAGCACTTGTTGATCTATCTCAATTTCTTCACTGAGCATTTCTGGGGTCAGTATTACATATGTAATCATTTTGGTTTCAGGTGTCATGTATTGATCTGAATTTTCGTTGTGATGAGTTTTTAACTCTTCATCAGTTGGAGTTGGATCCGGCTTATCCAAATCTTTCCATGCGAGCGTTACTGACTCAAAGTCACGTTTCTGGAATAGATATTTTTCCATTATTTTTAAGTAATTTAATGGTATCTTTACACCGTCGGTAATGCCAGACTGTAAAATCATTCTTGAGGTTTCAGATCGTATGCCGTCCTCATAAATAGAGGGTGTCATGCCAGCATTTTCGAGCACAAAAGTGTACGTTTCTTTGTCAAACCGTCCGTCTATCCCTTGAAAGGCAGATGTTTCATTCAAATTGGTCACAATTACTTCATCATTTACCGATATACCTAAACGCTTTGCTTCGTCTTCTAGGCTTTTAGCTGTTATCAACTGGCTTAGAACGTTACTCGTAATACCGAATGCTTGAGCCTGTTCGAATGTTATTTCCTGTCCCAGTTGAGCAGAAAACCGTCGAAGTTCATTACTTAGCGCTCGTGTATACTCTCTACTACTAATCTCAGTTTCGCCTACCGATGCAACGGCATTGTCTGAGCTAGAAAAATTTACTGCACCAAAGCCGCCTAGACCAATAATTACAAAGGTCATTAATACCCAAGCGAACGTCGTGCCCAATTTGCTTTTGGAACCTGCCATCTTTACCTCTAGTGATACGTAGAATTAATTTATCATATTTATTTACTGTTAAGACGCTGATAGCTTAGGTCTTTCAGTCTTTCAAGCAAAGTACTAATCTTATTTTTGTCAATATTTGCAAATGCGATCCGAAACGATCTGAAGCCAAGCGGGTTATGCTTAGGATAGAACATAGTACCTGGCATTAACAGAATACCTTGGTCCCGCAAAATTAATGGAGCCAGAATATTTGATCCGTCTTCAAAAGGATGTTCAACGAAAGCAAAGTAAGCACCACAACCTTTCAATGACCAGCCAGCGGCAGACAATGGTTGAAATTTTTCTGAAAAATGTTTTGCCCGCTGAAGTATTTCAGTTCTCCGGTCTTCGGCCCATGCTTCCAAATTGTTAAGGCCCCAGTTTGCAGCGTATTGGCCAAGCTGTGGAGGGCAAACTGTAAATGTATCGAGAGCCTTTTCTATCTCAATTAAATTTTTCTTACTTGTTAGTAGTGCTCCAACGCGATGACCAGTCATTCGATAAGTTTTCGAAAATGAATAAAGAATGGTAAGCACCTGATCCCAATTATTATTTTCTAGAAGTGTATGGGGTTGAGATGCGTTTGGATGAAAGTCTTTATAAGTTTCATCGATTATTAAACGTATCTGGTTTGATTTACACAAGTCGAAAAATTTTTGAAGGAGTTGGTTGGAATATATAGCGCCCGAAGGATTATTGGGGCTTACGAGTACTATTGCCCTCGTTCTATCCGTTATTAAAGCCTCGGCCTTTTCAATTATTGGATTCATATTGGCGTCTGTGTCTAGTGGTATACTTTTTACACCTGCCATTTGTAACCACATATGGTGGTTGAAATACCATGGAGTTGGAATGATTACCTCGTCGTTTTCGCCGGTAAAAGACGAGATGCTTGCGCAAAAAGCCTGATTGCAGCCACTAGTAATTGCTACATTTTGATTACTGACTTTTCCCTGATATTGCCTGGACCATTTGCTGGCTAGACTTTCTCGAAGTTCATCTAACCCAAGAACTGGTCCATATGTATTTACTGCGTTGTCACATAAAATCTTATTCGCCATGAACTCCAGCATTTTTTTGGGCGGTGGTTCCGTTGGTGCTGCCTGGGATACATCTATTAATGGTTTTGACGGTTGTAAATCTGGATCTGCTAGCCAGTTTTTTACTTCGAGAACTGGCGGTGGATCCACGCCTATTGTGCGTGTCGTTTTTATTATTTTATCGGTGAAAGTCATTATGAGCTTAATCTGTTCCTCGGTATGGTTCTACATATTGTAGAGCCATGTCCCACGGAAAGAATATCCAAGTATCTTGACTGACTTCTGTTATATAAGTATCAACCTGGTTTCTTCCAAGTGGTTTTGCGTATATTGTCGCTACGTGTGCTTTTGGCATTATAGTGCGAACTGCCTCAAGTGTTTTGCCAGTATCTACCAAATCATCAATAACGAGAACGCCAGAGCCATCTCCGATTAATTCAGAATTTGGTGGCTTTATAACCTTTGGTTCAGCTTGGGTCTGATGGTTGTAAGACTTTACGCTAATGGTATCTACTGTACGAATGTCTAATTCTCGCGCAACTATCATAGCTGGGGCCATGCCACCCCTCGTTATCGCCACTACGGCTTTCCATGCACCTGTGCCAGGTCCTTGTCCATCAAGTCTCCATGATAATGCCCTAGCATCACGATGCAATTGGTCCCAACTTACATGAAACCCTTTTTCATGTGGCAATCGTTCAGACATTAATCCTTCCTCCCAGTAACAGCGTCGATATCAGGCGCATCTACTGCCTTCATGCCAACAATGTGATAGCCTGAGTCAACATGCAAGATTTCTCCAGTAACACCTGAACCGAGATGTGAAAGTAAATATAAAGCAGATTTTCCGACATCATCTATTGTAACGTTTCGTCTGAGCGGTGAGTTAAGTTCATTCCATTTTAATATGTACCTAAAATCTCCAATTCCGGAAGCTGCCAAAGTTTTGATGGGACCAGCTGATATAGCGTTAACCCTGATGTTATCCTTGCCCAAATCTTCAGCCAAATATTTAACCGAAGCTTCTAAGGCTGCTTTCGCAACTCCCATTACATTGTAATGAGGCATGACCTGTTCCGCCCCGTAATACGTGAGTGTAAGCATTGAACCACCGTTTGGCATCAATTTTTCGGCATGACTAGCTACCGCTGTAAACGAGTACACAGATATATTCATTGTCATATTGAAATTTTCAAAACTTGTATCGATGTATCGACCACGCAGCTCTGATTTATCTGAGAAACCTATTGCATGAACTAGGAAGTCGAGTTGACCCCATTCTTTTTTTATTTCTGAAAATAAGTTTGCAACACTTGTTTGATCTGACACATCGCATTCGACTAAAAAATTAGATCCAACTCTTTCAGCGAGAGGCCCAACTCTTTTTTTCAAGGCGTCTCCTTGATAGGAAAAGGCCATCTCTGCACCAGCTTCAAAGCAAGATTTTGCTATTCCCCAAGCTATCGATTTTTCATTAGCCAGCCCCATGATGAGGCCTCGCTTGCCGGTCATTAATCCAGATGACATAAAAAATTCCTCCGAAATTTAACTGTTGAAACTTTTAAGCTATGGTAAGTAGACCTTCAAGCCTGACAAATATTTTTTTGGCCCTAATTACATTTTGAGATATATCAGATTCTTTCGGGAGTAGAGTAATGGTGGAGAAAGATGGTAAATTTGAGGGGAATAATCCTTTCGACATTTGCAAGCGGTGGATCGCCGAGGCCGAAGCTGGCGAGCTTAATGATCCCAACGCAATCGCACTTAGTACCGTTTCCGCGGATGGTATGCCGAATGTAAGGATGGTTTTACTGAAAAACATTGATGATTCTGCATTTGTATTTTTTACTAATTTTGGCTCACAAAAAGCTTTAGAAATTTTTGATTGCGGCAAGGCGAGTTTTGTATGGCACTCGAAATTTTTGCGGAGGCAAATTCGAGTAAGAGGTTTTACTTCGTTAGAGGGTGATCAGGCATCTGATGAGTATTATAATTCACGGTCTTTAAGAAGTAGGTTGGGAGCCTGGGCGTCATTACAGTCAAAACCATTGGACTCACGAGAAACACTGTTAAATCAAGTTGAAAAATTTAGTGAAAGTTTAGGTCAGGAACCGACGCGGCCAAAATTTTGGGGTGGTTTTCGAATTGTACCCGCTGAGATAGAATTTTGGGCAGAAGGTGAGTCCCGCTTACATGATCGCTTTTTGTGGACTAAACACTCTGTGGATGGGCCTTGGAAAATACAACGGTTATACCCTTAATTAGTGATTGGTCATTGCGGCAATGGACTCACTTTTTTTGTTGCTATTAAAATCAAAGAAACTCGCTGTATTTACTGCTGTTGTTGGCACAGCTATTCTTAGCGGCTTTAATTCGATTGCAGGCGACAATTGTGATTGGGAAGAATTATTAATTTACAATAGTATGAATAGACAGGCCAAGTTTTGTGTTGAACTGGCTACAACGTACAGCGAGCGGCAGCAGGGCCTAATGTTCAGGAAGGACATGGAATTTAATGAGGGTATGATGTTTGTCTATGATCAACCACAACCGGTATCGTTTTGGATGAAGAATACGAGTATTCCTTTGGATATTATTTTTGCAGATGGGAGCGGAACCGTAACAAAGATATTCAAGAATGCTGTTCCATTCAGCACAGTCAGTATTTTTGGTGGAGAGCAAGTTCAATATGTGCTCGAGATCAATGCGGGATTATCGAAGTCTTTGGGAATTAAAGTAGGTAATATCTTACAACATCGTCTTATTAATTCTCGAAATTAGCTTTCTAAGCCTAGCTAATTTATTTTATTTTTTATCCCTTAGGTCTTTTCAAATCATTTTTGATTATATAGAGACAAATTCGTCGGGGCGTAGCGCAGCCTGGTAGCGCGACGGTTTTGGGTACCGTAGGTCGCAAGTTCGAATCTTGCCGTCCCGACCATCTTAATCTAAATTGCTTACCCGGTTTTTCAGTATTAGCCTGGTACAGGTCAGTCAGACTGATTTGCAAAAGTATAATTTTTTTTTGAAGAAGTGAATCACTGGGGATCTATATTTTTGAGAATTTCAGTATAAACATTTTCATGTAACTGTCCAAAATTATTAGATTTTAGCAATTGCTTTTTTTAAGCTCACATGATCGGAATTTGCTTTTTTTTTGGGCGAGTTTTTACCACAAAGTCGAGTCAAGAACGTTTTTCACAATTTTATGAAATTTATCTATTGACCTTTGAGGTCAACCTACGTCAAGTTGTGTGAACTGGACACACCACATACTATATGTAGTAGGAAGAGATAAAGTGTCGTAACTTTGTCGTCAGAGGGTATTCGTCCATATTCATGGCTTTTCAATGAGAATTGAAGGCTTAACGAGAAACGTAAAAGTAGGTGGGTTATAATGAAAATTAATAGAAATTTTACGACGGCGGGTAAGTGTGCATATGACGACATAAACTTTACTAGAACATCATCTGAGATCAAAAACCCAGACGGGTCGATTGTGTTCCAGTTGGAAAATGTAGAAGTCCCTGAGAACTGGTCTCAAGTTGCAAGTGATGTGATTGCGCAGAAGTATTTTCGTAAAGCCGGTGTCCCAACCAGAACCAAAAAAGTAAAAGAGAAAGGCGTTCCAGAATTTCTATGGCGATCTGTGCCTGCCACTGACGCGTCATTTACTGGCGAGACTTCTTCTAAGCAGGTCTTTGACCGACTGGCAGGCGCGTGGGCATATTGGGGTTGGAAGGGAGGTTACTTTTCAAGCGAAAAGGATGCCCAATCTTATCTTGATGAAATGAGATACATGCTAGCAACGCAGATGGCTGCCCCGAATAGTCCTCAATGGTTCAACACAGGTTTACATTGGGCTTATGGCATTGACGGCCCTAGTCAGGGTCACCATTATGTCGACTTTGAAACAGGAAAGCTGGTTAAATCAAAGTCCGCTTATGAACATCCTCAACCCCACGCGTGTTTTATTCAATCTGTTAGTGACGATTTGGTAAATGAAGGCGGTATAATGGACCTTTGGGTGCGAGAAGCTCGCTTGTTTAAGTATGGATCAGGTACCGGAACAAATTTTAGCTCTCTACGGGGTGATGGAGAGCCTTTATCCGGTGGTGGTAAGTCGTCAGGATTAATGGGATTTCTCAAAATAGGAGATCGGTCCGCTGGGGCAATAAAGTCAGGCGGGACAACGCGTCGGGCTGCCAAAATGGTAATTTGTGACGCAGATCATCCGGATATAGAGGAGTTCATCAATTGGAAGGTAAAAGAAGAGCAAAAAGTTGCTTCAATAGTAGCGGGCTCCAAGATCCATGAAGCAAAATTAAACCAGATTTTTGACGCTATCAAAACCTGGGATGGTGGGCTTGAAGATGCAGTAGATGCGCAAAAGAATAGTGCATTAAAAAATGCCGTTAGGGACGCCAAAAAATCTCTGATACCCGAAACTTACATCAAAAGAGTGCTTGATTATGCAAAGCAAGGGTACACAGGCATTGAGTTTCCAACTTACGATACAGACTGGGATTCAGAAGCATATGCATCAGTATCTGGTCAGAACTCAAATAACTCAATTAGAGTTACTGACGCATTCCTAGACGCAGTTAAGAATGACGAAAATTGGGATTTGATAAACAGGGTGAATGGAGAGACAGCAAGGACAATCCGTGCGCGTAAGTTGTGGGAGGACGTGGGTCATGCAGCATGGGCCTGTGCGGATCCAGGAATTCAATTTCACGATACTGTAAATGCTTGGCATACATGTCCTGAGGATGGCGAAATAAGAGGCTCGAATCCTTGTTCTGAGTATATGTTCTTAGATGATACCGCTTGCAATCTAGCTAGTATGAATTTGCTAAAATTTCTGTCTAAAGGGGAGTTTAAAGTAGATGATTACATACACGCTACAAAATTATGGACAGTAACATTAGAAATCTCGGTTTTGATGGCCCAATTCCCCTCAAAAGAGATTGCGCAAAGATCATACGATTTCCGCACGCTGGGGCTTGGCTACGCTAATATTGGTGGTTTGTTGATGAATATGGGTCTTGGTTACGATAGTGACGAGGGAAGATCATTATGCGGAGCTCTGACAGCAATTATGACAGGTGTCGCTTACTCTACAAGTGCGACAATGGCGGCAGAGGTAGGAGCGTTCCCTGGCTATTCAAAAAATAGAAATCATATGCTTAGAGTGATTAGAAATCATCGAAACGCAGCACGCGGGAAAGACAGTGGATATGAATCGTTGAGGGTAAAGCCAGTTCCATTAGATCACCTTAATTGTCCAGATCCAGCTTTAATAGATAAAGCAGTTGAAGCTTGGGATGAAGCATTAGCGCTTGGTGAGGAAAACGGGTTTAGAAATGCTCAGGTTTCCGTAATAGCGCCAACAGGCACAATTGGATTGGTTATGGACTGTGACACAACTGGGATAGAGCCTGACTTTGCATTAGTAAAATTCAAGAAACTAGCCGGGGGAGGGTACTTTAAGATTATTAACCAATCGGTACCGGCGGCGCTTAGAAAGCTTGGCTATTCAGAAGCCAATATAGAAGAAATTGTATCTTATGCAGTAGGTCATGGATCCATAGGAAATGCACCAGGCATAAATCATACAAGCTTGATTGGTCATGGCTTTGGGCATCAAGAAATAGATAAGGTAGAGGCAGCACTAGGATCGGCATTTGATATACGTTTTGTATTTAATCAATGGACCTTAGGAGCGGATTTTTGTACCGACGTCCTCGGCATTCCTTCTGATAAATTGGTGGACAGCAATTTCGATCTGCTCCGGCACCTGGGGTATAGTAAATCTGAAATAGATATGGCAAATGATCACGTGTGTGGCACAATGACTTTGGAAGGGGCGCCACACCTCAGTGTAGAGCATTACCATATATTTGATTGTGCGAACCCATGCGGTAAAAAGGGTAAACGATATTTATCGGTGAATAGTCATATTCATATGATGGCTGCTGCGCAGTCGTTTACGTCTGGTGCAATATCGAAGACAATCAATATGCCAAATGATGCGACTATAGATGACTGCCAAAAAGCGTATGAGCTATCTTGGTCTCTGGGAGTGAAAGCAAATGCACTTTACAGAGATGGTTCAAAACTATCTCAGCCATTAGCTGCAGCACTGCTTGATGATGATGATGATGCTGCAGAACTTATGGAAGAAGGAAATCCTCAAGAGAGAGCAGCAACTTTGGCGGAAAAAGTAGTCGAAAAGGTTATTGTAAAAGAGATTATCAAGGAACAAGAACGTTCTAAGATGCCAGAAAGGCGAAAAGGCTATACCCAGAAAGCAATAGTAGGCGGTCATAAGGTATACTTAAGGACCGGAGAATATTCGAATGGTGCTCTTGGTGAAATTTTCATTGATATGCATAAAGAAGGAGCAGGATTTCGCGCCATGATGAATAATTTTGCGATAGCCGTGTCGGTGGGATTGCAATACGGGGTGCCGCTCGAGGAGTTCGTAGATGCATTTACATTCACAAAATTTGAACCGGCTGGAATGGTGCAAGGTAATGATAGCATTAAGAATGCCACATCTATTTTAGATTATATCTTTAGAGAATTAGCCGTCAGTTATCTTGATCGCACAGATCTGGCCCATGTTAAGCCAGAGGGTGCGAGTTTTGATGATATAGGTCTTGGAAGTGAGGAGGGTGTGCGGAATGTAAAAGAAGTTTCAGACACCGCCGCTACACGCTCTTTGGAGGTTTTAAAACAAATTAGTTCGACAGGTTATCTAAGAAAAAGGCTGCCACACGAATTAATGCAGCAGCAAGAAATTGGCGGCGAAATATCAGATACATCGAGTGTGGATGTGGGTGCTATAGTTGCAACAAAACCTATGTCGGTTAAGGGTGATGCTGATCCGGTGATGAATGCTAGAGCGAAAGCAAAACTTCAAGGTTATGAGGGTGACCCGTGCTCGGACTGCGGCAATTACACTCTAGTGAGAAACGGTACTTGCATGAAGTGTAACACATGTGGGGGTACATCCGGTTGTAGTTAACGAGACATAGGGCAGGTGCGCCTGTCCTTGACGACGTTCAGGCCGCAGGCAAAATATCCAGCGAGCAGTTCTGACATAAGAGCTTGAACGGCGAAACTAAAAGAGGTCAAATCTGGCCTCTTTTTTTTATACTAAATTCAACTTTTCATTTGTTACGAAATTGAATTTTGTATATCCTTGACGATATTTTGCCAAAAACCAGTGCTTTGAGCTCCTGACACAGCGTATTGATTGGCCACTATAAACATGGGTACAGCTTTTATACCCATTTGTCGCGCAGTGTGATCTTTTTCAGTTATATTGGTTAAATCATTATCTGAAGTTAACAATCTGAGAATTGATTTTTCATCCATAAAATATTTTGATGCTAGCTTTGCTAGAACATTAATATCACCCAAATCTAAACCATTTACAAAATATGCTTTAAATAATTCGGACACTATTTGATTTTGACAACCCTCAATTTTAGACCAGTGAATTATTCGATGGGCATTCACTGTATTTGGAGTGACTTTAATTTTATCAAGTTTTGCATCTATATTATCGCTTTTTGTGCGCTCAATGATTGGGCCATATGCTTCAACAACGCCATTAGAGCCGCCAAATTTTTTTTCTAAGTATTTTTTTCGATTCATTCCAGTTGGAGGCATTTTTGGATTTAGTTGAAAAGGATGCCATTCAATATTAAACGGATTTTCATTTAATCCCTCAAGAGCGCGCTCTAGATAAACTTTACCTATATAACACCATGGGCAAATTGGATCTGAGTAAATATCAAGCGCAATCAACAGTCATTCCTTTGTAGGTTTCGCTAAGCTTCTTTCTCGATATTTTGCCATTATTTACGGTAGGAATAGTTTTCGTTTTAATATAAATACGGGGCTTTTTGTAGTCTGCAAGACGTTCTTCTATGTGTTTTCGTAATTCTTCTTCAAAAAGATTTGCCTCAGTTGTAAAAATCACAGCAATTACAGTTGTATCTTTTTTAATCTCTAAATTGAAAGCTACAATATTTTCTAACCCCTCCAAATCAAGGAAAGCATTCTCGATTTCCTTAGGAGAAACTCGAAATCCGCCCTGATTCAAAATATCATCTGCGCGGCCAAGGTGTTCAATAAATCCATCTGCCTTCATTCTACCCAAATCACCTGTTGCAAACCACTCTTTGCCATTTGATTTGATGGCATCTTCATTGTCGTACCCAATCATAAGTCCCTGATCTTCTGATGAAATTGCTATTATGCCAACTTCACCAATTGGCACTGGATTGTAAGTAACCTTATTAATAATAGCTACTTTTCGGCCTTTCTGTGGGCGACCAATTGTTTGGATTTCAGATCCAATATTTTCGTTAGTTGATATAAATGTCGAACATTCACTCATTCCAAAAGCTTCATAAATAAATTTTTTCGTTCTTTTTCGCCATTTATCGTGAATGTTTTGGCTCAATTTTTCCCCAGCGGAAAAGCAATGCCTTAAACTGGGAAACTCAAGTTCTTCATTTTGGTCGAGTAATTTTCTATACACACCCGGCACTGCAGCAAATAATGTCGCGTTGGAATTCTTTATTACATTTGGTATGTCGGGGATGGTTAAATTGTCTCCCAATACGATAGATGTTGCTCCGATGCTCCAAGGGTCAAGTAAACCAGTACCGAGTGTATATGTCCAATTTAATGCTCCAGCGTGAAGCAATCTGTCATTTGAAGTCAAAGAATACCAGTCAGAATGCATAGATTTCCGGGCCCAAATGGCTCTATGAGCGTGTTGAACAGCCCTCGGTGTGTTTGATGTCCCAGACGTGAATACGATATATGCTAGCCTATTTGGATTGCCTCTCTTAAACTTCGCTTTTCTGCCCTCAAATGAGAACTTTTCAATATCGGTTTCAGAAATTATTTGTGTATTATCGAAATTAGTTCTCAAAGGTTTTGATGTGATTATAGCTTTAGGTTCTATGAACTTAATTAGCTTTATTAGCTCATGTCTTGTTAAACTGCTTGCCGTTGGAACTGGAATTATACCAACCGATATTGCTCCGAGATAAGCGATGGGAAAGGTAATAGTGTTTCCTAACCTCAACAAAATTTTATCCTCTGGCTTTAATCCAACTCTTATTAAATTATTACCGGTTCTGAGAATTCGATTTTTAAGTTCATCAAAACTTACCGATTGTTTGCCTGTTCTTGAGACGATTTCAAGCGCAGATTTTGTTGGGTTTTTGCACGATTTTTCAAGTACATACTCTGCCAAATTAAACTGATTTGGACAGCTAACTAGTGACTTATCTTTGTATATTGACTTCATTATTTATGATTTTTTAATCTGAGTAACGAACTGAAGTATATTTAAAGGCATACTTATTTGATTACAAAACAAAACTTATTTTGTGTAGAGATAAGTAAGAGGAAATATATCGCTTGTCTTATGGTTATTTAGTTAGATCCAAATATTACAAAAATATACTTGGATGATAGTGTTTAAAAGTATATAAAGAGGTTACTGCTCGATAGGTTTCTTGCCTGTATGAAACCTGCCTCAATAACTATACGCCTGCCCAGTGCAGGCGTTTTTTTTTATTTTATATTGAAATTCGTTGCAGAGTTATCGCAATTTTTCCATATAATATTGGCTTTTTGTAAGGAATTAAAATATTTCAGCAGATTAATAAGCAGATTTTAATCAGTAAGGAAATATCTAATGAACATTTTTAGTGTAGATAGAATCAGCCCTTGAATTAAAAATTAAAATGGATGCTGCTTTCTGAATAATATCTACTTGTTAATACCATTTTTAGTTTATTCTTGCTCAATTATAATAGCAATTTTAGTAAATTATTGGGAAAATATTCTGTTTACATTCCTAATTTTCTATAATTTAAGAACAACGTTATTGTATAATTATGAAGCCTCAGAGAAAATATATGTCATTTCGTTTAGATGATACCGATAGAAAAATATTATCAGAATTACAGATTGATGCTGGTCAATCGCTGGATGAAATAGCTAAAAAGGTTTTTTCATCTAAAACACCGGTTTGGAATCGAATTAAAAAAATGAAAGATTATGGTATAATTGGAGATACTGTATCAATACTCAACGCTGACAAACTTGGTTTTGACGCTTGTTTTTTTGTTATGATTAGAACAAGTGAGCATGATTTGGAATGGCAAGAAAACTTTCTGCAGGCTCTAAAAAATAGGCCTCAAGTACAAGAGGCTCATCGGCTGGCGGGTGATATAGATTATATACTGAAAGTAAGAGTTAAAAATGCGCGGGCGTATGATGAATTTTACCAAGCTTTGATTTCTGAAGTAAAAGTTCACAATGTTACAGCACTTTTGTCGATGGAAGAAATTAAAAGCACTGTTCAATTGCCACTTGGCGATATTAATTTTGCAGGGATACGTTAAGCATCTGCAGACCATGAAAATGATACAAGTTAGAGTAAATTGGCTGGTCTAAAATTCTGATATTAGGAAACTTTTTAAATATAATCGGTAACGCAGTAACTAATTCTAATCGTGCTAACGGAGCGCCAACACAAAAGTGAATTCCGCTCCCAAATGAGAGATTTTTTTTGATTTGCCGAAATGGGTCGAATTTGTTGGGGGATGCCCAGATTCTTTCGTCTCTTCCTGCTGCTCCTATTACCAAAGCTACTTGATCGCCACATTTAAATTTATGATTTCTAAAAATGACATCTTCATAGGCGTATCTCGTGAACATATGTAAAGGCGGATCGTATCGTAAGATTTCCTCTACTGTCGAATTGATGTACTTAGGTCTTAGATAATTTCTATCTTTGCCGTGCTCAAGGATTGCTTTTATACCGTTTCCCACCGTATGGACTGTTGCCTCGTGTCCGGCATTCAAGAGTAATATACAGGTAGATATTAATTCATCTTTTGTAAGTTTTTCGCCCTCTTGCTCTGCGGCAATAAGATGAGAAATTAGATCATCTTCAGGTTTATATCTCTTTTCTTCAATGTATTTTTCCATAAAGCTTACGAATTCTTTTGTCGATGAATTAGCTTTAATCTCCAATTCTTTCGTCCTGCGCGCTTGATACATCATAACCATGTCATTCGACCAACTAAGTAAATCTTGCGCCATAGTTTCAGGAACGCCAAGTAAGCGAGCAATTACTATAACTGGTAATTGGGTGGCGAACCCTTTGAGGATATCTACGTTATTACTTTTGAGATCATCCAGAAGTTTATACGAAAGTGCAGCAATCTCAGGTTGCATTGTATTAATTTTTCTAGTTGTGAATGCACGCAAGACCAGACCTCTTAATCGAGTGTGCTTTGGCGGTTCGAGTTCTAGCATTGAGTTTGATTCTACATGGTTAAATGCTTTTAAATGTTTCTCATCGTTATTTGACCGGTTTTTTAACTTTTCGCGACCAAACCTTTTGTCTTTGAACAAAAGCTCCTGACCGGCAGCATCAAAAACGGCGGGCATATTGTATTCATTCCAATAATATAGACCGTCGGTTGATACAAAATTTTTGTAAAACTTATAGGGATCTTGAATAAAGTCTTCATCAGTTGGGTTTTGTGAAATTAACTGCATTTCAAGATTAGAAAATCAGCAATTGGTATCTTCGAGTGCCCTTATTATAGGAGCAAATTTATCAAAAGAAAGTGATGCTCCACCAACAAGAGCACCATTTACGTTAGGAACGTTAAAAATTTCAAAAACGTTAGATCCATTTACTGAACCACCATAAAGTATTGGAATATCTGATGCCTTTGATCCACATAATTCAGTTAAGTTTTCTCTAATAGATTCGTGAGTTTTTGATATTTCATTGGCCTTAGGGGTCAAACCGGTTCCTATCGCCCATATTGGCTCATAAGCAATAATGATTTTTCCTAAATTCATGCAGCCTTGTATTGACTCGAAAAGCTGTTGCCTCAATACTGCTAGCGTTTTATTTTCTTTTTTCTGAAGCTCGCTTTCACCAATACAAATAATTGTCTGTAAATTTTGTTCTAAAGAAGTTTTAACTTTACGCGCAATTATTTGATAGGTTTCATTGTGTTCAGTTCTGCGCTCTGAGTGTCCAATTATCGAGTGTGTAATGCCAAGATCGACCAACATTTCAGCACTAATTTCACCGGTGAAGGCTCCTGAACTTTCTGAATGTAAGTTCTGTGCGCCGATATTAATATTTTTTGCTAGTTCTTTTGCAGCAGATAAAAGAGTGTAAGGAGGACAAACAATAATTTCTACTTCCGACCTTGCAAATTCATCAGATATTTTTTTTATCTCTGACAAATTTTTGCTTGTGCCGTTCATTTTCCAATTTCCAGCAACTATCTTCCTCATGGTGACCCCAGTCGATCTTTTCTTGTTTTTTTTATAGGCTGATGAATTACATCTTCAACTCCACTTAACGTTTAGTAAGTAAGCTCATATGTTATTTGTTTAAATATCCTTGAATTTGATACTTTCGCCGCATCCACATGCTTCAGAAACATTTGGATTATTAAATTTGAAAGCGCTCTCTAGCAGCGAAGTTTCATAATCTATCTCGGTTCCAAATAAAAACATTTGAGCTGTAGGTGCAATTGAAATTCGAACACCGTCCTGTTCAATTACTTCATCGTTTTTATCCAATTCTGTAACATACTCGATTGTATATTCCATTCCAGCACATCCGCCTTTTTTAACTCCAACTCGAAGGGCGAGTGCATCAGAGTTATCCATAAGTAATTTAATATGAGAAACTGCGCGTGGTGTCAGTGAAATAGGTGGTTTGTTTGGAATTGAGAACATACTTACCTCTACATGAAACCTAACTCAAGTTTTGCTTCATCACTCATCATATCCATTCCCCATGGCGGTTCCCAGATTAATTCTACGTCGACTTTTCTTATTCCAGCTATGGGTTCTATAGCATCTGACACCCACCCTGGCATCTCTCCTGCAACAGGGCAACCCGGTGCCGTAAGCGTCATTATGATTTTCACGTCGTTTTCATTGTTAATATCAATAGTATAGATAAGACCTAAATCGTAGATATTTACTGGTATTTCTGGATCATAAACAGTTCTACAACCCTCTACAACGGTCTCATACAATGAATGGTCCGTAGAAGAGGGAGGTATTAAAGGTGTTCCTTCCATTGGATTTGAGGCGTCAGACATTAACCATACCTATCTATTTCTGAGTAAAGTTATAAGTAATTAAAACTTAAACGTCCAGACAATAACTTTACCGTACTGCTTCGGAACCTGGAAAATCTAATTCTGAAACTTGCGCTGCTACTGGAGCGGTATTTAGAGGGTGAAGTTCGGAAGATACATTAGGAATATCTTTTAATTTCTTCCATTTTTTTTCGTGGTACACTTCCAGCCCACTGAACTTAGATTTATATCCCATCTTAGAGCTGCCTGGCACCCAATAACCTAAATATACATAGTTTAAATCTAGTTCCCTAGCTAACATTATATGATCTAAAACTACGTAAGTGCCTAAAGAATGCTTGGCTAAAGCAGGATCGTAAAATGAGTAGACCATGCTTAAACCATCATCGACGAGGTCTGTTAAGCACGCCGCTACTAGTTTTCTATCAAGTTCGTATTCTATAACCCGTGTTTCAACGGGTGTTTCTTCAATCATTGCTGCGAACTCAAATACGTCCATTTCGGCCATGCCACCACTTGCATGCCTGTCGTCCAGGTAACGCTTAAAGAGTTCAAACTGCTCATCTGTTGCCCAAGGAGATTTTGCCCGCCTTGATATATCGTGATTTGTCTTAAAAGTTCTTTTTTGTGATTTGTTAGGAAAAAACTCTTTAACCTCTACACGGGCTGATAAACATGCAGCACAATCTAAGCATGTAGGTCGGTACAATACATTTTGAGATCTACGAAATCCCTGCTTAGATAGGCAATTATTCAAACTTTGCGCTTCGTCACCTTGGAGTGCAGCAAATAACTTTCTTTCCTGTCTGTCATCTAGATATGGGCACGCCTGTGGTGCTGTCACATAAAACTGTGGGGCTATGGGAAGAGAGTGTCTCATAACATTACAGTAGCAATCTTATTCAAACATGGCAATGGAGAGGCACGCGTATGCGCAGAAACATTTTATTTAAAAAACTCTAACACTTGAAAATTCAAGTTGTAGCATCAAACATCTTTATTATTTGCTGATTAGATCAAATTTATATGTTAGATATAATACCAGATAAAAAATTTCTTAATTTATATTAATGCTACAAATTAAAAATACTTCAAACAGTCCCGTTACTGCAGATGAAACTATTATTTATGAAATCAGATCTTTATTTCCTGATTTTGACGAACGTTTACAGGATTTAATTGCGGGTATGTCGGGGTGTAGCCCCTTTCTTTATGGTTTAGTAAAAAAAGAAATTAACTGGATCAAAAATGCTTTGACTTCAACTAAAAGTCCTGAAGCGGAGATCATTAGTGAAGTATTGCAGAGCTCTGATGTAACTAAGAGCTTGCGGATTGCAAAAGGGCGAATTGCGCTTTGGACAGCGCTGCAGGATTTGTCTGGAAACTGGCAATTAGAAGATGTTAGTAAATGTCTGTCTGAGTTTGCAGATTTTAGCGTAAAGGTAGCTTTAAAAACTGCTATTGAGTCAATCATAGCCGAGAGAAAGTTTTCAAAATTAAAAAATTTTAATGATGCTGAACAGATCGGTATTTTCATTCTGGCAATGGGAAAGTTGGGAGCTCGAGAGCTAAATTATTCATCTGATATTGACCTTGTATGCTTCTTTGATGATGAAAAATTGGCCGAAAAAGATCTCTTTGAAACACGGAAAGCTGCAATTTCTGTTATAAAGGGAGTGACTAAGATTTTATCTGAGACAACAGAACATGGATATGTTTTCCGTACTGATCTAAGATTACGCCCGGACCCATCTGTAAACCCTGTTTGTATTGGATTTGAGGCAGCAGAGAAGTACTATGAGGCCTTAGGTCGAACATGGGAGCGGGCTGCTTATATAAAAGCAAGATATTGCGCGGGATCTAGTCCAATAGCGGTTAAGTTCCTAGCAGCATTGTATCCATTTGTATGGCGCAAATATCTTGATTTTGCTGCAATAGAGGATGCACATAGCATTCGCATAAGATACCAAAGAAAAATCGAGTTAAAAACAATTTCAAGTATTCTTGGTCATGACGTTAAGCTTGGTTTGGGTGGGATACGCGATATTGAATTTTTTACACAAACTCGTCAGTTAATTGTGGGTGGAAGGGATCCTGACTTACAGGTCGCTGAAACTCTCGTTGCGCTAGCGAAACTGGCTGAAAAGGGTTGGGTTTCTACAGATACTTCAAAAAGATTAGCTGAGCACTACCGATTTCTTCGTAAGGTTGAGCATTTGTTACAAATGGTCAATGATGCACAAACTCATACATTGCCTCAAACGGATGATGGATTTTTACGTTTGGCTAACTTTCTGATGTTAGATCGTACTGTATTCAAAGAGAAAATTATAAATGCATTAAAATCTGTTCATGATCTTACGGAATCATTTTTCAATCCTGAAGAAGGCTCTATCCCCAAAACAGTTTTTCCGGAGGGTAAAACATATAGACATGATCTTATAAGCAGGTGGCCATCTTATCCTGCGCTCAGGACAGCCCGAGCTGAAGCATTATTTTTAAAGATACAACCAATCATATTGGAAAAATTGTCAAATGCAGTTGATGCTGATCGCGCACTAATATCTTTTGATAAGTTTTTATCCTTACTGCCAGCTGGAGTTCAGCTATTTTCATTATTTAATACAAACAGACAACTTATTGATCTTTTTATCGATATAATATCTTCATCGGATGCTTTATCTGAATATCTATCTGTTAATGTTCAAGTTTTAGATGCTGTGATTGGAGGTTCTTTCTGGAGTCAATGGCCAGGAGAAAAATCTCTTAGCCAAGATTTAGCAAATACAATTGCACGGGAACAGGACTATGAAAGCCAATTGAATGCATCTCGAAGATGGGGAAGGGAATGGCATTTCAGGATTGGTGTGCATTTACTAAGGGGCGTAATAACTCCCGAAATGGC
>NTKT01000002.1 GCA_002457055.1 Rhodobacteraceae bacterium MED-G08
TACCGACCATTTGGAACTCATACTCAAAATCAGCAACAGCGCGAAGTCCTCTAAAAATTACTGAGGCGTTTACATCATTTGCACAATCTACAAGGAGATTCTCAAATGGATGAGCAATTATTTCTGTGCCAGTTTTTTTGCCGAGACTTGAGCATTCAACTTCAATCATTTTTACTCGCTCATCTAAATTAAAGAGAGGAGATTTGTCCCTATTGATTGCGACACCTATTACAAGTCTATCCACAAGCATTGATGCTCTATTTATTATATCAATATGACCCAATGTTATAGGATCAAATGTACCTGGATATAAACCAATGCGCACTCAGTAATTCCTTAGATAAAACTACAGGGATGGGATCCCACTTTTACAGATTAATTTCAAGGATAAATGAATGAAAAGACATGTTAATATCCCATAATCATGCCTTCCAAAGCTTCTTTTTCCATTTCCAATTCAGTTAATCGAGCCTTAACGATGTCTCCTATTGTTACAAGACCTAATAGTTCACTATTAACAATAACAGGCATGTGACGAAATCGCTTCTCAGTCATTACGGTCAAAACTTGGTCTGCTGTTGCATCAGGCGTGCAACTTATTAACTTACTGGTCATATAATTGTCGACGGTGTGGTCTAAAGCAACAGCGCCATTCCGAGACAAGATCTTAACGATATCTCTTTCAGATATAATTCCCTCACAAAACTTTTTGTCAGAAGAGATAACTATTCCACCTATTCTTTTTTTGGACAGCACTTTGATCACTTCGGACATCGCAGCAGACGGCGGTAGTGTTATTACACCGGGGATTGCCTTTACCTGTAGAACCTGTTGAATGAGCATTACTAACTCCCAACATTTGCAATTTGTACACAGCAGTGTGCATCTGAACCCACAATCAGTCAAGCAACGAAGTATTTTCAAAATTTTTTATGCGATGGGATTTCGACAGTAAAATCCTTTTATCTTTATTAAAGTTACGTCGGGCGCTTTGTATTATCATTCAATAGATGAATTTGCTATTTTGAGTTATTACCATCCTGCTTATTTTCGGTGGTATTTGTATTGATTTTTCTAAAATAGCTCTGGATTTAGCTTTTTTGCACAAGCATAATGGGCTTAATAACTAGGAGAAGAAAATGAAAGAGCTAACGCACTATATAAACGGTCAAAGTGTTTCTGGAAGTTCCGGCAGATTTGGAGACGTATTTAATCCAGCAACTGGTGAGGTTCAGGCACGCGTACCGCTTGCGTCTAAAGAAGAGTTTGATGCAGCTGTTGAAATAGCAGCAAAAGTGCAACCCAAGTGGGGAGCTGTAAACCCGCAAAGGCGAGCTCGAGTAATGATGAAGTTCGTCGATTTACTCCACAGAGATATGGATAAACTAGCAGAAGTTTTAAGTAGTGAGCATGGCAAAACATTTCCAGATGCAAAGGGTGATGTGCAAAGAGGATTGGAAGTGGCAGAATATTGTATTGGGGCCCCTCAAATGCTCAAGGGTGAATTTACGGATAGCGCAGGTCCTGGCATTGATATGTATTCGATGAAACAACCGCTAGGTGTTTGTGGAGGAATAACCCCATTTAACTTTCCCGCAATGATACCTATGTGGATGTTTGCACCATCTATAGTTTGTGGAAATGCTTTCATATTAAAACCATCAGAAAGAGATCCCTCAGTTCCAATTTTATTGGCAGAACTTATGGAAGAAGCTGGTCTGCCAAAAGGGGTACTTCAAGTCATCAATGGAGATAAGGTAAGCGTAGATGCTATGTTGAGCAACCCCACAGTACAGTCAATTGGGTTTGTTGGTTCGACACCAATTGCCGAATATATTTACGGGACAGGTTGTGCTAATGGAAAACGTGTTCAATGCTTTGGTGGGGCTAAAAACCACATGATTGTAATGCCAGATGCAGATATGGATTTAGCAGCAGATGCATTGGTTGGATCAGGTTATGGTGCTGCTGGTGAGCGTTGTATGGCGATTTCAGTAGCTGTACCCGTCGGCGAAGAAACAGCAGATCGCCTAATTGAAAAGTTGGCACCACGTATCGAAAAACTAAAGGTAGGACCTTACACAGCAGGAGACGATGTTGACTTTGGTCCCGTGGTTACAAGTGCAGCAAAACAAAATATTTTGAATCTCGTTCAGAGTGGAATAGATCAAGGAGCCGAATTAGTTATTGATGGGCGAGATTTTAGCCTTCAAGGTTATGAACATGGCTTCTTTGTTGGCCCACATTTGTTCGACAGAGTTACGCCAGATATGGATATTTATAAGAAGGAAATATTTGGTCCAGTTTTGTCTACTGTAAGAGCAGGTTCCTATGAGGAAGCCATCGGATTAGCCATGAGCCATGAATATGGCAACGGGACGGCTATTTTTACTAGAGACGGTGATACTGCAAGAGATTTCGCAAACCGAATAAATATTGGAATGGTTGGAGTTAATGTACCAATTCCGGTGCCGCTCGCATATCATACGTTTGGTGGCTGGAAAAAATCTGTATTTGGTGATTTGAATCAACATGGCCCAGATGCATTCAAATTTTACACTAGAACAAAAACTGTAACCAGCAGGTGGCCATCAGGTATTAAAGAAGGTGGGGAATTCAACTTTAAAGCGATGGATTAATATTTAATTTCTGAATGGCGATAATAAACTAACAGTTCTAGGTTCCATTTTAAAATATGGAGATAAATTTGAAAATTGGTTTCATAGGCCTTGGCAATATGGGCGCACCAATGGCAAAAAACTTAGCCAAAAATGGTTTAGATGTTTTGGGTTTCGATACGGATAACTCAATAAAGTTACCTGAAATAACTATGATGCCATCCATACCAGCAATTCTTAATGAAGTAGACATCGTTTTCACAATGTTACCGTCGGGATTAATAGTTAAAGAGATAGTGTCCGAATTTATTAACAATTTTAATGCTGAGAGCACATTAATCGACTGTTCTACCATTGATGTTAAGACGACGAAAGAAGTTTGCCAGACCCTTAGTAATAAAAAGGTAAATATGCTGGATGCGCCAGTATCTGGTGGTGTTCAGGGAGCAAAATCTGGCAGCCTTACGTTTATGGTTGGAGGAAGTAGAGATGATTTTGATCAATTAAGGTTCTTATTTGAATACATGGGAAGTAGATCTGTTTATTGCGGTGAAAACGGAAGTGGGCAAACCGCAAAAATTTGTAATAATATGATACTTGGGGTTACTATGATCGCGACTTGTGAAGCCTTTGCATTGGCAGATAAACTCGAGTTGGACCGCGAAGCCATGTTTGACGTTGTGTCCACTTCATCTGGATATAGTTGGTCAATGAATAGCTACTGCCCTGCTCCTGGAGTTGGGCCAAAAGCGCCATCTGACAACAATTACATCCCAGGTTTTTCGTCAGATTTAATGCTAAAAGATCTTATGCTATCTCAAAATGCAGCGAGCGAAACTAAGGCTTCTACTCCTATGGGGGATCTTGCAATGACGCTTTACAAAGATTTTGTAGAAAACAAGAACGGATCCGGTTTGGATTTTTCTGCTATCCTAAAAACTTTTGAAGTATAAATAGTACATTATAAACGTGATTGACCCACCTTTTTGAAAGAATATACGAGCTGGTCCTGCACTCATCATTAGGGCCATAAAAAAACCAATTATTTATTGAGAATCCTATGCCAAAATACCATCACTCTCACATTTTAAAAAAATACTTTTTTGCTTGGAATTTAATACTGGCCTATACTTTTTTATCTGTTTTAAGCACCCTAACTGTTAGTGCAGAAGAGGCTGATAATCTATCTATAGATGATGCTATGGCAGGAGAGCCGCAAAAAATACAACCATATATTAAAGAGACAATTAAAAACTGGAACCTTAAATGTATTGCACCACAGAATTCCATAGAACGTTGCGAAGCAAACCAAATAATATTTAACGATAAAAAACAACCAGTTGCCGAGATTTCAATATTCAAACTATCAGATAATCAAGTAGCCGAGGCTGCTGCAACCATCATCGTGCCTTTAGAAACTATTCTTTCTGAAGGATTAATTTTGGCCATACAAGACTTAGAGCCAAAAAAATATCAGTTCAAATTCTGTAATAGTCTTGGCTGCTATTCACAAATTGGACTAACTAAAGAAGAAGTAGAGGCGCTCAAAAATAAAGAAAAAGCTTCCATCTATTTAAAACATATATCTTCAGGTGATCAGCAAGTAATTATTCCTATTTCTCTGGTTGGTTTCATGAAAACATTTTCTAAAGTAATAAAACCCTAACATTCTAAGTTTTGTGTATCTCCAAAAAAGCTATAACAGATTTTGCGGCTACAGTGCCTGAATTTTCTCCACCAACGCTCAAAAGGTCTAAAGATTTTCGCATTGCTGTTTTTTGACCAATCGGATCTTCTAGCTGATTTACCAAGGCTTGAAAAATCTTATCAGGCTTACAATTGCTGCCAATAAATTCTGGAATAGTATGCTGTTCGGAAATTAAATTCACGAGGTTTACACTCTTAACGCTTACTAACAGCCGAAAAACGAGTCTTGATAAAAAACCCATATCGTAAGCGATTACCATTGGAGTTTCAGTAGACGCCAATTCTAAAGAAACTGTGCCTGACGCTGCTAATGCAATATCGCAAGAAGCGAATACTTCACGTTTTAGTTTCTGAAAATCATTACTTGAAAGATCATCCTTAGTTACCACAATTATATTGTTGCCCCACCTCTGCAAATTTTCTACCACAATATGCTCGACTGCAGGGGCTACTACAGTAACTATCCTAGTATTTAATTTTTGAGAAATCAGCATTGACGAAACATTTTTAAAAACGGGCATTAAACGATCAACTTCAGATATTCTTGAACCAGGCAGAAATGCTACAAGGGTATCATTTTCGCCTATTTTATGTTGTTGCCGAAATTTTTTTACCAAACTTGGTTCTGGCAAATTTTCATTTGCCACTGGATGCCCAACAAAATCGCAACTTATTCCTTCCCGTTGCATGTAAGGTGGTTCAAATGGAAACAATGCTAAAATATGATCTACATAACCAGAAATTTTTTTTGCTCTATTGGGACGCCAAGCCCAAACGGTTGGTGCAACGTAGTGGATAGTATTTATGAATAATTTTTTACGAACCATTTTGGCAACCCGCAAAGAAAATTCTGGCGCATCAATCGTAATTAGTACATCGGGTTTAAGTCGCAGTATGTCGTCTACTGTATTTTTAATTCGTTTTTTCAGAAAAATGTATTTGGCTAAAATCTCGCCGATACCCATAACCGCTATTTCAGTTATTGGGAATAAGCTAGTCAGTCCTTGTTCTTCCATTAAAGGACCACCTACGCCATGAAAGTCCAATTCATAGGCAGCACAGCTTTTTAAACCAGCCATTAATTCAGCTCCAAGCTTATCACCCGAAGGTTCACCCGCAACTAAATACACTTTCATTTTTCCCGCTCCTTAACGATAAATGATAATGAAAGCTCTTCGCACAGTCGAAAGCATTCGTCCTGGTCTAGTACAATAACTTTACCAGGAGTTATAATAATTGAAGCCAACTTTGCATCATATACTTGACGGATTGTTTCCGGCCCTATTGTAGGCATGTCCACGCGTAAGTCCTGGTTTATTTTTTCTCTTTTTACGAAAACACCTACTCCTACTCGCCTTAGAGCAATAGAGGTATCGCGAACATAACCAAGCAGCTGTTCTGTGCCTTGAACCGTTTCAATACCTAAAACCTGTCCAGCCTCGACAACTATCGACTGGCCTATGTCAAGACAACTTGTTCTTTCTAAAATTTCATCAGCACGCTTAACATCCTCTACATTTAAGTTGTCTACAGAGCCACTATAAACCCCTGCTTTTAATGTTAAATTCCTCACTACTTCATGTGCCCCAATGGGAGTAATATTTGCCTCAAGGAATAATGAAATAATGTATTTTAAAACTGTATCATCACCTTGTTGCATGGCATTAAAAATTAAATGAGACCTTGTTTTTGAAAACTCGTCAAATTTTGTCTCATCCAATAATGGCCTTTTCATATCGCCAACCATGACAACGCTACGAATACCACGGGCATTTAAATCTTCAAAGAAATAACCGAGCTGATTAAAATTATGAAACTTAGCACGGTCACTCAGAGAACACGGCATGCCCTCAAACCCTATCACGTATGGATCAGAAAGTTCTTCATAAACTATTTTTGGTAAAGTACCTCCGCCAGCTATGATTGCAACATTCTTATAATTTTTCATATTATTTTATCTAGGGGTAAGGAAAGACCTATCACTGTGGCCTAAAACAAAACTTACAATTTTTTCTACGTATTTGCTTTCACTATCATCTGTTAGCTTTTGAGCCCGGTCCTGGAAAGTACCATCTCCCTGTGAAAGGGTCTGAAATGCTGCCCTCAATGCCATAATATCAGCTCTAGGAACTCCTTTACGTTTTAAGCCTACCAGATTTAAACCATCTAATTCACCCCTGGGAGCTTGAACCAATCCGTAGGGGATCACATCATTAGTGACCATTGTTACTGCTCCGATTATAGCTCCCTCACCTATCCTGACAAATTGATGTACTCCACTTAATCCACCAACGATAACATTATCTTCTATTATGCAATGCCCAGCTAAAGAAGCATTATTTACTAAAATGACATTATCTCCAACTTGAGCATCGTGCGCTATATGACACCCGGCCATGAATAGTCCGTCATTGCCAACTTTCGTTATTCCTCCACCACCTTTAGTTCCTACGTTTATGGTGACATGCTCTCGAATTTGATTTCGACTTCCTATTTTTAAACTAGTACTTTCACCATTGAATTTTTTGTCTTGCGGTATTTCCCCCAAGACAGCAAAAGGGAAAACCGTATTTTCATCACCCAAGTGGGTATCGCCCTTTATGACAACATGACTTTTCAATTCTACATTTTGTCCCAATCTGACTTTACTTCCCACAAAGCAAAAGGGTCCTATGGAAGTTCCCTCGCCAATTTCCGCTCCATCTTCAATTATGGCGCTATGATGGATATTTACATTTGCCACGATTATACCTCGGTATTATTCAAATCCATCATAGCAGAAAATTCCGCTTGAGCTGCCATTTCACCATCAACACTAGCCTCTCCGTAAAATTTCCATACTTTACCACCAGGTTTCCCCCTTAAGGTATTTAAATTCATGATCAATTGATCGCCAGGAGTTACCTTTCTTCTAAACTTACAGTTATCGATTGCCATAAAATATATAAGCATGTTTTTATCTGCCAAATTCAAACCGACTCCAACCATTACAGCTGCCGTTTGTGCCATTGCCTCCACTATCATAATACCCGGCATAATTGGAGTAGTTGGGAAATGACCCTGAAATTGTGGTTCATTAAATGTAATATTTTTTAAACCAGTGGCTTTATTAAAACCATCTATATCAACTACTTTGTCGACCAATAGAAACGGATACCGATGCGGCAGAATACGCTTTATTAAATCAATATCTGCAATTCTTTCAACATCACTCATAAAAGTTCCTTCTCATTGGAATACTATACAGGATTTACTTAACATCAAAACGACCTCTCAAAAGTGGGTCTAGTTAGTCAGCGTTCTTAGTCCCGTCTCCTAACTTATCATTTATTAACTCTATTGCCTTATCAGTAATATCGACCATCGGATTGGATAAAACTATGTTACGTCTGTCAATTATTACGGATGCTTTATAACTCAGCATAATTTCTTGCAAGAACGGGACAGAAAGCTGCAATAATTTATTTATGTTTTCGTCTCGAAGTTCAAAAAGCGTATTTTCCAACGCCGCACGTTCTTTTCGAATAGCATTGGCTCTTTCATCGAATTCAACTGCTAATTTTCTGAATTCATCCGCAGCAAGAGTTTTACGCAGTTCTACTAGGCTTTGTTCTTCAGCTTCGAGGTTACTCTGTATGACTGTATTACTTTCAACCAGTTCGCTCTGCGCGTTTTCAAATTCTTTAAATATGCGCTGCCCATATTGCGTCTCCCTAGCAATTCTCGATATATCTATTGTCAGTACACTAGAAAAACTGGCTTCACCAGTGTCCGTCTCTTGCGCAATAGTAATTGCTGGACAATAAACAGAAAGACAAAAAAGAATACATAGGAGCCGCATTTCTAAAACTGGGTCCTGATCGTAAGATCAAAATTTTGCTCCCTATCAAATGTTTCCTTTTGCAGTGGTCGTGAAAAATTAAATCTGAGTGGCCCAATAGGTGTTTTCCAGAATAAAGAAGCGCCAAGTACACTTCGCCAGGAACCATCTTCATAAATAACATTCTCATTCATTTTATCTAACGACCACAAGTTACCTACATCAAAGAATATCCCACCATCGACCCCATATTCTTCAGGGAGACCCAACGAAAATTCGGCTTCCAGTCTAAGCACTGCAAAAGTATTACCTCCTAAGGCATCGTTTATAACTTCGCCTTCGTCAACAATTTCTCTTGGACCTATACCGCCGGGTTCAAAACCTCTCATTAATGCTGAACCAAGAAAAAAACGGTCTGTTACTCGGCTATCACCATAATTCAAGACCCCTCCCTCGAGCGTGCCTTTAAGTAAAACCTCTTCGTTTAAAATTTTTCTCTGTAACCTCGCCAACGCACTTGTTTTTGAGCTCTCACCATCGCCAGTAAACCCAGAAACTTCTTGAGACACTCTAAAAACCATACCAAAGTTTGGGTCTAATCCATCACGCAATGTATTGTAAGTATATGCAACTTTTGAATATGCTCTTTCCTCTTGTCCCATATTCACTTCATTTTGAATAATGTTTCCAACATTCACTGGGTCCCTGAGTTCTGTCTCATTGTATCCTATGCTCACAGAGATATTACTATAATCACTAATTGGGAAAGATACTTGAGGTGAGACATCCAGGATAGTTGTATCGTAATTAGAGTTCTCTTTCTCAGTTTCTGTGAACTTACTAGAAAACCCAAGACTTAAGCCCGGAGACAAAAATTCTGGCTCTATAAAACCGAGAGAATATGTTCGACTACCAACACCCGAATTATATTTCAGGCGGAAGTCTTGCCCTCTACCCAAAAAATTTCGTTCCGCATATTCCAATAGAAGACCAAAACCTGAGCTGGTGGAATAAGATCCCCCTAAACTAACAGATCCAGTTGGCTTCTCTTTTACCGAAACATCAACAATTACAGAATCTTTTGCTTTCCCTTGGCGAGCCGAAACATCAACAGTTTCAAAAAAACCTAGAGCACGAATGCGATCAGTTGCTTGTCTAATACGTCGTGCAGAGAACGGGTCCCCCTCAGCGGCCCGGAATTGTCTACGAATGACTTTGTCTAAAGTAGCAGTGTTACCGGCTATATTTATTCGCTCGAGAATAACGCGTGGGCTGCGTTCCATTAAGTAGTTAACGTTAAGTGACAAAGAAGAACTGTCCTTTGTAACTTTGGGCTTAACCCTAATAAAATCAACGCCATTTCTCAAAGCTAAACGCTCTATTCTTTCGACATCAAGCTCAACAATCTTAGCAGAGTATGTTGAACCCTTTATTAGCTTTAAGATTTCAAAATACTCATCTACGTTCAATTCTTTTAGGCTGGTTTCGACAGCTACATCTCCTACAGCGAATTTTTGACCTTCAGATATATTAAAGACCAAGAAATACCCATCCCTCTCCTCTGTAAGTTCTGCGTTGACCGAATTTACTCGGAAATCTACAAAACCTCGTGAAGTATAAAAATCTGTTAGAACTTTTTTATCAAACTCTATTCTTTCCTCTACAAATGTATCGGATCTTACGAAGGTTCGAAAAAGACCAGCTTGTTTAGTGGATAAAACACGACGTAACCGTCGGTCAGAAAAAGCCCTATTGCCTACAATCCCAATTTTTTCAATTTCAATTACGCCACCTTCAAAAATCTCAAAAATTAAATCTACTCTGTTTTCTGGCTTTCTAATTACTTTTGGATTAACTCTTGCCGCTAAACGTCCCATTACGGCATACGTTTCCGCAATATTTTTTCGATCCTGTTCAACCGTTTGAGAATCCAGCACATATTTTTCTTTAGATTTTAATACCTTTTCTAAAGCTGCATCCTCAACACGTACATTGCCCTCGAAATAAATTCGATTAATAGTGGGGTACTCAACGACAGTTACTCTCAGCAAGCCGTCATTTTCGTCAAACTCCACACTTTCGAACAAACCACTTTTTAGAACTCTTTGATATGCAGCGTTAATTTCATTAGCCTCAAAATTCTGGCCCTCCGGTAAAGAGATGAACGACTTGATTGTATCAGTCTCAATTCGTTGATTGCCAACTATCTCGATTTCTGAAATCGCAAATGTTTGAGCCAAAAGAATGCTTGGAAATGATAAGAACAAACATGCCGGTAAAGCAAAAATGATGTAAAAAAGTTTTTCTCTCAATTTCATAGGATTTCCCAGGTATTGCTTTTTAACCCCACTATGTGACTACCTACAAAAATTTATCATGTCAAAGGCAATCAAATCCGATTTTAAAAGCATAAAATAAAATTAGTGAAAATCAGCAATAATAATCATTAAAAATTGCAAACATCATAAAAAACAACACCAAAGCAAGCCCCGTCGTCATAAGAACGCCCAATGCCTTTTGGTTTGGAGGTTTCTTGAAAATTGCCTCATAAGCATAAAATACCAAGTGGCCTCCGTCCAAAACTGGGATTGGTAATAGATTCATAAAACCAATGGCGGCTGAGAATAATGCCAGTGTTTGAATAAAACTTTGAATTCCTTCCTTTGCCATATGAGAAGAAATTTCCGCTATTTCAACTGGGCCAGATAAATTACAGGTGCTAATATTGCCTGCTACAATATGGTATAGCCCATTAATTGAGGAAGAGATTATCGAGTAAGTCTGAAAAACGGAGAGTCGAACTGCTTGCAGGATTGGGATTGGCTCTGTAAGCAAATCAAAAGGGTATATCGAGCCGACTATTCCAATTCTCCATTTTGTTATAAAACCGCCTTCAGGCTGAGGTATGTCCTCTCTTTTGGGAATAATTGTCGTTTGAAATATTTTTGCGTCGCGCCAAACCGTGAGGTCAATAGAAGATCCAGAAGATTTTTCAACCGCCTCTTTCAATTCATCGAATTTATTAATTGGCTCACCGTTGATTTCCAAAATAACATCACCTGCATTCAAATTTGCTTCTACAGCAGCCGAGAGCGGGACTAAGCCCGAAACACGTGGAAGATCTATTGGCGGGCCAACCACAAAATATGTCTCTCCATCTCTTCGGATTTCATAAGTAATTGAATTTGGATCAACATATTCGATATACTCTAGTATCTCACTTAAGCTGCTAGCTGAGCCAATTTTATAACCAGAAATACTTATAATTTCATCACCTTGTTCAAGCTGATTAACAAATGGTAATGGATTTATTTTACTTACGGTCAACGGCTCTCGCACCTGCCCTACCGATACGAACAGGATGAAAAATATGGCTATAGAGAATATGAAGTTAAATATCGGTCCTGCCGCGACTGTCGCAGTCCGCGCCCAAAGTGGCGCACCATGCAAAGTTGTTCGCAAATCGTTTTCATCGAGTGCTTTTGAACGAAAGTCCGCATGACTACTGGATATGCTTGCATCACCCTTAAATTTTACAAACCCACCAAATGGAATTGCAGCTATCTGCCAAGTAGTTCCATTCTTGTCGACACGGGATAAAATAACAGGTCCCATACCTACGGAAAATACATCAGCCTTGATTCCAGACCACTTACCCACAATGTAGTGGCCATACTCATGCACAAAAACAATTATAGATAAACTCACAATAAATGAGACGACAGGGTGCAAAATTCCACCAAAATAGGGAAAAACTTCCAAACTTTTTCTAGCTCCCCTGCATCTGAATTAACTCTGCCGCATAATTTCGTGCCAGTGAATCAAGATCAAGAATATTACTTAAACAAATTTCCGTTTTATGGCAGTTTTTCAAATGGCAAATTTCAGTAATAGTTTTTTCAACAATAATGGACATGTCTAGAAAACCAATTTGTTTTGCTAAGAACCCGTCAAGTGCAGTTTCTTTAGCAGCATTGAATACAGCTCCAGATATACCCCCTAACGCCATCACGTCATATGCCAAACCGATTGCAGGAAAACGTTCTTTATCTGGCTCTAGAAATGTAAGAGGACTACTTTTTGTAAAATCTAACTTTTCTAACGGCAATGTTTTACGATTTGGGTAGTTTAGGGCGTAGCCAATAGCATGGCGCATGTCTGGCGGACCTAAATGAGCCAGCATACCACCATCGCAGAAGCCCACTATTGCGTGGACTAGAGACTGTGGATGCACAAGAACCTCAATTTGCTTTGCTGTCAGATTAAAAAGTTCTTTTGCTTCAATTACTTCCAAGGCCTTATTAAACATCGACGCGCTATCAATAGTAATTCTTTGACCCATGTTCCAATTTGGATGGGTTGATGCCTGCTCAGGGGTAGCCTTGGCTATTTCCTCAATTGTCCAATCACGGAACGCACCACCGGAGGCAGTTAAAATAACCCTTTCGATCGAGTTAACATTCTCTCCATGTAGCGCTTGAAAAATAGCAGAGTGCTCGCTATCAACTGGTATTAATTTACAATTGTTTTTAAAGGCCGTTTTTTTTACCAGATCCCCCGCTGCAACCATACTTTCCTTATTTGCCAGCGCTAAATTAGCTCCATTTTCCAGTGCAATCAATCCTGGCTCAAGGCCTGCAGCACCAACAATAGCTGAAAATGCCAGATCACACTTTCTAGACGCACTTTCGAGCAGTGCCGCTCTACCTGTTCCAATGTTGATTTCGGTATTGCTTAAAGCATTTTTTAATTCTTTAAATTGATCATTGGTTGCAGCTACAATGGCCTGAGGTTTGAATTGTAAAGCTGCCTTGATAAGTGAATCAATGTTTGAGCCTGCAGTTAACACCACAATTTCATAGGACTCTCTATCACGGGAAATTAAATCAAGAGTATTTTGCCCAACCGAGCCTGTAGCTCCAAAAATAGAAATTCTTTTTTTATTCATGAAAATAGAGGTTCCGAAATACCACAAATTAATATCGCAACAATGATACCATCAAATCTGTCAAGAAAACCACCATGTCCTGGAATAATATTTGAACTATCCTTCACCTTACATTTTCTCTTCATAAAGCTTTCGAACAAATCACCAACTTGTGAGCAAAAAGAGAGTAAGATTGCAAATAAAAATAAAGTCTGTCCGGTAAGCGTAAAATCCGCAAAGGCATTAAATTCCATGAAAAAATAGGTACAAAGGAAGGCCCCTGCCCAACCAGACAGCACTCCGGCCCAAGTTTTATTCGGCGAAATACTAATAAAAAATTTTGGACCGCCAATTAACCGACCGCCAAAATAACCAAATGTATCTGTCAAAATAACAAGGCAGACAATCCATGCAACAAATAAAATTCCGAAATGACTTCTGAGTTCTATGATATAGAAACCGCCTAAAATTATAATCAAAGAGTATAGTGCACCCAAAAGCTTTTGAGTTCTCATTAAAAAGTACTGGCATATCAAGGAAACTGCTAAAATACTCAAAGACAATATCCAAAGATCTGCATAGGTTAAGAATAAGATGGTTATCAAAGCAGCAATTGAAGAATATATTGGAGCGTCCAAGAATAGTGGACTCTGCATTTTGGCCAATTCGTAATGCATAACGAAGACCAAACCAGCTACAGTAACTAGCAAGAATAGCCCACCGAAAAACATTGCTGAAAAACCTGCTAATCCCAAAGCACTAGCTGAGTATAGGCGAGACGGTAAGTCACTCCATCGCGCCACTGTCATGATGCCAGCAACCCGCCGAAACGACGCTTACGAGAACCAAAAATAGATACAATTTCTTGAAAATCCCTGACTTTAAAATCTGGCCATAAAGTTTTGACAAATTCATATTCTGCGTAGGCCGATTGCCATAACAGAAAATTAGAAATTCTAGCTTCTCCAGAAGTTCTAATAACAAGATCAGGGTCTGGAAGTACATAAGTATCAAGATAACGAGCCAAAGTTTGTTCATTAACTTTGTCTGGATTAAGTTTACCCTTTGCGACATCTTGCGCCATTCGCCTGCTAGCTCGAGCCACCTCATCTCTTCCACCATAATTGATTGCAACGGTGAGGTTAACAAGTGTATTTTCCGAGGTCATCTTTTCCAGCTCATCCATCAATTGGACTAACCTTGGCTCCAGGCGCAAACGATCGCCGATAAACCTTACACGAACCCCGGCATCTACCAATCTTTTTGCCTCGCTGAGAATATATTTCTTAAATAATCTCATCAAACCTGCAACTTCTGTTTGAGTACGTTTCCAATTTTCGGTGGAAAAGGCAAAGACTGTTAGGTATTTAACACCGAGTTGAGGACAAGCCTCAACAATGTCTCGTACTCGCTTTGCACCGGCTCGATGCCCATACAGACGAGGTTTGCCTCGCGCCTTGGCCCATCGACCGTTACCATCCATGATTATAGCAACATGCTCGGCTGCACCAATAGTTCCTTTATTTTCTGGCATTCTTGTTTTAGTCAAACCTGCATGATCTCATCTTGCTTAGTATTCAGAAAACTATCAATTCGCTTAACGTAGTCATCGGTCATCTCCTGGACTTCGCTCTCCCAAAACTTTTGATCATCCTCAGACATTCCATCTGATTTATATTTCTTTACCTGATCCATTCCGTCTTTTCTAATGTTGCGAATTGATATCCTAGCTTGCTCGGCATATTGAGCCGCAACTTTACTAAGTTCTTTTCGCCGCTCCTCATTTAGCTCCGGTATTGGAAGCATAATCAAAGTACCGTTCATTTGAGGATTTATACCTAAACCACTTTCTCGAATTGCTTTATCTACTAATTCTACAAGCGATTTGTCCCAAACATTAATTGTTACCATCCGAGGTTCCGGAACATTTACCGTCCCCACTTGATTAATTGGAGTCTTCTGACCATAAGCCTCAACCATTATTGGGTCTAGCATCGATGAAGATGCTCTACCCGTACGAAGCGAAGCAAATTCCGACTTCAGAGCACTCATTGCCCCATCCATTCTGCGTGTTAAGTCATCGACATCTAATTCAAATTCTTCTGACATTTTTCTGCTCTTTTCAGTAAATCATTGCATAAGAAGCACAATAATCCTAGCTATTTTCATATACTTTTGTGTAGGTACCATTTCCAGCTAAAATTGTCTTAAATCCGCCAGGTTCCGCCAGTGAAAAAACTATAATGGGCAGTTTATTGTCACGGGCAAGTGCAATAGCCGAGGCATCCATGACCTTTAGATGTTGCGAGAGTACCTGATCATAAGAAATATGATCAAATCTTTTTGCATCAGTGTGTTCAACTGGATCTTTATCGTAAACTCCATTTACTTTTGTGCCTTTAAATATAGCGTCGCAAGCCATTTCGCTCGCTCGTAAGGTCGCAGCCGTATCTGTAGTGAAATAAGGGTTTCCAGTTCCAGCAGCAAATATACATACTCTTTTTTTTTCTAAATGCCTTACTGCCCTACGACGAATATATGGCTCGCTAATTTGATCCATTGGTATGGCACTCAGCACACGTGTGTAAACACCGACACTTTCTAAAGCGCTTTGCATAGCTAAAGCATTCATTACAGTTGCAAGCATACCCATGTAGTCCGCAGTAGTTCGCTCCATCCCTTGAGCACTGCCCTGCAAACCCCTGAATATGTTTCCTCCCCCAATGACCATACATATCTCCACGCCTAACTCGTGGACAGATTTTACTTCTCGTGCAATTCTTTCAACGGTTGGTGGATTTAATCCAAAACCCTTATCTCCCATCAAAGCTTCACCCGAAATCTTCAGCATTACCCTTTTAAATTGAGGAACTTTGCTGTCAGATGAGGCCATTGATATCTCCGTCTTTAACACTTGAATGATTAGGGCAAAACAGCTGTGATAGCTAATATTATTTTCATCACTCAAGAAATTTCTTGGTTTATCTCAGAATAATTTATAAAGCACAACAGCATGACTGATACGATAACTAATAATTTTCTAAAGAAAGTAAGCAATAAGCCAATCTTACTTGTTGGACCTACAGCGTCTGGAAAATCTAAACTTGCGATGTCTTTGGCTATCAAATTGAAAAGACACATTGTTAATGCAGACTCACTCCAGGTCTACAGTAATTGGCGGATTTTAACGGCCAGACCTACATCAAAAGATGAAAAAATAATACAGCATCACTTATACGGGCACAAAGCACCTGACGAAGAGTATTCCGTTGGACATTGGTTGCGGGAATTATCAGAAATTTTAAAAACTAACAAAAATTTAATAATCGTTGGTGGAACAGGCTTATATTTTACAGCACTCACAGAGGGTCTCGTAAACATACCTAAAATTTCCAATAAAGTAAAAAATTTAAGCAAGAAAAAGCTCAATGATAATGGTATCATGGGCCTTCTACAGGATCTTGACAACGAGACCTTAGAAAATATTGATGTTAAGAATCCAATGCGGGTTGTTCGAGCATGGGAAGTTTTCCATGAAACTGGTAAGTCCTTAAAAAGATGGCAAAGTGAGACCGAGCTTGCAATTTTACCTGTAAGTGAATGTCATCCGTTAGTAGTTAATCCAGACAAAGCTGATTTAGATAAAAAAATACGACTTCGCTTTGAACAAATGATCAAAATGGGGGCTTTGGATGAGGCAAAAAAAAATCTGGTTAATTGGAATGAAAATTCACTCGCAAGCAAAGCAATTGGCGCCTCAGAATTGATCGCACATTTAAAAGGTGAATTGTCGATTAACCAGGCAATAGAAAACGCGTCAATAGCTACAAGGCAATATGCTAAAAGGCAAAAAACCTGGATTAAAACACGAATGACTGACTGGAACGACATAACCGATCTAACTTTGTAAAGGTATGTCGTTTATCAATCATATGCCTGTCGTATTTTGACAAGGAAATGCCGATAACTACTGTTGACCTTCACTATCTTTTAATGCCTCATATCAGGTACGGTTGAAGTTTCAGGCATTATTTTGTATGCTTCTGCTTCTAGATTTAAATTAGGTGTCATAACAGGGAGACAAAAATGACGCATAAAAACGTACGAGGAGAAATCCATCCAGTTGCTCAGATGTATGCTAAAGAACATCTCGATGGCGAAATGGATAGAAGAGAATTTATGGCTCGAGCCACAGCCCTGGGAGTCACGGCTGCTGGTGCATATGGACTTATTGGCGCTTCGACGCCAGTAGCAGCTGGCGGACATTTACAACAAGGTGGCACAATGCGGATGGCAATGGAATGCATTGCACTTAAAGATCCAAGAACTTTTGATTGGACACAACTTGCGCATTTCACTGCTGGGACACTGGAATATCTAGTTGAATATAATAACGATGGTTCAATTACACCAAACTTATTAGAAGGTTGGTCTGCGAACTCAGATGCTACAAAGTATACACTTAACGTTCGTAAAGGCGTAAAGTGGAACAACGGCGACGATTTCACAGCTGACGACGTTGCGCGAGTCATTGAAGGCTGGTGCGATAAATCAGTTGAAGGTAATTCAATGGCCGGACGCATGGCTTCATTGATCGATGCGGATACTGGCAAGGCAGCGGCTGGTGCAATTAAGGTTGTAAATAGCCACACAGTTGAAATAACATGTGTCGCTTCTGACATCACGGTAATCGCAGGCATGGCGGACTACCCAGCTGCCGTTGTTCACTCTAGTTTCAACCCAGACACAATGGGAACATCTGCCCTAGTAGGAACAGGTCCTTTTATACCAGAAAGTTATGAGACAGGCGTTAAAGCAGTGACTGTAAAAAATGAAGGGCACGATTGGTGGGGCTATGCTGTAGGCCGAACAGTTCCATTGGATCGTATTGAATTCATTGATTACGGTACTGATCAATCTGCATACATTGCAGCTGCTGAGGGCGATGAAGTGGATGTTTTCTACGAAACTGTTGGTGAATTCGTTGATATTGTACCCTCAATCGGATGGGAAAACTCTACAATTTCCACGGGCTCAACCATCGTAATTCGGCCAAACCAACTAGCCGACGCGTATAAAGATAAGCGCGTTAGACAGGCTCTTGCAATGGCTGTTGATAACTCAGTTTGCCTGGAATTAGGCTATGCGGGGAAAGGATCCCCAGCTAATAACTTCCATTCTGGGCCAATGCACCCGGAGCACGATGATAGCGTAACCCGGCTACCATTCGATCCTGCCAAAGCGATGGCTTTGATGAAGGAAGCTGGTATGGAAGACTATGAACATGAACTGCATTCTATAGATGACGATTGGCGCAAAAACACCACAGACTCTGTTGCAGCGCAGCTGCGAGACGCTGGTTTTAAAGTCAAGAGGACTATTTTACCTGGCTCAACATTCTGGAATGATTGGACAAAATATCCGTTCAGCTCAACGAACTGGAACCACAGACCGTTTGCAACCCAAGTTTGGGGCTTAGCTTACCGGTCAGGTGAAGCTTGGAATGAGTTCGCGTGGGATAATAAAGAATTTGATGCTCTATTGGCAGAAGCAAACTCTATTGCTGATGCTGACGAAAGACGTAAAATCGCTGGCAAGTGTCAAGCTCTAATCAGAGATGAGGGTGTAACAATTCAACCGTACTGGAGAAATCTCTATAGAAGCCACAGACCTGACCTGCAGTGTGAGCAGCACATAGCGTACCACCCACACGTTTATAAGTGGGGCTTCAAAGCTTAATATTAAATAAACTAGGGCCGCGCCAAATTTAGGCGCGGCTTTGATATAACCTCTTTAATCTCTAAAGTTTACGGGTAATAAATGGCACTATTCATACTTCGACGAATAGCGATAATGCTGTTTACGTCCCTATGCCTGACATTCGTAGTATTCTTTCTCACAAATCTTTATCCAAATTTGGAAAAAATGGCGAAAACCCAGGGCAATTTTCGTATGAACGATGAAGCCGTCCTCTCCTTTTTGGAAAACAGAGGGTATCTCCTACCGCTACCGGTTAAATATGGTGAATGGTTAGGAGTATATCCAGGATACGTAATTGAAGGCTCAGACGGAGAGATACGAGGGAGATGTTTTAAAAGTGATCAAATTCCATCTGAAGCTCCCAGGTATTGTGGCATATTACAGGGTTACTGGGGGTACTCTACCCGCTTTAAAAGCGATGTGTGGGGTATAGTCACAACCCGATTGGGCCTAACTGGAATTTTAATGTTTTGGGTCATGGCTCTGATGGTGCCAAGCGCTTTAATCATTGGAATATTAGCAGGAATGCGCGAAGGAAGCCGTACCGACAGATCCCTATCAACTTTTTCAATTGTCACGACTGCAACCCCCGAATACGTATCTGGGGTCATTCTAATAGCAGTTTTTGCATCAAGCGCGTTTGGACTTAAATGGTTTAAAGGTACTGCTACAGCAGCGATGGACAATCCAAACTTAGAAAACTTTTTTCTACCAGTCGTAACAATAGCCATCTATGGGATGGGTTACATTGCTCGAATGACCCGTGCCTCAATGGCTGAGGTAATGACAGCTCAATATATCAGAACAGCCCGTCTGAAAGGTGTATCTTTTCCAAACATAGTTTTAAAGCATGCTCTAAGAAACGCACTGATTGCTCCATTCACAGTTATAATGCTTCAATTCCCATGGCTGTTAAATGGTGTTGTAATTGTTGAGACCCTATTTAACTATAAGGGTTTTGGATGGGCTCTTGTGCAAGCGGCAGGTAACAATGACATAGAACTTTTGCTGGGCGTATCTGTTGTATCAGTATTCGTCGTTTTAGTTACACAACTCATATCTGATATTGGGTATGTATACCTAAATCCCCGCATCAGTGTCACTTAGGGATTATTGATATGGATTTGTTAACTTGGAGTGACATAATTATCCAGATAGTACTCAGACTAGGGCCAGTTTGGGTTGCTTTGGTTATTCTGTTTCTTGTTTCATTTAGATTTAAACGTTCACTTGGTCTCTACGGAAAATTATTTGACTCAACAATCGGCATGATTGGCTTTGCAATAGTGATGTTCTGGGTTTTCGCAGGTTTTTTTGCTGGAGCCCTTGACTGGATTACAACACACGATCCATTAGCACAGTTCTCTGGTATGAAAAATAAAGTCCCTGGGACACCACTTCGCGGCGCCGAAGATGGCGACTTTAGTCACTTTCTATTAGGAGGCGATCATCTCGCTCGCGATGTTTTCAGCAGAATGATTGCAGGTTCCACTATAGTTATCATTATTGCTCCGATGGCGACATTATTTGCTTTTATGGTGGGTATAACTTTAGGGGTTCCTGCAGGATATTACGGAGGGCGCCTTGATACAACGATTTCGTTTATAGCTAACTTGATATTAGCATTTCCAGTTATTTTGCTATTCTATCTTCTGGTCACACCAGAAATTCGGTTAACTGGATTACCCCAATATATGGCTGTTGTCCTTTTCCTATTTCCTCTGATATTCTTTACTGTGCTTGTGAATTCGCGCTTTCACATAGTCCCAACTAAAAGAAACGCATTGCTCGGTATTGGCCTCGCTGTCCTGGGTATTTTATATATTTCACTGATTAATGAAGCCGGCAGCAAAATTTCCTTTTTATCATCTATCGATCTATTCGATGTCGACGCGGGACTACTAACAGTATTTGTCTCAGTTGTTTTTGTAAATGCTCCAACAGTTTTCCGTATTGTAAGGGGTTTAACGATGGACATAAAAACCAGAGATTATGTTGCAGCAGCTCAAACCCGAGGTGAAGGCGCTTGGTATATAATGCTGTGGGAAATATTACCGAATGCTAGAGGTCCTCTTATCGTCGATTTTTGCCTACGAATAGGATACACAACTATACTTTTGGGAACTCTGGGTTTTTTTGGCCTTGGGCTTGCACCAGAGGATCCAAACTGGGGTGCTACTATTAACGATGGTCGTAAGTTGCTTTCAATTTACCCCCACCCTGCTCTAGTCCCATCTATTGCTTTGCTAAGTTTGGTCCTAGGATTAAATTTACTAGCAGACGGCCTAAGAGAAGAAAGCCTAAAAGATTAAAAAAGTTTGTGCTATTCACAACAAGAGGTCTAAACAGAGAATATAATGTCAAAAATTAGCTACGATGGACCAATTTTAGAGATTGATCAACTTTCCATTTCGTTCTTCACCCGCCTTCGAGAAATCCCTGCCGTAATGGACTTCTCTGTGGTCGTACAACCTGGAGAAGCCGTTGGTTTGGTGGGTGAATCTGGCTGTGGAAAATCGACAGTTGCTTTAGGTGTTATGCAGGACTTAGGAGTAAATGGCCACATTGTTGGAGGAAAAATTAAATTTAAAGGGCAAGATCTGGGTAAGATGAGCGCTGAACAGTTGCGAGATATTCGAGGCAATGAAATTGCAATGATTTATCAAGAACCCATGGCGTCTTTGAACCCAGCCATGAAAGTTGGAAAGCAGCTGATAGAAGTTCCTATTATTCACGAGGGTGTATCGGAGAAGGAAGCTTTGCGAAGAGCAAAAGAAGTTCTTATCGATGTAAAACTACCGGATCCAGAGAGAATTTTGCAGTCATATCCTCATCAACTTTCAGGTGGTCAACAGCAGCGCATAGTCATCGCTATGGCTTTAATGTCTAAACCATCTCTTTTAATTTTAGATGAACCAACGACAGCGTTGGATGTAACAGTCGAAGCCGCCGTGGTAGATCTAGTTAAAGACTTAGGCAAAAAATATGGCACTTCTATGCTGTTTATCTCGCACAATCTGGGATTAATTTTAGAAACTTGTGATCAAATTTGTGTTATGTATTCTGGTGAAGCCGTAGAAACAGGTTCAATATCAGATGTTTTTGATAAAATGCAGCATCCCTACACTCAGGCTCTATTCCGATCCATCCCTCTTCCAGGCGCTGATAAAAATAGTCGCCCCCTGGTAGCAATTCCAGGCAACTTTCCATTGCCTCATGAACGACCAAGCGGATGCAATTTTGGTCCAAGATGTAATTATTTTAAAGATGGCTTATGTAACACCCAAGCTATCCCGATGAACAAAATTAAAGGTTTTGAGCGACATTTCAGTCGATGTTCGAGAATAGATGAAATTGATTGGGATACACCAATTTCAAATTCTTCACAGTTCGAAAGTCTGCCACCTGGGGATGTGGTTCTAAAAATAGATAATCTGAAGAAATATTACGAAGTAGCAGCTAATGCATTATTCGGCTCAAGTGGCACATATAAAACAGTGAAGGCAAATGAGACACTTTCGTTTGAAGCTAGGGAGAGTGAAACATTAGCGATAGTTGGCGAATCTGGCTGTGGGAAATCTACATTTGCAAAAGTATTGATGGGTCTGGAGACCGCGACCGACGGCGGCATCCTTTTAGACAATGAAAATATAGGATCTACGCCAATAGAAGCTCGAGACACTCAAACGGTCGCAGATATTCAAATGGTTTTTCAGAACCCATTTGATACGCTTAATCCATCAATGACAGTAGGCCGTCAGATAGTAAGGGCACTGGAAGTATTTAAATACGGCCAAAGTGATGACGAGAGAAATGACCGCATGCTTCAGCTACTTGATTTGGTGAAGTTACCCCGTGCATTTGCAACCAGAATGCCTCGCCAACTTTCAGGAGGTCAAAAGCAGCGGGTTGGAATAGCGCGCGCTTTTGCTGGTGGCGCTCGGATTGTAGTTGCAGACGAGCCAGTATCAGCGCTGGATGTATCTGTGCAGGCTGCAGTCACTGATTTACTAATGGAAATTCAAAGAAAAGAAAAAACAACTCTGCTCTTTATAAGTCATGATCTTTCAATTGTACGTTATCTTTCAGATAGGGTTATGGTGATGTACCTTGGTCACGTTGTTGAGTTGGGAACAACGGACCAAGTCTTTTCACCGCCCTATCATCCATACACGGAGGCACTACTGTCTGCGGTTCCAATTGCCGATACGAGTATTGAGAAAAAACATATAGTGCTAGAGGGAGATATTCCGTCCGCGATGAACCCACCTTCTGGTTGTCCATTTCAAACTAGATGCCGATGGAAAAAAGACGTTCCTGGTTCACTATGCGAAACAGAAGTACCACCAATAAAAACTTTAGACGGCGGACACCAAATCAAGTGCCATTTAGTAAAATCTAAATTGGAAAAAATGGAACCAGTTATCAAAATTGCAGCTGAATAAGTTTATATTTTATTAGCAAAAGTTATTCCAATGCCAGTTCGGGCCGATCTCTAAAGTAATCAAGGGCTTCCGGGTTAGCGAGAGCTTCTTTATTTTTTACCTCCCTTCCATGAACAATATCCCTAACAGGTATTTCAACGATCTTACCTGACTTTGTTCTTGGTATATCTTCTACCTGAAGTATTTTTGATGGCACATGACGACTGGTGCAATTATCTTTTATTAATTTTTTAATAGTATCAGCCAAAGTTTCAGTTAAATTAATCCCCTCTCTTAACTTAACAAACAAGACTATTCGCGTATCACTTTCCCATATTTGTCCTATAACAATACTTTCTAAAACTTCGTTGACCCTATCCACTTGTCTGTATATCTCAGCAGTCCCAATCCTTACGCCTCCAGGATTTAAGGTTGCATCGGATCTGCCATAAATAATATATCCGCCATCAACTGTTTGCTCGGCAAAATCACCATGAGCCCATACTCCCTCAAAACGATCAAAGTAGGCTGCATGGTACTTCTTACCATCGATATCATTCCAAAATTTAACTGGTCTGGATGGAAACGGCTTTGTGCAAACTAATTCCCCTCTTTCTCCTCGATTAACCCTGCCACTGCTATTCCAAATTTCTACCGCCATACCTAAGCCAGCACCCTGAATCTCTCCACGTCTTACCGGGATAGTGGGAACTCCTATAACAAAACATGACACGATGTCTGTTCCCCCCGAAATGGAAGCTAAATGAACATACCCCACATTTTTGTAAATATAATCATAACACTCTGCACTAAGGGGTGAGCCTGTTGAGCAAATAACCTTCAAATTACTCAGTTTAAAAATTGCACTTGGATTGACATCATTTTTCATTAACGTTTCGATGTATTTTGCCGAGGTGCCGAAATGGCTGCACTGCTCTTCATCTGCAAACTTCCAAAGAACGGTATTATCTGGATATGTAGGAGATCCATCATAGAGCATGATGGTTGCTCCGGTTCCAAGAGCTGAAACCAGCCAATTCCACATCATCCAGCTGCAAGTTGTAAAATAAAATACTCTATCGCCGGAAGAAATGTTTGTTTGAAGCTGGTGTTCTTTCAAATGCTGAACAAGAGTACCTCCATGCCCATGTACGATGCATTTTGGCACGCCAGTGGTACCAGAAGAATACATTATATAAAGGGGATGATCAAAACTCACACGCTCAAAACCAATTTCGCTTGCTTCATAGTTTTCTGCAATTTCCTGATAGGAAACTGAATTATCAATAATAATATTACTTAGAGACGCATAATCGAATATAACCACCTGCTTTAAAGAGGGTAATCGAGCTGTGAAGGACTTTATTTTATCTAAACAATTATGTGTTTTTCCATTATAGAAATATCCATCTACGCAGAAAAGGACTTTAGGCTCAATTTGTCCAAACCGATCAATCACTCCCTGTTCCCCAAAGTCAGGCGAACAGCTAGACCAAATTGCTCCAACTGAAGCAGTAGCTAGCATTGCCACTATTGAGCCTGCAAAATTGGGTAGAAAACCAGCCACTCGATCACCTTTAGTCACGCCGAGTTCTTTCAGATGCTGTGCTGTCTTACTTACTTGATTATATAGTTCAGCAAAACTAAGTGTTTCTGAAATACGATCTTCGCACCGGAAAATCAAAGCCTCATCATCACTTCGATTTTTTAGCATATTTTCAGCAAAATTTAATTTTGATTGAGGAAACCATTTTGCCGAAAATATTTTTTCTCCCTCGTATATAGGTCCATTCCATTCACCTTCAACTTTGCAAAACTCAATTATAAATCGCCAAAACTCAGGATTTGATATGGAAAAGTGATGTAACTCATCATACGACTTGAGGTGTTTACCAGTATTTTCTTCAACAAAGTCAGTAAATTTTTTTAAGTTTGAATTCAAAATTTGATCTTGTGAGGGTATCCAAACAACCGCCATTTTATGTATACCTCCATATTAACATCCAATAAAAACAAATTACTTCGAAAAGTATGGCTCTTTCTTAATCATAATCAGAAGCATTAAACAGCTTAAAATAAGTAAAGGAATGCAAAGGGAAAAAGACCATCTTAGACTATAAGCCTCTCCAACAAAGCCAAGAATGGGAGGTCCTAAAAGAAACATTCCAAAGGCAAACTGGGTAAGAGATGCCACATTAGTTTCTGCTGGACGATCACTTCTAGAAGCAGCTATTGAAATCGCCATCGGGAAAATTACTGCACTACCAGCTCCCATAAATAGGAACCCCAATATTGCCAATATACTTGAGTTTGATAAAACAACTAAAAATATGCCTAAGAACATGAAAAAAAGGCTCGCAACGCTTATCAAAATGGGTCCAAATTTATTTAGTAAATTATCGCCAAAAAATCTTACCAAAGCTTGAGAAAAAGCAGCCATTGCGAGAGAAAAGCCAGAAATAAAAGGAGAAGCAGAATGTATCTCCCTCATAAATATTACTGACCAGTCAATATTAGCACCCTCTACCAGCATTGCTGACATGGTGAATAGGACCATCACAAAAATAGGGCCGGTTGGAAGTGAAAACTTTTTAATCTTTGTAACATTGGTGTGCCTTGGAGAGGCAACGATATAATCCTCGAAAATTATTTTTGATATAAGAAAAGCTATTCCACAAACTAACAAAAAATGTATTTCTAACATCACTTTAAATTGAGAAAATAATGCCCCCACTACGGCGGTGGAAAAAAATCCAATAGACCAAAAAGCATGACTTCTATTCATGATACGGCTGCCCAAAGCATGCTCAACTCGATCAGCCTCAAGGTTAATCGCCACTTCCACTACAGCCACAAAGGCACCACATATGATCAGAAAAAAAGCAAAAAATGCGATTTGATTTACTGCAACTGCTGCAAATTGTGTAAAGCAAATTGATGGAATTCCTAAACAAATAACATTTTTTAATGAAATGGCTCTAACCAACCTATCAGCGAATAAAAGTGTGACCTGAAGCCCAAGAGGAATGCAAAGAAGCAACAAACCCAATTCGGCTTTATCAATCTCTAAAGAAGTTTGAATATCATCCAAACGAGGAAACATTGCACCCAGGGAAAATGCATAAATAAAGAAACCCACAAAAACTATTTGATGAGGGTTTCCCTTTATCGTCTGTATTATTTTTGGATTATTCACATTTATTCTATTATCAGACTATTTCTCAAAATGAGAAATGTCACAAATGTATCGAGAACTAAAGAGTATTTATGCCTAAATAGTTTTTAAGCGTGATAATCTTTTGAACAGCATCAGCATTACTTGGAAAAATATTTACTAAGTCCTCGTATGCTTTCAGAGCTCTTTCGGGATCTCCCAACCGAAGGTGTATCATGCCAAGACCAGATAGCGCCCCAAAATGTCTCGGTTCCAGAGTTAGAACCTTTTCGACATCCTTGAGCGAACCTTCAAAATCCCATAACATGAATCGAAGGGTTGCCCTTTTATTCCAAGCCTCAGTAAAATTTGGATTTACTTCTATTAGTTTTGTGAAAATATTTTCAGCTCGACCCAAGTTTCCTTCTGACATCGCGACTAAACCCTCAGACATCAAAGACTCTTCATCACTATTCTTATGAGCGCTAGTCCATTCTCTCCAAAGCTTATCGACAATTGGACCCGCTTCATCCATGGACTGCGCACGCTCAAGTTGGTCTAAAAGTGTTTGTGTTGTGGAGCTCGCATTTAATATAGAGGCTACCATTAGCCAAAGGCAGCCGGAAAAAATTGTTAGACTTCTTTTCATAAAAAAGAAATAGCTCTCTAAATCTTTGTAGCAAGTGAAAGTCGAAAGCATCGATTAAAAAGATTGAATGGAAAATACTGATTGATCAATTTTACTCTTTCATTCTGACTTGGAAATGCTGTACTACTTTTCTTATTTGGATCGGAAAGGTAAGTATTATGGCAGGGTCAGTAAATAAAGTAATCCTACTAGGAAATTTAGGTCGTGACCCGGAAGTCCGTAACTTTCCAAATGGTGGAAAAGTGGCAAATTTCAGTATTGCGACATCTGAGACATGGAAAGACCGAAATACTGGCGAACGACGAGAGAGAACTGAATGGCACAATATTTCGATTACGAATGAAGCACTTGTACGTGTTGCTGAACAGTACCTAAAGAAAGGTTCTAAAGTTTACGTGGAAGGACAGTTAGAAACACGTAAATGGCAGGATCAAGCTGGAAATGATCGATATACTACCGAAGTAGTTCTAAGGCCATATAGAGGCGAACTCACAATGTTGGATAGCAGGAACTCAGGTTCAGATATAGAAGGTTCAGATTACTCACAACTTGAAAATAAATCTCAAAATAGTGATTTATCAAATAATGATCAGACGAGTTACGCCTCTAATGATCTCGATGATGAAATACCCTTTTAAGGTGTACTTAAAGTTCCAAGGACTGCTGTAGAACTTCTAATATTAGGGCTTTGTCTATATTCTCGTGGACCATAGCTTTTCCTATATCACTGGCTAATATGAATCGTATCACTCCATTCACGACTTTTTTATCTTGGGCCATTAAATCATATATTTGCTCTGCGTTCCCCACAAAACCATTTATTTGAAAAATATCAGTCGCTACGTTGATGGAATGATAATGCTCCCTAACTCTACTAGGCACCTCCTGAGAGCATAGCCCAAGTCTAGAAGAGACTTCAAATGCTAAATTACAACCAATAGAGACACCTTCTCCGTGCAATAATATGTCACTGAAGTTTGTGACTGCTTCCAATGCATGACAAAAGGTATGTCCTAAATTTAGAAGTGCACGCTCACCATATTCTCGCTCATCATTTTCAACAATTTTAGCTTTTATTTGACAAGACCTTTTAATAGCTTCCATGCGGAGTTCAACATCCCCATCTATTAAAGAGGCAGCGTTTTCTTCTAACCATCTAAAAAATTTCTCGTCGCCAAGCAATCCGTATTTGGCCACTTCTCCGTAACCAGATAAAAAATCCCGATGAGGAAGTGTCTCCAACGCTTCAGTGTCTGCAATAACAACTGCAGGCTGATGGAATGCACCAACTAAATTTTTACCGAAACTCACATTAATACCCGTTTTACCTCCAATGGAGCTATCGACTTGAGCAAGCAAAGAAGTCGGAATTTGCGCAAATTGTACGCCGCGTCTTACGGTTGCGGCTGCGAAGCCCACTAAATCACCTATCACTCCACCACCGAGAGCAACCACCAGATCGTTACGCTCTACTTTCTGCTCTAAAATCCATTCCACAACTCGAATTAAGTACTTCCAGGACTTTGTACTTTCACCACCGGGAAGAACTAATGAGGAAACGGATACTCCTGCTGATTTCATCGAACTTTCAAAAAAACGCAAATGTAATGGGGCAACGTTCTGATCTGTGATTACAACAACACGATTGTTAGATAGTAACGGTGCAATTATTTGACCAGAATTTTTAATTAAACCATGGCCAATTAATATGTCGTAGGAGTGTTTATCTAAACCTACACTTACCTTTTGCATTAAATTATTCCTCAAACAAGTTAGGAAATGATCTTAGACTATTTATTACTTTTTGGGCCATATCCTCAACGGTGTAATGCGATGAAGCCTTAACTGAGAGATCAGCTTTCTTATATATGGGCTGCCTTTCAAGGTGAAGCATTTTTAAAGTTTCAAAAGGATTTGGAGATTTGAGGAGAGGCCTGGTATCTTTGTTTTTTACTCGCGACCACAGCAAATCAATCTCGACATCCAGCCATAAGGATACACCAAGCGAACTTATTGCTTGTCTATTGGCTTCTTGTATAAATGCCCCTCCCCCTGTGGATAGAATACTTGGGGAACCCTTCATTAAACGTAAAATTACTTGAGCTTCCCTTTCTCTGAAAAAATCTTCCCCATCACGGGTAAAAATTTCTTGAATAGACATATTAGCTGCTTTTTCAATCTCAGTATCAGCATCAAGGAATGGCACGTTTAGTTTTGATGCAACTACTCTTCCCACGGCAGTCTTCCCCGCACCCATCATACCAATAAATGCAATGGTTTTTTTTAATTGTTCTTTCATAGCTCCTTTATCAAGAAACTAGGTTCAAATTTCAATGACTGTTTGTTATTAGATTAACTTGACAATACTTTCAGGACTAACTTCAATAATGTTTGAATAGCAGGTATATAATATGGGTAAAATTATTAAGTGGCTTTTCTATTTTTCCGCATTAGGAGCGGTAGCATTAATTATATTTGCCTATATTGGACCTTTCCTGGGATTTGATTTCACTCCAAAACAAAAAATTATAAATTTACCTGTGGAGCTTCATGAGAACTAAAGCGAGCTTTATTTTTACTTCAATTGCGGCTACCGCAGTTTTTACTGGAACAGTCTCATCAAAGTTTCTCGAAAATAATTATTATGTGTATAATAGCCAAAAGTTAATTAATTCTCATAATCTGGTCCAGGTAAGTCAAACGGCCCTACCAGAAATAGAAGTAACCAAATTAGACGATGTTCCACGCAGTTCAGTTGGCCTTTTACCACCAACGGTTACCGGCTTTCCTGCTAGTATGTGGAAGGAAAGCCAAGCAGACGATTTAGTGCGATTATTACGGGAACTTGGGTCGCCAACCTCACCAGCCGCACAAAAGTTACTATTCCAAATGCTTTTAGCGGAAGCAGAAGCACCTTTATCATTGGACGATACAGAAGAATTTCTCTCTGAAAGGATATCGATTTTGATTAGTTCAGGAGCGATTGATCCAGCAATTGCGCTTCTAGAACGCGCTTCACCATTACCTCCACAGCTCGTGCCTAAATTGTTCGAAGCATCATTGTTAGGCAGTCAATACGAGCCAGCCTGTAAACAAGTATTGGAGCTTGGTGCTAATTATAAAAATGATGCTGGTAGAATTTATTGCCATGCACTTGAAGGTGATTGGCTAACTGCATCGCTGATTTACAACACATCGAAAGCTCTGGACAGTGTTGAAACTTCTACTTTGGTACTATTAGGGGAATTTTTGGAAATTGACGAAGCAACGCAAAAATTTTTTCCAACGCCAGAAATAAACCTAAGTCCATTAGATTTCAAATTATACGAAACACTGGGCTACCATATTGTAAGAGAGGATTTAGCTAACGCATTTATCTTTAGTGATTTATCAGGCGAGAACGGGTGGTATGCCCAACTCACTGCAGCTGAAAAACTAGCAGAATATGGCGTTATTGATGCTAACAGATTTTTGGGAATATTTACAGCCTATGAACCTACTTCATCCTATGGCATTTGGGAAAGAGTAAGCGCTATACAACGTCTTGATAAAGCTCTTGCCTCATCAGATAGCACTAAAGAAGTAGAATTAGCACTAAAGAATGCATGGCAATTATTTCGATTCACTGCAAATTCTTCAATTTTTGCGGAAATATTTACCCCAAGACTTTTAGAAACAAAACTCACTCCAAATTCAGAAATTATGGCTATAAAAATTGGAATGCTTTCCTCAAACTACAATAACATAATATCTAACCCACTGGCAATTAACGCTTTAGAGCCAATTATTTTTGCTTTCACAAACCGCGAGGTGCAGTTTGTCAAACCAAAGAATGCTCTTGAAAAAACTCTTTTGGATGCATTTTATCGCCCAAGAGTGCCCAGTTATGTGAGATTACAACTGGCAGATGGAAAATTAGGGGAAGTTATTTTGAATGCATTAATACAATTGGAGCGAGGTATATCCGGTGACATGCAAGATTTACTTGAATCAATATCTACGCTTCGACACGTTGGGTTGGAAAGAGTATCACAGCGAACTGCCTTATGGTTAATACTGAGTGAAACTTAAGAATGAGCAAAGATCTTATTTTTACTTTTTTGGAAGCTAAATCTGTAGATATTGACGCATCTGAAAATACCATTAAATCTTACAGCCAAGATTTAGACAAATATATCGATTGGTTAGCGCCCAGTAAAATTCAAATTCTAGATGTACAACTTCAGCATATTGAGCAATACCTGGTTCACCTCAAAAATCGAGGACTATCAATAGCAAGCCGGGCTAGACATTTATCATCAATAAAACAATTTTATAGATTTGCTGTTGAGGAAGGATGGACACAGACTAATCCAGCGCTTCAGATCTCGGGCCCAGGTAGATCAAAAAAGCTTCCTCAGTCAGTAACTTTAGAGACAATAGAGCGACTTTTAGAAGCGGCCGGAAAAGAAGCAAAAAACAAAAGTTTAAAGGCTCGTAATATTTGCTTGATGACACTCCTATATGCTACTGGAATGCGTGTTTCCGAAATGATGTCACTTCCACTAGACTCTGTAAAAGGCAATCCCAACATGGTTTTAGTCTCAGGTAAGGGATCGAAAGAACGTCTTGTTCCTGTATCAAAAGTAGCACGATCCTCAATTAATATCTGGCTCAAACACCGAGAAATTTTACTGAAAGCTTCGAACAAGCACGATAGCTTTAGTTCGAAATATTTATTTCCATCTAACAACAAAAGTGGTTATTTAACGCGTCAGTGGCTATTTAAAAAATTAAAAAAGTGGGCAATTCTTGCCGAAATAGATCCAAAAAAGGTTAGTCCACATGTCATTCGGCATGCATTTGCCACACACCTTCTGGCCAATGGAGCAGATTTAAGAGTAATCCAAACTTTACTAGGCCATTCAGATTTGGGTACCACTGAGATATACACACATGTTGTAGACGACAGCCTTAATAATTTGGTATTTAATCATCACCCGTTATCAGAAAAGTAGTTATGCTTTGGAGAGTCTCAATATTTACAGCAAAATTATCGTTAAATTATTTATCTTTTGGAATCTTCTTTGATTTTTATTGGTAATTAACTATAACACTCTTTTTGTAGCGCAGGACTTTTAAACTTAGGAAAAGGTATGGAGAGCGATTTAACGTTTATAGATCAAAGTTTTTGGATAACGATTGGGGCAGTTTTTTTTCTTTTGCTTCTTTCCGCTGTATTTTCTGGTAGCGAAACTGCTCTGACCGCGGCTTCACGCGGCAAGTTGCGCACGCATGCGGACAAAGGCTCAAGAGGTGCTGCGAAAGCGTTAAAAATAACTGAGGACACAGAGGGGTTAATTGGATCTGTTCTCTTAGGTAACAACTTAGTAAACATTTTAGCTACCTCCCTAACAACAGCATTATTTACGCAAACTTTTGGGGAGAGTGGCATCGCCCTTGCTACATTAATTATGACAATCCTCGTCTTAATTTTTGCGGAGGTATTGCCCAAAACATATGCTATTACAAATGCCGAATTAGCTGCTGCCAAAGTTGCTGGTTTTATCAATCTGATCATTAAAGTTTTATCTCCCATAGTAGCCTCTGTTAGATTTCTTGTAAGATTAATCTTGCGGGTCTTTGGGGTTAAAACAGATCCTAACAGTCATATATTAGCTGTACGGGAAGAAATTGCTGGAGCAATTCAACTCGGGCATTCGGAGGGTATTGTTGAAAAAGAGGACAGAGACCTGATTTTGGGGGCCTTAGATTTGTCCGATAGAACCGTGGAAGAGATAATGCTCCATAGGTCGAACATTGAAATGATTGATTCAAGTGACGAACCAACCAAAATTTTAACGCAATGTTTGGAGAGCATTCACACCAGACTTCCAGTATTTCTAAATGATCCAGATAACATAATCGGCGTAATACATGCCAAAGATTTAGCACGGGAAATGTATAAAGTTATAAATGAAGAATCTCCGAACATTAACCAGCTGAATAACTTTGACATCAGCCATGTCGCCATGAAACCATATTTCGTACCAGACACAACTTCTTTAGATGATCAAATGAGGCAATTTTTGCATCTTAGAACGCATTTTGCGCTCGTTGTTGATGAATATGGTAGTCTCCAAGGCTTGATTACACTTGAAGATATTTTGGAAGAAATCGTGGGTGAAATATCTGATGAATTTGATCCAAAGGACACAAACGATATTAAGCAGTCGAAAGACGGATCATATTTTCTGGAAGGATCAACAACGATTAGAGATATTAATAGAGCGAACGATTGGTCACTGCCGGATGATGAAGCAAATACCCTCGCAGGATTAGTGATCCATGAAGCACAAATGATACCGACCGTTGGGCAAGTATTTAGTTTCCATGGTTATCGCTTTGAGGTAGTAGAAAGGAAAGCAAATAGAATAACTTCAATTAAGGTTATTCCTATCTAATTTTATTCATCAAAGGGTTTTACTCGGCCGCTGAAATTTCTTTTTTGAAAACCAACTCATTTAAGTAATGTGCAGTATAGCTTTTTGGGTTCAACGCAACATCTTCCGGCCGACCCTCGGCAACAATCTGTCCCCCTTTATCACCACCTTCAGGACCTATATCTATTATCCAGTCCGCTGTTTTTATCACGTCAAGATTGTGTTCAATAACTACGATCGTATTTCCTTGGTCAACTAACTCATGAAGTACTTCCAGAAGCTTTCGCACGTCATCAAAATGTAATCCAGTCGTCGGCTCATCTAAAATATACAGAGTGCGGCCGGTTGCTCGCTTCGATAACTCTTTAGATAACTTTACTCTCTGTGCCTCACCTCCAGATAACGTTGTAGCTTGCTGACCAACCTTTATATAGCCGAGACCAACTCTCATTAAAGCATCCATTTTTTCTCTTATACTGGGAATAGCACTAAAAAATGATTGAGCATCTTCGACCGTCATATCCAGAACATCAGAAATAGATTTTCCCTTAAATTTTATCTCTAACGTTTCTCGGTTATATCGAGCACCTGCACATGTTTCACAAGTTACATAAACATCAGGCAAAAAATGCATTTCAATTTTGATAACCCCATCCCCTTGGCATGCCTCACAACGGCCACCCTTCACATTGAAAGAAAACCTTCCAGGCTTGTATCCCCTTGTTTTTGCCTCCGGCAAACCTGAAAACCATTCTCGAATAGGTGTGAATGCCCCTGTATATGTTGCTGGATTTGATCTTGGCGTACGACCTATTGGCCTCTGATCAATATCGATTACTTTGTCTAAATATTCTAGACCAATAATTTTTTCGCAGGGGGCGGGTGTTTGCTTGGCTCCATTTAGTCTCATTGATGCAACTTTAAACAATGTTTCTATGACTAAAGTTGACTTACCTCCACCTGAAACACCCGTCACGCAAAGAAACTTACCCAAAGGAAATTTTACATCTAAAGATTTCAGATTATTGCCAGTAGCTCCATTAATTGTAATGTTTTTACCGTTACCTTTTCTTCTAACAGATGGTACCGCTATACTTTTATCACCTGACAAGTATTGACCAGTTATAGAGTTTGAATTCGCAATAATTTCGCCAGGTGTGCCCGCTGCCACTACTTGGCCCCCGTGAACGCCAGCGCCTGGTCCTAAATCAAACACATAGTCTGCTTCAAGAATGGCTTCCTCATCATGTTCAACTACAATTACCGTATTCCCCTGATCACGCAGGTTTTTTAAAGTCTGCAATAGTCGACCGTTATCTCGTTGGTGTAAACCGATAGATGGTTCATCCAACACGTAAAGAACACCTGTTAGTCCGCTCCCAATCTGACTAGCAAGTCTTATTCGCTGACTTTCACCACCCGAAAGCGTTCCTGAGCTCCTAGATAAAGTCAAATACTCTAGTCCCACATTGTTCAAAAATCCAAGTCGTTCGATAATTTCCTTCAAAATAGAATTAGCGATTTCCTGTTTTTGTAGTGAAAGCGAGTTTTTCACTTTTGAGAACCAGTTTAGAGCATCTTTAATTGACATCTCCACAATTTCACCGATATGGAACTCATTAATTTTGACAGAGCGTGCTTGCAAATTGAGACGATAACCTTCACACGTTTCACACGGCCGTTTGTTTTGATAACTCTCAAATTCCTCCCGTATCCAACTGCTATCAGTTTCTTTATAACGGCGTTCCATATTTGGAATAACACCCTCAAATGTTCTCTTTACCTGATATACTCGGCCCCCCTCATCGTACCTGAATAGGATTTCATCCTCTCCGGAACCATAGAGAAATACTTGCTGTACAGATATTGGTATTTCTTTCCACTTAGCGCTAAAATCAAAACCATAGTGATTGGCGAGCGCCTCAATAGTTTGCAGAAAGTAAGGGCTTTTACCCTTTCTCCATGGAGCAAGAGCGCCATCACTTATTTTTAATTCTTTATCAGGAACCACTAGACGCTCATCAAAGAATAACTCAGCACCCAACCCATCACAGTCAGGACAGGCGCCGAAGGGAGCATTAAAAGAAAAAAGCCGAGGCTCTATTTCTGGAATAGTGAAGCCACTGATAGGACAGGAGAAATTCTCCGAAAAAGTGTGGCGTTGTGGCTCTCCATTTTCAACCAATGTTTCCAATATTGCAATGCCATCAGCCAGATCTAAAGATGTTCTTAAACTATCGGCGAGACGTGTCTCTAAACCCTCTTTGATTACTAATCGATCGACCACAACATCTACGTCATGCCTGTATTTTTTATCTAATTCAGGGGGCTCATCAAGATCGTAGAAACTACCATCAACCTTTACTCTTTGGAACCCTTGTTTTTTGAGCTCCAAAAATTCTTTTTTATATTCACCTTTCCGATCACGAACAATGGGAGCTAAGAGAAATGCTTTAGTTCCAGCCTCTAGCGACATAATTTTATCAACCATTTCCTGAACTTGTTGAGCTTCTATCGGAAGTCCAGTGGCCGGACTATAAGGTGTTCCAGCTCTGGCAAAAAGCAATCGTAAATAATCATAGATCTCTGTAACGGTTCCGACCGTTGATCGGGGGTTTTTTGAGGTAGTTTTTTGCTCAATAGAAATAGCTGGAGATAATCCCGAAATATGATCCACGTCAGGCTTTTCCATCATATCCAAAAATTGTCGAGCATATGCTGATAAGCTTTCAACATATCTCCTTTGACCCTCAGCATAAACTGTATCAAAGGCTAAAGAAGACTTACCAGAACCAGAAAGACCAGTTATAACAACAAGCTGGTCCCGTGGAATATCGACATCCACTGACTTTAGATTGTGCTCTCTAGCACCACGAACTTCAATGAATTTAAGTTCAGCCATAAAGAAACTCCGCTATTGTCTGAAGACATAGCTTCTTTCATAAAACTCTCCAATACAAATTTCAAATATTCTGGTTTTTATAACTTTCGAATTGACTATATGTAATGCATAGCTTTCAGCGATACTGGCAAAAGTGGGCTAGGTGTATAAATAATTGTTTTAATTGTATTATTTATTGTTGCAGCATTAAAGAAATAGACTTAATGGATAATATTATACGAGAAATTAAGAAAGCCTTTGATGAAAAACCAGCTATGTCTAGCCGCTGATATCGGTGGCACAAATACAAGAATTGCGTTGTTCGATAGTGAGGTACTTCTCGAAGACACTTGTATGACATACTCAAACAATAAGTATGACTCATTTGAAACTATTCTAGCTGATTATTTGGACCTAGTTAGCATTAGCTCTGTAACGTATGCAGGAATTGCTGCCGCAGGGCCCATCGAAGGGAAGTCTGCAAAAATGACTAATCTCTCGTGGAGTTTCAGCGAAGGTTCCATAGCCTCAATAACGGGCGCTGAACATGTAGGAATAATTAACGATTTACAAGCTCAGGGATATGGGCTGACAAGTCTAGATAGTTCTCAGGTAGAATCCATCAGGATTGGAACTCACAATTCAAATCCAAACGAAACAAAACTAGTGTGTGGCATGGGTACAGGCTTCAATGCTGCTCCAGTATTCAAAGTTGGACAAAAAACCTTTGTCCCGCCTTCAGAAGCAGGCCATTCACAAATATCTTTAGCAGATAAAAATTATCGATCAATTTTAAATAATATAGCTTCAGAAAATTCTTTTATATCAGTTGAAGATATTCTTTCAGGGCGAGGGATTGAAAATGTAGGAGCGGCCCTTTGTGGAAAAACGGAAACTGCAGCTCAGATAATGCAGAAAGCATCTCAAGGTGATGAAAACTCAAAAAAAGTTGCCCAGTTTATAGCGAGTTCTGCCGGATCGTTTTTTGGAGACCTTGCCCTAATATTATTGCCATTTGGCGGTATTTTTTTAATTGGAGGCGTTGCACGGTCTCTGAAAGAACATTTAAACTCAGAAGACTTTACTAAAGCTTTTTGCAATAAAGGACGGTTCTCAAAATTTAACCGAAGATTTTCAATATACCTGGTATTGGATGACTTTGCAGCCTTAAAGGGGTGCAACAATTTTATGATGCAAAATAATCATTAATAGTTAACCAGTATTTTTCGAGTGCACGTAAATAGTAGAGCGGAACTCAGAATAAAATAGGTAGCAAACAAAATATATTGCGAATTTAAATTAAAACCCACATCGATTAAAACACCGCTTATTAAGGGACCCAGCGCTGAACCAATTACCATTATCCCAGCAGCTAAAGACTTTATGCGACCTAAATGAGACGTCCCAAAGCACTCAGCCCAAAAAGCGTTCGGAATAATATTGTTTGAACCAGCAGTTACCGCAAATAATATTAGCCCGACTGAGAACCCCATTATAGTCTCACAAATAGAAAACATGTAAAATCCAAAAACTGCCGGTATTTGGTACAAACCAATTAATTTAGTTGCCCCATACCTGTCGATCAATGATCCGGATAAAAACGAAACTCCAACAGCCATAATCGTAAAGAGCGGATATGCTTTAACCATTGAAAGATGATCCCAGCCTTTGAGAAGAGCATAATTGACTTGCTGAAAAAAAAGAACAGTTCCAAATGCTGGTAAGCCTAGCAACCCAGGAAAAGCAAACCAAAAAATACTACTTTTTAGAACCTGGGATCTGGACCAATGCCGCCCTCCGATACCAAAACTAACTTTATCCTCTTTAAAAGACTTAGGAGATCGCTCATCCTTAAGCGTAAAATATATAGCTACGGCAACAATTATAGGAAATATCGCAGAAAACAACCAAACCGATCTCCATGGTAGCCACACTAAAAACCCAACAAAAAACATTGGGAGGAAGGACTCTCCCAGTGAATAACCCAAATTTGCAACTGCGAGGGCGCGACCTCTGTATCTAGAAAACCATCTGGACATAGCTACATGAGCTAAGTGTGTAGACATCCCCTGACCCATCAGTCTCAGTAGAAAAATAGTAATAATTAGGCCCGCTACAGATCCTGTATTAGCCATAGTCAACATGGCTAAAGTTAAAATTCCTAAAACTAAGAAGGAAATATTTCTAGTTTTATAATCATCTACTAGCCCACCGAAATAAATCATTGCCGCAGCGGATAAAAGAGTTCCTGACGCATAAATCGTACCCCACTCAGAATTTGAAAGATTAAAATTGTGCATTATTTCAGCAGCAAATATTGAAATAAAAAAAGTTTGACCAAAACTGGAAGACAAAGCCAAAAGAAACCCTGCCGATAACCATAATTTATTGGCTATTAAAAAAGATAAGAAATTTAAATGCATAACCTTTTATAGCCATCTGAGTGAATTGAGATTATATTTTGATTTTCAATAAAAAAATTACATTGCAAGCGGAAATCAAAATATTTACGGCTGCACGTTAATCTCATACTTTTTGCAATACAAGGACTGCATTGAGACCGCCAAACGCAAATGCATTGGAAATAGCCAACTCAACTTTTGCTTCCCTTGCTTCGTTAGGTACAATATCAAGTGCACATTCAGGATCTTGCTCCTCGTATCCAATAGTCGGCGCTATTATCCCGTCTCGAAGTGCAAGAATACAAGCCAGCAGTTCGACAGCACCAGTTCCGCCTATTATGTGCCCATGCATAGATTTGGTTGACGAAATCATTATCTTGTCAGCATGGTGGCCAAAGACGTCCGCAACAGCGGAGCATTCTGTTTTGTCATTTGCTGCTGTACCAGTACCATGAGCATTAATGTAACCAACATCCTCCACATTTACTTGAGCATCCTGCAATGCATTAGAAATTGCGCGGGCGGCACCTTGCTTAGAAGGATTTACTATATCAACAGCATCTGAGGACATCGCAAAGCCCTTTACTTCACAAATAATATTTGCTCCCCTACGTTTTGCATGCTCTAGCTCCTCAAAAACAAAAATTGCCGCTCCCTCACCCTGTACCATTCCATTTCTATTCAAAGAAAAGGGACGGCAGGCATCCTTACTCATCACTCTAAGCCCTTCCCACGCCTTTACACCACCAAAACATAACATGCTCTCTGAACCTCCAGTGACCATAACTGGGCTTTGGGCGGATCGCACAATTTGGAAAGCTTGGGCCATTGCATGATTAGAGCTGGCACAGGCAGTTGAAACAGTAAAGGTTGGACCTTTGAGGTTATATTTCATTGATAGATGGCTTGCGGCAGCGTTGTTCATGAGTTTAGGGACTACAAATGGGTGCACTCTGTTTTTCCCTTCTTCGTAGACAGCTCTATAATTATCGTCCCAAGTACTGACTCCTCCGCCCGCAGTACCTAGAACAACACCAGTTGAGGCTGCAAGCTGCCCATTGAAGATTAAACCAGATTGTTCAATTGCTTCATTAGCGGCAATTAGCGTTAATTGCGTATAACGATCATACAGTGACAACTGCTGGCGATTAAAATGCTTATCTGGCTCGAAATCATGAATCTGGCCACCAATTTTAATCGATAAACGTTCTACATCCTTAAATTTAAGATCAGAAATGCCACAACGACCTTCTTTAAATGAATTTATTGTTTGTGAAACATTTTGACCGATGGAATTAATTGTACCGGCACCAGTTATGACGACCCGTTTCACGATTGTTCCTGAATTAACTCTTCTATTCCCTGTACGATCGTCGCAACAGATGACAAATCAAACGGACTTTCGTTCGGTTGATTTGCGTTGAAAGGCACCTGAATATCAAAAGCCTCTTCAATAGCGAAAATACTTTCGACTAAGCCAAGACTATCTATGCCCAGACCTTCAAGAGTACTTTCATCACTCACATCGGAAGTCTCAATTATCGCTTGATCGGCGATAATTTCTATGACTTTGCTTCGAATATCCATGATTTTTTCCACTGATTTGAGCTTCTCAATTAGCACTAATTATTTTTTATCTTTTTTTTGAAATAGTTTTTTTCAGATCCGCAAACTGCTTAACTAAATTTGGTAATTTTCTTAGAGCTTTGTAACTTTCTATTTGTTTATCCATACTGGTAGCAGGATAACCGAGCATTATTTTACCTGATGGCACATTCGACAAAACCTTCGTGGCCCCTCCCGTAATTACATTGTCTCCAATTACAATATTGTCACTTATACCTGTCTGACCTCCTAAAACTACATTATTTCCTAATCGAGAGGACCCAGCTATCCCAACCTGAGCGCAAATTAAACAATTATTTCCTATCGATACATTATGTCCTATTTGCGAAAGATTATCAGTTTTTACATTATTTCCAATTCTGGTTGCTCGCACAGTGCCACGATCAATAGTACTGTTTGCGCCAATCTCTACATCATCGCCAAGAACCACTCCTGCCAGAGAATGAATTCTCACCCATTTATTCTCATTATTTGATCTTTGAGCTTTACCTAAACTTTCTCGAGCCATTTCTGCGTCAGACACATCTTTTGTTACAAAGGAAAAACCATCGCTGCCTATGACGGCACCAGATTGAGCTATGAACCTTTTACCAATAATGACATCGGAGCCGATCTTTACTCCTTCACGGAGGTACGCATTATCACCAATTTTTGTGTCTACGCCTACAAAACACATTGGGCCAATTACCGAACCCTCACCAATATCAACACCATCAGATATTATGGAATATGGACCTATACTCACGTTTTTTGCGATATTAGACTTATTAGAAACAATAGCTGTACTATGAACTCCTGTTGGGTAGCGCTGACCTTGATCAAAAATTTTAGTTAAGCCTGACATAGCAAAACGAGGCCTATCTACGATTAAAGCCCCATCTAATCCATAATCTCTAAAGTTCATACCCGGCGACAGAATTGCAACTCTAGAGGCACCATCTTTAATTTGATTGGCAAAATTAATATCAGCTGCGAAGGCTAAATCGATTTCACTGGCCAAACCAGGTTCTGCTACAGAATTCACGATTATAGTTGCGTCACCCTCAGTATAACCACCTACTGCTTCACAAATTTCTTTTAAAGTAAAACCCATTATAATCCTGTGAGGTATTTTATACTATATGTTTTCACTTAATTCTAAGCCCAGCTCTGCAAGAGCATCATATATTTTTTGGTCACGTCCGTAGATATCTCTGCGAAATTCTATACCTCCACCAGCTTTAGTAAAAGCGGTTCTGTAAGTAATATGAACAGGAACGCTTTTCGATAGTAAAATAATAGTTTCTTCTTCACTTTTCAAAGCATTCTGAAATTCACTTTTCGGTTCATCCGTTTGCTTTTCTAAAAGAGCATAAGCGAAGTCAAAAGGCTCGTGCAACCTAATACAGCCGTGGCTAAAGTCACGGACTTCTTTCATAAATAAATCTTTAGCCGGGGTGTCGTGTAAATAAATATTGTAAGGGTTAGGAAACATGAATTTAACTAATCCCAAAGCATTAGTTGTGGATGGTAACTGTTTCATTTCATATGGAAAATAATTTTTACCTAAAATAGAGAAATCTATACTTTCCCGATCAACAAGAGATCCTGAGCTGTCAAATAGCTTTAAAAATGGCAAAGCCTCAGGATCCTTTTTCAATTCCGGCAAGTATTCATTTTTAGCGATTGAAACAGGAATGTGCCAAGTAGGGTTCACTACCATATACTCCATTTTATCTGAAAATTCAGGACTGCGCATACTTTCATCGTTAACTCCAAGCACAGTTCGGGTTTCGAAAACTACCGCCTGATCTTCAATTATTTTTGCCTTAAAATCTGCTAAATTTACCCATATATGCCTTTGGCCCAGCGTATCACCTAGCCAACGTTCACGCTCCAAAGCTACAATTATGGAAGATAATCTTTGCTCTGCGGTAATATTTAGCTCCAGAATTGTACCTTCACCGACAATTCCATCCGGAATCAAACCATGATCAGATTGGTATTTTTGGACAGCTTTTAAAAGTTTTTTATCAAATTTGGTTGATATTGAATTGGACATGTAGCCTTGGTCGAACAAACGATTTCGGACGGCAACCACATCATCACCTGATTCACCAAACCGCAGAATTCTGTCTGTGGCGATATTCGACCAACCTCCATTTCTAATTATTTCCAACAATTTTTGGTATTCTACTAAAAGGCGAGCATATTCACTCGACTGAGGACCAAGCGATCGAAAATAGTCGTATGGATTTCGCGAAAGAAGACCTTGAATATAAAAATCCGTGTCTTTGAGCTTAATCTGCCTTACAATATCAGTGTCAATTTCCGATGGGATCAATACTCCAGTATCTAAGTCGGAAGCATATTCGGTAAAAGCAATCATAAATAACCCTTCTAGCAACCCTATTTCAAATAGACTGTCGCTGGTGGATAACTTGCTTAGTAGGCTATTTACTTGATACTTTTTTTTGGGAAGGCCATGAAATGAAGCCGACTGAAGTGAATTGACTAATTCAGCTCTTCTTTGACTTGCTAACTCATTATTTCCAAACCAAATGAGTTCATAATCGTTTTCCGAATAAAAATCTAGGATCACCGGGTGTTGCTGAAGTGCAGAAATCAGGCCAGCTCTTAGATTAACGTTTGAGAATGGGTCCGCAATTAATTTTTCTGCAAATGTAAACCAAGCAATAAATGATGTAATAAGAATTCGAGTGATTATTTTCATTTTGTTATAATAATGATTCATTTCAATTTTTTGAAGTCTTCATCAAATTATTCTACAGTTTTTGCGCTCATGTCGCACAAAAAAATTAAATTAATGAAACAAAATTTTTTATTTAATATTTTTTGTTGGATTAACATGATATTTATGTAATAAACCAGCCGTTAGATATTTAATAGTACAAAAGAGTTATCTAAATTGCAGGCAGATTATTTTTCTGAAAAAGATTACTTTTTTTCTCGCCGTAGTCTCCTTGGGGTCTTTGGTGCTTCTGTCATTTCTGCAGCACCAGTTTTTGCGAATGCCACTGGTTTTATAAGAGGCGCAGGTGATATTCGGAAACTTAAAATGGTCTCTCACAAAACTGGAGAGAGAATCGACACGATTTACTGGATAGATGGCGAATACATTCCAGAAGCGCTGCATGAAATAGACGTGTTAATGAGAGATTGGCGTAGGAATGAAGTAAAACCAATTGATCTCAGAACTATAGATATATTGGCTGCTTCTCACTCGATTCTCGACACAGGTGAACCATTTCGACTGATGTCTGGCTATAGGAGCGCTAAAACCAATGCTATGCTACGTAGACAGTCCAGGTCTGTATCTAAAAACTCTCTCCACATTACTGGTCAGGCAGCAGATGTGAGACTTGGCACACGTTCGGTTAGACAATTAGCTAAAGCTGCTCAAGCATGTAAATCTGGAGGAGTTGGCAGGTACAGTAGGTCGAACTTTGTGCATTTAGATTGCGGACCTGTAAGAATCTGGGGCAGATAGAACTCAGATCAGAAGATACTCATTATATCTCTGAGTGACTTTTTGTTTGTAGAGGCCTCAGGTATTGTTGCGGCTTCACTAGCGTATCCTACCGGTAATATCATAATCGGCTTTTCATTTGCGGGCCGCTTACACATCGAATTCAGAAATTTCATTGGGTTTGGTGTATGCGTCAAGCAAACAAGGCCAGCATTATGAAGCGCTGAGATGAGAAACCCCGTCGCAATACCAACACTTTCATTAACATAATAATTTTTTCGTCTTGAGCCATCTTTATTAAAGCCATAGCGTTCTGCAAATATAACAATTAACCAAGGCGCATCTGTCAAATGTGGCTTGGATGCATTGGTTCCTATTGGTTCCAATGCGGCTATCCACTCATCATGCCCCCTGCCGGAATAAAATGCTTGTTCCTCATGTTCAGCCGCAGCTCTGATTTTAGCTTTCTTTTCAGGATCCTTAATAGCTACGAAATGCCAAGGCTGCTGGTTTGCACCGGACGGTGCTCTACCCGCCGTTTCTATAATTTTTTCTATAATGGCATTGGATACCGGTTCTTTTGAGAAATCTCGTACCGAATGCCGTTTACACATGTGGATATAGTAATCACTGACTACTTTTATCGCCTCATTTTTTTGTATATTTACACGATTGGGCAGTGGAATTGGAACGTAGGTCATTTATTCCTCTAAAATTTTTAAAATATAATAAAACTCAGTACATATTGCCTTTATGCATAGCCACATCAATTAAAAAAATGAACATCTTCTAACCGAATTCGATCAGAAAAGGTAACGCAAGCAGTAAATTCAGATTTACAATGCTCAACAACAAATTCTTTAAGTGCCCACCAATATTCTCCCTCATTCCATCGGGCAAAATGATGGCCTATTTGAATAGGAGCATTTCCTTTTTTTCTCGCATGCAAAAAATAACGCCTATACTCATTGAGCATCCTTGCGCCTGCTCCTAATTCTTTACCTTGATCTAGCATGAAAAAGTTATAATCCATTGAAATGGTTTTACCATATTCTGTATTCAGTGAATTTAAAGGAAATATAATTACATCGTCGTATAGGTAACGGTACTTGGTGGAAAGTGCTAGGACTAAGGAAGTATCATAGATATACCCCATTTCTTTGAGGGCTTTATACATTTCTTTATTATTAATAAGCAGCGGAGCCCGAAAACCAACTATACTATCAGAAATAACCTTCCATTCATTTGGATCAGGGTCTAAAATCTCATTTATTTGATAAGCATTTCGAAAAAAATATTCAAATTGGCGTAACTCCAAAATCCAGTCTTCATACGTAAATTCACTACCATCCCAATGGCCGTTCCCATGTCCTGCAATCTCGTGCCCTTCCCTAAAAGCTCTTCGAAGCATATTTAATCTACTTTCGACCCTAGTTTTATTTCCCCCAAAACCTACATCAGATCGTCCACGGTCCCGCCTCGGAGGATTATATAAGTTTGCCAATGAATCTTGCAGCAGATGAACTCCGACGATGAAAAAGGTGAATTTAACATTATTTTCCTGAGCAAAATCTAAGGTTTCCTCCCAAACCGCTATATTTTCGCTACCATCTAACGCTATATTTACAACAAGTTTGGAACTTGATCTTGAATTGGGATCGTAGTTAGGTTTTATTTTTGTCTCGACTTCCATAAATGAAATATTCTTTGCAGAAATATAATTATCATCTTTCTGGTTTTCGCTTTTTTCACTAACTCCTGTTATTCTGCATGAAGCCAACATCAGGAAAGTAAAAAATACCAAACCTCGCAATAAATATCTCAGATTCATATTCATATTTAAAGGCCAATCAAATTTCGATAATCACGAGTTCCTATCTAGACTTGACGAGATAGATTCTAAATTAAAAATTGTCTAAATTATTAAAAAAATTGAATTTTGGAAAACCATTCAGACAAAGCTGAATTTGAGATAATGTGCCATTTTCAGTAAGCTCCGTGATATATTTTTCTTGGTCTTTTTTACTTTTCCAAATTTCAAAAGTAACGGCTACGTTTGGATTGTTATCGGAAATTGAAAAATAGATTTTTTCACATCCATTCAACTTTCTGGCAAGAGGTAACGATTTATGAAAGATAGCTATCAGTTCATCAATTTTACCTGGCGCACAGGGGAATTCAGAGACGCACGTTATACCCAAATTAACCTCCATAAAACTTAAAATTAATTAATTTCCAGATAATTGCTTAACTCCTGTAAATTAGAGTCAGAAGTCCAAAAGCAATTAACATAGCACCCACAGTCATGTTCATATTAGGAGCAATTTTAAAAAACACAAAATCATTTAATATAACCCAGAACGGAACCAGCAAAGTGTACGCACTCACAATGGGGGCTGAAAGTCTTGGCGAAGCATAATTTAGGCAAGTAATCGAACCTATACTTGCAAAAATAGCAAGATAAAAAATCACCCAAAAAACTTCGAACGTCATTTTATCTACGATGAATGATGACTGCTGTAAAATTAAAGATATTGCGAGGATTATCGAACCTGCAGCTAGTACTCCAAGTGTAGTCACATAAATATTTTCACCTTTAAACAATTTAGGCTGAATGATTGCATACGAAGCGTAACAAATGGTTCCAACTAGAAAAATTGCTTCGCCTTCCTCAAACCTGAATTGAAAAAGTCCGTTAATCGATCCCTCAAATATTATCCAAAGAGCCCCCATGCCGCTCAAAATTAAAGCGGCCCAAATAAGAGCTGGAGACGATTTTTTAAGGAATAGCCGTTCTAAAAGTGCTGCAAAAAGTGGAAGTAGCGTAAAAATCGCAGCAGTTGACACAGTAGTTGTATATTTTAAAGCCACAAACATAAAAACAAAATATATGGCATAAATTGCGCCCAAGACAAAGTAACGCCAGATATTTTTCAAATGATGCGAATAAATACTTTTATTGAAATATAGTATTACTCCCAGAATTATAGTAGCCAACAAAAACCTATAGAATGTTAATAATTCAGGACTTATTTCATTTGCAATCAAACTTCCAAAAGTAAATGAACCAGAGACAAAGACAGAAAAGGCGAGCATTGAACAGTGACTAAATATCTTTTCTTTCAACAAGTAATTCATTGATTTACGTTACAAATATCGCCTAACTTCCTATGTTCATGCAAGTAGCTATAACTATATGCATGCCAAGAGAAAAATAGATTTTTTTAGTTTCATAGTGTTACAGGGCCAACCTAAGCCGGACCTGTAACCTTTTTAAAAAACTTTTAACACGCAAAGTAGTTAGTTTAGAGCTGCGTCTGTTATTTCGTGTGTCCACGCACCTTCAGGCTTTTTAGTAATAACTGGATCAGATCCGCCTGCAAGAAGGGTTGCTACAGTTCTATCAAAGTCTGCAGGATCTAAACTTCCATTGGATCCTGCTGTCAGTTTTGCAATCTCACCCATCATGCGCTTCTGGTGTTTCTCAGTTTGTGCACCTGATGCATCATTATCTAAAACTATTTCAGCTGCTTCGTCTGGATTTGCCTCCGCATGCTTCCATCCTTTCATAGATGCACGTACAAATCTGACCATTTTATCTTTGAATGCAGGATCTTTAAGGTTTTCCTCGAGAGCATAGATGCCATCTTCTAGGGTTGCCACGCCCTGCTCTTCATATTTAAAAGTCACTAACTCATCTGGCGAAACTCCAGCGTCTATTACTTGCCAGTATTCATTGTATGTCATTGTCGAAATACAGTCAGCTTGCCTTTGAAGCAGAGGATCCACATTGAACCCCTGTCTCAAAACAGTAACCCCGTCGGCTCCACCGTCTGTTTTTATTCCCTCTTGGCTCATCCAACTTAAGAACGGATATTCATTTCCATAAAACCAAACCCCAATGGTTCTACCCTTAAAATCGGCTGGACTTTTTATCCCGGTATCTTTCCAACAGGTTAACATTAAACCAGAAGATTTAAAGGGCTGAGCTATATTGACCACTTGCAAGCCTCTTTCCCTAGCAGCTAATGCTGACGGCATCCAGTTAAGCATCACATCCGCTCCGCCTCCCGCTAATACTTGTGGAGGAGCAACATCAGGACCTCCAGGAAGAATAGTGACGTCCAAACCTTCATCTTTGTAATAGCCCTTATCCAGAGCGACATAGTATCCAGCAAATTGTGCCTGGGTAACCCATTGTAGTTGAAGCTTCACCTCGTCGGCAGCACTTGCCACAGAGGCCATCATAGCGGCAACAATGCCAATTAATAATTTTTTCATATTTATCTCCAATTTAAGAAATGTTTTGCTCTTTAGCCTCTCTGTGAGGGGTGCCAAAAAGTTACCCCTTTCTCAATTATTACGATGATACCATAAAATAGACTTCCAACCACCGCCGCAACAATTATTTCAGCCCACACCATATCCAAAGCTAAACGACCAACTGAAGTTGATATCCTGAAACCCATTCCAACGGTAGGCGATCCAAAGAATTCCGCAACTATAGCCCCGATCAGAGCCAAAGTAGTAGAAATTTTAAGACCATTAAAAATAAAGGGCATAGCAGCCGGAAGCCGCAACTTTATAAAAGCCTGCCAATTACTAGCCGCATAGGTCGTCATCAAATCGTTTTGAATTTGAGAACTTTCTCTCAGACCAGCTACGGTGTTAATAAGCATGGGAAAGAAAACCATTACAACTACAACAGCCGCCTTTGACTGCCAACCAAAACCAAACCACATAACCAATATTGGTGCCGTCCCAACTATTGGAAGTGCTGCCATAAAGCTGGCCACTGGCATTAGCCCTAGACGTAAAAACTCAAACCGTTCAAGCAAAATCCCCACAAAAATTGCGCTCATACAACCTATAACATATCCTCGAAAAGCGCCCTTAATAAAAGTTTGAACTAAATCTTTCCATAATATTTCCAAATTTTGTGCAGCTGTTTCAACAACGAGGCTTGGTGGAGGAAGTATAACGAGAGGAACATTGAGACCACGAACCAAAAGCTCCCAAACTCCAATAATGGTCAATCCAAAAATTAGAGGAACTAAAAGTTTTACGGCTCTTGTTTCAGCTAGGGCACTATCTGCCAACTTTGCATTTAAAATCCATGCAGAAACCCAAAAAATTAAAGCACTAAGGATTAGGGTCATGTCATACCCATCCTATTTAGTGTAAATTTTTGCAGTAGTGCTAAAATTCCGACCAGCGCTGCAGCCAATATCGCTGCCATTATCAAAGCTGACCATATTTGAATCGTTTGGCCATAATATGAACCAGCCAATAACCTTGCCCCAAGACCGCGCACTGCACCAGTTGGAAGCTCTCCTACGATGGCCCCGACTAAACTGGCTGATATGCCAACTTTTAAAGAAGCAAACAAAAAGGGCATGGAAGTTGGCAACCTCAATTTCCAAAATTTTTGAAAGTTAGTAGCATTATAGGTATGCATCAAATCTTTATCTATTTTATCTGGACTTCTAAGACCTTTCACCATTCCGACAACGACTGGAAAGAAACAAAGGTAGGAGCTTATTATAGCTTTTGGCAATAAACCCTGAACGCCGATAGAATTGAGCACAACTATAATCATTGGAGCTATAGCTAAAATAGGAATCGTTTGGGACGCGATTGCCCACGGCATAATACTCATATTCATTGCGTTATTATGAACAATACCGATTGCTAACAGTATTCCCAAAGAGGTCCCGATTAAGAACCCAACTAAAGTAGAAGATAAAGTGATCCAACTGTGAAAAATCAAACTTCTTTTAGAAGTAATCTTTTTTTCTACCGTCGTTTTCCAAAGTTCTGAACCGACCTGGTGAGGGGCGGGAAGCTTCGGTTTTTCTTGTGACCATGTATCGAGTATTAATTCTTTTGAGCTTATCTCCACCCCAGCCCTTTTGACTTTATCGAGCGCCCAAGTTGAATTCAGTAAAAATGCGCCAAGATACCATGTAAAAATCAATGCGCCAATCACAACACATATTGAAGCCAAAGAACGCATTAATGCCTCACATTTGTTAATTTTATAAGTGACGTTTTAGCAAAAATCTCATTCATATGAGTGTCCTGAACGTAGTCCCTCTCTGACCCTCTGTGCTATGGCTATAAATTCAGAAGACTCTCTAATATCTAGGGGTCTTTCATTGGGAAGTGAAGTCTCAATAACATCAATGATCCTTCCTGGGCGGGGTGACATTACTACTATTTTTGTGGACAGATAAACGGCCTCGGGTATCGAATGAGTCACGAAGCATATTGTTTTGCTCGTTGTTCGCCACAAGTCTAATAACTGTTCATTAAGATGATCTCGAACAATTTCATCCAAGGCACCAAAAGGTTCATCCATAAGCAATATATCAGCATCAAATGCTAAAGCCCTAGCAATTGATGCTCGCTGCTGCATGCCCCCAGATAATTGCCAAGGAAATTTGTTTTCAAAATCTTGTAAATCGACAAGCCTTAAAACTCTTTCAACACGATCATTTTGCTCCTGTTTACTCAATCCAATTATTTCGAGGGGAAGCTTGATATTTTTACCTATTGTTCGCCATGGATAGAGACCAGGAGCCTGAAAAACGTAACCGTATGCTCTACTCTTTCTTGCATCCGTCGGAGAAACCCCATTAATCTGAACTTTGCCACCAGTTGGTTTTTCTAGATCCGCAAGAACTCTTAGAAAAGTAGTCTTACCACAACCTGACGGCCCTATAAAACTAACAAAATCACCCTCATTAATATCAAGATTAACATCTTTGAGGGCATGAACTGGCCCATCATTTGTCGAAAATGTTAAATCCAGTGATTTGGCAAAGATTTTAGGGCTCATTTTATAAATCGCCGGCTTGCCAAATCAAACACCACTGGCGGGTATGCCAGTTCTCTTGATCGGACGTGGCGCATTTAATTCCTTCCAATTGGATAGTGCTTTATTAACTGGCGTATTTCCTGATCTAGCCACAAATTCTCCATGGCCTTCCTGAGTATTGATTTCTCCCTCTGTGACAGCCACTTGTCCTCTGGTCAAAGTGTAGCGTGGCAATCCAAAAACTTTTTGTCCCTCAAACACGTTGTAGTCAATGGATGACTGTTGACTATCTGCCGAAATAACCTTTGTTTTATTTGGATCCCAAACTATTAAATCTGCATCAGCTCCTACTGAAACGGCACCTTTTTTAGGATAACAATTCAGTATTTTAGCAATATTTGTTGATGTTACAGCAACAAATTCATTCATGGTCAGCCTGCCGGTGCGAACACCATGTGTCCACAGCATGGGCAAACGGTCCTCCAGACCGCCAGTCCCATTTGGGATTTTTGTAAAATCACCGACACCATACCTCTTTTGCTCTGTAGTAAATGCACAATGATCTGTTGCAACGACACTTAAAGATCCAGATTGAAGGCCCGCCCAGAGACTGTCTTGGTGCATTTTATTCCTAAATGGCGGAGACATTACACGTCTAGCTGCGTGATCCCAGTCCTTATTGAAGTACTCACTCTCGTCTAAAGTTAGATGTTGAATTAGGGGCTCTCCCCACACTCTTTTGCCGGCTTGCTTTGCACGCCTTATAGCTTCGTGGGCCTCTTCACATGAAGTATGGACAACATAAAGAGGTACGCCGGCCATATCTGCAATCATGATTGCTCTGTTGGTTGCCTCTCCCTCTACTTGTGAAGGACGAGAATAGGCATGTGCTTCTGGCCCCGTATTTCCTTCTGCTAATAATTTTGCACTTAATTCAGCTACCACATCACCATTTTCAGCATGGACCATGGCAGTGCCACCTAGTTCAGCCAATCGGGAGAAAGACGCGAAAAGCTCATCATCGTTCACCATAAGTGCACCTTTATAAGCAAGAAAATGCTTAAATGTATTTATCCCTTTCGTTTCGATAACAGTTTTCATGTCATCAAAAACTTTTTCTCCCCACCAAGTAACAGCCATATGGAACGAATAATCACAATTTGCTCGTGTAGATTTATTATCCCACCTTTTTATTGCATCTAAAAGGCTCTCACCGGGACTGGGAAGGGCGAAATCTACGACCATAGTTGTTCCACCAGCGAGTGCTGCCCTTGTCCCACTTTCGAAGTCATCACTCGAGTAAGTCCCCATAAATGGCATTTCCAGGTGGGTGTGAGGATCTATTCCACCTGGCATTATGTAACAACCAGATGCATCCAACTCATTATTTCCTTTTAAGTTGGCACCAATCTCCGCAATAGCAGAGCCCTCAATCAAAATATCTGACTTATAAGTTAGATCATGTGTTACGATGGTTCCATTTTTTATAACTGTAGACATCTTGTTCCTCCGGTTTTTCTATTGAATAATAGCTGTATTAAGCACAGCATGTAGAAGTACGTCAGTGCCAGCTTGAGCCCACTCTTTAGAGATTTCTTCAGCCTCGTTGTGGCTGAGGCCATCAACACAAGGACACATGATCATTGCAGTTGGCGCTATGTCGTTAATCCAGCATGCATCATGGCCAGCTCCAGAAACTATATCCATATAACTGTAGCCAAGTTCCTGCGCAGCACTTCGAACTGCATTAACACAATTTTCATCAAAAGCAGGAGGATCAAACTGACCTACTATTGAACATTCAAAATCCACTTCAATATCTTTGCAGATCTTAGGTGCTCTCTCCTGAAATTCAGAAACCATTCCGTTCAACTTATCCAAGAGATGTGTTCTCATATCAACCGTGCATACTACTTGGCCAGGAATTATGTTTCTAGAGTTTGGATACACATCTATATGACCAATCGCACCCACTGCATTTGGCTGATTAGCCATTGCGATTTCATGAACAAGTTCTGTAATTAATGCTAGACCTCTACCAGCATTCTTTCTCATCGACATAGGTGTTGACCCAGTATGGCTCTCCTTCCCGGTGATTTTACATTCGATCCAACGCAACCCTTGGCCATGTGTAACCACCCCGATATCTTTTTTCTCGGCTTCCAATATCGGACCTTGTTCGATATGTAGCTCAAACATCGCATGCATGTCTCTTGAACCAACTTCTTCTTCGCCGACCCAACCAATGCGATTTAGTTCGTCACCAAATGACTTTCCCTCACTGTCAACGCGATCATAGGCCCACTTCAATTTGTGCTTTCCTGCAAAAACACCGGAAGCAAGCATAGCAGGAGCAAAACGGGTTCCTTCCTCATTCGTCCAATTTACAACAGTAATTGGATGTTTGGTTTTTATATCTAAATCATTCAATGTGCGTATTATTTCAAGCCCACCTAACACACCTAAGACACCATCGTATTTTCCTCCAGTGGGCTGCGTATCAAGATGAGAGCCCACATATACTGGAAGTGCTGTCGGGTCCGTTCCTGGACGAGTCGCAAACATATTGCCAATTTTATCCACACCCATCGTCATTCCTGCATCTTTGCACCAAGTTTCAAATAAGGCCCTGCCTTCCGCATCCTCATCTGTTAAAGTCTGGCGATTATTTCCACCCGCAACACCTGGGCCTATTTTTGCCATTTCCATTAAGCTGTCCCAAAGCCGATCAGGATCGATTCTGAAATTTTTAACGCCATTCATACTTATACTCCCTCTGATGCCCAGTATGCTGATGCGATTCCAAGATACATTAAAACAGTTGATCATATACAGTAACTGGGTCAATATTTTTTTGACCAAATGGACAACTATTTAACAAATCTGCTTGATTGCAAAGAAAATGTTCGAACATAGTGCATAAAGAAAATTAATTAGTTCGAAAATTTGCGTGAGAGCAACTTTAGTTTACTAAAAAATAATTATGACAAAGATTGTACAGATTAAACAAACTAGAATTCAGCGTGAAAAACGTCTTTTAATACAAAAGGCTGCGCTTCAGGTTTTCTCAGAATTTGGACTTAGGGGTGCAACTCTTGACAAAATTGCAAAAGCTTGTGGGCTAACAAAACCTAATATTTTATATTATTATTCCAGCAAAGATGAAATTTACGCAGAAGTTTTGCAGAGTTTACTTGAGGAATGGATTAGACCGTTAAAAGATATTTCAGAAAATGGAGATCCACTTAAGGAAATACTAAAATATGTTCAAAAAAAGCTGACAATGTCCAAAACGAAAAAACAAGAGAGTAAACTTTTTGCTACGGAGATATTGCACGGCGCTCCTCTTACACAAAATATACTTGCTGGAAGTCTGAAAGAAACAGTAGACGATAAGGTCAAGCTTTTAAATAAATGGATCTCGGAAGAGAAAATTGCTCCCGTAGATCCCTATCATCTTATTTTCTCAATTTGGTCTATGACGCAGCATTACGCAGATTTTGATGTTCAAGTATATTCTCTTTTGAACACCAAGAAACGAAGCAGGATATTTCAGGATGCAGAAGATTTCTTGCTAACTTTTTTTACCAGATGTCTAAAGCAGGATTAATTCTTTACAGACCGCAATTTAAAAAAGTACTATTCTGCTGCAACCTTACTAGGATTATTAGGGTGCTCAGTCCAGTTACCGTATTCCTCAGCAACAACTTGTCCTGTTCTTTCGTCTATTTGACCAGGTAGTAGCTGAACCATAGTAATACAATCATCCACGGGGCATGTATTAACGCATAAATTACATGCAACGCACTCATCATCCTTTACATCAAATACGCGATCCTCACTCATTGTAATTGCCTGATGCGAAGTATCTTCACACGCCGCATAGCAACGCCCGCATCCAATACATTTTTCCTGATCTATACGAGCTTTAGTAATATAGTTTAGATTTAAATATTGCCAGTCAGTAACGTTAGGAACTGCCTTTCCTACCAATTGATCAACTGAAGTATATCCATTTTCATCCATCCAAGAAGACAAGCCAGAAGTCATTTCATTAATTATGTTAAAACCATACGTCATAGCTGCAGTACAAACCTGAACATTTCCAGCGCCTAGCGCCATGAATTCAGCAGCATCTCTCCACGTTGTAATACCGCCTATTCCAGATATTGGAAGACCTGCGGTGACATCTGTTCTCGCTATCTGCGCAACCATATTTAGAGCAATAGGCTTTACCGCTGGGCCACAATATCCACCTGCAGTGCCTTTACCATCAATGGTCGGATTTGGCGCCATATTCTCCAAGTCTACTGAGACAATTGAGCTTATTGTATTAATCAAGCTAACCGCATCTGCTCCACCATTCTTTGCAGCAGTAGCTGGATATATTATGTTAGTAATATTTGGCGTCAACTTTACTATTACAGGCAAATCTGTTGACTCCTTACACCACTTGGTTACCATCTCAATATATTCAGGGACCTGACCGACGGCGGATCCCATACCACGTTCAGACATTCCGTGCGGGCAGCCAAAATTTAGTTCAAAGCCATCCACGCCTGTTTCAGCAATCTGCGGAATAATGTCTTTCCAGTAAATTTCTTCACAAGGCACCATGACCGAAGCAACCAGCGCTCTATCTGGAAAATCTTTTTTAATTTGCCTCATTTCCTTGAGGTTAATTTCTAATGGCCTATCAGTGATCAATTCAATATTATTCAATCCCAACAACCTTCTGTCGGCGCCCCATATTGCTCCATATCTTGGGCCATTGACATTTACTATTGGCGGCCCCTCTACACCGAGTGTTTTCCACACTACACCTCCCCACCCTGCTTCGAAAGCTCTACGAACATTATATTCCTTATCCGTAGGGGGTGCTGAAGCCAGCCAAAATGGATTGGGTGATTTTATTCCACAAAAACTACTTGTTAAATCTGCCATCATATTTCTCCACTCAATGAAGCATGAATATTTATTGCTGCATCACGACCTTGTGCTACAGCAGTTACAGTCAAATCTTCGCCTATACTGGTGCAATCTCCACCCGCCCAGACATTGGCTACATCTGTTTTAAAATTTTCATCAACTTTTATCTTGTTATTCTCACGAGAAAGTTCAAGCGGCAACTCATCCATTATTTGGCCAATAGCTTTCAAAAGATGATCGGCTGGCAACGAGAATTCCGTGTCATGTTGAGTATTCTGGAACTTAATACTGCTTATTCCTTCAGTACCCACAATTTGGACTGGACGTGAATTGTAAATAAATTTGACACCCTTGGACTTTGCTAGTTCTTGCTCGTATAAAGAGGCTGGCATTTCTTCCACGCTGCGTCGATAAACAACGGTAACGTCATGGGCACCAAGTAGCTTTGATTGAACTGCAGCGTCTATTGCTGTCATTCCTCCACCAATCACAACCACATTCGATCCCACTTCCAGATCAGCCAAATCTTCTGCTTGCCTTAATGATGATATGAATTCAACTGCATCTTGCACATTTCCTAAACTTTCACCATCAATATCCAAACTACGTACATTACCTAATCCAGCTCCGATAAAAACAGCATCATATTCATCTCTTAACCCAGATAAACTAAAGTCACGGCCAAGCAATTTACCATAATTGATTTTAATACCTCCAATTTTCAATAGCCATGCCACCTCTTTCTGGGCAAAATCATTTGTGGATTTGTATGCAGCTATTCCAAACTCATTCAAGCCACCAGGTTTTTCTTTTGCATCTAATATAACAACGTTATTGCCCAAAAGTGCCAACCTATGGGCCGCCGCCAATCCAGCTGGCCCTGCCCCTACAACCGCAATTTTTTTGTTTGTAGACGGAGCTCGCTCAAACGGGTGATCATCAACATTCATCAAGACATCGGTTGCATAACGTTGCAAAAGACCAATCTGAACAGGCTTACCTTCCGCTTTTTCTCTGACGCATGCTTCTTCGCACAGAGTTTCCGTGGGGCAAACTCTGGCACACATACCTCCCAATATATTTTGATCCAATATCGTTTTCGCAGAGGCAACAGGCATCCCGGTTGATATTTGTCTTATAAAAAGGGGGATATCAATATCCGTCGGGCATGCAGTAACGCAAGGAGCATCATAACAAAAATAACATCGGTCTGCTGCAACTGCCGCCTCATGGCTATCTAAGGGCGGATGCAAATCAGAAAAGTTTTTTTTCAGCGATATCTGGTCAAGTCTGCCAGCAAGAGGGCCTCCAACCTCTGAATTATTAGACATTCTAAAATCTCCACATTTCAAAAATCAATTAAATATTTTACCAACTGGTCAATTTTTTACTATTTGGTCTAATTTTTTTCAAGAAAGCAAATAAAAAATTTTACTTTATGAATCTAAATTAAAAATGTTAGACTTTTTGTTACAAAAATAGACAAATATGGAATATGAAAGGAACTCCAGTGACAAAAGTTTATCAAGTTGTGGTATACCATAACGTAACCAACCCAAAAAAATTAGCAGCTTATGCAGAATTAGCTGGGCCAGCCATGAAAAGCGCCGGAGCAACATTTTTGGCTCGAGGGATTCCCTACCTAGTACGGGAAGAAGGGGTTGCTACAAGAACAGTTTTGATAGAGTGGCCGTCCAGAGAAGCTGCAGACGCAGGCTATAATAGCCCTGAATACCAAGAGGCCATAAGGGTTTTAGACGGTGCCGCTACAAGAGAATTTCGCTACATGGACGCATTGTAGAATAAGAGCTAGCCAGCCACTTAAATATGTGTAGTTAAACCACAACCTTTTATTCAAACAACTTATCTTCCAATCTTTCAAAAACTAAAACTTAACGACTACCACCAATATCTCATAATAAATTTACTTGGTTAATAACGTCTGGGAATATTTAGAATTTGGACCAGGGAAAAGGCTTGTATTCACTAGAAGCTAAAAGAAATTCTGAGGCCTCCCCAAACCAATTTTTCATAGATGTACCAAGATCAGCGATGAAATTATTTTTCTCTTTTGCAAAAAGCATCCAGAAAAACTGAATCAGGGCCAATAAGCCAATAATTGTTACACCAAGATTAAAAATAAAGCCTATAACTAACATTTGGAAGCCACGTATAACTAAAGTTTTTCTGTATTCCGATTTAATAGACATCTCGCTACTCCAAGAAAGTTCAGATTGCCCAGTATTTAAAATAAAGCAGTCACAATCACAATGAGTTTATAAAATACCACAGCCCTACCGCAAAAGCAGACATTGCGATTGCCCAAAAAATACTATCATAACGAGGCTCCGGGCTTCGGCTTTTTTTTCTCTCAGCTATTTCTCTGGAACGCTGAAAATCACCAGATTTTTCGGCGACAGTAAGTTTCTCAATAATTTTTGACTCATCACTTAATTCTTCTTTGTTGAGTTTATCTTCAACTATTCCAGAATTAATAATCTCTTGGCAGAAAAAAGTGGCAAGATCATTTTGTATAAAACCACCTCGTAAGCCATTAACTATTCGAAATAAAAGAATTCGTTTTTCTTCTTCAACTGCAATTAAATCTTCTTGAAACTCTTCAAGGCCTATACCCAAATCTGTACCCAGCAATGTATCACTGGACGGATCGTAAGAATTCTTTAAACGTTGCAATAAATCTGTAATCATTTTCGACTTACCTAACGATGAATGCTGAGAGGGCTCTGCAATATCAGAATTCAAGAATTCGATGATCCGTGACTTCTTTAAAATGTTCTCATCGCGGTATAGAGTAATTATTTTCTGCTCCTTTTCGTTTAACTCTTCGTTGAGAAAATCATCCGTTAAACCCATTTTTGAAACCTGAGTTTCGAAATCTAGAAGAAGTGATCTGTAGTCTTGGCGTTTCACTCCCCTTTTCACTTGGGGAAAGGCACTTAAAACTCGCAATAGCAGTCTAACCTTTTCTTTTTCAGCAGACTGTGCATAGTCAAGTAATCTATTCATGGCATTTATATAATGTTGATCGGAAGAGCTAAAATTAGCCACAATATTTTGGAGACCCGAAATCTCTTCTACAAATGCTTTTCTATTTTTTTTACCCTTGATCATGCATTTCTTAAATCAAAAAGTTTGAATCTAAGTTATTTAATAATAATAATTTGATTAGTTTTGACGAAAAGATACTATCTATTTTCTGGAATAGTTGCAATAAAAACGGCAGTAAATCTTATCATTAAGACAGCAGATCACGAGCCAGCTCTAAACCCGACAGTAATTTGTCAACTTCCTGTTTAGTATTATAAAAGGCAAATGACGCCCTGCATGATGCATTAATTCCCATGTGATGCATCAAAGGACCCGCACAATGTTGACCGGCCCTAACTGCAATGCCTTGCTTGTCTAGGATGGTAGAAATGTCATGAGCGTGAGCAGAGCCTTCCAAAGTAAAGGCAAAGATTGCCCCTTTCTTACTCGGCTTACCTTGTATATTTAGCCAATTTAAACCTTCCAATTTTTGACGCGCGTAGAGTGTTAACTCGCTTTCATACATTTCAATATTATCCATACCAATACTCATCATGTATTCCAAAGCGACACCAAAACCGATCGTCTGGACAATGCCTGGAGTACCAGCTTCAAACTTCATTGGTGGATCATTATAAATTACTTTATCCGTAAAAACGTCCTTAATCATGTCTCCACCACCAATGAATGGTCGCATTGTTTTTTGAATTTCTTGTTTAATATAAATTGCACCTGAACCTGAGGGACCGCATAATTTATGCCCCGTGATTGCGTAAAAATCACATCCTATATCTTTAACATTGACTGACATGTGAACCGCAGCTTGCGAGCCGTCTACCAAGGATACAATTCCTCGCTTTCGTGCTTCATGACATATCGTTTTGACATCAACTACAGTTCCTAAAACATTAGACATATGCGTTATGGCAACCAATTTGGTTTTATCAGAAAACTGATCAATAATAGCCTGTGGGTCGAGATTGCCACTCGCATCACAATCAACCCATTTGATTTTCACACCGAAGCGCTCACGCAAAAAATGCCAAGGAACGATGTTAGCATGATGCTCCATAATACTCAAAATGATTTCATCGTCATTTTTTAGATGCTCCATTGCCCATGCATAAGCCGCAAGGTTAATGCCCTCCGTTGTTCCAGATGTGAACACTATCTCTTCTTCATGCTCAGCACGCAAAAATTTTTGTACAATAGATCGGACATTCTCATAGTTATCAGTCGCTAAATTTGAAAGATAATGGAGTCCTCTATGAACATTGGAATACTCGTTTGAATATGCATTCGAAATAGCATCGATTACTACCTGAGGTTTTTGAGAGGAAGCACCGTTATCTAAATATACTAATTGCTTCCCGTTAACTTCCCGCGAGAGTATTGGAAATTCTGATCGTAACTTGTTTACGTTTATCATGATAACAACCTGTTTATAACACCGCCAAAAATTATGCCGGTGCCCAAAAAGGCAAATAGAGACGCTAGTATAACTATAATACCGGACATCAGCAAACTCGTTAATCCATGCGCTGCCTTAACAAATGAAATAAGAATGTAGACTCCCAAAATCACAAATCCAATTTGCACAATCCCCGCAAGTGGGGCCAGAATAAATAGCACAACAACCACTATCGTTTGAAAGATTACTTGTAATACCTGGGTCCAAGCCATAACTGACAAAACCTGACCGAAATTTGCTACGCCGCCAAACCAAGCGCCACCTCTAGAAATAAAAAATGCTGCTAAGTAAGAGGATATAAGTACTATAATCGCTGTGCTGATCGGCGAAAACATCAATCCATTTGCACGGATCTCTTCCGAAACATCAGGGTTTGGGATAAAAGCCAAAATTGTGCTTATACAAGTCGCTGCAGTCAGAACCATAGCAGCTACTGTCACGCTCCAGCCTTTCGAAAATAGAATACTCGTTGCTTCTTCAGGATTCAAAATGCTTATTTTAGCCAGGTAATAAATCTGGTTCACTGAGCCGCACCCCCGACCTTAGCACGAACCACTGCGCAAAGGATAAAATAGGATAGGGCCATAAACCAGAAAAACCCAACAACATTTTCGGCAGTTCCGCTGCCAAGGAACCCTTTTACAAGCCCGAAAAGCATCATCATTGGGGTTGCCGCAAAGAACGACCAGAAGAGACCCACTCTGATTTGTCCAGATGTCTTACTACCCCCTAAAACTCTGTGCAAAAAGTACACTAATATGGCAACGCAATATAATAAAAGTGGCGCGATCAACAGCCAAGCCAACAAACTTGCCGCTAAACTAGTTTGTAAATTAAAGTCCTCTAAATGCGATTGCCGCGCAAGATACGGCCATTGCGCAACGTAAGTAAGAAAGCATGCACCCATTAAATAACCTAGAGATGTTGCCTCGTTGGTTGGGCGACCATATATGAACTCAAATACTTTTGAGGGCGATCGATAGGTATATATAACATTTGAAACTACAGACATTATTATCGACGCCGTTCTAACCAACCACTTAAAAGCTCAAGTATAACATCTTTTAAATTATCGTTATCAATTTCGTCGACTGCCTCTGCTAAGAAGGCCATTGTTAGCATATCTATCGCAACCGGTTTCGAAATACCTCTAGACGTAAGATAAAATAAGGCGTCTTCGTCAATTGCACCAGAAGTAGAACCGTGTGAGCAGGCAACATCATCTGCGTATATTTCAAGTTCTGGCTTGGCTAAGAACTGACTGTCGTCATCCAAAAGTAACGACTGACTAATTTGATACCCATCTGTTTTCTGAGCATCTGGTTTTACAAGAATCTTCCCTTGAAATACCCCTGTAGCACCATTCCTCAAAACTTTCTTGAAAACCTGCCTACTCTCTGAGCCGACCGCATCATGAGTTACAAATACAGTATCATCGTGATGGAAATCACCGTCACCTACGCAAGCACCAGAAATATGTGCCATTGCATCATCGCCGGCAATATTAAGGAAACACTCATTTCTAGTTAAAATACCATTTACTGTAAGAGTGAAAGACTTAAATATGGAACATCTACTTAGTTCACCAAAGATGTGAGTAGCAGCTCTGCGCTCATGATCCCGACCTAAAACTCGAATATGGTTGAACTTTGCATCTTCGTTAACTTCAACTTCTAATACCTGGTTTAAACGTGCAGCAGCTGCTCCACTTTCAAGCAATGTCAACTCAGCATTGCTATCAATTTTGATGACATGGTGGAGAATTACATCTGAATATTCGTTTTCATGTTCGTAAATAATGTTTATTGGGCGTTCAACCCGATCCGTTACATGGATAATAAGGCCTTCATTTGCATAAGCAGTATTATAGGCGGCCAAAGGACGAGAAACAGACAGTTGACCTAACTTTTCATACCTTCCGTACAACTCTTTAGCCCAATGCAAATCTAATTTTTTTATCGTATCTAACCGCTCTATTGAGAGACCCGAAAGCATTAATTTATCCGATTTTTCAGGAGAAAACTTACCGTCAACAAAAACAATTTTAAGCGGGCGTACGCTTTTAAAAATATCACTCTCATGCTCCGTTACAAGTGATGCTTTCTCAACTATTTTATTCGTTAAGGTTTTTGGGTTTGTGTACTTCCAGTATTCATCACGAGCAGTCGGCAAACCTGACTTTGCTATTCGGTCAAAAGCATCACTGCGCGCCTTGGCACTCCAACCAGAATTTAAAACAGTTGATTTTTTAACTTCAAGTTCTGCATCGGTATTATGCTTTGACATTTCCATCAAGAAGCCTCGTCCAATAAGTCTGAATAACCATTGTTCTCAACTTCAAGGGCTAGCTCTGGACCACCACTTTTAATAATCTTACCATCTGCCATAATGTGCACTACGTCAGGTTTAATATGATCTAATAAGCGTTGGTAGTGTGTTATTACCAAAAATCCTCTTCCTTCATCACGAAGAGCGTTGACTCCGTTAGCCACTAGTTTCATTGCGTCCACATCAAGCCCTGAGTCTGTTTCATCAAGGATACAAATTTTAGGCTCGAGCATAGCCATTTGTAGAATCTCATTGCGTTTTTTTTCACCACCCGAAAATCCAACATTCACAGGCCGTTTTAACATATCAGAATCAATTTTTAACGCAGCAGCTTTTTCTCTAACCAGACGCAAAAAATCTGTCGCGCCGATTTCGTCTTCACCGCGGGCTTTCCGTTGCGCATTTAAAGCTGTTCGCAGAAACGTCATATTGCCCACGCCCGGAATTTCAATAGGATACTGGAATGCCAAAAAAAGACCAAGAGCCGCCCTTTCTTCGGGTTCCAACTCCATTATATCATCACCATTTAACTCAACCGAGCCATCCGTCACATTATAGCCCTCTTTACCAGAAAGCACATAAGAAAGCGTAGACTTTCCAGACCCATTTGGCCCCATGATGGCGTGAACCTTTCCCGCGTCCACAGTCAAATCCACTCCCTTCAAAATTTCCTTATCTTCATCTTCCAAAGAAACGTGTAAATTATTAATTTTTAACATTTTTTTCCACCATTAGTGACACAATTCGTCGTTTACTTATGACATTGTAACCATAATCGCAACTACCCAACTGATCCCTCGAGTGATATTGCAACAAGTTGCTGAGCTTCCATCGCAAATTCCATCGGCAACGCCTGCAAAACATCTTTGCAAAAGCCATTAACCACTAAGGCTACGGCTTCTTCCTCACCCATGCCTCTTTGCCTGCAATAGAAAAGCTGATCGTCATCGACTTTCGAAGTCGTGGCTTCATGTTCTACTCGAGAAGAATTATTTTTAACCTCAATGTATGGAACGGTGTGAGCACCACACTTGTCACCTATTAGAAGACTATCACATTGGGTATAATTCCTACTATTTTTTGCCCTAGGATGCATATTGACCTGACCTCTATAGGTATTTTGAGCCACACCGGCCGAGATACCCTTCGATACGATGCGAGACTTAGTATTTTTGCCAAGATGCAGCATCTTGGTACCAGTGTCGGCCTGCTGATGATTGTTTGCGATAGCAATCGAGTAGAATTCACCCTGGCTTTCATCACCCCTTAATATGCAGCTAGGGTACTTCCAAGTGACAGCCGACCCAGTTTCGACCTGCGTCCACATCACCTTTGCTCTGTCACCCCGACAATCAGCCCTCTTTGTAACAAAGTTGTAAATGCCACCATTTCCATTTTCGTCGCCTGGAAACCAATTTTGAACGGTTGAATACTTAACTTCAGCGTCTTCTTCCACTACTATTTCAACAACTGCGGCGTGTAGCTGAGCCGTATCTCTTTTCGGTGCTGTACACCCTTCTAGGTAAGAGACATATGACCCTTTATCTGCAATTATTAAAGTTCGTTCAAATTGCCCGGTATTTTCGGCATTGATACGAAAATATGTTGATAGTTCCATGGGACATTTAACTCCCGGAGGAATGTAAACAAATGAACCGTCAGAGAAGACAGCACTGTTCAATGTTGCGTAAAAATTATCAGAAACTGGAACTACTGAACCTAAATATTTTTTAACTAACTCTGGATGCTCCTTAATAGCCTCAGAAATGGAACAAAATATTACTCCAGCTTTCTTTAATTCAGACTTGAAAGTTGTCCCCACTGAAACGCTGTCAAAAACAGCATCAACCGCAACTTTTCTCTCACCATCAGGTTTATCTGCTTGACCCTCGACTCCCGCAAGTATCATCTGCTCTTTTAACGGAATCCCCAGCTTCTCGTACGTTGCCAAAAGCTTAGGATCAACTTCATCGAGAGACTTTGGTTTTTCAACCATAGACTTAGGTCTTGCGTAGTAGTATTGATCCTGAAAATCAATTTCCGGATAATCTACCATAGCCCATTTGGGCTCTGTCATTTTTTTCCATCGTTCTAAAGCTTCTAATCGCCAGTTTGTCATCCATTCAGGTTCTAAATTTTTCTCAGATATCAGCTTTACAATGTCTTCATTTACGCCTTTTGGAGCATACTCCATTTCGATGTCAGTATCCCAGCCATACTTGTAAGTACTGACCTCCTTTACAGCATCTATCGTTTCCTGATCGACGCCGTCTTTAACCTGTAATGTATCCCCTGCTTCCATAACCATCTCCTAATTAAGCACTTCTTCGGCTCATAAATTTCTTACCTTCTTTGCAGTATGCACCTACAAAGCCATTGATGTCTTCTATAGTTGTACCCACACCTAAACTAACCCTTAAAGCGCTTTTTGATTGTTCATCATCATAACCCATGCATTGCAAGACAGCCGATCCCTTAACTTTTCCACTGGAACAAGCAGATCCGGCAGATACCGCGTATCCAGCCAAATCTAACTGCATTACCTGAGTTTCACCTCGCCATCCGGCGTTAATTATTAAGCTAGTATTCGGTAATCGCTTTATCCCTTTCCCTACAAAAATAGTTTCGTTAAAAGATTCTTCAATCGAATTTTCTAGAATGTTTCTAAGTTCTTCAACACGGCTCCAAACACCTTTCTCTAAATCAACCAACGCTGCCGCAGCAGCGGCCGCCATACCTACCGCGCCGACAATATTTTCTGTCCCGGATCTTCTACCCATTTCTTGACCGCCACCAACTATTAGCGGTGAGAAAGGTATATTATCCTCCAATAAAAGAGCACCAACCCCTTTTGGACCTCCAAATTTATGTGCAGAAACGATTGCTCTTTTTGCTCCTAGCCATTCAAATGAAAACGGTATTTTTCCAATTGCCTGCGTCACATCACTTAAAAATATATCTCTGGGCAAATCTTGAATAATGCCGGTCTCCGAATTAGCCAATTGAACAGCAGACGTTGAAGGATCATTAATTAAGACTTGGCCCGAAGGAAAAGTAGTCAAAGTTGTTTCACACAAACTCTTAACGGCATCATGTTCAATCTCAGAACACATTATTTTATGAGCGTTTAGGGCCAACGAGGCAGCCTCTGTCGACCCAGATGTAAAGACAATAGATTGGGGCTTACAGCCAAGTGAGCCAGCAAGACTATCTCGAGCATTTTCTAACAAAGATTTCGCCATGCGGCCCTCAAAGTGAACAGATGAAGGATTACCTAAAACATTCATCGCATCCAGCATTGCCCTGCTCGCTTCTGGTCTCAAATCGGTAGTAGAATTATGATCTAAATATACTCTTTGCATTGGTTCACATCAAATAAAGCATACACTTTAGATCCATAAATCAATCTGCTGGTTCTACGATAGAGATCAGGTCTGGGACAGCTGGGCAAGGAGCCAATTCATTTTCAATTACATCTGAAAGTCTCGTTTGATGTAAAAATACATAAACATGTGCACTTAAACCTTCCCATAACCTATTGGACAAAGACTGGGCTTTACTGCCAGAAACAGCGCCCTTAGCCCCTGCTCCGGTATGCAAAGCGTTCAACGACTCATCAACCGCCTCTAGCACATCTGAAACTCTAATTTCATGAACAGTTTTACCCAATTTGTAACCGCCGCCGGGACCGCGAGAAGCAATAACTAACTCTGCCCGTCTAAGTTTTACGAATAATTGCTCAAGATAGGCCAAAGAAATTTTCTGCCTCTTAGAAAGATCTGACAGAGTTACTAAGTCAGAGCCACCGTGGAGAGCAATATCGCATAATGCTACCATCGCGTAACGTCCTTTGGTGCTTAGCTTCATCAACCGGCCTTTCTAAATTCATTGACGTTAACTCAAACAATGCTTAAGTGCACTGTATGGCAGCGCATCAGTCTAGTTTAGAATAATTCTAAAGTTTATGCCGAACACTGTCAACGTAATAGAAAGCTTATTTGGAGTATTAGTGTATGCCTGAGGTAATTTTTCCCGGACCTGAAGGGCGTCTCGAGGGACGTTACCACCCACAAAAGGATAGAGATGCCCCAATCGCTATTGTACTGCACCCTCACCCACAGTTTGGGGGTACGATGAACAATAAGGTTGTCTATAACTTGCACTATACATTTTACAATATGGGTTTTACGGTCTTAAGATTTAACTTCCGAGGTGTTGGCCGTTCCCAGGGAGAATATGACCAAGGCGTGGGAGAGTTATCGGACGCAGCCTCTGCCCTCGACTACTTGCAGTCAATGAATAACAATTCGAAACATTGCTGGGTTGCGGGATTTAGTTTCGGTGCATGGATAGGGATGCAATTATTAATGCGTAGACCTGAAATCACCGGTTTTATATCAGTGTCTCCGCCCGCAAACATGTACGATTTTTCTTTTCTAGCTCCCTGCCCATCCTCAGGGATGATTATAAACGGCGCAGCTGACAGAATTGCCCCACCTTCAGCAACTGTTGAGCTAGTCGAAAAATTAAGAGAACAGCGCGGTATTACAGTAACGCATAATGAAATGGAGGGAGCAGGCCATTTTTTTGAAGATCCTTATATGGACGAAATGCTAGACACAGTAACCTCGTACGTTAAAAGACGTTTAACTGAGACTACACGTTGATTTATCTAAAAAATTGACAGGCTTAGTGCTTAATTTTTAGCCTGAGCCAATTTGGCTAGATCTTTCGCTAAATTGAAGGAGCCTCTAATTCGATCACGATCTTTTGCCCAACTTCGAATAACCACCAGTTTGTTATCACGAATTTTTGCATAACCATTTTCGTTATCTATAAATGTAACCAAACCTGAAGGTGATTTAAATTTGTTATTGTAAAATTGAATAGTTGCTCCCTTCGGACCGCCATCAAATTTAGAAATTTGAGCCCTTTTACACATCGCTTTTATTCTAACAACCAGAAGCAATGTATTCACCTCTCTAGGCAACTCCCCAAATCGATCAATAAGTTCTGCAGCAAATCCTTCAAGTTCAACTTTTGAAGTCAAACCTGATAATCTACGATACAAGCCAAGTCTTGTATCAAGATCTGAAACATATTTTTCAGGAATTAAAACCGGCACCCCTAAATTTATTTGCGGTGCCCAATTATCGTCAAAATCCGACAAACCCTCGAGTTCCCCAGATCTCATTTTACTAAGAGCATCTTCCAACATAGACTGGTACAGTTCATAGCCAACTTCACGTATTTGACCCGATTGTTCGTCACCCAGCAAGTTGCCTGCTCCTCTAATATCTAAGTCTTGACTAGCTAGAGTAAAACCAGCTCCCAATGTGCTTAAAGACGCTATTACCTTCAATCTTTTTTCTGCTTCATTTGTAAGTTTCTTTCTGGGCTTTGTGGTTAAAAATGCAAATGCTCTGGTTTTAGAACGACCTATCCTACCCCGGATCTGGTATAATTGAGCCAGCCCAAACATATCAGCATTACCTACAATTAAAGTATTAGCTCTAGGAATATCTAACCCAGATTCCACTATTGAAGTGGCGACGAGAACATCAAACTTTCCATCATAAAATTTATTCATGCGCTCATCTAACTCTGATGAAGACATCTGGCCGTGAACCTTAGTAAATCTTATTTCTGGAACTTGCTCCGTCAGAAAATTTTCTATTTCTTGTAAATCAGATATGCGCGGAGCAACAAAAAAAGACTGGCCGCCTCTGTAGTGTTCTCTTAGTAAAGCCTCCCTTACAACTATGGCATCGAATTCACTTACATAAGTTCTGATTGCGAGTCGATCGACTGGTGGTGTCCCAATAATTGAAAGATCTCGAACTCCCGAAAGTGATAACTGTAAAGTCCTGGGTATAGGAGTAGCCGTCAGTGTTAGAACATGGATGTCAGATTTTAATTGCTTTAATCGCTCTTTATGTCGCACACCAAAATGCTGCTCTTCATCAATTATCAGCAATCCAAGATTTTTGAATTTTACAGAGTTTGCCAGAACGGCATGTGTCCCTATTACTATATCAGCATGGCCCTCCGTGAGTTCCTTTCTAGTTCGCTCATTCTCTTTTAAACTTTCAAACCTACTCAATCCGCGAACTTCAACAGGGAATCCCCTGAACCTCTCTTCAAAACTCCTTTTGTGCTGTCGGGCAAGCAGTGTAGTCGGTGCGATCAATGCAACCTGGAAACCAGACATAGCAGCGACAAAAGCTGCCCGCATCGCTATCTCAGTTTTACCAAACCCTACATCGCCACAAATCAACCGATCCATTGGCTTGCCAGATCCAAGATCACTAATTACTTCTTTTACCGCCACCAATTGGTCATCTGTTTCTTCATATGGAAATCTTGCAGCAAAAGCCTCCCACATTCCACTAACAGGTTCACATATTTGACCACGACGCAGCGATCTTTCGGCTGCTACACGAATAAGTTTTTCGGCTATGTCTTTTATTCGGTCCTTCAATTTGGATTTTTTAGCTTGCCAGGCACCGCTTCCTAATCGATCCAAAAGGCCCTCATCGTGGCCATAGGATGTTAAAAGTTCTATGTTTTCGACTGGCAAATAAAGTCTAGAATTCTCAGCATATTCGATCAGCAAACATTCATGTGCAGCCCCACCGATATCTAACACTTCTAAACCCATGTAGCGGCCAACGCCGTGATCAATATGAACAACAAGCCCACCAATAGAGAGACTTTGAGCGTCCGTAAGAAAATTTTCTGGTCTTCTCTTTTTTGGCCTCCTTATTAACCTCTCACCTAAAATGTCCTGCTCTGATATCACTGTAAATTCAGGAGTTTGAAAACCTTGATCTAGTGGCCAAACGCTCATGTGTACGACTGAGCTCGCAACCATACTCCAGTTTGACACGGCTACTGGCCGATCAAGCCCCTCATCTGTTAAAAGTCCTGATAGCCGCTCCAGCGATCCTTCCGAATAGGATGCAATTAGTACTGGCCCATACTGCAATCTAGTTTTCAAATGATCAGCCAAACTGCTAAAGAGATTAAGATTATTAGATTGCCTCTCAGGCGCAAAATTCCTTCCAGCCCGCCCGCCCGAGTCTATAATGTTCGGCCCCAAAGGTTGTGTAAGAGGATCAAAAATCAAGGTTCGATGCGTTTTAATCAAATTGACCCAATCAGCCTCGTCGAGATACAATGCTGTGGGTTTTAATGGCTTGTATGCGTAGTCTTTTGTGGGCTTATTGTCATTTGCAAAATTTCTGGCCTCATATTGATCAGCCACTAACTTGCAACGTGAAGAGAGATCCGCTTCGAGATTCTTGTACATCGTTACTGTTGCTGAGGGAAAATAAGAAAAGAAAGTATCAAGTTTTTCATAGAATAAAGGTAGCCAATGTTCTAGACCTTGATACTTCCGACCCGCACTAACAGACTCGTACAAAGGGTCATTACTCAGAGATGATCCGAATTCAGCTCTGTAAGATTGCCTAAAATTTCTAATAGAAAATTCATCAAGAATAACTTCTGAAACGGGTGCTAATTCAATTTCATGCAGTTTTTTAATTGTCAGTTGAGTTTCTGGATCGAAAAGACGAGCACCATCCAAAATAGTTCCAAAAAGATCTAAGCGGACTGGGTTCGAATATCTTGGAGGAAATATATCAATAATTCCTCCACGAATTGCATATTCACCAGCCTCCCTAACTGTCGAGGATTTGGTGAAACCCATCCTCACGAGAAATTCTCTTAAATTACTTTCATTAATATTTCGCCCCACCACTGCTTTGAAACCATAACTTTTAACTACGGAACTACACGGCACTTTCTGTAAAACAGCGTTCAAAGTGGTTAAAACAACATACTCTTTGGCTATATTATCTGCAAATTTAGAAAGTATTCCCATTCTGGCCGATGATATCTCTAAATTTGGAGAAACCCGATCATAGGGTAAACAATCCCAACTGGGAAACTCGAAAACCGAAAGGTCAGGTTTAAAAAATTTAAGCGCATCGCCCATAGCGCGCATGCGTTTGTCATCTCTAGCGATATGAATCACTGAGTTTCCTTGATGCTTTATTTCATTCAAAATTATTTTGGCATCGTACCCTTCTGGGGTGCCGCTCACCAGTATTTCAGTAGACATCAGGAGGTTTGGCCACTTATAGTTTGGTATACATTATTGTTATCTTGCATTGTCGAGGTGCAATAGCGGATCTTAAAATAGTGTAATTTCAAATAGTTTGATGCTTGATAATTGTAAACATAAACCAGCAAAAAATAGTAATTAAGGATAAAAATCCTAAAATTTTTGTGTTCCGCCTGTATAAAAAAATTTGAACATGTAATTCTGAGGGCGTTAATTGTTGTGCAATAAACTTTTTTGCTAAATTTAGCCTAAAGTGGATTAAGGCTATAATTGGAACAAATAAAAACAGTGATAATTGTAAGAATTCATTCTTATAAAGAAATCCGGTTAGTGTGAGAAAAGTGATTAAAAAAGCAATAAGCAAGATGTAACACCAATGGTTCAGAATTCGATACTTTTTAGTGAAATGAGCAGCAATAAATCGTGTAAAGCGGCAAAGATCTGCTAGTTCGTCTTCATTATTTGATGCGATAAACCACGCTCTATAAGGTACACCAAACACATTGCTAATTGAAAAGTACCAGATCATAGCTAAAAATAACCAAAACCAAATGGAACTGACTGATGTTAAAAAGAGATATTCAAATGGCACCGTTTATATCCGTTTATAGTATTCATAAAATAAAGTGTATGTTACCCAAAAGACAAGTTAACTGTTAAGATATTTAATCAAGCTTGTTACGAGTCCCAAAGCGTGACACTTTTCAGGAACTAAGTTTAAGAGAGGACCTATGAATGAATCTTCGACAAGCACCGTATCCTAAAACTCGACATAGACGTTTAAGAAAATCTCCTGAAATTAGAGGCTTATCGCGAGAAAATAAACTTAGTGTTGAGGATTTGATTTGGCCAATATTTGTTTGCGAGGGTAAAAACCTTGAGGTCCCCGTCGAGTCTATGCCGGGCGTTTTCAGATATAGTGTAGACCTTTTAGTCGAAAAAGCTAAACTTGCAGCAGATTTGGGTATTCCTGCTATATGTATATTTCCATACACAGATCCAAAGCTCAAAACCAAAGACTGTGCTGAAGCTTGGAATCCAGAAAACCTATCCAATAAGGCCACGAGGGCAATAAAGAAGGCGGTACCAAATATAGCTGTAATGACTGATGTCGCTTTGGATCCATATAGTATAGACGGCCATGATGGGTTTGTAGAAAATGGTCGTATCGTTAACGATAAAACCGTTGAAGCGTTAGTAAAACAGGCACTATCTCAAGCAAAAGCAGGCGCAGATATAATCGGCCCGTCAGACATGATGGATGGGAGAATTTCAGCGATACGTACTGCTTTAGAAACTGAAGGATTTCATGATGTAATTTTACTTTCTTATGCTGCCAAATATGCAAGTGGTTTTTATGGCCCATTCAGAGATGCAGTTGGAGCTTCCGGGGCACTTAAGGGAGATAAAAGCACCTATCAAATGGATCCAGCCAACGGAGAAGAAGCACTCCGAACAATAGCGAGAGATCTTGATGAAGGCGCAGACATGATTATGATTAAACCAGGAATGCCTTACTTGGACATTTGTAGGCGAGCAAAGGATATGTTTGGAGCTCCAACATTTGCTTACCAAGTTTCAGGAGAGTATTCGATGCTTCAAGCGGCAATAAAGAATGGTTGGCTCAACGGGAATAAGGTTATTATGGAAAGCCTATACTGCTTCAAAAGAGCAGGATGTGATGGTATTTTGACTTATTTTGCCCCAATAGCTGCCAAAGAGCTTAATAATTAACGCTACATCTAGCGTCGAGATCTAAGTACTGCTATAATATGTTTCATGGGTACATTTGGAGCAGTAAATAAATGAAAAATATAACACGTAGAAACGCACTAATACTGGGATTGTTGTCAGCAACAATCAGCGCTTGTTCTCTACGACCATTTAGTGGATCACGTGACCGACAAGATGGTGCTGATAAAATAGACGCACGTGTTTTGCAAACAATTCAGCAAATGCAGGCGGAATTCCCAGAAACTTTAGAGTTAAAAAATCAAGCAGCAGGAATGCTTATAATGCCATTGATTACCGAGGGAGGCTTTGGTTTCGGTGTCGGGTATGGACGAGGTGCGCTGTTAATTAACGAAGCGACGGTTGATTATTATTCTGCAGCAAATGCAAGCTACGGGTTGCAAATTGGAGCAAGTCAATACGCTCATGTTCTATTTTTCATGACAGAAAGCGCATTGAACGAATTTAGAAATTCTAGTGGATGGTCAGCTGGAGGTGACATTGAGTACGCATACAGACGATCAGGAGAAAGTTTCAGAGCCAATACAACAGAAGCAAACTCACCAATCATCGGCTTGGTTTTTGGTGAGGCCGGCTTCAAAATTGGAGCAACCATTGAAGGCACAAAGTATACAAAAATAATACCGTGACTAATTTTATAGCTTTTCGATAACAGCAAAAAAAGTAGAGTTTAACATTGATCAAAATCGATATTAAAGAAGATGAATTTGTAACTCGCATGCTAAATTTACTGATGGCCTTTACCTATAAAAAAGTGAAAAAAACTTGACCGACGAGACTCGAAATACAGATAGCTCAAGCGATGATGAAAAGCCTATCAGCATCTATCACGGTCCTAGCGTTTCGATAACGAAGGAACTGAAAACGTCGTATTTGGATTATGCGATGAGTGTTATCGTTAGTCGTGCGATACCTGACCTGCGAGACGGCTTAAAACCGGTACATAGACGCATTTTATACGCAATGCACGATAGTGGTAACACACACGACAAAGGTTATCGAAAGTCTGCCCGTCCCGTTGGTGACGTTATGGGTAAGTTCCACCCTCATGGAGATAGTGCGATTTATGACGCACTTGTCCGGATGGCCCAACCTTTTTCTATGTCTCTTCCGCTACTAGACGGACAAGGTAATTTTGGATCAATGGACGGAGATAATCCTGCCGCAATGCGATACACAGAAGTTCGCATGGATAAACCCGCAAGTTTTCTACTCGCAGACATTGAAAAAGATACTGTTGATTTTCAAGATAATTATGACGGAAAAGATAGAGAGCCAACGGTTTTACCAGCCCGATATCCAAATATGTTGGTTAATGGAGCTGGGGGAATCGCGGTTGGGATGGCTACCAATATTCCACCACACAATCTTGGTGAAGTGATCAACGCTACATTGGCTTTGATTGAAAATCCAGACTTAACTAGTGAAAACCTTGTAGAGTTTGTACCTGCCCCCGATTTTCCAACAGGAGGCATAATTCTTGGCAGAACTGGCGCACGGAAAGCTTACACTGAAGGTCGTGGCAGTGTCTTAATACGGGCAAAAACTAAAATAGAGGAAATTAAAAAGGACCGTTATGCAATAATTGTGGATGAGATCCCGTACCAAGTCAATAAAGCGTCAATGATTGAAAAAATAGCTGAACAGGTTAGGGAAAAGAAGATTGAAGGGGTTTCCCATGTACAAGATGAAAGCGATCGAAATGGTGTGCGTGTCGTTATTGAACTAAAGCGTGATGCTACGCCCGATGTAGTATTAAATCAGTTATTTAGATTTACGCCCCTGCAAACATCCTTTGGTTGCAATATGCTAGCTCTCAATGGCGGCCGCCCAGAACAACTCACGCTACGAACATTTCTAACGAATTTTATCGCATTTCGTGAGGAGGTAGTTGCTCGAAGGACTGCATTTGAATTGAGGAAGGCCCGAGAGCGAAGCCATATTCTTTGTGGGCTGGCAGTTACGGTTTCTAATGTTGACGAAATAGTTGCAACTATAAGAGCGTCATCCGACGCATCAGAAGCGCGCGAAAAGTTAATGCAACGAAGTTGGCCAGCTAACGAAATTCAAGAATATATTGCCTTGATTGATGATCCAACACACAAAATAAATGATGATGGAACCTATAATTTATCAGAAGCTCAAGTCAGAGCTATTTTAGAGCTTCGCCTGCAACGTCTCACGCAGATCGGCGTGAAGGAAGTTACAGATGAATTGGAGGCGTTATCTTCGAAAATAAAGGAATACTTAGAAATACTCGCATCAAGATCAAAAATAATGGCGATAATATCATCTGAGCTCAATGAAGTAAAAGATCAGTTTTCCACAAATCGCAGAACTGAAATAATCGATTGGGCTGGCGATATGGAGGATGAAGACCTTATTGAGCGAGAAGACATGGTCGTTACTATTACATCTGGCGGCTATATAAAAAGAACGCCCTTGGCAGATTTTAGAGCTCAAAGACGCGGTGGCAAAGGTCTAGCTGGCATGCAAACAAAAGATGAAGATGTTGTGACTACTTTGTTTGTAGCGAATACGCATACGCAGTTATTATTTTTCTCCACTGATGGAATGGCTTACAAGCTTAAGACTTGGAGGTTACCACTCGGTGCCCGCACTGCCAAAGGAAAAGCAATTGTTAACATTTTACCAATTCAAACAGGCGTTTCTATAGCAGCAGTAATGCCCGTAGATGCACCAGAGGAAGAATGGGAAAAGCTTCAAATAATTTTTTCCACGTCTTCAGGCGATGTTAGAAGAAATGCACTGTCAGATTTTACAAATGTTAGATCAAATGGAAAGATCGCAATGGATCTTCCAGAAGATATAACATTGGTTAATGCTAGGATTGCAAATGAAGATGATGATGTGATGTTGGTTACAGATAGTGGCCGGGCTATTAGATTTTCAACTACGGCTGTCAGAGTATTTAAGGGAAGAAAGTCTACAGGCGTAAGGGGGATTAAACTTCTGGGAGATGACAAAGTAGTTTCAATGTCAATAATTCGGCATTTTGAGGCCTCACCAGACGAACGATCTGCATATCTAAAAATGAGGAGAGCAGTGGCAGGAATGTCAGATGATGCAGTGGGCTCACCAGAAGAAGAAGACGAGGAAATTAATGCCAACGCAACAATAACACCGGAAAGATATGCAGAGATGTCAGCTGCTGAAAATTTAATACTTACTATAACCGCAAGTGGGTCGGGTAAACTTTCATCAAGCCATGATTACCCAGTTAGAGGTAGAGGGGGTATGGGTGTATCGGCGATAGATAAAAAAATGCGAGGTGGTCTTTTGGTCGCCAGTTTTCCAGTAGAAATAGAGGACCAAATTATGCTCGCTACATCAAATGGACAATCAATCCGTGTGCCAGTAGAAGGGATTTCGTTTCGCTCTCGTTCTGCCGGGGGGGTAAAAGTATTCAATACTGGCGAAGAGGAACAAGTGGTGTCGGTCGCTTGGATTGCCGAAAAGGGAGAAGATGCTGACGAAAACGAACTAGAAGCATAAGACCCTACCTAAGAAAGCAAACAAAAAAGATTTACTAGTTCGGACAAGTTATCCTAAACAGTAAATTGAACTGTATTTTTTCTCGATATAGGAGATTAGCGGTTTCGCAGTTATTTCAAATCCACTAGCATCTCTGATTAACTCAATTGGCGAGTACAACGAACCATGCTGATGCACTGAGCTTGAAAGCCATTCGGTAGCTTCCGATAAATTACCAATTTTTAAATTTTTGTTTAATAAAGGCAGCTGATTTTGCATAGCTTCAAACAAACATCCAGCATAAACATTGCCTAACGAGTAGGTGGGGAAATAACCGAAAAGCCCCTCAGACCAATGTACGTCCTGCAAAACACCATCACTGGGGTATTTTATGGATAATCCAAAATCCTTTTCAAACTCCTCGTTCCAGACATATTCAAGATCATCAGCATTCAGGTGACCATCAATTAACCATTTTTCAATCCTATACCTCAATAAGATGTGGAGATTATATTGTAATTCATCTGATTCAGTTCTTATAAAACCGTTTTTAACAGAGTTGATAGATTTATAAAAAGAAGCATTGTCCTCAATGCCAATATCACCAAAATAATCCAAAAACTTTTTAAATAGCCATTCAGAGAACGCTTCGGATCGACCTAGCTGGTTTTCCATAATTCGGCTCTGGCTTTCATGAACGCCCATCGACACACCTCGACCAATACTGGAAAAGTTATATTCTTTTTCAATGTTTTGCTCATACAAGGCATGTCCAACTTCATGAATGGTAGAATATATACTACCCAAAGGATCATTTACATCAAAGCGTGTGGTAATCCTTACATCATTACCACTGCCTGAACAAAAAGGATGAACAGCAGTATCTATGCGCCCTCTCGAGAAATCATATCCAAAAGTAGCAGCAACTTCGTTACATAATGCCCTCTGCTTATCTACAGGAAAATGGCCATTTATTTCTTGGACAGGTGGTCGATCAAGCACTTGAGCCCTCAATTCGACTAGCGCCGGTCTCAGTGTATCAAAAATAGTATCAATATAATCAGATTTTATATCTGGTTCATAGTCTTGCAACAAAGCATCATATCTTGATAACTCAGTATCCTGCCTGATTGCATCAGCTTCTTCTTTTCGGAGTTCCAATACTTTGGAAAATTGTGGCAAAAACCTTTGAAAATCGTTATTTTTACGAGCATCAACCCATACAGAATGAGCCAGAGTAGTGTGCTTTGCCAAGGCTCCAATCAAGTCATTTGGGACGCTAAGAGCACGTTTTAACTCTTTTTTCATTAAAGAAATTTGTCTCGATTCATTTTTTGATAAATTTTCTATCTTGATGGAGTTTAGTAAATCTGAAAATTCATTAGATGTCTGTCGCTTATGTGCAATAACCATTAGACATGCTTGTTCTTCTGCTCTATCCACCAATGCACCAGAGGGCATAATAGCCTCCTGATCCCAGCTATTTCTCTCAATAACTTTATTTAAAGCTATAGTAATTTTGTGAAACTCAAATAATTTATCAAGGGCACTAGAAGTTTTATTCAAATCTAATTTTACCGTCTAATTTATTGATTGTTGAGGTGGATAAGCTGCTAAAAAACGAGCTCTCATGACAACATACCACAGAACAATTGCACCGAATTGATGAAAAATGGCAATATGCCACGGCGCCGAATACATTACCGTGATAATCCCAATCAACATTTGCAGGAACATAAATAAAATAACAACATTAAAAGCTTGTCGTATTTTGAAATTCCCAGATTTTCGTGCATTATACCAAACGAATATTCCAAATAAAAATAAAATGTATCCGGACATCCTATGCATGAACTGAACTAATCCGTCATCTTCAAAAAAGTTTCTCCAGACGGGTTCCAATGCAAATAGATCCGGCGGCAAAAATCCACCAGCCATTAAAGGCCAATCGACATAGTTTCTTCCAGCATCAATCCCAGCCACCAAAGCGCCAATTAAAATCTGCAAGAATACAAAATGCATCAATCCTGTACTTTTACCAAAAATTGACTGGTCTCTTATTCTTTGACGCGCAAGTATTTCGGCTTCAGATAAGCTCATCATGAAAATGTACCAAAGAGTAAAACCTAATATGATAAAAGCTAGACCCAAATGGGTGGCGAGGCGATAGCTTGCTACATCAAGCATATTTTCCGAGAGACCGGAAGATACCATCCACCATCCTACTGCGCCTTGAAAACCACCTAATATACCCAGCAATAATAAACGTATTGTCCAACCGTTTGGGATCTTTTTTGACAGTAAAAACCAAGAAAACCCGGCAAGCCAAACTAACCCAATAATTCTTCCAAGCTGACGATGCCCCCACTCCCACCAATATATTACTTTAAATTCACTCAAAGACATTCCAGAATTCTGCAATCTATACTCAGGAATAAGCTTGTATTTCTCAAACTCAGTATCCCATGCTTGTTCAGAAATGGGAGGGAGCGCCCCTAAGATTGGCTTCCATTCCGTAATTGAAAGCCCACTATCAGTTAAGCGGGTCAAGCCTCCAACTAAGATCATAAAAACTAATAGAATGAATAAACAAATCAACCAAGATCTCACATGTCTTCGATCTGAAATATGTTCAGACTGCTCGATTATTCCAGTTTTAATCTCTGAATTAGCAACTTTTGTTTCAGACCCAGAAACTTCTTCAAATATATTACGCTTGGATCCCATCTTTTTTCCCAAAATCTGCACCGCTATTAAAGTTGATCTTAATGATAATACTCTACTTCTTTATTACAAATTGCGTGACTTTAACAAGTGACGCAAAATCCCGTGAAATGCTCGTACATCAGACACGGTCAACGGCAACCTTGACCAAATATTTCTTAGACTACTCTTCATTGAGATAGCTTTTTCTTCAGGAAAGAAAAAACCAATTTTGTCTAATTCAGTTTCATACTGCTGGGAGAGTTTTTCAATCTCCATCATTGAAGCCATTTCAGTTTTTTTCTCATAAGAAAAATTCTCTGCCTGACTGTGCTGAGCTAAGAACCATTCATAAGATAAAAGCAATACACTTTGCGCTAGGTTTATAGATGAAAAGTTGGGGTTGACCGGTACGGTAATCAATGCGTTTGATCGGACTACCTCCTTATTTTCTAATCCAGCTCTTTCAGGGCCGAAAATAATACCAACGTTTTCTCCCTCTGAAATTTTTTCTGAAGCTATTAGCATCGCTTCCTTTGGGCCATAAACGGGTTTGGTGATATCACGATTCCTTGCAGTTGTTGCAAATACATAATGACAATCGCTTACCGCATCATTGAACACCGAAAAATGTCTTGCCTGGTCTAGTATTCTGCCCGCTCCAGAGGCCGTCGCTACGGCACTTTGACTAGGCCAGCCATCCCTTGCAGCAACAATTCTCATATTTTCCAATCCAAAATTTAACATTGCCCTCGCTGCTGAACCAATATTTTCACCCATTTGCGGCTTTACCAAAATTATTGCTGGTTGTTTGTTACTTGCATGCATATTTTAAATCCTGTTCTTATCAAAAGACTTAGGATAGAAGTGGAAAGATTAAAACCTTTATATTCCCGCAAATTTTGAATTTTAAGACGAATGCCAATTAGTAAAAAAATAAACCATAATAAACCAAAAATATATTTGATTACACCCTCTGAATTTGAACTAAGGATCTTTTCAGAAACATTGAAACGAATTCTGGATAATCATGAGGTGGCGTGCATTCGCTTGGAGCAGTCATCGAGAAATGAACTGCTTATTGGTAAATCAGCAGACACTTTACGAGAGATTTGTCATAAGCGGGACATACCAATTATTATAGATAGCCATTTTATGTTAGTTGAAAAATTCGGGCTTGATGGAGTGCATTTAAAGGATGGCTCTAAATCGGTTCGAACTGCCAGAAAAGTTCTTGGTAAAGATCTCATAGTTGGAGCTTACTGTTTTCAATCTAAACATCATGGAATTAATGCTACAGAAGCTAGCGCGGATTATGTTAGTTTTGGCCCTATGTCTGGAGATTTGGGAGATGGGAAACATGCCGACCCTGACTTGTTCGCATGGTGGAGTGAAATGATAGAATTTCCTGTAATTGCAGAAACTGGCCTGACCTCGCAGCTGGTTAGACAAATACAGAATGACGCGGATTTTTTTGCGTTTAGAGAGGAAATTTGGAATACAGAGAACCCATCCAAAGCTCTAGAAAAAATTTTAAATGAAACCTGATTTAATCAAACTTACCGTGGTGTACATGACCACTCCTGACGTCTGATTCTAGTAGTTTTGCCAGTTGCTTTCGGTTTTGCTGATCGGCAATCGCTCGAGGCTTATGGAATATTAGCTCTATCCATCCTTGCTTGGCACTTGCGAGTGTGTGTACTAAATGAGCACCAAAACTCATTTCTCCCCACCAACCGTAAAACCATGGATTTGAGCCCATAGGTGCATGATAAATCACGGTAACTGGTTGAATAAATAAGTTTCGAGGCACATTAGTTTCAAAAAAAGCCGCAAATAGACTGCTTTTGAATGACAGTACACGTAAACTGTCCGTTGAGGTACCCTCAGGAAAAAACAATAGTTTATGACCGGCTAGCAACCTTTCAGTGAAGATATTTTTTTGCTTATGAGCTTGAAGTGCTTTTCTTTGGATAAATACTGTGCCAGTAGCTCTGGCCAACCAGCCAATTCCTGGCCAATTCGCAACCTCAGATTTCGCTACAAAATAAATTTTCTGCGTGGCGTTTAAAGCAAATATATCGAGCCAAGATGAGTGATTAGCAACTACCGCTCCTCTCTCTTTCATGGGGAAACCTTCAACAGTTATTGAAATACCCAGAAGAAATAACGATGTCTTGCATACGACCTGCGTAACATATTGTGTGAGCGGCCGCCGAGAGCCCAGAAATGGATATTCGAAAATACGCAAAACTGTGTGAAGGATTAGCCCGCCGAAAACAACGATGGCAACTGGAATACCACGCAAAAGAACGAGTACCCAGTTTACCAGTAGAAGCTCTCCAGCTGTTGGTTCTTTTCTGCCTCGCCACGAAGTACTCATCGAAAATAAGTTTCTTTTCTATATGCGGACAGCTTTTTCAAATTCGCCCTCTCAATATCAAGAACCATACATACATCTATTGTATTGAATGCGTGATCTATATAAGCGTCTTTCCCAACAAAGCCACCGATCCGAAGATACGCTTTTATTAATGATGGAATTTGCTTCATAGCAACGACACGGTCGACTTTATGCATATCAACTAAATCCATCCTTTGCTTGTTTGGTGATTTTGCCGTTACCATCAGATCCGGCGGAGCAAGATATTTACTATGAAGTAAACTTAACGAAGGCGCAATTTTTGACGGATTAGTTCCATGAAAACTTGCAACGCCAAACAAAATTTCAATACCATTTTGGTACACATACTCTGTCAGCCCAGTCCACAGATGCGTCAGAGCTGTTCCTCCACGATAGGACTTATGAACACAAGATCGTCCCAATTCCATAATTTTTCTGCCCGAATTCTTTAACTTTTTTAGATCGTACTCTTCCTGTGAATAGTACTCCGCACATATTGGAAGCTTATGGTCTGGTAACAAGCGATAAACACCCACAACTCCCATATTTATTTCCCGTTTATTGCGGTCAAATAAAAGTAGATGATCGCAATACTCGTCAAACTTGTCGATTTCTAAACGAGCATTGTGATCAACTAGGTCAGAAGTTGCTCCCATCTCTTCAATAAAAACATCGTACCTTAGTCGTTGAGCTGCTTTAATTTCATTCAAATTGCGAGCGAGCCGTACCGTGAAGTTTTCAAAACTATATTTGTCCCACATCAAAAATTATACATCTTTCAACTTATAGAAAGGGCGCTGAGAACTATTTATAAGCACACAGTATTAGCAGTCAATTTACCATTTCCAACGCAATTAAGGATCCATCGATAACTAACTTTCCCATATCTTCAAAATTCACTGTAACTTTATTGCCTATTTTTGATTGCACTTGACCGTTTCCCCACTCGGGTGCGTTTGGATTGAAAACAATGGCTCCAGGCTCTAGAAAAGGATTTAAATCAATATTCTCTTTCACCATATCTTGCTTCCAAACATTTTTTAGATTTCAGATCAACAAATCACGATTTAAATATAGAGCCAAAATAAAACTCATAAAAAGAATTGACACTATTTTTAATCACGGACGGCACCATTACCTTCAACTAAGTATTTAAAAGAAGTTAACTGGTTTACACCCACCGGTCCTCTTGCATGCATTTTGCCAGTTGCAATCCCAATTTCGGCTCCCAAACCAAACTCTCCACCATCAGCGAACTGAGTAGACGCGTTGCACATAACTATTGCACTATCTATTTTCGAAAAGAAAAGATCCTTTGCAGAAATATCCTCAGTAATTATACAATCCGTATGACTTGAAGAATACATGGTAATATGTTGAATTGCTTCACTTATATCATTTACCTGTTTGACGGCCATGATAGGGGCAAGATATTCTCTCCCCCAATCATCGTCCGTCGCTAACTTTATACCATTTATTTTAGAAAACTCTGGGCTAACTCTCAATTCAACGTCTTGCTGACTAAGTGAGTTTATTATTTCAACACCCAATTCGTGAGATATATCTTGATGAAGTAACAGGCATTCAGCAGCACCACAGATACCGTACCTTCTTGTTTTTGCATTCAAAACAACATCTAAGGCCTTTTTTGCATCTGCCATCTTATCAACATAGATATGAACGACTCCCTCCAAATGGGCAAAAACAGGAACCCGAGCCTCTTCTTGAACTAAACCAACAAGACCTTTTCCACCACGAGGCACTATAACATCGACAAATTCCGTCATGCGTAGCAAATATTTTACGGCTTCACGATCTTGAGTAGGCACCATTTGAATCGATGAGACAGGTAAGTTTGCCAGTTGCAAACCATAGAGTAGACAGTCAAAAATTGCTTTTGAAGAATAAGAGCTCTCAGATCCCCCTCTAAGGATCGTTGCGTTGCCCGCCATTAAACACAAAGCACCAGCATCTGCGGTTACATTCGGCCTACTTTCATAAATTACCCCAATAACTCCAAGGGGAGTCGTTACACGCCTGATTTTGAGACCAGATGGCCGCTCCCATTGGCTTAAAACCCTGCCAAGTGGATCTGGTAACTCAGAGATAGCTTGAAGACTGCTTGCGATGGACTCAACGCGCATTCTGTCTAAATATAGACGATCTAACATTGCATCGTCCAATCCTTGGCCGCGCGCATTCGACATGTCAATTTCATTTGCTGATAAAATTAAGTCGATTTGATTTGAGATAGACTTCGCAGCCTCTGAAACGGCCAAGGACCGCTGTTCAAACGTCGAAAAAGCAAGAGTTTCCGCAGCTGCCCTAGCCTGCGAGCCTAAAAGTTGCATTTGCTTATCAATACTAGCCATAGAAACTTCTCCGATTAAAAAGCAATATTATCGCGATGCACAATAACGCCTCGACCAGCATATCCAAGAATTTCTTCTATTTCACTAGTCTGATGACCCATTATAGAACTCGCCTCATCACTAGAATACGCACATAACCCAAGCCCCAAAACTTCACCCTTCGTATTCAAAATTGATACTGCATCACCTCTTTCAAAGTCCTTTCGCACAATTAAAACTCCAGCCGGTAAAAGGCTTTTACCAGAAAAAAGCGCATTGACCGCACCTTCATCAATTACTAATTCACCAACGGGCTTCATTGTTGATATCCATTTTTTTCGAGCCGTTTGAGGATCCTTAATCTGCGCTTTAAATAGTGTTTTTTTATTTATATTGCCCATTGAAGAAATAGGATTAGAACCTGTTCCCTTTGCAATAATCATATCGCAGCCAGCCGCTGTGGCAATTTTTGCAGCTAACAACTTAGTTTTCATACCTCCTTTTGAGACCTTCGACTTTGTATCCTCTGCCATTGCCTCAATTTCAGGAGTTATTTTTTCTATTTTAGTGTAATGATTTGCATTTGCGTCAGTCATTGGATTACTTGAGTAAAATCCATCTACATCTGACAGGAGTATAAGCAGATCAGCTCCAATAGTTACTGAGACCTGAGCCGCCAAACGATCGTTGTCACCATACTTTATTTCATCTGTAGCCACAGTATCGTTTTCATTTACGATTGGGACAACACCCATTTCTAAAAGCGTTTCTACAGTGGCCTGAGAATTTAAATAACGCCGCCTATCTTTGCTATCTTCAAGTGTGACAAGTATTTGAGCCGTCCTAATACCATATTGCGCAAGTGCCTCCTGATAGGCTTGCGCAAGCTGAATTTGACCAACCGCAGCAGAAGCTTGTGATTGTTCCAGCGAAAGTGATTTCTCCGACCAGCTTAGCACTTTTCGACCAAGAGCAATAGAACCAGAAGATACTATTACCACTTCTAGACCTTTAGATTGCATATCACTAATATCTTCAGACAGTGATTGTAGCCAATCAGATCTTAGGGAGCCTGTTTTATCATCCACTAACAGAGAAGACCCGATTTTTACGACCACCCTCGCCGCACCATTTAAATATTCCATGGTGAGTCATCCCTTTCAGTCTCGCTCTGGATTGAATTCTCGCCGTTATCTTTAATTACGAATTTTTTAAGCTCTCGCAATACGTTTTCAACGTTCTCACCACTTACTGCTGACATTACTAAAATATCGGAATTTAATCTTTCGGTAAATTCCTGCTCAAGAAGAAGCCTTGCCTGCTCGTCAAGAGCATCAATTTTATTCAGAACCGTAAGACGCGGCTTTGAAGTTAACTTAGTACCGTAAGCTTCAATCTCCTTAACAATCGTATGATAATCTTTGATGGGATCGTTCGAAGTACAATCAACTAAGTGCAAAAGAACAGAACACCTTTCAATATGTCCTAAAAATAAATCGCCCAAGCCACGACCGGCGTTAGCTCCCTCAATCAAACCAGGCACATCTGCCACCACAAATTCTGTTTGATCTACCCCAACCACACCTAAATTAGGCGTTAGCGTGGTGAATGGATAATCTGCAATTTTAGGTCTTGCATTAGATGTTGCAGCTAAAAAAGTAGACTTACCTGCGTTGGGCATCCCAAGAAGACCAACGTCAGCGATCAATTTTAGACGAAGCCAGAGTATCCGCTCAACCCCTTCTTGACCAGGGTTAGATCTACGTGGAGCCTGGTTTACTGAAGTTTTAAAATGCAAATTACCGAAGCCACCATTTCCACCCTTCGCCAAAAGTACGCGCTGACCGATTTCAGTAAGATCTGCTATTATTGTTTCCTTATCTTCATCAAGTATCTCAGTTCCAACGGGAACGACTAATATTTTATCTCCACCACTTGCTCCAGAGCGTTGCTTACCCATTCCAGACTTACCATTTTCTGCAAAGAAATGCTGCTGGTATCGAAAATCGATCAAGGTGTTTAGACCGTCGGCTGCCTGCGCCCAGACCGAACCACCGCGTCCGCCATCGCCCCCATCCGGGCCACCGTATTCAATAAATTTCTCACGCCTGAAACTTATCGCTCCAGCGCCTCCCGACCCTGATCTAATAAATACTTTTGCTAAATCTAGAAATTTCATTCCCTAAAAACTCTTTTAGTAATTGACACGAGCAGTAGCGACTTTGCCTTAAATGCTCAAGATCTCGATCAGATAAACTTGGCAAAGAGATTTATTTGTAAATTCGTGTAGCCATTTGTGGCTAAGTTTTACATTTCAAGCAATTAGAGCCATCAAAACAAAAATAACAGTTACCAAGGCTAAAAACCACATAAAGAAACGTTCGTATTTTTTTCCAGCAATAAGCGTCGCGATGCGATCTCCAAATAACGTCCATATTGGATGACAAATGATCTGAATAATTAATAGACAAAACGCGATGTACAGTGTGGCAAAGAAGGTGGGCGTATCGCTATCTATAAAATTTGTAAAACCAGCGAGGATCATTGCCCATGCCTTAGGATTAAGTGGGTGAACCAAGACCCCAGCCCAAAAGCCAGGTACTTCTGCTGAAGCCTCATTATATGTCAAACGCATATTGGCAACGCGCCACGCCAACCAAATAATATACGTCGCAGACAAAAATTTTAAAATCGTAAAAAGAAGTGGTACGTGAGCAGCAAACTCCATAATACCGTATCCAATTGGCCATATAATTAGTTGCTTACCTAAAATTACCCCAACCACAAAAGGAAGCGCCGCCTTGAAGCCAAAGCGCGCACCAGTCGCCATCATAGCCATATTTGCTGGGCCAGGAGTAGCAACCTGCGAAAACGCAAAAGGTATAAACGATAAGTTAATCATAATATTGTTCGCGCAAATTTAAATAAAAAGGGATCGGGGCTAACCGATCCCAAAATGCACTCGTTAGTTGGACTACTATTCAGCTGCTTCAGCGACCGGTAAAACTGATATAAAGGTCCTACCCTTCAAGCCTTTTTTGAATTGAACTTTACCCTCGGCAGTTGCAAAAATAGTATGATCTTTACCCATGCCAACACCTTCTCCAGGAAACATTTTTGTTCCGCGTTGTCTCACAATGATATTGCCCGCGACAACCTTTTGACCGCCAAATATTTTTACACCTAACCGGCGACCGGCTGAGTCTCGACCATTACGTGACGAACCACCTGCTTTTTTATGAGCCATTTCTATCCGTCCTCCTACTTAGACAATTTCTTTGCCTGCTTAACCCAACCCTCTTTATCTATCTTTTCTTTTAAAGAGAGCGTTTCATCAATAGCAGTTACGTCTTTAGCTGTCCACGCAGCTATCTGCGAAAATGATGTTATACCTGCTGCGTTAAGCTTCTTCTCAAGCGCAGGACCTACTCCAGACAATTCTTTTAGATCATCTATTTTTGTCTTGAGAGCAGCTTTTGACTTTTCATCATTCTTTGCTTTTGGACTACTTTTTGGAACAGCCTTTTTCTGTTCTTTTTCAGTTTTAGCAGCCTTTTTTGCTTTTGGTTTTGTTTGTAGCGGAGCCTTTACCATTTCATCGGCGCCCAAACGCGCCCCTATTGCAGACTTTACTCCAGATTTTTCACCACCTGACGCTAAAATATCAGTGATACGCACCAGCGTTAAGTGTTGTCTATGTCCGCGTGTTCTTTGTGAGCCATGTTTTCTGCGACGCTTCACGAACTTAATCGTTTTAGCACCTTTCATTTGATCAATAACATCCGCCTGCACAGCAGCACCATTAACAAGAGGCGTTCCCACCACCGTTTTATCTCCGCCGAGCAACATAATTTCATTAAACTGTATTTTGTCTCCCGCATGCGCAGCAAGCTTCTCGAGCTTGAGCATATCACCGGCCTGAACCTTATACTGTTTACCACCTGTCTTTATTACAGCAAACAATTTTATCATCCTTTTCTTCGCGTCATTTGGCCTTCTAATATAGAACGTTTACAACTTTTGTTGTGCCTAAAACTGCGCGCCCTTCGGCGTTGTTAATCGGCAATTATTCCGATCCATGCGCTATTACAGTAATACAAGACGAAGTCAACACTTTGAAAATTATTTTAAATCATAAATCCTCAGATTTCATGAATTCTCCCAGTATACTTGCAAGACGCTGAGACTGATCCTTCGCCATCTCATTGTAAACCGAAAAAAGAGCTTTATTTAGTACTATACCAAGTTCTGATTTTGAAAAGTCACTGTAATCGCTGAACTCTTTCTCGCTCATAGGCGTATACGCCATGTGAGAAAAGGCCATTAGCCACTCCAGTATTTCACTTTTAAGTTTTTCTTCATCGTTAGTAATTAAATCTATCATCTCTTGTTTACTGAGTTCAATGACACCAAGCTTTGAAAGCTCATACATAAAAGCAAACTGAGCGGCATATGCACCAATTAAATTTTGTTCAACAAGCTCCAACGTCCTAATAACAGACTCTATTTCATCGAGACGTTTGTTTTTTGACTTCACAGCTTCTTTGAGTTTTATTTTTGCCATTTCTTCTATATGCGCATCAGAAATAGCTATTCTAGCGCTCACTTCCAATTCTGAAGCAACTTTCCCTAAAGGCTTTTGATAAAAAAATAATATTTTATTTGCATCTGGGATGGATAAGTTTTGAGTTAAGAGACGCTTGAAATCTCTTTCCATCGCCTCCAGTTGATAAACAGACTTTGCTTGAGCCACGAAACGATCTACAGAATTTGGAGGCAGATACGCTTCACCGGTACCCTCCGCATCTTGTATGCCCTCTAAACGAATAATTTCATTTATCCTGTCCATGTGAAGTGCATCATAGAGGTTTGAAATAACATCGGCTTTACCGTAGCTGGCACATAAACTTATAATCAGAAAATTCCGAATTAGACGCAAAAAATACATTTCATAACCCATGGCGGACCGCAATCAGTCAGAAAGTAAAAACACAGAATGAAAAAGCATGGAAGATGCTTTGCCAAATTAATTTTACAATAGTTGCAACTTTAGCAGTAAAAATGGGAATTATCGACTTAGATTAGGTCTTTGAATAAAAACGACATTGGTCGTAATTGGGATAGATCGCTGCAACAATAGATGTTTTGATTTTAATTGTTAAATAAGGTCAGGTTTTGTGCAAAATCAAAGATCCAAAATATATTTGGTGATCATCACTATCGGTGCAAATCGGGGGAGAGCCGCTAGAGGCAGACCGTCATAGCTAAGTTTCTTTAAAATTTATTAATAAGGATCTTGAAAATGACAGACAAAAATAGCCGCCGGTCGGGTGGCAGAAATGCACGGCGAGCAGCAAGAGCAGCCCCTCTTTCAAAAGAATTACAACCCGTAAGAGCGGGTATGGAAAGTAACACATACAGACCATTAACTGAGGCTGGTGAGAAGCGAATTCATTCTGCCGCATTGGATGCGCTGGAAACTATCGGCCTGGGAGATGTGCCCGAAAGCGGCAAAGAGAGTATGTTGAAGTCAGGTGCGACTTTTGGAGATGATGGGCGGATTCGATTTCCTAGAAGTCTCGTAGAAGATATGCTTTCAATTGCGAAGCGAGATATCATTTTGTTTGGAAGGGACTCTGCCTACGATCTGGACTTAACAGGAACTAGAGTTCACTATGGAACTGCTGGTGCTGCTGTACACTTAGTCGATTTAGAAAGTAAAAACTACCGAGACAGTACAATACAAGATTTACATGACGCTGCACGAATAGCTCACGAACTCGATAATATTCATTTCGTTCAAAGGCCGATGGTCGCGCGTGATATAATTGATAACAAGGAAATGGACTTAAATACTGTGTATGCCTGTTGTACTGGCACGACAAAACATGTTGGGACATCTTTTACAGAGCCAGATTATGCGAGAGATGCTCTTGAAATGCTGTTTATGATGGCTGGTGGAGAAAAAAAATGGCGAGAACGGCCATTTGTTTCTAATTCAAATTGTTTTGTTGTACCGCCTATGAAATTTGCAACGGAGAGTTGTAAAGTCATGGAAGAATGTATCAAGGGCGGTATGCCAGTTCTTCTTTTGTCGGCAGGACAAGCTGGAGCGACTGCACCTGCGCCAATTGCTGGTGCGATAGTTCAGGCAGTTGCAGAGTGTTTAGCCGGGCTTGTTTATGTAAATTCAATAGTTCCAGGCTTCCCAGCGATTTTTGGAACATGGCCCTTCGTGTCGGATTTAAGAACGGGAGCGATGTCGGGTGGAAGCGGAGAACAGGCCTTACTTAGCGCGGGCTGCGCACAGATGCATAGATTCTACAATCTGCCAGGTGGCGCTGCTGCCGGTATAGCGGATGCAAAACTGCCCGATATGCAAGCTGGTTGGGAGCAGGCAACTTCCAATGTTATGGCTGGTCTTTCCGGCCTGAACATGGTTTACGAAGCAGCTGGAATGCACGCATCTTTATTGGGCTTCTGTCTAGAAAGTTTAATTTTAGGTAATGACCTTATAGGTCAAGCTCTTAGATGTGTTCGAGGCATTGAAGTCACAGAAGACACTGTCAGCTTGGATGTTATCCGCGCGACCTGTCTTGATGGTCCGGGACATTATCTAGGCTCAGAACAGACATTAAACCTAATGCAAACCGAATATATATACCCAGATTTAGGTGACAGAACATCACCAAAGGAGTGGCTGGAACTTGGAAAACCGGATTTACTGGAGAAAGCAATTATAAAAAAGAACGAAATTTTAAGTAAAAATTCACCAGGCGCATTAGATGCGGGCACTGATAGTAAAATTCGCTCAGCATTTAATATTCATTTACAAATTTAGTAAGTCGAATTAGGGTAACTCGCTAATTTGGAGGGCGGATGAAGTACTTATTCCTTGTAGCGGCGGTACTTTCTGAAACAATTGGAACTGCAGCACTTCAGGCCAGTAATCAATTTACGAAATTTTGGCCAAGTGTTACAGTAATCATTTCATATGCATTGGCATTTTATTTTTTATCAATAACATTAAAATACATTCCAGTTGGTATCGCTTATGCACTTTGGGCTGGTTTGGGAATAATCTTTATTACAATAGTCGGATTAGTCGTGTTTGGGCAAAAACCAGACAGTGCTGCGATCATTGGACTTACAATGATCATTTTGGGAATTGTGGTAATTCACCTTTTTTCCTCAACATCCTCACATTAACGGGTGGTATTTCTATAAAAATCAATATAGGTGGCCCTAAAATATGGAACAGGCTCCCTAAATGACATTAAGAAATATCGCAATAATAGCACACGTTGATCACGGAAAAACAACTCTTGTTGATGAATTACTAAAACAATCTGGCGCATTTAGAGAAAATCAGGCCATTACAGAACGTGCTTTGGATAGTAATGATCTCGAACGAGAGCGAGGAATTACTATTTTAGCAAAAGCAACGTCTGTCGAGTGGAAAGGTAATCGAATAAATATTGTTGACACTCCCGGTCACGCAGACTTTGGCGGAGAGGTGGAGCGGATATTATCGATGGTTGACGGTGTAGTTTTACTTGTAGACGCTGCCGAAGGGCCAATGCCCCAAACAAAATTTGTCACTTCAAAAGCTCTTAATTTAGGCCTTAGACCAATAGTTGTTCTAAATAAAGTAGACAAAGGTGATGCTGAGCCAGATAGAGCGTTAGATGAGTGTTTTGACCTCTTTGCTAATCTCGGCGCAAACGATGATCAACTGGACTTTCCTCACATGTATGCTTCAGGGAGATCTGGCTGGGCGGATCACGACTTAAACGGACCACGAAATGATTTAAACGCACTGTTTGATCTTATTCTTAATCATGTTCCTCCCCCAAGACAGGCAGAACACATTGAAGATGATTTCAGAATGCTGGCAACAACACTAGGAAGTGACCCATTTGTTGGCAGGATCCTTACTGGTCGCATTGAAAGTGGCACTATAAAAGTTGGGTCTACAGTTCAAGCCATCAGCAGATCTAGTCAAAAAATCGAACAATTTAGAGTAAGTAAAATAAGGGCATTTAGAGGACTAGGACATGCGGATATTGATGAGGGTATCGCCGGAGATATCGTATCCCTTGCCGGAATGACTAAAGCAACCGTTGCTGACACAATTTGTGCTCTAGCAGTTGAGACGCCATTGGAATCTCAACCGATAGACCCCCCCACAATAACTGTTACCTTTGGAATAAATGACAGTCCACTTGCAGGCAGAGAGGGATCCAAAGTTCAAAGCCGTGTAATTAGAGACAGGTTAATGAAGGAAGCTGAGAGTAACGTAGCCATTAAAATAAAAGACACTCCCAGCGGTGATGCCTTTGAAGTCGCTGGCCGCGGCGAACTGCAAATGGGTGTTTTAATCGAAAATATGCGTCGCGAGGGCTTTGAACTTTCAATTTCTAGACCTCAAGTATTGATGAAAGAGGAAGACGGCCAAAAATTAGAACCAATAGAAGAAGTAACGATAGACGTAGATGATGAATATACAGGCGCCGTGATTGAAAAGATAACGGGGCCAAGAAAGGGCGACTTAGTCGAAATGAAGCCCTCCGGAGTAGGCAAAACAAGGTTAATTGCCAAGGTTCCAGCCCGAGGCCTTATAGGTTACCATGGAGAATTTCTCACTGACACACGCGGAACAGGTATTATGAATAGGGTCTTTAGTGGTTGGTCACCATACAAGGGAAGCATAGAGGGACGGCGCGCTGGCGTTTTGATATCTATCGAAGATGGAGACACCGTGGCGTATGCCCTTTGGAACCTTGAGGAGCGGGGGAAAATGTTCGTTGGCCCCCAAACTAAGGTCTACAAGGGAATGGTTATCGGAGAGCATACTCGTGACAACGACTTAGAGGTAAATCCACTAAAAGGCAAAAAACTGACCAATGTCAGGGCGTCAGGATCAGATGAAGCAGTTAGGCTAACACCGCATATAAAATTCTCTCTTGAGGAAGCCATATCTTATATTAACAATGATGAATTGGTTGAAGTAACGCCCGCAAGTATCAGATTAAGAAAAAGGTTTTTGGACTCTCATGAACGGAAAAGACAGGCCCGAAATAATTAAAAATAAGGATCCCTGTTTTTAAGTTAGTAATTTTATTTTGAGACTATTAACGATCTGACAGCGTCTATAGCAGTTGTAACTCCATCCATACTAGAGCCACCCGCTTGCGCCAAATCGGGCCTGCCGCCGCCGCCTTTGCCTCCGAGCTTGTTGGCTGCAGTTTTAACAATATCTACGGCAGAAATATTAGACAAAAGGTCCTTAGTAACGCCAGAAGCGACTGCAACTTTTCCGTCGTTTTCCGAAATAAGTAGTATAACACCTGAAGATAGCTTCTGTTTATAACCATCAATTAGGCCCGGAAGCTCCTTGCCAGGTATCCCATTTAATTGCTTTGCTAAAAAATTCACACCAGAAAGATCTTCGCTTTTCAACTCATCTTGTCCCGAAGAGCTGCCCCCCAGTGCCATATCCTTTCTGAGCTGCGCGACCTCACTTACGAGAGATTTTCGTTCTGCCATCAGGCTTTTTACTCGAGAAAGAATATCAGATGAGCCAGACTTTAGTTCAATTGCAATATCGGACAGATAATTTTGCTGTTTGGCAAGATGATCCATAGCTGCTTCGCCAGTTAAAGCCTCAATACGTCTTACCCCAGAACTACTGGCACCATCAGACAAAATAACAAATGCTCCTATATCCCCAGTGCGTTTTACATGGGTTCCACCACATAGCTCTAAAGAATATCCATTTCCATCAATGCCCTTACCACTTTTTTGATTATAACCCATTGAAACAACGCGAACTTCCTCACCATACTTTTCCCCGAATAAAGCCGTGGCTCCAAGTTCTCTGGCATCATCAGGAGACATTACCCTAGTAGTAACCTCTGTATTCTGGCGTATATAAAAATTTACAGAACGTTCAACTTCAAGCAACTCTCCTTTAGTAAGGGCTTTAGAATGACTAAAATCAAATCTTAATCTATCCGCTGCATTGAGTGAGCCCCTTTGCGCCACATGGTGGCCTAATTTAATTCTCAAAGCTTCATGTAATAAATGTGTCGCTGAGTGGTTGGCCTGAATAGACGATCTACGCAAATTTTCAACTTCCAACTCTACGGGGTCATTTAGTGACAAAACTCCAGCAGTAACTTTTGTAAAATGAACAAAAATACCCGCAGAGCGCTTAGTATCAACAATATTGGCTGCACCGTTTTTAAAGTTAATCTGGCCAGTATCACCAATCTGACCACCACTTTCTCCATAAAACGGGGTCTGATTAAAAACCATTTGAACACTATCACCCTGAGCAGCACTATCTACCAACAAACCATCTTTAACGATGGCAATAACTTGAGCCTGCGCAAACTCGGTATCATAACCCAAAAAATCAGTAGCTCCATATTTATCAAAAATATCATAAAATACTGCAGTATCCGCTGTTTCTCCCGAGCCGGTCCAAGCTGCTCTCGCCTTTCTTTTCTGCTCGTCCATTTCAACCTGAAAAGCGTCAGCATCAACCACACGACCTTTCTCTCGCAGTGCGTCCTGCGTCAGATCCAAAGGGAATCCATAAGTGTCATAAAGCTTAAAAGCAATTTTGCCAGGAAATGAAACATCCGACGGTAAACCATCAAGCTCTTCATCCAATAATTTAAGTCCACGTTCCAGAGTTTGCTTAAATTTTGTTTCTTCATTCAATAGTGTTTCTTCTATCAATGCCCGAGCTGAAACCAATTCTGGATATGCTGCTCCCATTTGCCCAACAAGGGATGGAACTAATTGATGCATTACAGGGTCTTTAGCGCCAACCAAATGAGCATGTCGCATCGCACGCCGCATTATTCTACGCAATACATAGCCACGGCCCTCATTGGAAGGCATTACGCCGTCTGCAATTAAAAAAGAGGTTGACCGCAGGTGATCTGCTATCACTCTATGATGATTTGAGTTATCTCCATCTGGTTTTGAACTCGTAGCTTCCGCAGATGCTTCGATAAGGGCCCTAATAAGGTCAGTTTCATAGTTGTCATTTGTACCTTGCAGTAAAGCCGCTACGCGTTCGATGCCCATACCAGTATCAATAGATTGATTAGGAAGATCTTTCCTTGTCCCATCTTCAAACTGCTCATATTGCATAAATACAAGGTTCCAAATTTCTACAAATCTATCACCATCTTCCTCAGGCGAGCCTGGTGGACCACCCCAATATTTCTCACCATGATCAAAAAATATTTCTGTACATGGTCCACATGGCCCAGTGGCCCCCATCATCCAAAAATTATCGTTAGTCGAAATTCGTATTATTTTATCATCGGGAAGCCCTGCTACCTTTTTCCACAGCAGCGCAGCCTCCTCATCTGTATGATAAACAGTTACAAGAAGTCGTTCTTTAGGAATATCAAATTCTTTTGTAATCAGTTCCCATGCAAATGGTATTGCTTCAGACTTAAAGTAATCCCCAAAGCTGAAGTTACCCAACATTTCGAAAAAAGTATGATGACGAGCAGTGTAGCCAACATTATCAAGATCATTATGTTTACCACCTGCTCTAACACATTTTTGAGAGGTTACAGCGCGTTTATAATCTCTTGTTTCTACCCCAGTAAACAAATTTTTAAACTGCACCATGCCAGAATTAGCAAACATCAATGTGGGGTCATTTCGGGGCACCAATGGACTAGATTGGACAACTTCGTGTCCCTGCCTTTTAAAATAATCTAAAAATGTAGACCTAATATCATTTAGCGTGCGCATTATATTCTCACATATTTTTTTTAGCTCTAATGATTGCTTCGTGTATTGTCCATAACGAACACTTAAAACAAAAAAAAGGGCAGCATAAATGCTACCCCTTTGATCGAGTTTTTATATTAAATCTACGCTTCTAAAACTTCACCATCAGCATCATTCTGCAAATCAAAATCCAACCCGTGAGCAGCTCTAATTTTATCTTCTATTGAGAGTGCTATGTTAGGGTTCTCCTTCAAGAAAATTTTAGCATTTTCTCTACCCTGCCCAATACGCTCGTCCATGTAGCTATACCAAGCTCCTGATTTTTCAACAACACCCGCTTTCACGCCCAAATCCAAAAGTTCTCCATTCTTGGATATACCTTCACCATACATAATATCGAATTCAACTTGTTTAAAAGGCGGCGCTACTTTATTTTTTACCACCTTTACCCTAGTTGCGTTCCCAACTACTTCATCTCTATCCTTAATAGCACCAATGCGCCTTATATCTAATCGAACAGAGCTATAAAATTTAAGAGCATTTCCACCAGTTGTAGTTTCGGGACTACCAAACATTACACCAATTTTCATGCGAATTTGGTTAATAAAAATTACCATACAATTTGATCTACTAATTGACCCGGTCAATTTCCGCATTGCTTGGCTCATAAGACGTGCCTGCACACCCACATTGCTATCACCCATATCGCCTTCAAGTTCTGATTTGGGCGTAAGAGCAGCAACTGAGTCAACAACAACCATGCTAACAGCACCAGACCGTACTAATGTATCTGTAATTTCAAGAGCTTGCTCACCTGTATCAGGCTGGGAAATTAGTAGCTCATCTAGATCCACCCCCAACTTTTTCGCATACTGTGGGTCAAGAGCATGCTCGGCATCCACGAATGCGCATACGCCTCCCTTCTTTTGCTCTTCAGCTACACAATGCAATGTAAGGGTTGTTTTACCAGAACTCTCCGGACCATATATTTCAACAATCCGACCCTTAGGTAATCCACCAATCCCTAAAGCTATATCCAAACCTAATGAACCTGTTGACGTGGATTCAATTTCTTGAATGGCATTTTCATCGCCAAGCTTCATAATTGAACCCTTCCCAAATTGTCGTTCAATTTGGCTCAAAGCGCTTTCTAATGCTTTTTGTCTGTCGTCGTCTTTTTTGTCGCTCATTGATAAAAGTTCTGCCATGTTTATACCTCTTTATTTCATAGTGAAAACGAAACAGCAATCACTCGTTTGTTCTTATAATGTTCTCTTATGGACGCAAAAAAAGAACATATCAAGAAAATTTTTCACTTTTCTTCAAAAATCCGTAGAAAAACCCATCCCCCAGATCAGACGGAAAGAACTGGCGAGCTTTTTTTATTTCAAACTCAGGGTAAGCATCACAAAATGTTTCTAGCTGCTTGTGATTCTCGGTCGATAGCACAGAACAAGTAGCATAAACTAAGGTCCCATCCGATGTAAGAAGTTCTTTAGCCTCATTAAGAATCTGAATTTGTGTATTTAGAAGGTTTTGCCAAGAATTTGCAGTTAACTTCCATTTTCCATCCGGGTCCCGCCGCCATGATCCGCTTCCCGAGCATGGAACATCACAAAATATTACGTCAAATCTATCATTTATTGGTTTACTGATGTTGAGTATTTTTGCTTTTGCTCTTTCTGCTCTAGCACGCAAATCATTAGTTCTCTCCGGAAAAGCATCATAAGCAAATATTTTTGCAGTAGTCCAAGAATGTAGAGCAAGAGATTTACCTCCAGAACCACAACAATAATCTAAAATTTTTAAACTACTATCTACCGGCAGATCAGTAACGCTAGCCTGGCTGGATGCGTCCTGAATTTCAACTAAACCATCTCTATAGGCAATGCAGCTCTTAATTTTATTTTGACCATTGGTTACTTTCAAAGCAGTAATTACTGAGGGGTGCTTATCAGTATGAATACCTTCCTCGCTAAGTATTTGCTGGACTTTTTCTACTGTAGTTCTTCCGATATTCACTCGGAGAAATGCTGGAGCCCTTTTACATAAACGCTTAGCAACAGGAACAGCCTCCTCTCCTAGGTCAGCTTTCCAAATAGGCCAAAGAAAAGCCGGTAAATTAACTTCTACGTCTGGTGGTTTATTGCACTTTGTGGCTTCTTGTATAGCCAGCTTTTCCGTTGGCGTTAGACGTGGGCTCCCATAAGCTTCATCGTTGAAATATTGTTCTAAATCCTCATTTGTTTCCATAAGCACCCCTAATGCCCAGTTTCTACCAGAGTGAGGAGCCTTTATTCTAGAAAGAGCACTTCGCTTTATTCTTAAGCCATCATATACAAAATCTCTGATTGCACGCCTATCTTTCGAACCTGCAAACCTGTTTTCTTTACCCCATTGTTGAAGCAAGTAGTTGGCGTTTTTACCATTAAGTATCTCTTGTAAAATTTGACTAGCAGAAAATACTTGCGCCGCCGGAGTCATGGCTAAATTACCCTGTAATTTGGACTTTCTCTCGTGATTTGAACGTCGTGGACATGACTTTCTTTTAATCCAGCACCAGTAATTTTTACAAATTTACAATTGTTACGCATTTCAGATATTGAACGGCAACCTGTATACCCCATGGCTGCTTTTAACCCTCCAACCATTTGGTGAATAACGGCGGCCGCAGCACCCTTATATGGCACCTGCCCTTCAATTCCCTCCGGGACCAGTTTGTCGCTAGCAGCATCTTTCTGAAAATAGCGATCTGCTGAGCCGCGAGCCATTGCTCCTAGAGAGCCCATTCCCCTGTATGCTTTAAACGATCTACCCTGATACAATATTACCTCACCAGGGCTTTCATCGGTCCCTGCCACCATAGAGCCAATCATCGCACAACTTGCTCCAGCCGCGATTGCTTTAGCGAAGTCTCCGGAAAACTTAATTCCACCATCAGCTATAACAGGAATATTACCCGCAACGGTTGCACAATCAATAATCGCGCTCAATTGAGGTACTCCAACGCCAGCTACCATCCTTGTAGTACAGATAGATCCAGGCCCAATACCCACTTTGATGGCATCTGCGCCCACGTCAATCAACGATTTGGTTGCATCAGAAGTAGCAACGTTACCAGCTATAACTTGAACTTCATTTGAGGTTTTCTTAATTCGCTCAACCGCTTTAGAGACACTATCAGAGTGGCCGTGAGCGGTATCGATTACGACCATATCAACACCAGCATCAATGAGCGCTTGTGATCTTTCGAATCCTTCATCACCTACAGTCGAAGCAGCAGCAACTCTCAAACGACCTAACTCATCTTTACATGCAGTAGGGTTCAGTACGGACATTTCAGTATCTTTCAGGGTTAATAGGCCAGTAAGCCGTCCTGAGGCATCAGTCACCAATAACTTTTCAATACGACGCGACTTCATTAGATTTATAGCTTCTTGCCTATCCGCTGGTTCTTCCAAAATAGCTAAATCATCTGTCGTCATCATAAGGCTTACAGGAGTATTTTCATCTGAAGCAAATCTCATATCTCTGTTTGTTAGAATTCCCACCACACGATTTTTTTCATCGATGACTGGGAATCCAGATACATTGTACTTTGCCCTAAGGTCGTTTGCATCTTTCAAAGATTGGTCAGCTTTCAAGGTGATAGGATTATAAACGATCCCACTTTCAAACCGCTTAACCCGTCTCACCTGCTGGGCTTGCTGTTCCACACCTAAATTTCTGTGAATAACACCCATTCCGCCAGCCTGAGCCATTGTTATTGCCATTTTTGCTTCAGTGACGGTATCCATCGCAGAGCTTAGCAAAGGAATATTCAAAGCAATGGATTGAGTTACCTGAGTCCTCGTGTCAGCATCGGTCGGCAATACTTTGGAAGCTGCCGGCACAAGAAGTACATCGTCAAAAGTTAAAGCCTCGCGAATCTGCATAATGCACGTCCTTTTCATAGCATGTACACTGGCGAGCCTATATCTCACGAAACTATTGAAATTGAAAGAGGATAGCGAAAATAAAAGTTTGAAATAAGTCAATAAAAAGATTGTATAAAAAGTTTTGTTTTTTTGAAATCTTTTTAAAAAACATAATAAATTGGCGCTGATAAACTAAGACTTGGCGATTTTAGAATTTTTATCTAAGTGCTACGAGTTAAAACCGACATAGGAAAACGGGATTAAACAATGAAGCATTTGGTAGTATTCACTCCATCTGGCAAGAGAGGTAGCTTCGAAACAGGTACTCCAGTTCTGGAGGCTGCTCAACAGCTTGGTGTGGATTTAGACAGTGTTTGTGGCGGCAGAGGGATTTGTAGCAAGTGCCAAGTTACTCCTTCGTTTGGAGATTTCCCAAAACACGGTGTTTTTGTGGATGAGAGCGCGGTTTCAGCTTGGAATGCGATTGAACAGCGTTACCATGACAAAAGAGGTTTAAAACCAAACCGTCGCTTGGGATGTCAATTAAAAATTCAAGGTGATTTAGTCGTAGACGTCCCAGCAGAAAGTCAGGTCCATAAGCAGGTTATTCGAAAGGCTGCAAGCTCACGTAAAATTGAGATGAATCCTGCAACTAAGCTTTATTACGTAGAGGTCCTAGAACCTGATATGCACGAACCGAAGGGTGACCTAGAACGTTTAAAAACTGCTTTAGCCGAGCAATGGAATATAGATGATACCCATGCGAGCATTTCTCTTGTCAAAAAACTCCAAAACATTCTTCGCAAGGGAGACTGGGGCGTTACAGTGGCAGTTAATTCGACCCCCAGCGAAAGTCTCCGAAGAATTGTAAATATTTGGCCCGGCTACCACGATGCCAGCATATATGGGTTAGCAATAGATTTAGGGTCAACTACCATAGCAGCGCATCTAACTGATTTGAGGTCAGGAAAAGTCATTGAGAGTTCTGGCGTAATGAATCCCCAAATTAGATTTGGCGAGGATTTAATGAGCCGTGTTAGTTACGCGATGATGAACGCTGATGGCGCATCAGCCATGACCAATGAAGTGCGTAAAGCCATAAATAAATTAGTTTTAGAACTGGCAGAAAGTGCGAAAATTGAGCCAGAAGATATACTGGAAGCTGTTTTTGTTTGTAACCCAGTTATGCACCACTTATTGCTTGGAATTGACCCGATTGAGCTAGGTCAGGCACCATTTGCCTTAGCCACTTCAGACGCATTATATCTAGATGCTAAGGATCTAAACCTGGTCTCGTTAATAGACGATGCAAGGATATATCTTCTTCCATGTATAGCAGGACATGTTGGAGCAGACGCTGCGGCGGTCGCGTTGTCTGAAGAACCGAACAAATCAAAAGATTTAACATTGATTGTTGATGTGGGAACAAACGCAGAAATATTGCTTGGAAATAAACAGCGAGTACTAGCCTGTTCTTCACCAACCGGCCCCGCATTTGAAGGGGCTCAGATTAGTTCAGGTCAAAGGGCAGCACCTGGTGCTATAGAGCGCGTGGAGATAGACCCAAAATCCAAAGAACCTCGTTTTAAAGTAATTGGATCGGATCTGTGGTCTGACGACAGCGGATTTGACGAAAGCATAAAGAAAATTGGTATTACTGGAATTTGTGGCTCAGGAATAATCGAGGCTGTCGCAGAAATGCGAATTGCAGGGCTTCTAGATGAAAGTGGTTTGATTGGAAGCCCTGAAGCAACTGGAACTGCAAGATCAAAACCTGATGGTCGAACCTACTCCTATGAACTCTTCGCTAACAAAGATGCCTCTCAGCCTGCAATACAAGTCACGCAAGGAGACATAAGGGCGATACAACTTGCGAAATCTGCCTTGTATGCGGGTGCAAAGCTTTTGATGGATGAAATGGAAGTGGATAGTGTCGATAAAGTTGTTTTAGCAGGAGCATTTGGTGCCCATATATCATCAAAACATGCGATGATTTTGGGCATGATCCCAGATGTATCCCTCAAGAATGTTACCTCTGCTGGCAATGCTGCGGGTACTGGAGCCAGAATTGCTCTTTGCAATATAAATGCAAGGTCTGAGATCGAACAGATCGTGAGAAAAATAACAAAAGTTGAAACCGCCGTAGAGCCAAAATTTCAAGAGCATTTTGTAGCTGCCAATGCGATACCGCATAAGCATGATCCATTTACGGAACTAAGGAAGGTAGTACAAATACCCAGTCCTTCATTCAACGCTTTATCGGGAAAAAATGGTAAATTAGGTCGAAGAAGAAGGAGGGCTTAGTTCCAAATATAAACCCTCTTAAAGTGAGGCAAGAACGCAAATGCGTCTTGGATATTCGCACTGCTATTTGGATTTAAGCTTTCCATCAATCCTTGCGCCCTTTTGAGTTGCAATAGATTGATAGGTCACGTCAGCACTCACTTTTCCAGTAGAGTTTACTGCCAAGTCCTGCACTGAAATTTTACCAGATACGTTACCATCAACATTAACTGAGGTACCAGAAATGCTACCATCTACCGAGCCAGATGATAGAATAGATATCGCCTCACCAGAGAGGTTTCCTTTTACCTTGCCATCAACTTCAATATCGCTTTGGCTTGAAACATCGCCTTCAACGGACATATCCGAGCTTATAAATGTTTTCGACACGGTTAGACCCTTTTTATTCTCACAGAAAGTATGTCACAAATGACAGATTTAGTATAGAAATCAAGTTTAATTTTTAAATTAATGTGAGATCAATTCGGAAACCCAGAATAGGAAAAATAAATTATTAACAATTGTCTGTCATTTTTATTTTGCTTCGCTATCATATTTGCCTTGCTATAAAAATTATTAATTATACATTGTTATGATGATGAAAACGTTAATAGACCCCTTTAACCGTTCAATAAGTTATTTGCGCGTTTCGGTAACAGATCGCTGCGATTTCAGATGTGTTTATTGCATGACAGAAAACATGAAATTTCTGCCAAAAAAAGAGCTTCTTACTTTAGAAGAATTAGATTTTCTATGCTCCTCATTTATCAATATGGGTGTTGAAAAACTTCGTATTACTGGAGGAGAACCGCTAGTAAGACGAAATATTATGAGTTTTTTTCAGTCAATATCTCGGCATTTAGATGATCAAAAACTAAAGGAGCTCACCCTAACTACAAATGGATCACAGTTGAAAAAATTTGCAAAAGAGCTCTTTGAAGTAGGCGTGCGTAGGGTAAATATTTCCCTCGACACTTTGGATGATGCCAAGTTTGGCAAAGTAACACGTTGGGGTCGTTTATCACAAGTGCTAGAGGGAATAGAGGCTGCTCAGGCTGCAGGTCTTAGGGTAAAAATAAATGTTGTGGCTCTTAAGGGGTTTAATGAGGATGAACTTTTTAGAATTGTCTCATGGTGTAATGAGCGAGGAATGGATTTAACCTGGATAGAAGTTATGCCAATGGGCGATCTGGAATCAGAAGAGCGGATAGGACAATATTGGTCATTAAATGAATTACGCCAAACATTAGAACAAGAATATACACTCACAGACATGACTGAACGATCAGGTGGGCCAGCTCGATATGTAAAGGTTAATGAAACTGGTCAAAAAATAGGGTTCATTACACCGTTATCACATAATTTTTGCGAAAGTTGTAACAGGGTAAGATTGACCTGTACTGGCGAGCTTTACATGTGCCTTGGACAGGAGGATAAAGCAGATTTGCGGCGTCCGCTTAGAGAGAAACCAACCGATGAGGGTCATCTTAGAAAAGCAATTGAGGCTGCTATTGCTAAAAAACCAAAGGGCCATGATTTTGATTATACTCGGCAGGAAGTTCAGGGGCAAATGACGCGTCATATGAGCCACACAGGCGGCTGATCTATAAAGATTCTATTATGTATTTTTAGCTAACAGGCATTCTTTTCTCAATTATCTCTGCCCACCAACTGCATCCAATCGATATTGCTTCATCATTAAAATTATAATTGGGATTGTGTACAGGCGCACTGTCTCCGTTACCAATCAAAATATATGCACCTGGCCTTTCAATGGCCATATATGAGAAGTCTTCACCGCCCATTACTAGAGGCGCCTCTTCACAATAGCCACTAACAGATTTTGCAACAGAAGCGGCAAACTCAGTTTGATCAACTGAATTTGTCATTACTGGGTAACCTCTGGTATAGACTGGATCTACATTTGCTCCAAATACATCACCTGTCTTTCGTGCAATTTCTTCTAATCTCTTCTCAGCAAGATCTCTGGTCTCATCGGACAGCGTTCGGACAGTTCCTTTTAGTACAACGGTTTGAGGGATAACATTGAAAGCTGTTGAGGATGTCTCAAATGAAGTGACCGAAACTACAATTTGATCTGTCGGGTCGGCATTTCGACTAACAATAGATTGTAATGCAATTACTATGTGAGATCCCACAATTGTTGGATCAACGGCTATTTGCGGTTTGGCGGCATGTCCCCCAAGCCCATTTATTGTAATTTCAAAAAAATCAGAGGCTGCAAAAAAAGGTCCCGGTCTTATTGCAAATTTACCAATTTCTAGATCTGGCCAATTATGCATGCCATAAACCTCTTGTATACCAAAACGCTCCATTAATCCGTCTTCACACATTTCCCGACCGCCGCCACCGCCTTCTTCGGCTGGTTGGAAAATGACCACTGCCGTACCATCAAAATTCCGTGTTTCAGCTAGATATTTAGCTGCTCCGAGAAGCATTGCTGTGTGACCGTCGTGACCACATGCGTGCATCGCCCCATTAACCTTTGACGCATAAGATAAACCAGTCGCTTCATCAATTGGCAAAGCATCAATATCAGCGCGAAGTCCAATTACACTATTTTTGGTATTCACTTTACCATGAATAACGCCAACTACACCAGTTCTTCCCAATCCAAAAACTACATCGTCACAGCCGAATGATTTCAGTTTTTGCTCCACAATTTGGGATGTTCTATGTGTTTCAAATAATATTTCAGGATTAGCATGTAAATCATGACGCCATTCGGTAATTTCCTCGTGCAACTCTGCAAAGCGGTTCTTTACTGGCATAAAAAAATCCTTTTAAATAGATCAATACCCGCAATCAGAGGTTAGAACAAAATGCCCTTCAGTTACCTCTTTGTATTTCGGTTTTTCAGCTTCGTGATCAAGTGGATGGATTGGAGATGGTATTTGCTTAAATTTCAAATCACCCTCTAAAACCTTTTTTGACGGGTCTACTATAGGAACAGCACTCATGAGTGCTTTTGTGTAAGCGTGCTGTGGGTTACTGAATACTGCTTGTCTAGAACCAATTTCTACCAACCGACCGAGATACATCACGCCAACATCGTGGCTAACGCGTTCTACAACGGCCATATCATGGCTTATGAATAAGAAACTTAGTTCTAACTCCGATTGCAATTCCATCATTAGATTAAGAACTTGTGCTTGAACTGATACATCTAATGCGCTCACTGCTTCGTCAGCAATTATTAATTTTGGGTTCAAAGCTAGAGCCCTAGCTATTGCAACGCGCTGTCTTTGCCCCCCCGATAGCTCGTGCGGATAGCGGCGTAAAAAACTCTTTGGTAGTTCAACACGCTCGAAAAGGCCTTCAACTCGTGCCTCGATCGACCTTTCAGCCATAGTTGAAAAGTTTCGCATTGGCTCCGCAACTTGATCCAGAAGCAACATTTGCGGATCGAGTGACGCAAAAGGATCCTGAAAAACCATTTGCATATCACTTCGGATATTACGAAGTTCGTCTTTGGGAAGTTTAAGCACATCTTGTCCTGCCATGCGCACTTCACCTGACAAGGGCTCAACAAGTCGTAAAAGCGACCTGCCAACAGTTGATTTGCCACAGCCTGATTCCCCGACGAGAGCCAGAGTACAGCCACGTTTAATCGAAAAAGAAACATCTTCGACGGCATGAACTTGCGCAACTGTCCTTCGAAGAAGACCACCGGCGACTGGAAACCTTGTGACTAAATTTTTTACTTCCAGCAAAACCTCATCAGTGCCAATCAGTGGCTTAGAGCTTTTCTTACTTTCGCCTAGCAGTTTCATGGGTTCGGGATATTTTTTTCCCAACATTTCCCCGAGCTTTGGCACCGCTGAAAGCAACGATTTGGTGTAATCATGCTGCGGATTCTCGAAGACGTCTATAACATTACCTTCCTCAACTTTGTTTCCACGGTACATTACGACAACTCGATCCGCCATTTGTGCAACAACTGCCATATCGTGAGTAATGAACATTACCGCAGTTCCCGTTTCTCTTTTCAAACGATCAATTAATGCTAAAATCTCCGCCTGAATAGTTACATCAAGAGCAGTTGTTGGCTCGTCAGCAATCAGTAACCTTGGCTCACATGCTAAAGCCATAGCAATCACAACCCGCTGCCGCATTCCACCTGATAGCTCGTGGGGATACTGCTTTAATCTCTTTTCAGGCTCTGGTATTCTTACCTGATCTAATAGTTCAATTGCTCTTGATCTTGCCTGCTGTTTAGATAAATTTTTGTGCAAACGTAGCCCTTCGGTTAGCTGCCTGCCAATTGTGAATACAGGATTTAGTGCTGTCATTGGCTCCTGAAATATCATTCCAATTTCATTGCCTCTGGTATGCCGCATGGACTTTTGACTAGCATTGGCTAAATCTATTTTACCGCCGACTTGCTTTTCAAAATTAAGTTCACCACCCTGAATTTTCCCTCCACCAAATTCCACAAGACGCATCATTGATAGTGATGACACAGATTTTCCAGAGCCAGACTCACCAACTACACAAACTGTCTCGCCCGGGTAAATGGAAAAAGAAACATCTTCTACCCCTGTAACCGTTCCATCTTTTGTCTCAAAAACTACTTTAAGATTTTTAAATTCGGCAATTGGTGCTTTGTCATCATCTAACATTTTTGTTCCTAACTAGACCAAAGCAGCGTTGCTTAAAGATGCTATTCTTGTCAACATCAATAATTTCAAAATAAAACCAATTATTAGCTCGTTCTTAACTTTAAAAAAACTGTTCAGTTCAGTTTCTAAATTTAAAATTTTAAAAAGTTTCAAAAAAAATGCACAAAATTTCAGCTTTCTCTTGCATTTTTCGAAAACTCTGCTTCCATTACGACTTCGGGGGGAGTTTTACACAAAAATATGGTCTCCCTATATGTATGGGAAAATGATTTTGGATTAACAAAGGTCGTATTTCTAATTACAGTTAAAAAATAAGGAGAATAAAATGAAAATTAAGTCTTTAGCACTGGGTGTCGCTGGAGCTATTGCCATTGGGTCGTCAGCCTTTGCTGATCGTGGTTCCGATGGCAATGTCGGTATAATATACTGGCAAGCTCCCTCAATCCTGAATCCATACCTATCAGGTGGAACAAAAGATATTGAGTCTTCAAGTATGGTTATTGAAGCACTTGCAGGTTACGACAATAACGGAGCAATGTTTCCTCGACTAGCGACGGAAGTTCCTACTGTCGGCAATGGTGGCATAAGTTCAGATCTGAAATCAATTACCTGGAACCTAAAACCCGGCATACTTTGGTCAGATGGCACTCCATTTACGTCTGCTGACGTTCTTTTTACATATGATTATTGTATGGGAGAAGCTGGATGCTACCAAGAAGCAAAATTTGAGGGCGTCACTAACGTAGAAGCGCTAGACGACCTTACCGTAAAAATTTCTTTTGCAGACCCAATGCCTAATCCATATGGACCGTTCGTTGGATCACAAACGCCAATTTTACAGCAAGCACAATTTGAAAACTGCACCGGTACACGGCGTCAGGAATGTACGGAAGAAAATTTTGGTCCCATAGGTACTGGACCATTTGTTGTAACAGAATTCAAACCAAATGATGTTATACAGCTTAAAGCAAATGACAATTACAGAGATCCAAGCAAACCAGCTTTCGCAACTATGGTTTTCAAAGGTGGTGGCGACGCTGCTGCAGCTGGTAGAGCGGTTATGGAAACCGGAGAGTACGATTACGGCTGGAACTTACAGCTAGCTCCGGAAGTTATTAACCAGATGGCTTCTGCAGGAAAAGGTCAACCGCTTGCTGCTTTCGGTACTGCAGTTGAGCGATTAGAAATGAACATGACTGATCCATCATCAAACTTGGACGCTGATACTAGATCAACTAGAAAAGCTCTACACCCATTTCTTAGTGATATTAATGTAAGAAAAGCCCTATCAATGGCTATAGATCGGACCCTACTCACCGAGATCGGTTATGGAGTTGCAGGTAAACCAACTTGTAACCTTGTACCTGGTCCTGAACTATATGCTTCAGATAATACTGACTGTCTAACGCAGGATATCGAAGGTGCAAAAGCATTGCTAGAAGGTGCAGGCTGGAAGGCAGGAGCAGATGGTGTGAGAACGAAAGATGGAATGAAACTTTCTGTACTTTATCAAACTTCGACTAACGCTGTTCGCCAGGATTATCAGGCTCTGATTAAAGAGTGGTGGGGACAGATTGGAGTTGAAACTGAGCTGAGAAACCTCAATGCATCTGTGTTCTTTGGAGGTGATCCTGCTTCACCTGACACTTATCAAAAATTCTATGCAGACATTGAAATGTATACAAACATTTTTGATGGTACAGATCCTCAAGCTTATCTTTCGGCATACAGATGTGGAAATGAACCAAGCCCTGAAAATGGATGGGCTGGAGAAAATATCAATAGATATTGTGACCCAGCGTATGACAAGTTATTGGACGAGTTGAAAATGACTGCTGATCTCGAAAAAAGAGGTGAAATTGGTAGGAAACTCAATGATATGCTTACTAAAGATAGCTATACAATCGTTCCATTAACATGGCGCGGTAGAGTTTCTGCACGTTCCAATTCACTTGGTGGAGTTGTTCTCAATACATGGGATACAGAGTTATGGAATGTAGAAGACTGGTATCGAATTGACTAATTGAAAATGGCGCCGGCGCGAAAGCGCCGGCGTGCTTTTAGAAAGACCCCATAAATGTTAACCTATATTGTTCGGCGTTTGCTTCTGGCGATACCCACGTTGCTGTTTATAGCTGCGTGTATTTTTTTGTTATTAAATTTGGCACCGAATGATCCAATGGCACAAGTGCCAATGACAATACCTCCTGACGTCAAAGAAAAAATGAGAGAGGCCTTAGGACTAGGACAACCTTTACACGTTCAGTTTTTGAAATGGGTTATCCAATTTTTTTGGGTCGAACCTCAAGTTTTTGTTGATTACCTTTTCAACACATCATTTTCTGAAGGTAAACAGCGGATATTCAGTTGGCAAACTAGAAGTCCAGTAATGGATATTGTGGTCCAACGATTACCACAAACTCTATGGGTCGTTGGTATGTCTTATATAGTAGGTATTTTAATCGCCCTACCAATTGGGATCTACTCTGCATATCGGCAGTATTCAGTCTTTGACCAAGTCGGAACTTTTGTTACAATGGTAGGCTATTCTGTACCGCCTTTTTTTAGCGGCGTATTTGTTATTGTTCTTTTTTCTGTGCAACTTGGATGGCTTCCTTCTGTTTATGACACATTGCATGAGGTGGTCGATTGGGAAACATTCAAGTTTCAATTTCGGCAAATGATAATGCCAGTAATGGTGCTAGCACTTCAAACAACAGCTCAAATAAGTCGGTTTATGCGCTCGTCGATGCTAGACAATTTAAACCAAGACTATGTCAGGACGGCGAGAGCAAAAGGATTAAGTGAGTGGACGGTAGTCGCAATACATGTGTTAAGGAACTCTATGATACCAGTGGTAACAGTGATTGCTCTCGGTATTCCAAGTATTTTTGGTGGTGCAATTATTACAGAGCAGGTATTTAAAGTAAACGGAATTGGTCAGCAGTTAATCAACGCGATATACGCCAATGACTTACCCACTGTACAGACCATCACCTTCATGTTTGCTGTTCTGATTGTAGTATTTAATTTGATAGCTGACATTCTTTACGGAATTTTAGATCCAAGGATCCGATATGACTGAAAATGTCCAAAACAGTACATTCGAGACGACAAATAATAAATGGTTAGATGTCTGGAATGAGTTCAAAAATCACAAAGGTGCATTAGCAGGGGCTATTATCTTCGCGCTGATTGTAATTCTCGTACTAATTGGCCCTTTTGTTTGGCCATACGAAGCGAATGGAATTAATATTCGAATAAGAAACCAAGGCCCGAGCCTAGCTCATCCATTAGGAACCGATCAATTAGGTAGAGATACCTTAGCGAGGATAATGGCTGGGGGACGAACGTCGATTACTGTAGGCCTAACGGCAATGCTGCTTTCGTTATTCTTAGGTACTCTAATTGGTGTGGTTGCAGGCTATTTTAAAAAACTTGATAGTGCATTGATGCGGTTCACAGACCTATTTTTATCGCTACCACTTCTACCATTACTTTTGGTAATGATGCTCTTGTTTAGAGAGCCTTTAAGCACTTCTTTTGGTCCAGAAAAAGGAATGTTCATTCTAATAGTTGTATCAATCGGTATAACTAGCTGGATGCCTACAGCTAGGATCGTAAGAGGTGATGTATTGGCGATCAAAGAACGAGAGTTTATTCTCGCAGCCCGCTCAATCGGTGGCACCGATACAAAAATCATTTTCCGCCATATCCTGCCGAATGTGCTGTCTCCGATAATGGTATCAGCGACACTGGGAATCGCGAATGCAATAATAACAGAAAGTGCACTTTCGTTCCTTGGACTCGGTTTTCCTCCTGATTTTCCTACTTGGGGTAGGCTTCTTAATGACGCCGTTGATTATCTTCAGCAATTTCCTGAGCGTGTGTTTTGGCCTGGACTTGCCATATCTCTTACCGTTTTAAGTATTAATTACTTAGGTGATGGCTTAAGAGATGCATTAGACCCAAGAATTAGAGGAAGATAAGGCTAGAAAAGACCTACGTTTTGAAATTATTACACAAGGCCCAATATTTTTTTGGGTTCAAAAAAAAGTTAGAAAAAATTTTAAAGTAAAATAAATTATTTAGAATATTATTCCTCTAAAGCACTAAACTTCAAATAATTAATGAATTGAAATCACTTTTTTTGACCCTTATTAGAAAATTATTCTGATAGGAGAAAATTTTGAGCGATTTGATAAATTTAGACATTGTCGATTCACGACAGATGTCCATTTACTTTGGAATATTTATCGGCGCGTGCTTTGGCATTTTAGCACATAGAACGAAATTTTGTTTTAGAAGTGCATTTATTGTTGAAAGACCTACTCAGGAAACTGCAATTTGGATGTCTGCATTGATCACGGCATTAGCAGGCACACAACTTATTATTTTTCTGGGGTTTATAAGTTTTAATGAGCACCGTTTTTTCCAAAATGAGTTGCCATGGGTTGCACTAATTTTGGGCGGATTTCTTTTTGGTTCAGGGATGGTTTTAACACAGGGCTGTGTATCACGGCTGACAGTATTAGCTGGTACCGGTAATTTAAGAGCGGCAATGGTACTCTTAATTTTTGGTATAGTAGCTCACGCAAGCTTGAAAGGTGTCATCTCTGAGCCAATTATTTTCATAAAAACAATAACGTTAAATACTGAGAAGTTCACAAACTCCATATCTATTTTAATAATTAAAGTCGCTTTATCTCTGACACTAACTTTGTTTTGGGCTTTGCTGATTATACTAACTAAACCAAAATTAATTAAACTTCTGTTAGCGTCTATTATCGGTTTGCTTATACCATTATCATGGGCCGGAACTGGCTTTATTTTATACGATGAATTTGACCCAATTGCGTTTGAAAGCCTTTCATACACAAAACCATATGCAGATACTCTGTTCTGGATCGTAGCTTCCAGCGCGATATCACCAAATTTTGGGGTCGGCCTAGTTGGCGGCACAGTCTGTGGCTCCATTGTAACATCACTAGTTACAAGAGAATTCAAAATTGAGACTTTCGACTCTACTGCTCAAACAACACGATACTTCATTGGTGCCACAATGATGGGCGTTGGTGGTGTTTTGGCAGGGGGTTGCACAATTGGAGCAGGTCTGGCCGGATTGCCGTCATTAGCACTAGCTACAATTTTGGTTACAGTTTCAATTATATTAGGAGGTTTAGCATGTAAGTATGCATTAGCATCTACAGCATTTTTGAACGTACACGCCGGATCATTAGATAGACAAGCCCAACCACAGGCAAAGTGATAATCGAGGTTAAAAACCCCTCTGTTACTGAATAGTTCTCTGCGAGAGGATACAGCAAGTACGACACCAAAGACACCGCATAATAACTTATAGCGACCACCGACAGACCTTCTACTGTCTTTTGTAACCGCAGCTGTAAATCTGCTCTCCTATCCATACTAGTAAGCAAAGCTTGATTTTGAGCAGACCTTTCGACATCCACTCTGGTTCGCAGCAAATCACCCGCTCGAATGGCTCTGTCAGCCAAATTTCCCAATCTAACACGACTAGATTTAACTGTCCTCATCGCGGGATCATAACGTCTCATCATAAATTCCGAAAACGTCTGACGTCCCTTAAACCTTTCCTCTCTTAAAACCCTAATCCTCTGATGAACAATCGCCTCATATGCCTCAGTTGCACCTAAACGAAAAGATGCTGCTGCTGATAAAGTTTCCAGTTCAGTGGAAACTTTCAACAAATTATCTAAAGTAACTTCCGCAGCCACTTTACCGTCGTTCATATCGTTCATTATATGAGATAATTCTGTATCAATATTACCCATTTGCCTTGCCATACTACGCACTCTCGAAAAGCCCAGCATTGACATGGATTTATACATTTCAATTTCACATAGACGCTGAATAATCCTACCAACCCGTCGTTCATCAGTTAGTGGATCAACAAAAAGGACGAATCGTTGATGACCTACTTCATCTATTCTGAAGTCTGAAGCCACAACCGCTGACCCATCTAAAACTTTACTTACTGCAAGACTCTCCGGTACGAACCAATTAGCTAATTTTTTTGAGATAATCTCGCTACTGTTTTCCTGATCACTCATAGTTTCAAGACGCAAATTCACCGATGTTATCCGAAGCGATGACAGGGACTCTAACCAATCTTTTGGAAAAGCATCGAAACAAATACCATCAAAAGGCTTTTCAGATAAATTGTTTAAAAATATCGTATAGGTAACAAATTCTGTGTGAGCTTCCCATTTAAGTTTAAAACGACCTAAATCACCAAAATAATGAGTAGCATCTTCCTTTGGATGTGGAGCACCAAACCTATCAAGCAGCTCGATTAAATTTTTTCTATCTCCACTTCTATCTCTCTGGGCAGCATTTTCAGGCTCTTTCAATGCCAAAAACGCAACCATCCCAGGTGCCGAGTGAAACGGAAACGGGCGGGCGTGAAGCTCATTAGCTAATTGATACCTTTGCGCATGATCTGCGATAAGTGTCAAAATGTTATCCTAATCTAAACACACTACTTATTGAATAACGCTAATAAAACCCAAATAAAAGACGTAAAACAACCCAAATTTATCTACATCAATTTAAGGGTGCGTTGAAATTACATTAGTCTATCATTGACAAAAGCTTGTTCAAACTATCTTTTGCATCTCCATAGAACATGCGTGTATTTTCTTTAAAGAAAAGTGGGTTTTCGATGCCAGAGTACCCAGTTCCTTGTCCTCGTTTAGATACAAAGACCTGTTTCGATTTCCAACATTCTAAAACAGGCATACCAGCTATTGGACTATTTGGATCTTCTTGTGCTGCAGGATTTACGATATCATTGGAACCAATAACAATTGCTACATCAGTATCTGGAAAATCTTCATTTATTTCATCCATTTCGAGCACTATATCGTATGGAACTTTAGCTTCAGCAAGTAGAACATTCATATGCCCGGGAAGCCGTCCCGCAACCGGATGAATAGCGAACCTTACATTCTTCCCTTTGTCCCGAAGACGTTTAGTAAGCTCGGATACAGCTTGTTGGGCTTGGGCAACAGCAAGTCCATAACCTGGTATTATTATAACGCTATCGGCATCGGCTAATGCAGATGCGACCCCGTCTGCATCTATCGCAATTTGTTCGCCTTCCACCTCCATTGCAGGTCCTGATGCACCACCAAAACCACCGAGTATCACCGAAATAAACGACCTATTCATTGCCTTACACATTATGTAACTGAGGATAGCACCAGAGGATCCGACAAGGGCTCCAACAACGATTAACAGGTCGTTGCCAAGACTGAAACCAATGGCGGCTGCAGCCCAACCAGAATAGCTGTTCAACATAGACACAACCACTGGCATGTCTGCTCCACCAATCCCCATGATCAAATGAAAACCTATAAAAAAAGCTAAAATAGTCATTAGTAGTAGTGGTAAAATACCACCTGTTTGAAGATACCAGATCAAGCATAGAACAGAAATGATCGCCGCTGATGCGTTTAAAAAATGTCCGCCAGGAAGTTTTACCGCCGCAGAAGTAACACGGCCTGATAGTTTACCGTAGGCGATTATAGATCCTGTAAATGTTATAGCACCAATAAATACACCTAAAAACAGCTCTACTCTCAATATATTAATTTCTACAACTGATTTTTTAGCCACCAAGGCTGCAAATCCCGTTAGCTCTTTCACCGCCTCAGAGTTCACCGCTGACGCTACATTTTTTATTTCCAAATCTGCATTAAATCCGACGAAAACGGCTGCCAAACCAACCAACGCGTGCATACCTGCAACAAGTTCAGGCATCTGTGTCATTTCAACCCTGGCCGCTAGAAAATACCCAATAACACCACCAGCTGCGATAAGGAGAACAGACAGGGCCCATAAGCCAGAACCGGGACCTATCAAGGTTGCAAATACAGCAAGAGCCATCCCAAAAATGCCATACCATACGGCTCGCTTGGCACTCTCTTGTCCAGATAATCCACCTAGGGACAGTATAAACAATACAGCAGCTACGACATATGCGGCGGTAGTAAATCCTAATTCCATATTTCTAACCCCTTAAGATTTTTGGAACATGGCAAGCATTCGTCTTGTGACGAGAAACCCACCAAAAATGTTAATACCAGCCATAAAAACCGATAATGCTGCAAGTAAGATTACTAGCAATGAACCTGAACCAATCTGCATCAGCGCGCCCAAAATTATAATCGATGATATTGCATTCGTAACAGCCATCAACGGCGTATGAAGAGCATGGCTTACATTCCAAATAACTTGAAATCCAACGAAAACAGCAAGAACGAATACGATAAAGTGTTGCATAAAGCTAGCTGGAGCAACAAGCCCAACACCTAATGTAAGGGCACCACCTACTGCGAGCAGAATAACCTGCTGGCGAGTTTGCGCATTAAAATCCTCTTGCTCTTTCGCTCTCAGTTCCTCTGGAGACAACTCTTTTGGCTTCTCCTGCGTTTTTGCAGCGATAGCGTTAACTTTCGGCGGTGGCGGCGGGTAAGTTATTTCCCCTTCAAAAGCAACCGTAGCACCTCTGATTACGTCATCTTCCATATTATGGTTTATTTTACCGTCTTTTTCCGGCGTAAGATCACTAATCATGTGCCTAATATTAGTAGAATATAAATTTGATGCTTGAGCGGCCATTCTACTCGGAAAGTCAGAATATCCTACAATAGTAACCCCGTTGTCAGTTACAATTTTTTCATCCAAAACTGTTAGCTTACAGTTACCACCCTTCTCAGCGGCTAAATCCACAATAACCGAACCTGGTTTCATTGATTTAACCATATCAGCTGTCCACAATTCTGGAGCCTCGCGGTTTGGAATAAGCGCGGTGGTAATAACAATATCAACCTCTGGCGCTAACTCTCTAAATTTCGCAAGTTGAGCCTCTCGAAATTCTGGTGACGAAACTGACGCATATCCGCCAGTTTTAGCACCATCTTGCTGCTGCTCCTCAAAATCGAGATAGACAAATTCAGCACCCATGGATTCCACTTGTTCCGCCACTTCAGGCCTGACATCAAAAGCATAAGTAATAGCTCCTAACGATGTAGCTGTCCCAATCGCAGCAAGCCCGGCAACACCGGCGCCTATTATAAGCACTTTCGCCGGAGGCACCTTCCCTGCTGCAGTGACTTGACCTGTGAAAAATCTTCCAAAATTATTGCTGGCCTCGATAACTGCTCGATAACCAGCTATATTTGCCATGGATGAAAGAGCATCCATCTTTTGTGCCCGACTGATCCTTGGAACCATTTCCATTGCTATGACGTTTGCTTTTTTGGATTTAGCCAGGTCAAGACCCTGCTCATTGACGGCTGGATTAAAAAAGGAAATCAATGTCTGCCCGGCAGATAATCTCTTAAGCTCAGCAGTAGAGGGCTGCCTAACCTTGGTCACTACATCAGCTTCTTTCCACAAAGCAGCAGCCGTTTTTACAACCTTGACCCCAGCCTCTTTGTAGATTTTGTCTGAATATCCTGCTGCTTTGCCGGCACCACTTTCAATTAAACAATCAAAACCTAACTTTTGAAGTTGAAGAGCACTATCAGGGGTTAAAGCAACCCTATTTTCACCGTCGAAAATTTCTTTGGGGGTACCGATTTTCAAAATTAAATCCTCACTTAAATACACTAAGAGACATGTCTGACCAGCTTCCTATACGCAACATTATTAAAGATCAATGTGCTTAAAGTGAAAAATTATGTCGCAACGCATTTTAATCAACCGCTATAAATTCCAATAGCGTTTTGACTACCAATTAATGAAACCGCAACCAGCCCAACTTTCTTTCGAGACCAGAGACCAGAGACCAGAGACCAGAGACCAGAGACCAGAGACCAGTTTTATCACTCCCACTCCATTTCTTCAAAAACCCTACCAGCATTTTTCTTTGCTAACTCTTCAAAAGTATCTAAGTTCTTCCATTTTTGCTGATCGACATAATAAGACGAACTTAAATCGCCCCCAGCCTCAATATGGCTTTTGATCTTTGATCGTAAATCTAAAAGATATCCCAACGTATACTTTTCAACTTGTGGTAAATTTGTGGGATGTCCATGCCCAGGAATTATATAAAGCGGATTAAGAGGTGCAAAGCTTGTTTTCCAAGTTTCTATCCAGCATCTTGTGCAAGTATTTTCAAAAATTGGCAGCATTCGTTCATGAAAAGCTATATCACCAGCAATCATTAGTGACCATTGCGGGATCCAGACCTGTGTATCTCCAGGACCATGAGCATCACCCAGATGTAGAACCTCAAACTTTATACCTCCTAAAGTAAAAACATACTTTTCGGAAAATGAAATGTTTGCGGTAATAACGGCTGTACCGTCAGCCTTTTCTCTATTGTAACGCTTCATTTCTTCTAGGATTTGATAGCCATTATCCTTCACCTCATCAATAGCGTCTTCATGTGCTAATATATCAATGCCAAGCTCAGCCCAGTAAGAGTTTCCCAACATAGCATGTCCCTGCCCATTTTCGTTGATTACTAGCTTTACAGGTTTATTTGTTACTGCTTTAATCTCGTGATGCATTGCCTCAGCCAGACTAAATGATGCACCAGAGTTAATCACCACGACTCCATCCGCGGTTACAACGAAAGATAAATTATTATTATGACCAGAATTTTCGTACGTAGGTGGAGCAGTAGCACCAATTGCAGAAAATACATTTGGGATAAATTCAGAAGGTTTTGAATACAATACCGATTGAGGATATTGATCCGGTATATTTTCACTAGCTATTGAGTACTGGCTCATGGCAATTGATAATAAAAAATATCTTAAAAGACCCATTCAACCCTCATTAAATTCAAAAATTGTCGAAAATAAAAATATTAATTGTATTCCATGTTATATAAATGTTGTAACTACAGCAACTTGGTGAAACGTTGATATGAGACGGCTACAAAAGAGCAGATGACAAACTTTGAAGAAACAAAAAAGCAATTCATACTTCCAAAAGGATTAATCTATTTAGATGGTAACTCGCTGGGCCCTATGCCCAAGAATGTTCCCAGTGAAATTAACACTTTACTTCATGAAGAATGGTCAAACCTTTTAATAAATGGATGGAATGATGCGGAATGGATGTTTCAGCCTGAAAGTTTGGGTAACAAAATTTCGCGCATTATCGGAGCGGAAGATAATTCAGTAGTTGTTGGAGAAACCCTATCTGTTAGAGTTTTTCAAGCATTGAGTAGCGCCATTAAAGATGTGGGGAAAAGAAAAATTATACTCACAGATAGTGGAAACTTTCCGTCAGATTTATATATGGCTCAGGGACTGGTGCATCTAGTGAATGATCAACTTGAGATTAGAATATGCGCACCTGAGGAAATACTTGACAGTCTAAGCGACGAGATTGCGGTACTGATGCTAACCGACGTTGATTACCGTACTGGCAGAAGGCATGACATTTCAGTAATCAGTGAAATTGCAAAAGACAATGGGATCGTTACGATTTGGGATCTAGCGCACTCTGCTGGCGCTTTAAATCTAAATCTAAAGGAGTGGAATATCGATTATGCCGTTGGTTGTACATATAAATATCTGAACGCAGGACCTGGTTCGCCAGCGTTTATCTATGTTAATCCAAAAAAAATTAATGCGGTCAAACCATCTTTAATGGGCTGGCTTGGTCATAAAACACCATTTGAGTTTTTGCATAAGTATGCCCCTGGCAAAGGTATAAACCGAATGAAAATAGGAACACCACCAGTTCTGGCTAATGCGGCTCTTGCTGCTTCTCTAAAAATTTGGGATACCGTCGACATGAGTGAACTGCGCTCCGGGTCAGTTGATCTTTCTGAGCGACTTATAAGCGGGTTGAGAAAAAACTGCCCTGATCTTAAATTAGCATCTCCAATAAATGCAGAAGACAGGGGTTCCCAAGTTTCGTTTTATTTTGAACATGGATACCCTGCAATGCAAGCAATCATAGAAAAAGGCGTTATTGGAGATTTTCGGTCGCCAAACATTATGAGATTTGGAATTACACCTCTGTATATCTCTAAAGAAGATATCGATTTGGCAATTGAGGTTATTTCAAATGTTATTCAAAATTCCTTGTGGGACAGACCCAAATACAAAAAGCGAAAATTTGTCACATAACTACCTGGGATCAACTACTGAGCATTTCCATAATTACGCACCGCTTCGCCAAAAGCCTCAAACAAACGTGTAGAAATTGGATCATTCTCAGCATTCCATTCCGGGTGCCATTGGACAGAGTAAGTGTAACCCGGTGCATCTTTTACATACAACGCCTCTGGGGTTCCATCACTTGCCCAACCATCAATTATCAACCGATCACCGGCATCTGCTATTCCCTGTCCATGTAGCGTATTTGTCTCAATTCGATCAGAACCTAAAATTTTGCTGAAAATTCCATCGCTTCTAAACGTGACTTCATGCCTAATGGCAAATTTTTCTTCAAGCGTCCCATCTGGTGGCATTCTATGGTTCATTCTCCCATCTAACTCGCGAATTTCTGGATGTAGTGTTGCCCCCATTGCTACCGCAATTTCCTGAAATCCTCTGCATATACCAAAGATAGGAAGACCGATCGAAACAGCCCTTTTTATCAAGGGAAGTGTTAAAGCATCACGATCACGATCGAAATCGCCATGAGCTGCCGTTGCCTCGACACCATAATTACTCGGATGTACGTTAGGTCTACCGCCAGTAAACAAAAAACCGTCGCACATTGAGATGAGCTCATCAACTGTAGTAAATTCGGGACTCGAAGGTACGATGATAGGTATTACATTCGATACCTTAGATAGTGCGTCACAATTCATTTTCCCAGCTGCGTATGCTGGATATTCATCATTGATTAAGTTGAAATTCCCAACAATTCCAACTACAAAACGTCCCATTTTTCGCCTTTAACTATTACTTTGCAAATTATTATTCTATGTATTTATTTTTTAACTCACTATTAACGATATTTCTATGCTAGATTTTTCAATTTCAAACGAGTTTCATGTAAAATTGGCTCAGTGTAACCCGATGGCTGATTTTTACCCTCGAAGATTAAATTATATGCAGCCTTAAATGCCAATCCATCAAAGCTTGGGCTCATCGGTATATAATTTGGATCGTTAATATTTTGCTCGTCAACAATTTTTGCCATGGATTTAAGCGCTGTAATGACCTCTTCTTCACTCACGACGTTATGATGCAACCAGTTAGCAAGCGCCTGACTAGATATTCTGCATGTGGCACGATCTTCCATCAAGCCTACATTATTAATATCCGGTACTTTTGAGCAACCAATTCCCTGATCCACCCACCGCACAACATATCCAAGGATCCCTTGAGCATTATTTTCTACTTCCCGAATTTTTTGCCCGTGCGACCATTTTCTGTAAGCAGCTAGGGGAATATCAAGAAGTGTATCAACATAGGCTCTTCGGCCGTTTTTTCTTAAATTTTCTTGAACTGCAAAGACATCCACTTGATGATAATGCAAGGCATGCAATGTGGCAGCGGTAGGGGATGGTACCCAGGCACAATTTGCTCCTGATTTTGGATGCTCTATTTTTTGCTCCAGCATAGCAGACATTAAATCCGGCATAGCCCACATACCTTTTCCAATTTGGGCTCGTCCGGAAAGCCCACACTCTAAACCAATGTCAACATTTTGATTTTCGTATCCTACTATCCAAGACTTTCTTTTTATAAAATCTTTCCTGCTAAATGGGCCTGCCTCCATGCTAGTGTGAATTTCATCTCCAGTCCGATCGAGAAATCCAGTATTTATGAAGGCTACTCGTCTTTTTGCGGCGCGGATACACTCTTTTAGGTTAACGGAGGTTCGGCGTTCTTCATCCATTATTCCCAATTTTACAGAATATTTCTCTATACCTAAAAAACTCTCTACCTTGGAAAATATTTTATCGGCAAAATCCACTTCAGCGGGGCCATGCATCTTGGGTTTTACAATGTAAATTGAACCATGTCTTGAATTGCCATCAGCCTTTTTCAAATCATGCATTCCGAGCATTGTGGTAACCATAGCATCCAGCAAGCCCTCAAATATCTCGTCCCCATTTGAGTCAAGTACGGCTGGTGTCGTCATCAAATGACCAACATTTCTGATCCAAAGTAATGCTCTAGCCCTAATGCTAAAATCATCACCAGAGGGAGAAATAAAAGACAAATCAGAGTTGAGACGCCTAACGACTTTTTTTCCGTTTTTCTCGAATTCGGAAGTAAGGTCTCCTTTCATTAGACCTAACCATGTTGAGTATGCATTTACCTTATCTTCACCATCAACACATGCTACAGAATCCTCTAAATCAATTATGGCAGATAGAGCGCTTTCGATCCGAACATCGGCCAAACCTGCCTGATCCCTACTGCCGACAACATGTGCTCGATTGAAGACAAGCACGACGAAAAGACCGTTATTCTTCAATAGAATAGAATTTGGAGCCTTCGAGTTGCCTGAATAGCCAATAAACTTTTCTGGTGAGACCAACGGAAGGTCATCTACTAAAAGTTGCCTTTCACTAACATAATATCGCTTCACATCTGCATGACTCGCACCAATGATTGGAAATGCATTATCCAAAAATACTCTTGCACGGGCAACAACACGAGCGCCCCTGCCCCGATCATAAACCTTAGCCTGGTCGAATGCACCCATCGCATCAGTGCCATATAAACTGTCGTATAAACTTCCCCATCTTGCGTTTGCTGCATTAAGAGCGTAGCGGGCATTGGTCGATGGTACTACGAGTTGTGGGCCAGCTACGCTGGAAATCTCCGGATCAACATTTTCTGTTTCAATTAAAAAGTTCTCACCCTCATCAACCAGATAACCGATCTCCTTTAAATAACTTTTATAGGCCACATGATCATGTGGCTGGCCAATTCTAGCCACATGCCATTTATCAATTTTGTCTTGCAGCTCTTCTCTTACCCTCAAAAGTTTTCTATTTTCGGGAGTCATCTCCTTAATCAATGATGACAAGCCAAGCCAAAAGTTATTCTGCGAAACTCCAGTATCTGGCAAAGCCGTATTCTCGATAAAATCCACCAAGCCTTCTTCTACACTTAGATCACATCGCATCAGGCGCTTTTTCATCACTCGACCCCAAACCTTTCTCTGATTTCAAATAGGTATCTTATTTAAGGCGAGGCAAAAGCTGTTATTATTCACTAAAAGAGTCGCCTATTTTTTGGTATTAATTAATAGTAGCACTACCTAAATGTAGCAACATCTATTAGCTGAGTAGGTTCAACTACAAATTCCAAGCACCGCGGAGTAATTATGGCAAAAAAAAGTAATGAGGAAATCTTTCTGAAAGACTATAAGGCCCCTGCTTATTTAGTAGACGCAGTGGAACTCAATTTTGAACTACATCCAAGTAGAACAAAAGTTTACTCTAAAATCAATTTCCGTAAAAATCCTAATTCAAATTCAGCAAGAAATTTTTTTTTAAATGGAGAAAATTTAAATTTCCTTAACGCTAGAATCGATGGGAATACAGTACATCCAAAACTACAAAAAGACGGTCTCGAATGTGACGTCCCCAACGGCCCTTTCCTATGGGAGTGCCTGGTAGAGATAGATCCCTCTAGTAACACCTCATTGGAGGGGTTATATATGTCAAATGGTATTTACTGCACTCAATGTGAGGCAGAAGGCTTTAGAAAAATATGCTACTATCCAGATCGTCCAGACGTTTTAGCACCATTTGTTGTTAGTATTCGGGGACCTTCACCAGTCTTATTGTCAAATGGCAATCTTATTTCGAGTGAAAAGGGTTTTTCAAAGTGGTCAGACCCCTGGCCAAAACCGGCATACCTTTTCGCATTAGTCGCTGGAGATTTAGAGAAAGTATCAGACGAATTTACAACGCAGCAAGGCTCTCATATCGACCTTAATATTTATGTAAGAAAGGGCGATGAGGACAAATGTCAGTTTGCAATCAGATCTTTAAAAAAAGCTATGAAATGGGATGAAGAGCGCTATGGGCGACAATATGATCTTGAGGTTTTCAATATCGTTGCCGTTGATGACTTCAATATGGGGGCCATGGAAAATAAGGGGCTAAATATTTTCAATTCGAAGTGTGTTCTGACACATCCCAGAAAAAGTACCGATACCGATTTTGAATATGTAGAGGGTATAATTGCTCATGAATATTTTCATAATTGGACAGGAAATCGTGTAACCTGCCGAGATTGGTTTCAGCTCTGTTTAAAAGAAGGGCTTACAGTTTTCAGAGATGCACAATTTACATCTGATTTAAGGGACCCCTCAGTTAAAAGAATTCAAGATGCCAGGGTAATTAAAGGGCCTCAATTTCGAGAGGATGCCGGCCCACTTTCACATCCGGTAAGACCCGATAGCTTTGTTGAAATTAATAACTTCTATACTTTGACCGTTTATGAAAAAGGTGCTGAACTAATTGGTATGCTTAAGCTATTAGTCGGTGAAAAAAATTACTATTCAGCACTAGATTTATACTTTGAACGACATGATGGTCAGGCGGCTACAATTGAAGACTGGATCAAAGTATTTGAGGATGTCACCAATCAAAATCTTGAACAATTCATGCTTTGGTACTCCCAAGCTGGAACACCTAAAGTAAAGGTGAATGAAAGATATGGCGAAAATACTCTGACTTTAGATTTTGAACAAATTCTGCCCAACAATCGCAAAAAGAAATTACAACCAATGGTTATTCCAATCTCAATAGGCCTTCTGGATGAAAATGGTGCAGATTTAATTGAAACGAAGGTATTCGAACTTAAAAAGCCAAGAGATACACTTACATTTAAAGGAATTGAGAAAAAGCCAACAGTATCTCTTTTAAGAAAATTTTCTGCTCCGGTAATAATAGAGCGAGAGATCACAGACCAAGACAGGCTAACCCTTCTTACCAAAGATAATGATGCATACAATCGGTGGGATGCTTCACAGCAGTTAATGTTAGCAAGCTTTGAAAAGATTGCGATTCAAAAACAAGAACCAAACGACGAATTAATAAATGCATTTTGCCAAATAATGCAGGATCAAAAGATAATGCCAGCTTTTCGCGCACAATTGCTTTCACAACCTTCTATTTCAGAAATTATCGCACATTTTTTTGAAAATAATTTGCCCATAGATCCTGAAATGATTTACACTGCAAAAAAAATATTTTCCCAAAAGCTAGCAGAAAGTTCTAATCAATTTTTAGAACAATTATTCCATTCTCTGACCCAAAACGTAAAATATGAACCCTCGGCAGATCAGGCAGGAGAGCGTTCACTGAAGAATATTTTGCTTGGTCTGCTGACGAGGGTGGATAACGGGGAAAGTTCTAGAAAGCAGTTTGCTAGAGCAGATAATATGACCGACGAAGTGGCAGCATTAAGTGTGCTGATTCAAAATGACTTAGTATCAACAGAAATTGATAGTTTTTATGAGAGGTGGGCTGATGACCGTCTAGTCATTGACAAATGGTTTATGCTGCAAACATCGTTAAGTCAGCCTAGTAAATCCCTCGAAATCACAAAAACTTTAACAAAACATTCTGACTTCAACAAAAAAAATCCAAATCGATTTCGAGCCACCGTTGGTGGATTTACTCAAAACTTGGTTGCTTTCCACAGAGCAGATGGGGCAGGTTATAAGTTTTTAGCCAGTTGGATCAAAAAAATTGATACTTTAAACCCACAATTAGCAGCAAGAACCTGCACGGCATTTCAAAACTGGAAACAGTTTGATAACCTGCGCAAGGATAAAATCTCTTTAGAACTTACGAAGTTACTAAAAGTCGACAAGCTAAGCAAAGACACAAACGAAATGATTTCGCGGATACTAAATAATTAAAGGGCCCTGAATACTTAAGCTTCTCATATGCGATTTAATTTTAAAACAACTCTCAGTTAATCTAGATTGCAACATTGTTTCATCTTAGTTAATGAGTTTGTAAATTAGATTGGAAGAATAAGATGCTGGATATAAACTACTCATCCCCCAAACCGACAGTCATACCTGGCGCGAGACATGATTGGGAATTAGTCATTGGTATGGAAGTCCATGCACAGGTTTCGTCAAAGTCAAAGTTATTTTCGGGAGCATCAACCCAATTTGGAAATGAGCCAAATTCTAATGTATCATTCGTTGATGCTGCGATGCCAGGGATGCTGCCTGTAGTCAACGACTACTGTATCGAGCAGGCTGTTAGAACTGGCTTAGGTTTAAAAGCAAAGATTAACCTTTGGAGTGCATTTGATCGAAAAAATTATTTTTACCCTGACCTACCTCAGGGTTATCAGATTAGCCAATTATATCATCCGATAGTGGGTGAAGGCGAAGTTATTGTGAATATGGAACCTGGAATTGCACGGAGAGTTCGGATCGAGCGTATCCACATGGAGCAAGACGCGGGAAAATCAATTCACGATATGGATCCAGATATGTCTTTTGTGGATTTAAACAGAACTGGAGTTTGCCTGATGGAGATTGTGAGCAGACCAGATATTCGTGGCCCAGAAGAAGCTGCTGCGTATGTGGGAAAACTTCGGCAAATAATGCGTTATTTGGGAACATGCGACGGCAATATGCAAAATGGAAATTTGCGTGCGGATGTAAATGTTTCTGTATGCCAATCGGGTACTTTTGAAAAATTTATAGAAACTGGTGATTTTAGCGTGCTGGGCACTCGATGCGAGATAAAGAATATGAACTCAATGCGTTTCATTCAACAAGCAATTGAAGTTGAAGCAAAACGTCAAATCAAGATCTTGGAGGGTGGTGGAACCGTCGATCAGGAAACAAGGCTGTATGACCCTGAAAAGGGCGAAACAAGATCAATGCGATCAAAGGAAGAGGCTCATGATTATCGCTATTTTCCAGACCCAGACTTACTGCCATTAGAATTGGAACAATCCTGGGTGGATGAAATAGCTTTATCTCTACCCGAGCTTCCTGATGACAAGAAAGCTCGTTTCATATCTTCATTTGGTTTAAGCGAATATGACGCAAGCGTGTTGACAGCGGAGGTGGAAGCCGCAAACTATTTTGAAACGGTTGCAGCTAATCGAGATGGTAAGATGGCTGCTAATTGGGTAATAAATGAGCTGTTTGGACGCCTAAAAAAAGATGACCTGGAAATAACGTCATCGCCTGTGAGCCCGATGCAACTCGGGCAAATCATTGACTTAATCAAAAATGGTGAAATTAATGGCAAAATAGCAAAAGAGTTATTCGAGATTGTTTACAGTGAAGGTGGCGAACCAGCCGAGATAGTTGAAAAACGGGAAATGAAGCAAGTCACTGACACAGTCGCGATAGAAAAAGCAGTTGCAGAAATAATTAGTGCAAATCCCGACCAGGTTGAAAAGGCGAAACTTAATCCAAAATTAGTCGGTTGGTTCGTTGGTCAGGTAATGAAAGCTACTGGTGGAAAAGCAAACCCAAAAACCGTTAATGAACTTGTTGCAGCTAAGCTTAACTCGTAAAAGACTGAGCCCTAACTATTCTGAGTCATGAATTAAAGTTTAAGACTGGATGTACACGAAATTACTCAGACGTTAACTCGAGTGCCAGTGCATGGATCTCGTTTAGCAAGTCCTTTCCAAGTGCTTCATGTACAGCTCGGTGTCTCGCAATCAGGGACAAAGTCTCAAAACCTTTCCAAACAATTTTTATTTGAAAATGGCTTTCTCCCCCTTCCGCAAAGCCTGCGTGACCTCGATGACTTTCGCTATCATCAACAACAGATATTTCTGACCCTTTAAACGAGGCCTCTAAAGCCTTATTTATTCGATCTGTTTTGGTCATTTTGAATAATTACCTCTTCAATTTACTTTTAATTACTGTATGCTTTAACGCTCGAGTCGAAAAGGTACAATTAATGACGGAAAAACCTGATCCATTTGGATTTGATATATCTGTTTCTTCGGCAAAGAAGAACAAACCTCGCACAAGGCGTGGAATGTCCGGCGAAAGTGAGACATCGAGGAGGCTTTGCGACCATGAAGGCTGCGAAAATGCAGGAAAATTTCGAGCCCCAAAAGCACCTGACGTTCTAGACGATTTTTTTTGGTTCTGCAAAGATCACGTTCGAGAGTATAATCAAAAATGGAATTTTTTCCAGAACCAGACTGAAGCAGAATTGAATGCGCAAATGTCAAAAGACAAAGTTTGGGAAAGAGAAACTAAATCTTGGAGAGATCCTGAATCAAGAGCTTGGGCAAGGCTTGGAATAGAAGACCCCCACCAAGTTTTGGGAGAAAATGCGACAAAAAACCCTGGGCGTGCCGGGACGAGTGCTGGTCATACTAGGCGGCTACCGGCTACCGAAAGGCGAGCGGTGGAAATTCTTGAAGCAAAAGATAGTTGGTCAAAGCCAGAAATTCGCAAGGCTTATAAGGCACTTATTAAAATACTTCATCCAGATATGAATGGTGGCGATAGAAGTCAGGAAGAGCAGTTACAACAAGTTATGTGGGCATGGGATCAAATTAAGGATAGCAGAAATTTCAAATAGTGAAGTACTAAGTTTTTCGGAAAATTAAGCTAACGCCATTAATACAATGCCTCTTCCCAGTTGGCTGCGGCCCATCATCGAATATATGTCCTAAATGTGAACCACAGTTGCTACAGTGGCACTCCGTTCGGATCATAAAAAACTTTCTATCTTTTCTTGTGCCGATTGCACCATCAATCTCTTTTGAAAAACTTGGCCATCCAGTACCTGAGTCATATTTGTAGCGAGACATATATAGTTTTTGATCACAACCCTTGCAGTGATACGTGCCTGTCTCATAGTTTGAATTCAATGGAGATGTGAACGCACGTTCGGTAGCTTCCTCTCTCATCACTGCAAATTCAAATGGAGTAAGTCTAGCTTTCCATTCACTTTTACTTAACCGAAAAGGAAATTCAGCAAGCTCTTCTTTTGCAACGATTGACTGGGTGGGAATAACTATTGTTGCTAGACCTAGTTTGAGTAAGGAACGTCTGTTCATAAATTATCTCTTGTCATGTTTGCTACCGGATATATCTGGTTCATTACAGGTTAAAATCAACTTCAAGTATTAAGTTTAAAATATTGTGAAGGTTAGTAATAGTCAAAAATATGAAATTTATTTACCTTGGAACTCTTGAACAGCAGCAATTATTAGTGCACCAGTTAATTTCATAAGCCGATTATAAGGAAAAAATTATGGCCGATGGCTCTAAAATCATGGACAGCAACCCCACGGAGGATATTTCGGTAAGAGAAGTTTTTGGTATCGATTCAGATATGATTGTAAAAGGTTTCTCGGAACGAGCCAATCGAGTTCCTGAGGTTGATGAAACATACAAATTCGATCCAGATACAACGTTAGCCATACTGGCAGGCTTTAATCATAATAGGAGGGTTATGATACAAGGTTATCACGGCACAGGTAAATCAACCCATATTGAACAAGTTGCTGCAAGATTAAATTGGCCCGCAGTAAGGGTTAATCTTGATAGTCATATTAGTAGAATAGACTTGATAGGTAAGGACGCGATTAAGCTCAAGGACGGCAAGCAAGTTACTGAATTTCATGAAGGAATTTTACCTTGGGCTTTGAGAAACCCAGTCGCTATTGTGTTTGACGAATATGATGCAGGCAGAGCAGACGTTATGTTTGTGATCCAGCGAGTCTTAGAACACGATGGGAAATTAACACTACTAGATCAAAACGAAATTATCACACCTCATAGTAATTTCAGATTGTTTGCTACTTCAAATACCGTCGGGTTAGGTGATACGACTGGTCTGTATCATGGAACACAGCAGATTAACCAAGCTCAAATGGATCGCTGGTCACTAGTTGCAACCTTGAATTATCTATCGGTGGAGGTGGAAAGCGCAATAGTGCTTGCTAAGTCGCCAAGTTACGATAGTGAAGAAGGCAAGCGTGTTATAAAGCAAATGGTTACCGTGGCTGATCTCACGAGAACTGCATTTATGAACGGAGATTTATCTACCGTTATGAGCCCAAGAACGGTTATAAATTGGGCAAGTAACACAGAAATTTTCAAAGATGTGGGTTATGCTTTTCGTTTAACCTTTTTAAACAAATGTGACGAGCTGGAAAGGCAAATAGTAGCTGAATTTTTTCAACGTTGTTTTGATGAAGAGTTACCAGAAAGTGCAGCAAGCGTAAGTCTAGAGTAGAATAATTTTATTATGAGCAATAATTAGCCATCAACTAAAATTTATATAAGTGATCTGGCAAAGCTTAAACATTTCTTGAGTTTATTATGGTTTCAAAATCAGACAATCCTGCTGATCCATTCAAAAAAGCCCTAGCAGAGGCAACGAAAGTTTTGGCTGACAACCCAGAACTTTCTATTAACTACTCAGTTGATCCATCAGGTGTATCTGGAGATAATATCAGGCTTCCCCAAGTCAGCAGACGCATGACTAAAGAAGAAGTTCTTCTGGCTCGAGGAACAGCTGATGCTCTCGCCATGCATCATAAATACCACAATTCCGATTTACATTCACGATTTGCCCCAGACGGTCCTATGGCAAGGGAGATATATGAAGCGATGGAAACCGCCAGATGCGAAGCTATCGGGGCAAAAGATATGCCAGGTACTACTGGCAACATTAATGCAAAAATCGGCGTTGAAGCAAAACGAAAGGGTTTTGATAAATTGACAGATCGCGCTGATGCCCCTCTTGCAGACGCCGCAGCTTATTTAATTAGAACTCTAACGACCAAAAAGGATCTTCCTTCCTCAGCAAACAACGTATTAAATTTATGGAAGGATTTTATTCTAGAACAAGCAGAGACTACAATAGAAAATCTTACTGAAAATTTGGATAATCAGGAAAGGTTTGCAAAATTTTCTCGTCAAATAATTACTGACTTGGGTTACGGAGATCAGCTAGGTGACGAACCCGAAGCAGAAGACGATGAAAATCAAGAACAGCAGGACGAGAATGAGGAACGAGCTGATGACCCCGAAAGCTCAGGGACAGATGAAAACAATGATGAAACTCTAGACGCAGAAGACCAACAAAGTCAGGACGAACAACAAGACGCTGCACAAGCGCAAATGAGTAGTGAAGACAGCTCTGATGAGGACTTTGACGATCAGGAATTGCCTGACGGAGAAGCTCCACTGGAACCGCCACCTGCACAACCTATTTCTGACGCTGATCCAAATTATCAAGTTTTTGAGACAAATTTTGACGAAGAAATAAAGGCGGAAGACCTTGCTGAGCAAGTTGAGTTAGAGAGATTAAGAGCATATTTGGATCAACAACTCGAACCACTAAAAGGGGCAGTAAGCAGGCTTGCGAACAAGCTTCAAAGACGCTTGCAGGCACAGCAAAACCGTAGCTGGTTATTCGATCTTGAAGAAGGAATTCTTGACGCTGGAAGACTTGCTAGGGTTATCACAAATCCAACGACCTCTCTCAGTTTTAAAATAGAAAAGGATACTGAATTCAGAGATACCGTGGTGACTTTACTTTTGGATAACTCTGGATCAATGCGTGGGAGGCCGATTTCAATAGCAGCAATATGTGCAGATGTGTTGGCACGCACATTGGAACGCTGCAACGTGAAAGTTGAAATTTTAGGATTTACAACTCGTGCTTGGAAAGGAGGCCAATCTCGCGAAGCCTGGCTAAATCAGGATCGACCACAACAGCCCGGTCGTTTGAACGATTTACGTCACATAATTTACAAAGGAGCCGACGCTCCTTGGCGCCGTGCGCGCTCTAATCTTGGACTTATGATGAAAGAAGGGCTTCTTAAAGAAAACATTGATGGTGAGGCGTTAGAGTGGGCACACCGACGCATGACTGCGCGTCCAGAAGCTCGAAAGATTTTAATGGTAATTTCTGACGGGGCCCCGGTAGATGACAGCACGTTATCCGTAAACCCCGCTAATTACCTAGAGAAACACTTACGAGATGTTATATCAATGGTAGAAAAAATAAAAAATGTAGAACTTTTGGCAATTGGGATTGGTCATGATGTGACCCGCTACTACGATCGTGCAGTTACCATAACAGACGTTGAACAACTAGCAGGAGCAATGACTGAACAGCTTGCTGCCCTATTCGACAGCGATCCAAAAGCTAGAGCCCGAGTGAATCAACTCAAAAGAGGCTAACAATTAATGCACAAAGAAAAAATTTGTAAGTTTCAATCTTTCGCTTCTACCGGCGATCCGAAATTGGGTCCGAAAAGACTTGAAGCGTTGCAGGATCAAATTGCTAAAAGGAACCTTGATGGTTTTCTTGTTCCACGCTCCGATTCTTTCAGAGGTGAGTATGTAGCTGAAAAAGATCAGCGTTTACGATGGCTTACTGGATTTGAAGGTTCTGCAGGAATCTGCGTTTTAGTTAATAAACGGGTAGGTATTTTTGTAGATGGGCGCTACTCGATTCAGGCGAAAAATCAAACACTGCCACCTATAGAAATTATTAATTGGCCAAATAAAAAAGTCACGGACTGGATAATGGAAATCACTAATAAGGGTAAAATTGGTTTTGACCCTTGGTTACACTCAGTCGATGAAATTGAGCAATATAAAAAATCAACAGAGAACACTAATATCGTTTTACAACCGACACAGAACCTTGTTGATATAATCTGGACAGATCAGCCAGCCCCACCAAATGCAAAAGCTTTTCGATACGAAAACAAATTTGCAGGTCTGACACAAGTCAATAAAAGAAAAATATTAGCGAAAGAATTGAGGGAAAATGGAAATACGGCAGCAGTAATTACTTTACCAGAAGGAATTGCCTGGTTGTTAAACATACGGGGTGGAGATGTCGAACATTTACCCATTGTTCACGCTTTTGCTATTCTGCATTCAAATTGTAAAGTTGACCTTTTTGTAGATAAAACCAAAGTAAAAGATTTGAAAAAACATTTTGGCCACAACATTAGCTTATACAATCAAAATGATTTTCTTTCACACCTTGAACAACTTACGGGTAGTATATGCATAGATAAGGCTAGTCTGCCATTTGCGGCTTTTGAAGCTCTGCTTTCATCAAAAGCAACTTTGGACCCACGAGGAGACATAACAGCAGTACCCAAAGCTTGTAAAAATGAGATTGAGCTAAGTAGAGCAAGAGAAGCCCATTTAATTGATGCCGTAGCAATGTGTAAATTTCTTTGCTGGCTAAATTCCCAGTCGGAGAGTAAGTTAACCGAAATTGATTTAGTTATCTCACTCGAGGCGTTCAGGTCTCAAAATCCAGAATTTTATGACATCAGCTTTGAAACAATTTGCGCAAGTGGACCAAATGCGGCCCTACCGCACTATCGGGTAAATTACGATAGTGATCGCGCTATAGAAAAAAATGAAGTAATACTAATCGACAGTGGCGGCCAATATAAAGGCGGAACAACTGACATTACCAGAACAACCGCCTTGGGTGAGGTTTCAGGCGAAATCAAGAAGGCATTTACGTTGGTCCTTAAAGGAATGATCTCGATATCGAGGTTAAAATTTCCTAAGGGAATGGCAGGATGTGATTTAGATGCATTTGCTCGAGTGCACCTATGGTCGGAAGGACTAGACTTCGCTCATGGCACGGGACATGGTGTAGGACAATTTCTTTCTGTTCACGAAGGGCCACAGAGATTGAGTAGAACGTCAAAGGTTCCCTTTGAAACAGGAATGATCATATCAAATGAACCGGGTTTCTATAAAGAAGGACATTTCGGGATTCGGATTGAAAACCTTCTAGCAGTCACAAAAGCTCCAAAATTGGAAAACTCAACCGTTGACGAAATGTTTATCTTTGAGACCCTTAATTTTGTCCCTATAGATAAAAATTTAATTGATATAAGTCTGATGACAAACGAAGAAAAAGATTGGCTCAATGAGTATCATTTAAAGTGTCGAAAAAAAATCAGAGAAAACCTAGAAGAAAATGAAAAAATCTGGTTGGACCACGCAACAAAAAAAATCGAATAATTAAGATCTTTAACGCCCTGCTACCAAGGTTGCAGCAGCATTAATTGCAGCAGCCGTTATTTTGTCTCCTGAGATCATTCGGGCAATCTCCTCGATCCTGGTATCTCCATGAAGGGTTGTTACCTCAGTAATAGTGCTTATTGAATTTGTAGATTTGGAAACCTGAAAATGAGCATCACCAAGAGCTGCTACTTGGGGAGAATGCGTGACTGTAAGAATTTGTGCATTTTGGGACAGTCTAACAAGTCTTCTACCAACTGCATCGGCGGTAGCTCCCCCAATGCCACGGTCAATTTCATCAAAAATCATCGTAACTGAGCTATAATCTCTAGTTAGACACACTTTTAGTGCCAATAAGAAACGGCTTAATTCACCGCCCGATGCTATTTTACCAATTGGACCTTTAGCAGTTCCCTTATTTGTAGAAACTAAAAAAGAAACCTCATCACATCCATCAGCTGAACTTGGTGCAGGTCTTATGTTAGTTTCAAAATGGGCATCTTCCATTTTAAGAAATGGTAATTCAGCTGCGACTAATTTGTCTAATTTGTCACCAGCAATACGTCTGGACTCATTCAGTTTTGACGCTGCAACATTATATTCAGAATCGCACTCTTTTATTTGATTTTCCAATGAAGATAGCTTTTCAGCACCAAATGAAAACTCTTCTATTTTATCCGCTAGTTCTGCCTTAAATTGTGGTAGCTGATCGGGCGCAATTTTATGTTTTCTAGCTAAACCACGGATTTCAAATAGTCTTTCTTCAAGCACTTCGAGCTCATACCCATCAAAGTCCAGCAACTCAACAAGACTCTCAATAATGCGTACGGCTTCACCTAACTCAGTTGATGCTCTGGATAACGACGCCAATGCTTCTTCAAATGGCCCATCACTTTTGCCAGATGCTGTTTCAATCCATCTCATAGCATCTAAAATTAAACTCTCTGCACCGCTACTACCAACAGCACTTTGAGCCTTTAATACGTCATCTTTTATTTTTTCCGCTGACTGCATCATGCGTCTTTTGGTATCTAATTTTTGTTCCTCGCCTACTTTTGGATCTAGGCACTTCAGCTCATCCAGTGAATGTTGTATAAACGATTCTTCAGCATCAAAATCTGATAACTTTTTTTGTTCATCCTGATATTCTTTTTTTGCTTTTTTTAGCTTTTTCCAAGCTTCTTTGACCCTCTCTCGTTGGGTACTGTTACCCGCAAACATATCAAGTAAGCGAATATGTGACCGTTGATCAAGTAAACCTTTATCGTCATGTTGACCATGAATTTCAACTAAGAGTGTCGATATCCGAATTAATAAATCTCTTGGAGCCCTTCTTCCGTTAATCCATGCAGTCTTACGTCCATCGACATTTATAACCCGCCGAATTAATAGTTCTCCTTCCCACGGAACGTTATTATCATCGAGTATCTTTCTCACCGGATGGTCATCTTTTAGTTCAAACCAAACGCTTACTTCTCCAAAATCAGCTCCTGGACGAACTATTTCTGTTTTACCCCGCCAGCCCAGTACAAATCCCAAACTATCCAAAAGAATTGATTTACCTGCGCCAGTCTCACCAGTGAGTACATTCAATCCATTAGTGAATAAAATCTCTGCATGGTCGATAATCAAAATATCGCGTATGTCTAAACCAACAAGCATTTTATAAAATCATTAAGTTAGAGCCATCTACCTTTTAGAACCTGCCTATGGATCTTCCGGAGCCAGCCATTACCTTTAACGGCTGGGCTCAGATCTTCATTCCTTAATAAACTAAAGGTTCGTTTATACCAAGCTGAAGCTTGATAATTATGCCCAAGTATGGCACCCGCGGATTGAGCCTCGTCGACCAGTCCCATAGACAAATATGCTTCTACGAGTCTGTGCAAAGCCTCAGCGGTGTAAGAGGAGGTCTGATAATCCTCTACAACAATACGAAATCTGTTGATAGCAGCTGGAAATTGTTGTCTCTTTAAATAATATCTGCCCACCTCCATTTCCTTTCCCGCCAAATGATCAAAAGCTAAATCAAATTTTAGTTCCGCAGGTTTAACATACTCACTGTCGGGATAATTTTTGATAAGCTTTTTGAAAGCTTGCAAGGCCTTTGCAGTTACTTCTTGATCCCGACCAATATCTTCAATTTGGTCATAATAACTTAAAGCTATTATATATTGAGCATATGCAGAATCCTCGTCAGCTGGATAATATTCAATATATCTTTCGGCTGCGTCCCTAGCCTCTTTGTATTGCTTTGCCTTGTGATTTGCAAAAGCTTGCATAATTACCGATCTTTTTGCCCATTCTGAATAAGGGTAAAGCCTTTCAACGTCAGAGAAGAAAGCGATTGCGTCTATCGGCTTCGATCTTGCCATTTCATATTCTGCTCTATCGTAAATCTGTTTTGCAGAATAATTTTCAATTTCGTCTGAACCTACATTAGCAGTATTACTACAACCAAATAACAAGCCTACCGCAATGGAAGAGACCCCAATCAAATAGATCAATCTATTTAAAATCATAAACGACCTTCATAAATTAAAACAATTTTTAAATTGATAACTTTATTTAGAGTTAAAGTACATTAAGACATACCAGAATAATTAAAAATATATTTTCTATTAAATTGAGATTATATCATGTCATTCGAATAGAGCTCCTATGAATAACGTTCATCCGTTTTATAAGATCTAAAGTCTCCTGCTTTATTCGATAGCAAATTTGCTCGTCTTTCAAAGAAGAGAGTAAGTTAGGGTTAACTTTATCCTTACGAAACCAGCGCAAGTTTTCTATTAGTCGCCTACCCTCGTCAGTATATAAAGATGGCGGTTCAATATCATTAAGTATGGCCCAAAAGCCAGTCCAAAGCCTTGAAACAGACCAGGGGTTATACCCACCACCGCTCGTTAGAAGTAATTTAGGGGCCAAAAGGGCAAGCTTTGATAGAACTTTCCATAGACAATTGTTTGTCATTTCCAACCGAGACAGCGGATCATCTTTTAACATGTCTGCACCTCCTTGAACAATCAAAGCTTCAGGTTTGAAATTTTCTATCGCGGGATAAAAAATGTATTCAAAGAGAGCTTCTAAATCAATATCCGTCGAACCTTTTGAAATGGGTGCATATAAATTTTTATCAGGGAAATTTTCCTCTAATTTCCCTTGAAATGGCCATCGGTTTGCTTCATGTGCTGACACTAACATCACATCTGGGTCGTCAGAAAAGGCAGATGCTACACCATCACAAAAGTGTGCATCCAAATCCACGTAGGCAATACGGCGAAGGCCAAAGTCTCTGAATCTTTTAATGGCAAACACTAAATCATTCAAATAACAGAATCCATTTGCTTTATTTGCTAGACCATGATGTAAGCCACCGCCCAAATTAAAGGCGCGACCATGTAAAAATGCAAATTCTGCCGCAACCACTGACCCACCAACTGAGGTAGCTGGCCGCTTGTACATTCCTTTAAAAATAGGATTAGACGGTGTTCCCAAGTTATATTTGTTAGATTGATTTTTATCAATTTCCTGCTTTTCATCAACTTCTATAAGGACATTAACATAATCGTTAGAATGGAATTTCTTAAGTAAACTTGGCTTAGCGATAGGCGCTGTTATAAATTTCGCCTCATCGTACCATGACATAGCTTTGATTAAATCGAGTGTAGCTCCCACCCTTGGTATATTTAAAGGATGTTTTTCTCCATAGTGCGTATTGCGATATATATCTGAAGAAATTAGAAAAGATGTCATATAAAAATAATAGCGCTGTGGCATGAAATAAACAGCATACTTTTAGAAATATTCTTAGGGTTTTCCAAGTTATCCAGCCGAGCTATAAGCACCGCATCTAGCATGAGGAAAAGACCGATGCGCAAAAACAAAATTACACGCGAAACTAACGAAACTAAAGTCTCGGTCTCTATTAACCTTGATGGTACAGGCGAGTATTCTAACTATACAAATGTTGGCTTTTTTGATCATATGTTGGATCAGTTATCTCGTCACTCGCTAATAGACTTAAAAGTAAAAACGACAGGCGATACAGAAATTGACGACCATCACACCGTGGAAGATACCGGCATAGCACTCGGACAGGCGGTAAAAAATGCTTTGGGTAATAAACAAGGCATAGTTAGATATGGCTCGTGCCATTTACCAATGGATGATGCACAAATTCGAACTTCTTTGGACTTCTCTTCAAGGCCTTATTTTATCTGGAATGTCAGTTTCTCAACAAATAAAATAGGAAATTTTGATGCAGAGCTAGTGCGTGAATTCTTTCAAGCTTTTTCAACACACGCTGGATTAACGTTGCATGTAGATATGGTACACGGAATAAACAGCCATCATATCGCAGAGGCGATATTCAAATCTGTAGCGAAAGCTTTACGACAAGCGATCGAAATTGATCCGAGAATGGCTAAAAGTTTACCGAGCACCAAGGGAACACTCTAGAGATAATGCTTACAGCGCTTATCGATTATGAGAGTGGCAATTTACACTCCGCTTTAAAGGCCTTCGAAAAAATTTCTAGTGAAAACTCGCTTGGATCCGTGACGGTCACAAACGACCCTGAAATTGTTAGTAATGCAGATAGATTAGTTTTGCCTGGCGATGGGGCTTTCCCAGCGTGCAAAGTCGCCCTCGAAAAATCAGAGGTCTTTGAGGCACTTAAACACGCCGTTTTAGCCAAAGGCAGACCATTTCTTGGGATTTGCGTCGGAATGCAATTAATGGCAAAAAAAGGTTTTGAATTTGAGCCAACTAATGGTCTTAATTGGATTAACGGCCAAGTAGAAAGAATACAATTAGATGATCCAAGTTTGAAAATACCTCACATGGGCTGGAACGAAATAGCCATCGATCACTACCACGCCATTCTGAAGGATATTAAAAATGGAGATCACTTTTACTTCGTGCATTCCTACCAAATGAGAGTATTTAGTCACGAAGAACGACTTGCACACGTCGACTATGGCGGTGACATCACTGCTATTGTTGCCAAAGACAATATGGTCGGATTACAATTTCATCCCGAAAAGAGTTCTCAATCTGGAATGAAACTTATAAAAAATTTTTTAGAATGGGCGCCTTAAACCGTTGAAAATATTAATCTATCCTCGTCCAAGTGCCACCATCACGACATAAAATTAAAACACACCCTGAAATTTTTAGCTGGTCATTTCCCTCTAGAACCATTTTAGAACTATAAACTTTGTCTCGATCAGGGCTCCATATTTTCCCTCCACCGTATTTGCCATCACCTTTGTTTTTCATAGCCCATATAATTTGCTTACCGATATTTTCTGATTTGTATGATGCTCCAGTGGAGTCGAATGACTTTATAAGAGTGCCACAAATTTCTCCTTCACATTCCGCTACTTTGATGTGGCCAAAATTTCCATTATCATCTGGAGTTGTTTTCCAGACACCAAGTACCGGATCCGCCACCGCCGCGCCAGACAGCAAGCTCAAGGTAGCTGCTATTTTTAAAATATTCTTCATTGGAACCTCCCTTATTTACCACACTCTGCAACCAAACTTGATTTAGAGCAAGCCCCTGCGGAGATGAAGTTGCATTATTTTATGAAGCATGCTTTACGGATTTTCAAAACTGCAGGTTCGCGAAAAATGATATTATATCCAGCAATTGATTTAAAAGACGGTAATGCGGTCAGGTTGTTTAGAGGCGATATGAACAAATCGACTGTTTTTAATAAAAATCCAAGTAAACAGGCTCTTGAATTCGAGCAGGCCGGTTGCCAGTGGCTACACCTAGTAGACTTAAATGGAGCTTTTGCTGGTGAACCTGTTAATTCAGGAGCCGTTGAAGAAATCTTGTCTCAGGTAAATATTCCTGCGCAGCTTGGAGGAGGAATTCGCAGTCTTAAGACAATAGAAAATTGGCTATTGAAGGGTTTAGCAAGAGTCATTCTTGGAACGGTAGCAGTCGAAAACCCCCTACTGGTAAAAGAAGCAGCAAAGGAGTTTCCCGGGAAAATAGCAGTTGGTGTAGATGCAAGAGATGGGATAGTAGCAACTGAGGGCTGGGCAAAATCCACAAATATTAGCGCCACAGAACTGGCAAAATCCTTTGAAGATGCTGGTGTTTGTTCGATAATTTATACAGACATCAATAGAGATGGAGCAATGCAAGGACCAAATGTGCAGGCTACTGCAGAGTTAGCTAATGAGGTATCAATCCCCATAATTGCATCAGGAGGTGTCTCAAAAATGGATGATATAATTGCATTGAAAAGTTGCGGAGCAGAACTTAACGGAGTAATTTCTGGACGAGCCTTGTATGATGGAGCGATTGATTTGAAAAAAGCCTTGGAAATTCTTTAATGCTTAAAATTCGCATTATCCCGTGCCTCGACGTAGCTGATGGCAGGGTCGTTAAAGGAGTAAATTTTGTTAATCTAAAAGATGCAGGCGACCCGGTAGAAGCAGCCTATCGCTACGACCAAGCTGGAGCAGATGAAATATGTTTCTTGGACATAAACGCAACATACAAAAACAGAAATACAACCTATGATATGGTTAGAAAAACAGCAGAAAAATGTTTTATTCCTTTGACGGTTGGGGGTGGGGTAAGAACTGTCGAGGACGTAAGAAAGCTTCTACTTGCGGGCGCTGATAAAGTTTCCTTTAATTCAGCTGCAGTTGCTAACCCAGAAATTATAACCGCAGCAGCTAATCAATTTGGCAGTCAATGTATTGTTTGCGCAATAGACGCAAAAACTGTCGATTCTCAAAAATGGGAATTATTTACTCATGGCGGACGACAAGAAACTGGCATTGATGCTATTGAGTTTGCGAAAAAAATTGCCGATATGGGGGCTGGAGAAATTTTGCTTACTTCGATGGATAAAGATGGCACAAAATCGGGCTTTAACTTAGAGTTAACAAAAAAAATCTCTTCTGCTGTAAATATACCCGTCATCGCATCTGGAGGGGTTGGAAATCTTTCACATCTAGTCGACGGAATAAAATTAGGAGGTGCATCAGCTGTTCTTGCTGCATCTATTTTCCATTTTGGAGAATATACAATCGAAGAAGCTAAGAAGTATTTAAAATCAGCAGGGATTCCCGTAAGGATTTAAATTATGAAAATTGATGATTTATTTCAAGTTGTTGAGGATCGAGCAAAAAGCGATCCAGAGTTAAGCTGGACTGCTCAACTTCTATCAAAAGGCTCAGACAAATGTGCTGAAAAATTTGGGGAAGAAGCAATCGAAATTATAATTGAAGCAGCAAAAAAAAACAAAGCTGGACTGATACGCGAAGCAGCAGACTTATTATACCACTTTGTGGTAATGCTTCATTCAAATGGGGTAAAACTTAGTGATATAACGGACGAGTTGGAGAGCCGTAAATCTAAATCTGGAATTAAGGAAAAAAAATCTCGCATCGCACAATAAGTATATTGGTCTGGTCAAATATAATTTCTTAAACTACCTATCTCACTTACGTGAATTTCCAGATCGTCTCCTGATTTAAGATAGCGTTTAGGATTAAAACTAGCCCCTGTTCCATCTGGGGAGCCCGTGGCTATGACATCTCCAGGATTCAAAGTCATTATACTAGAAATATAAGAAATTTGTTCATTTATACTAAAAATCATATCCTTACTAGAAGCCTTTTGCACAACTTCTCCGTTCAAACGCACTGTCAATTCTAAATCGCTAGGACGGACTAAATCTTCTAAGGGCGTTATCCATGGCCCCCACGATCCCGAGCCAGAAAAGTTTTTGCCGGCATATATTGAATGCGATTGCCAGTCCCGTACAGAGCCATCGTTGAAGGCTGAAAAACCAAATATATATTCATGTGCATTAGCTGGTGGAATGTTTCTCGCCTGCTTTCTAATCACTACTGCTATTTCACCTTCATAATCAAAGCTATTGGAAGCATCCCCAACGGGACTTTCTAGGAAATCAAGATGTGCCAGCATTGCCTCACGATTTTTACCGAATAGAATTATATTGTTTGGATCGCGCACACTTTGTCCATCGATGGGGTATGGCTTACGATAATTCATTCCCACACATATAATTTTAGTTGGATTAATAAGTGGGGGTAAAAACTGTATATTACTATGCTTTAATTTTGAAGTTCCCAGTGCATTTTCATACATTAATGAAAGAGAATCTTTCTCAAGAACATCTCTTAAGCTATTATATTCAAATATAAATTCATCTGTAACTGATTGTGCATACCCGTCAGAAAATATTCCATATGTTTCTTTTTCAGAGGTTATAAAAGATCCAACATTCACTTTATTATTTCCTTAAATTGGGTTTCCCTGTTGAGAACCAAAGCAGTTAAAGTTGAATTGATGGGTGTGGAAACTCCAACTTCAATTCCAAGATTAGGTACTATTCCATTGATAAACATAATTTCTGACCTTTTCTTTACCAGATGATCCAAAAACATAGATGGACGAGCATTGCGCAGATTCTCTCCAAATTTGGAAACATATTGAACTGGGTCGTTGAAACTGAAATTAATCTTTTTTGCGGTTCCAATCTTATAAGCTTCATCCATGGCTCCCAAGGCCACTGGCCAAGCAAGAGGATCATCCATCAGTTCACCAACTGTCTTTTCGAAAACCGTACAAGGAGCACTGAACGTAACATTGCATAAAAATTTCTCCCAAATTAGTTTTTGTATGTCCTCATAGGCCTGCACAGTGAAACCGGCTTTTTCCCAGTGGCCAGTTAGGTCTTTAAGCCTATCTGTAATTTTACCATTAAGTTCACCTAGTCGTATGAGGTTCATAGCATTGTGATGGACATGCCCCGGACTTTTGACTGATGCTCCAAAGCCATCAGCCACTCCTAGAACAATATGATTATAACTAATGTGTTTTTCTATTTCTTTGTCTGCACCTAAACCATTCTGAATGGTAACCACAGTAGCATTTGGCCCCAATAATGGAGATATCTTCTTAGCCGCAGACTCAACACCAGATGCCTTCGTGGCAATTATATAAAGATCACAATCTTTATGTGCCTCAAAAACTGAGGAGCTTTTTATATTTTTGATTGTATAGGTTCCGCTTGGGCTTTCAATTGAAAGTCCTTTTTTATTGATCGCATCAATATGCTCGACCCAGGGGTCATATGCAATCACTTCATAGCCAGCCGCCGCGAATAAAGCTGCATATATTGACCCCATTGCGCCTAATCCAATAATAGTGATTTTCATCATATTCCCTGCCTAAATTCTGATCTTTATGTCGAATAGTTTTCGAATTTGCGTATCACAATCTTTTGGAATGTAGTTAGGCTTATGTTCCTGTAATATAGCTTCAACTTTTGTTTTTGCATTTGAATTTATACTTGGCTTACCATTAGCCACCCAACTATCATAAGGCTGTCTGTCAGCAACTTCTGGATATACAAAATCTGTGCTCATTCTATTAAAAGTCGCAGATTGACCAAGAAAATGACCATCGCCCTCTACTACTTTTTTAATTGATTCAACTGAGCAGGTCTCTTCATTTACTTCAATCTGTTTCCCAGTACTGAGGATTGCACCCAACATTTCGTTATCTATTACATAAGCCTCAAGTGAAGTTGCCATTAAACCCGCTTGGGTGCCCGCAGCTTGGGTAATAAGATTAGCGCCAGTTTGCACAGCTAGAGTTAAATTGATAGCTTTCTCATAACCAGCTTGATTATCAGGAAGCTTACTATCAGTAGCGCCAGAGATTGTAGAATTAGGGAAATTATAATATTGAGCAAGTTGAACTGCAGCTGCGGTCAATAAAGATTGCTCCCCACTTCCTCCAGCCATTCCTCCAGTTCTCAAATCTGTAACCATTGGGCGAGCGCCATAAATAGCATTTACATCTTTATTTGCTAACCAGGCTAGCACCATACCTGCTAACGTTTCGGCATTTGTTTGAACCAAACAGCCAGCTATCGTTACTGGACTCGAAGCACCCATTTGGCCAAATGTATTTACCATAACTGGAAATCCAAACCTTGATGCTTCAATTAAAACTTCACATGACTCAGTATCAAATCTGAGTGGTGGAACAACATGATTCACATTAAGAGACATGAAAGGTTTATCGAAAAAGTTTTTATCAGAGCCAGCAATAATTGAACATAACTGGTGGACTGTTTTGACATTGCTTACAGCACTGATACTACTAATTACATGTTTCGATGTTCCAACTAATGAGGCGTAAGCAGTATTAATGTCCAACATTATACTGGTTGACATATCATTTGCCACCATCGGTCGGGCAAAAAAATGAATATTATCTAGTTTGTCAACCAAACGAGATGCATCATATAAATCACCTAAGAGTGATTGCCGGAAGGTGTGCGTCGACATATCAGCTATCATCGGTGCTGCTCCGCCTGTACCGGTGTGAACCTTATATCCAGATAAATCTAAATTTTGATCATTACCGCGAGCGTGCAAAATAAAATTTTTTCTCAGCTTTAAAATTGCTTCATTTACTAATTTAGGAGGAAAGGTAAGTCTGCCGCTGTCAGTAACTTTTCCACCATTATCACGAATAAGTCTAATAGCTTCTTCCGGGGCATCGCTTAAACCGATAGTTTCCAGAATTTGCAAAGTTGCATCATGAATTGAGTACAACTGCTCATCAGAAAAAAATTTTATCCGACCAGTGTTCGGACTTATTCTATTTGACAACGGGGTAACTCTTTTTTGCTGTCTCCTGCGCGATCGATTAGACAAATAAACACCCTTTTTTGTGAACTAGTTTTCACCTAGATCCTATTTCTTAGAGTTTGAATTTACACAATGACATCAAAGAGGGAAATCTTTAATCATACCAATCATCTCAGTCCCATCCTGAACTTTAATTTTAACATTCTGGCCTATGTCCCAGTAGTCTTTGTCTACCATGCCCTGCGCTACATTTGCTTTTAGGCGTGGCGACCAAATTGCTGAAGTAACGTTACCAACCACTTTACCATCTACAAAAACAGGCCACGGTTCGGAGCAGCTTGAACAAGGGATTTTGCCGAAGACAAACCCCCGAATAATCTTTTGCACACCGTTGGCACGGATTTCCAGCAATTTACTTTTTCCAATAAACTGTGTCGGTCCATCTAAGTCACAGAATTTTTCAAAACCAATCTCAAATGGATTATTTGCAAGTGTCATTTCATTGCCATAAGAAAAAAGGCCCCCCTCAATTCGCTCGATTAAATTAGGACACCCTGGCGCTATTTGATATGACTGACCAACATCCCAAATTACATCCCACAAAAAATTTGCAAAATCTTTGCCCTTTAAATAAATTTCAAAGCCACCCTGACGCGAATAACCGGAACGAGCAATTAACTGTTTGGATCCATTAAAATCTATCCAACCAAACTTAAAAAACTTAATCTCTTTTATATGAGAACCAAAAATCTCAGATAATAAATTTTCAGCTTTTGGACCTTGAACAGCCAGAGGGTATACATCTGGCTCACTAATTTTAACATCGAACTTACTACCTATGGCTAGGCCCTTCGCATACAAAAGTACATCGCTATCAGCAATTGATAGCCAAAATTTATCTTTTGAAAGCTTTAATAATACTGGATCATTTATTAATCCTGCATTCTCATCAATTAATGGAATATATAAGCAGTCACCAATCGAAGCCCTTGCAATATTTCTAGGCGTCATTAGTTGTACCAACTTTTGAGCATCTGGACCTTCAATTTCTACTTGGCGCTGGCAAGATACATCCCAAATTTGAACATGCTCCCTTAAATGCCAGTAATCTTCTTCAACAGATGATTTAAACGCTTTTGGCAGAAGCATATGGTTTACAATGGAGAAGCCAGAAACGCCCAACTTTTCCACCCGGTTAGTATAAGGTGTTCTTCGAAGCCTAATCGACATGTTAAGACCGTTCATTAACTCGAGATCCATGTCGAATAAGAATGGGGATTAATTATAACAGGGAGGTGATAAGATCTTTCTTCTTGAAATACTGAAAACCTCAGAGCTATTTCAGCAATTCCCCCAGTTATTTCTTTTAATTTCCAATATTCTGTAAGCGAAAACACTAACTCACACGCCATTGAAGAATAAATATCTTCTGATCTTATTTCTAACGATAACCGTCCACCACCATCCGTCTTACCACTTACCAAAAGCTTTTGAGACTTCAATTCAACAAGCCTAACCGGGATGTTCATGGCATGGGTTCCATCGGTACCATTTAGTATATGCGATGTAATACTAACCATTACTCAATCGATGCCTTGTCCCTTTTATCCGAAGTGGCAGCAACAATCGGACTAATTACACCTCGGCATTTTACATTGATGCATGCGGTCTTTCCACTTTTATAAGCTCTCTCGAAAGCGCCCGGCAGCTGATCACGCTTAGTAACAAGCTCACCAAAGCCACCGAGACCCTCGAACATTGTATGAAATGGAATATCGCGAAAATCGGTTGCAAAGTGTTGTCCACTTTCAAAAAGTCGCTCCTGTTGTTGGCTAATACAGTCTAGACCACCGTTGTTATCAATCACAACAACAATTGGAGTACCTTCCTGAAAACATGACTCAACAGACAATCCACCGGACAGAAAGGCTCCATCTCCAGTGACTAAAACAACATTTTTGGTTGGATTGAGCCTTTTTGCAGATAGTGCAAACGACACACCCACGCCCAAAAGGCTATAATTCCCTGGATGAAGTATGCCGCCGAGTTTTCTACCTCGCGCCGCTGCAATATTTGTAGCAATTTCATTCCAAAAATGCGTGTTACCTCCATCAAAAACCAACCAATCACCATCCTTCATCATGGACTGCACGTCTAAAGCCAACTGTAAGGGATGCATTTTTCGATCAAGTTTAAGATCATCTACTGTTTCCTTCTTAATGTGTTCGACCCATTGAGAAACCCAGTCAGCCCTACGCTGTCTCTGCAGATCAAACCATGCGTCCCAAGAATGGTCTATTTTTATAAGCTCATTAAAAAACGCCCCAGGATCAGATAACAGGTGAATATCTGCTCCAATATTATATTCTAACTCTTCATGGCTTCCATTTACACAAACAAGTTTAGTATCTTTATTGATGAAGGGCGGGTTCCCAAAGTTCATTTGGTTATCAAGTTTGCAACCAACCATTAAAATCACATCTGCTTCCTGAATTGCATCTCTGGATGGATGATATTGATGAAAATCCGCAAGCCCCATCATAGCGCTGCAGTCCTCACCAAGTAATTTTGTGTGGTATGGCACATTAAAGATTGGTATTTTTAACTTAGTTGCTGCCGAGGCTAATGCGTGCTCGTTGTGTGACCACCAAATTCCATGCCCACCGATGATTACTGGCCGACTACTTTCTCTTACAAGAGATATAATTTTTAGTAATTCTTCTGGATTGGGCCAAGCTTTTAATACCGATTTTTCAGAACGGTCAAAGGGACGCTCCTCACGCCCAACATCCTTTGCAAATGAGGAAAACATTATATCTACAGGTAGTGAAATATGGACTGGCCCTGGATATCCATTCGTAGCTGCATGCCAAGCTCGATCTACAAATTCACTTATCCTTGATCCATCTGTAACTTGAACGGAGTATTTGGTTAACGGTTTAGCAATCGCAACATCGTCTATTTCTTTAAACCCTCCAGCACCTTGACGTTTAAGGGTAGACGATCCTGTTATAAAAATTACTGGTGACCTCTCCCCCCAAGCTTCCAGCATTGCAGGCACAGCATTAGCAAAACCTTCTGGACCAACTAAACAAACCGTTGGCTTACGTGAAATTCTTGTATGACCATCGGCAAGGTGGCCTGCAACTTGCTCATGAGGGCAATTTATAACTGGCATTTGACATTCCATGAATCCTTCTAAAGCTGGATTACAAAACCCACCTGCCAGAGTAAAAACATGCTCAACACCCTTTTCTTTAAAAGCTCTGGCTAAAATTGCACCGCCACGTAGATGCGTTTTTTCTTCCATAACTATCTAGCTCCTGTTGTTTTGCTAAGGTGCCCAGCCACAATCTGCTATTTTTTTGTCAATGCAATAAAAATTATTCGTAAAGATTTTTAGCAACTTAGTTACCATACGTAACTTTCGCTAATCGTATAATTGACATCGTTATAAATCCTGTGTTCCATAATGAAAATTACTAAATTTCAATTTCAGTTAATTGCAAAAGTTAAATGGCGACCCGTGCTTAGGAGATTTTTATGAACAAAGTATGTTGCGGACCTGGTTACGCTTCACCAATCGAGGCTATAAACGCTCCGCGGGAAAAACTACTGTATACTATCGCCATCTATACCGGTACTGGCATACAAAAACCAGACTATTTGGCGACCGTCGACGTTGACCCTGACAGTCCAACGTACAGTCAGGTTATTCATAGGCTGGAAATGCCTGGGATTGGTGATGAGCTTCATCATATGGGCTGGAATGCTTGCTCCTCGTGTCATGATGATAGCTCAATGTCGCGAAAATATTTAATACTTCCAGGTGTACGCTCTAATAATCTTCATATTGTTGATACTGCGACAGACCCCAAAGCCCCAAGACTATATAAAGTAATTGAAGGAGCAGAAATTAAATCAAAGGCCGACTTGTCAGGCCCACACACAGTACACTGCCTAGGATCCGAAATAATTATATCGTTTCTTGGTAATGCAAAAGGAGAGGCACCCGGAGGATATCTCCAATTAGATAAAGAATTTAATATTATTGGTCGCTGGGAGAATTCTATGGGCGGCATTAAGTTTGGATATGATTTTTGGTACCAACCACGTCACAATGTCATGGTAAGTTCCGAATGGGCGGCACCAAATACCTTTATGCCTGGCTTTGATTTGGAAGAGGTAGGACATCTCAAGTATGGTCGTGAATTACACTTTTGGGATTTTGAGAAACGAGAACCAGTAGAAAGTTTTTATTTGGGCGAGGATGGATTAGTACCACTAGAAGTAAAATTTCACCACAATCCAGACAGCACTCATGGTTTCTGCGGGGCCGCACTTTCCACAAATGTTATACATTGGTGGAAAAATAGTGATGGGAAATGGCAGTGGGAAAAAATAATAGACATAGAAAACGAGATGCATCCAGAGTGGCCCATTCCACTACCAGGCGTTATGTCAGCAATACTTGTATCAATGGATGATAAGTACTTGTATCTTAATAACTGGCTGCATGGTGATATGCGGCAATACGATATCTCCGACCCTCATAACCCAGTACTGACAGGTCAAGTTTACATGGGTGGCCTTTTAGGCAAATCACCAAAAGTTAATGGAGTTGAAGTTGCTGGTGGACCTCAAATGTTTCAGCTCAGCTTGGATGGGAAGAGGCTTTACGTAACCACATCTCTATTTTCGACCTGGGATAATCAATTCTATCCCGATATACGAGAAAAAGGCGGTGTAATGCTTCAGATTGACTGCGATCCAGAGAATGGTGGAATGAAAGTTAACCCCAATTTTATGATCAACTTTGGCAAAGAACCAAATGGGCCTAGCCGATGCCATGAAGCCCGCTACCCTGGTGGTGATTGCACAAGTGACATATGGCTATGACAAAATATAAGGTTACGATCACAAACCGCGATAATGTGGAATATGAAGTAGATGCCAAGCGGCCAATATTGGATGAACTGCGAAACCAAGGTGTAGATCTTCCATATGGATGTAAATATGGCGGGTGTATAACTTGCGCCGCAAAGTTGACCTCCGGAGATGTGGACCAGAAAAGACAAGTTGCTCTTAATAATTGGCAGCTGGATAACGGCTACGTTATTTTATGCGTTGCGAGGGCTAAGTCTGATATTACTCTGGAAATAGGCACCGAAAGTCATTACAAATTGTACCGAAACCCATTTTTAGAACCATTGAAATCATACCAGCTAAAGGCTGATATTGCTTCAAAGGAGGACATTTAATTGCCAGTTGCAGATATAGATCGCATTTATGATTACGACCCATTGTACCTCGCTGACATTCTTAAATCAGTTAAAACGATTGCGATGGTGGGTGCGAGCGGAGATAAAACAAAATTTAGTTACGGGGTTTTACGACAACTAAGCGAAATAGGTTATGACATACTTCCTATAAACCCAAACCCAAAAATTACAGAAATACGTGGACTTAGAGTTTACCGTTCTCTTCAAGATATTGATAAGAAAATTGATATGGTAGAAGTGTTCCGGCCTGCAAACGAACTTTATGGAATAGCGGAACAAGCTATCGAGGTTGGAGCAAAAGTCCTATGGGGGCAAATAGGTGTATATGACGACAAAGCCGCCAAATTAGCCGAGGCTGCGGGATTGAAAGTCGTCATGAATAGATGTCCAAAAATTGAATTATTTAGACCCTTCTGGAAACCCAGGCTAGATCTTAAAATATAGCATTTCAGTCAGGTTTGATCGCTGACTGACTGCCCCAATGAAATCGACTTAACCAAAACACCAATTTAAAGGGCACCAAATGGGTCAAAGTATAAGTACCAGTATAAAGAAAATAGTTAAAGACGCCATGACTTCGGTAAACTCAATTTCAGTCCAGGAAGCAAAATCATTGGTCGATAACCATAGATATCAATTTGTAGACGTTAGGGAACGGTCTGAACAACAAAAAGTAGGTGTCATACCAGGAGCCATTTTATCATCAAGGGGTATGATCGAATTCCATATCGACCCAGATAGTCCTTTACATAAATCAGACTTTTCTCAGGACACAACATACATTTTCTATTGTGCTTCTGGCGCACGCTCAGCACTAGCAGCAGTTGCAGCCAAAGATATGGGACTTAAACCAGTGATAAATTTGGCCGGTGGCATCACTGAATGGATAAAAAACAACGGTTCTATTACGGATACATAAAATGGCAGATATTTTTATATCTTCAGCAGTAAGAACCGCAATAGGATCTTTTGGTGGTTCACTGTCCGGCTTATCGCTTAGTGAATTGGCAACCCATGTGGGCAAAGAAGCGATAAATAGGGCTGGAATAGCTCCAGATAAAATTGAACAGACAGTTTTTGGAAATGTTATTCACACTGAACCTCGAGATATGTATTTATCGCGCGTGACCGCGATAAACTCAGGGGTCCCGCAAGAATCTCCTGCTCTGACCTTAAACCGTCTTTGTGGCAGCGGTTTACAGGCTGTAGTTACGGCTTATGAACAAATTTTATTAGGTCGCTCCTGCGTTAACCTGGCTGGAGGCGCAGAGTGCATGAGCCGCGTCGGTCACATCCTACTGTCAGCTCGATTTGGGCAAAAAATGGGACATGTAAGTGCAATTGATATGATGACAGGAGCACTTACAGATCCATTTGGCAACGGGCACATGGGAAACACTGCCGAAAATGTAGCAAAAAAAATGAGCGTAACGCGAGACGCACAAGATGAGCTAGCATATAACAGTCATCTACGGGCTGCTATGGCAATTAAAGCGGGGTATTTCAAAGAGCAAATTCTGCCAATAGCAATCCAAATCGGAAAAAAGAAAGAGGTTTTTGATACAGATGAGCACTACAGAAAGGCAGTAAGCTTACTGGATTTTACTAAACTGAAACCTGCTTTTGATAGCGAAGGCACGGTAACGGCAGGTAACTCATCTGGAATAAATGACGGAGCCGCTGCTTTAGTCCTTGCCAACGAGCATGCAGTTTCAAAGTACTCTATGCCTGTCATGGCTAAATTTATATCATATGGACTAAAAGGCGTAGCTCCAAATTTAATGGGGCTCGGGCCAATACCAGCAGTACATGAGGCGCTATCACTCGCCGGACTAACTATTTCACAAATTGACTGTATTGAGTCAAATGAGGCATTTGCAGCCCAGGCCTGTGCAGTGGCGAGAGAATTAAACTTTGACCCAGCAATAACCAACCCAAATGGTGGGGCAATAGCTCTTGGACATCCTGTTGGAGCATCTGGCGCCATAATTCTGACCAAGCTAATTTACGAATTAAAACGGCAAGATGGTCGATATGGTTTGGCAACAATGTGCATTGGCGGCGGCCAAGGAATTGCGGTCATCATAGAGAATGTTAAAACGTAATTTTCGTTAAAATCATTAAACTAACTTTATAATTATTTAACTTAATTTTAATGAGATATTGTTATCTTGTGCCTTTTAATTTCACTCTAAAAAAGGTAATTGCAGCTAAATCGAGGAAACGGCGAGAATTTTATGGCACTGGAAAAAACTTTCGACGCTAAATCAGCAGAAAAAAGAATTTATGAAAATTGGGAAAAAGAAAATTGCTTTAGAGCAGGAGCAAACGCATCGAGAAAAGAAGCATACTCCATAATGATCCCTCCTCCCAATGTTACTGGAGTTCTTCACATTGGACATGCATTCAACAATACTCTCCAAGATATACTTATTCGATGGAAACGGATGCAAGGATATAACACGCTATGGCAGCCGGGGACGGATCATGCGGGCATAGCAACGCAAATGGTTGTGGAACGGGAGTTGGCAAAAAATCCGGAGAATCAAACTCGCCAGGAAATGGGCCGAAATGAATTTCTAAAAAATGTTTGGAAGTGGAAAAAACAGTCCGGAGATACGATCATTAATCAATTGAAGAGGCTTGGTGCAAGTTGTGATTGGGAACGCACAGCTTTTACGATGTCTGGCGCCCCTGGCTCACCGGCCGAAGACAGCGGAAACTTTCATGATGCTGTTATAAAAGTATTTGTCGAAATGTATAATAAAGGCCTGATATATCGCGGCAAAAGATTAGTAAATTGGGACCCACATTTTGAAACTGCTATTTCTGATTTAGAAGTAGAAAATATCGAAGTTGCCGGAAAAATGTGGCATTTTAAATACCCACTTCAAAATAATGAAACTTATCTTCATATCGAGCGCGATGTTGACAGTAATATCGTTAAAGAAGAAGTTCGCGATTACATTTCTATCGCCACAACTCGACCGGAAACGATGTTAGGTGATGGCGCCATTGCAGTAAACCCAAAAGATGAAAGATACGCTTCAATTATCGGAAAATACTGTGAAATTCCGGTTGGATCAAAAGAACACAGACGACTGATTCCTATCATAGCTGATGAATATCCCGATCCAGACTTTGGTTCTGGTGCTGTTAAAATTACAGGGGCTCATGATTTTAACGATTATCAGGTAGCTAGAAGAAATAATATTCCACTTTATCGGCTTATGGATACAAAAGGACGAATGAGAAGCGATGGGGCTCCATATAAAGAAGCCGCATCACTGGCAGTGAATTTTTCCAGAGGTGGCGAATTCAGTGAAGCAGAAATAGACAGTTTAAACATTGTACCAGAAGAGTTTCGTGGCTTGGATCGTTTTGAAGCGCGAAAGCTAATTGTTGATCACATTACAGATCAAGGCTTGGCCGTATATACTGATAAAGGACAACCAAATGGGGAGCACAGTGAAAAAATCCCATTTGTTGAAGAAAAACCAGTTATGCAACCCTTTGGCGATCGGTCCAAAGTCGTAATAGAGCCCATGCTTACAGACCAATGGTTCGTTGATACAGCAAAAATAGTTGGACCCGCTTTGGATGCCGTAAAGTCGGGGAAAGTAGAGATAATACCAAATAGTGATAAAAAAACATATTATCATTGGCTAGAAAATATAGAACCATGGTGTATTTCTCGCCAATTGTGGTGGGGACATCAAATCCCAGTTTGGTTTGACCAAGATGGAAACCAGTACTGTGCCATTAACAAAGAAGACGCTCAGCGACTGGCAGGTAGCGGAGCTAAGTTAACAAGAGACCCCGACGTTTTGGATACATGGTTCTCGTCTGGACTTTGGCCTATTGGTACACTGGGATGGCCTGAAGAAACGCAACAGATGGAGGATTATTTTCCAACGAGCACCTTAATTACAGCCCATGATATTCTATTTTTCTGGGTTGCTAGAATGATGATGATGCAATTAGCAGTGGTTAATGAAATACCATTTTCATCTGTTTATTTACACGGCCTCGTTAGAGATGCAAAGGGTAGAAAGATGTCGAAATCGACAGGAAATGTGATCGACCCCTTAGATATAATTGAGGAATACGGGGCTGACTCTTTACGTTTTACAAATGCGGCAATGGCGTCAATCGGGGGCGTTCTGAAATTAGATATGCAGCGTATACAAGGATACCGTAATTTTGGAACAAAGTTATGGAATGCAGCCCGTTATGCTGAAATGAATGGAGCTAAACCAAATAACGGAAATTTACCCAGTCCAGTGGAAAATCTTAATAAATGGATAATGGGTGAAACCGCAAAAGTATTGAGTGAAGTTCAAATTTCATTTGAAAACTTCCGATTTAATGACGCTGCTAATGCTCTCTATGCATTCGTCTGGGGAAAGGTTTGCGATTGGTATGTAGAGCTGTCTAAACCACTCTTTAGTTCATCAAATACAAAGGTAATTGCTGAAACTCAAGAAACAATGGGTTGGGTAATTGATCAGTGCTTAATATTATTACATCCAATAATGCCGTTTATCACAGAAGAACTCTGGAGTTCAATCGGAAAGCGCAGTAATCTATTAGTTCACGAGAACTGGCCAAATTATAATGCGTTGGACTTGGTTGACCCCGAAGCTGACCAAGAAATGAATTGGGTTATATCTTTAATAGAAAACATTCGCAGTGCAAGGCAGCAGATGCACGTACCAGCGGGACTGAAAACTCCTCTGATTTATCAGGAAATGACCACAGAGGCTGAAAAAACTTTTGAACGAAATTCGATCATGATTATGAAATTGGCACGCATTAGTCATGCGGAAAAAAGTAGTAGATTTCCGAAAGGAACCGTTTCTGTCAGTGCCTCAGGGGCAATATTTGGCCTTCCTCTGGCAAATGTTATTGATATTGACGCTGAAAAAAACCGACTGGTTAAAACTAACGAAAAATTAATTAAGGAAATTAGTTCAATGGAAGGTAGGCTGAACAATCCGAAATTTGTTAAAAGTGCCCCTCCGGAAGTCGTAAATGAAACAAGGGAAAATCTAGAGAAAAGAAAAGAGGAAGAAGCACAAATTACAAATGCACTAAAGAGGCTAGAAGAAATTTAAGAGCGAATTGAAGTATATTATGCTACACCAAAACCTTACCGACTAATTATTTATTCTAAATTGCGACCCTCTGGACCAGACATGTCAAAGCCAAGATGCCGTGCGACCGTAAATATATCCTTATCTCCCCGACCACACATGTTCATGCAAATTATATGATCTTTTGGTAAATCAGGAGCAATTTTTTCCACATGAGCAAGTGCATGAGAAGGTTCCAAAGCTGGAATGATACCTTCGGCTTTACAGCACAGTTCAAAAGCGCCTAAAGCTTCTTTATCTGTGATTGAGACATATTTTGCTCTTCCAATTTCATGTAACCACGCATGCTCAGGACCTATTCCAGGATAATCTAAGCCTGCTGAAATCGAAAAGCCTTCTAATATCTGGCCATCATTATCCTGTAGTAGGTATGTTCTATTACCGTGCAGTACGCCAGGCCTTCCACCGGTTAACGAAGCACAATGCTCCATTTTGCCATTGACGCCTTTACCACCTGCTTCAACCCCAATTATCTCCACATCTTTGTCATCAAGGAAGGGATAAAATAAACCCATGGCGTTAGACCCACCCCCGATTGCTGCAATTAATGTATTGGGCAATCGACCTTCTGCCTCCATCATTTGGTCTTTAGCCTCTTTACCGATAATAGATTGAAAGTCGCGAACCATCGCTGGGTAAGGATGAGGACCTGCAACCGTACCTATACAATAAAAAGTATCTCTTACATTCGTTACCCAATCCCTCAAAGCGTCATTCATAGCGTCTTTAAGTGTACCCCTGCCTGATGTAACTGGAATAACCTCGGCACCAAGTAGTTTCATACGAAATACATTTGGTGCCTGACGCTCCACATCATGTGAGCCCATGTAAACGATACACTTTAAACCAAACTTTGCACATACAGTTGCCGTTGCAACACCATGTTGACCCGCCCCAGTTTCAGCTATAATGCGGCTCTTTCCCATTCTCCTGGCCAATATAATTTGACCAAGAACATTATTAATCTTATGGGCGCCTGTATGGTTTAATTCATCTCGTTTGAGATAAATTTTTGCTCCACCAAGCCTCTCTGTTAAACGCTCAGCGAAGTACAAGGGACTAGGCCTACCGACATAATGCTTCCATAGGTAGTCCATTTCCTCCCAGAACTCTGAATCCAACTTAGCTTTTTCATATTGGTCCTCTAATTCCAGTATTAATGGCATCAAGGTTTCCGATACAAAACGTCCACCGAACTGCCCAAACCTACCTTTTTCGTCAGGACCAGTCATAAAACTATTGAAAAGATCATTGGCCACTAAAATCAAGCTCCTATTAGAAATTTTAACGTTTCGATACTAAGTTGTTATATTACTTGCCGCCAAGTTCAAGGGATTTTAGTTATATTAATTACCAAAATTACAATTGTCCAAAGCCTGCATGAAATTCTTCATCTTAGTCGCATCTTTTATACCAGGGCTTAGCTCCACACTACTTGATAAATCCAGTTGCTTTGCATTGGTTAATTTCACAGCTGTTTGAACATTACTGGCATTTAATCCCCCGGCCAACATCCAGGGCTTTGACCAGCTTCTATTTGCAAGGATAGACCAATCAAATTGCACCCCATTTCCACCAGGCAAAGCGTGCCTATTCGCAGGTTTTGCATCAAATAGAATTTGATCACAAACTTCGCAAAATGACTTTACTTTGTCTAAATCACTTTCAGAAGAAATACCAACGGCCTTCATAACCGGCAGACCGTATCGCCTTTTGATCTCGTATACTAATTTCGGACTTTCGGAACCATGCATCTGTATCATATCTATTGGAACCTTGCTAGTAAGTTCATCCAAATACGAGAATTCAGCATCTACGACTAACGCTACTTTAGCCAATCCGATTGGCGCCTCCAGTGCTAGTTTACGACCTAGTTCGAACGTCAACGCACGAGGAGACTTTTCAAAAAATACAAAACCTGCATATCTAGCGCCTATGGAAGCTGCCAGCTTTATATCGTTTAAAGACGTTAACCCACAAATTTTAACCGCAATTGGGCTAATTTCCTTTAAGCTGCGGGTCATTGGTTTGATTGATTATTATTGAGAAGCAGAAGAACCTCATCTTCGTTTTGCCCAGTGTCACGTTTCAACTTGTTTAACTCGTTTTCTACTCGAACAAGATCCCTAGATTTTCTATTCGAAGCCGATCTATGTTTCATTTCCCTAATCCACTCCCAAACAAAACCTACGAAAAGTCCAAAAATAACACCACTTAAAAATAGAACAAACACTGGAATTGACAAACCCACATCAACACCAAGAAAACCATCAAATTCACGGGGCAGCAATCTGACGTCCACTAATTCTCTATTAGCAACAGCTAAGGTCAAAATTATGACGGAAAGACAAGTTAAGAAAATAACTCGAATGTAACGCGTCAAATATTAAGCCTTCCCGTTAAGTCTATCACGCAAAAGTTTTCCAGTTTTAAAAAATGGAACCTTTTTCTGATCTACACTGACTGCCTCACCAGTTCTAGGATTACGCCCCACTCTTGCACCACGCGTTTTTACTGAAAAAGCGCCAAAACCTCTAAGTTCAACTCTATCACCATTTGCTAGAGCATCCGTAATCTCTTCAAATATGGTATTCACGATTCTTTCTACATCACGTTGGAAAAGATGTGGATTTTCATCCGCAATTTTTTGAATTAATTCCGATCGGATCATCGGGTCGTCTCCCTGGCATTTTTAGTTGTAGCAGTTCAACTATAATCATCAGTCCCACTAAATTAAAATCATTTCTCGTCCTAAAGTATTATTTTTTAACGAATTACTATTACAAAAAGATATATTTTTCTAATTTAAGATGCGTCGTTACTGTTATATTCCAAGTTTAAATGCAATTTCTCACATCTAACGAATCAATAAAAAAAACCCCGCGTGTTAAACGCGGGGCTTATAACTTGTGAAAATGTTATAAATTAATCTTCATCACCCTTAAGTGCTGCACCCAAGATATCTCCAAGCGAAGCTCCACTATCAGAAGAGCCATATTGCTCTACAGCTTCCTTTTCCTCAGCAATTTCACGGGCTTTTATTGAGAGACCCAATTTTCTAGTCTTACTATCAACACTGGTCACTCTAACATCAACTTTATCACCCGCGCTAAATCTTTCCGGACGCTGTTCTGCGCGGTCCCGACTTAAATCTGAACGACGGATAAATGATTTCATACCTTCGTATTCGACTTCGATTCCACCATCTTCAACTGACGTAACCTCTACCGTTACTATAGAGCCGCGCTTGACCTTGTCTGTAGCTTGAGCAAATTTATCTCCACCCAACGCTTTTATTGACAATGAAATTCGTTCTTTCTCTACATCAATTTCCGTAACTGCCGCTTTCACCATGTCACCCTTACGGAAATTTTGGATTACATCCTCACCACGCTCATCCCAGGAAATATCACTCAAGTGAACCATTCCATCAATCTCGCCATCTAAACCAATAAAGAGGCCAAATTCAGTGATATTTTTAACTTCACCCTCAACTTCACTATCAACAGGATGATTCTCAGCAAATACTTCCCACGGATTTCTTTGGCATTGCTTGATCCCTAAAGAAACTCTCCGCTTTACACCATCTATTTCCAAGACCATGACGTCCACTTCTTGGCTAGTAGACACAATTTTTCCAGGATGAACGTTCTTTTTAGTCCATGACATCTCAGAAACATGTACCAAACCCTCAACTCCAGCCTCTAATTCAACAAAAGCACCATAATCTGTAATATTTGTTACGACGCCTTTATGCAGAGACTCTAAGGGATATTTACCAGCTACCAGTTCCCACGGATCTTCTTCAAGTTGCTTCATTCCCAACGAAATTCTGTGTGTGTCTTTATTGATTTTGATAACCTGAACTTTAATAGACTCGCCGATAGTTAAAATTTCGGAAGGATGATTAATTCTACGCCAAGCCATATCGGTTACATGAAGAAGACCATCTACTCCTCCTAAATCAACAAACGCACCGTATTCAGTTATATTTTTAACTACGCCCTCTACATCGTCACCCTCTGCCAAGTTTCCGATAACTTCCGCTCTTTGTTCGGCACGACTTTCTTCTAATATCGCACGCCGGGATACGACAATGTTACCTCTTCTACGATCCATTTTCAAAATCTGGAATGGTTGCTTCAAACCCATAAGTGGACCTGCGTCACGAACTGGACGCACGTCAACCTGAGAACCAGGCAGGAAGGCAACTGCACCACCTAGGTCCACGGTGAACCCACCCTTTACACGGCCAAAAATTGCACCATCAACCCTCGCATCTTCTGCATAAGCTTTTTCAAGTCTATCCCAGGCTTCTTCTCTACGTGCCATTTCACGAGAAATAACAGCTTCGCCTTTGGCATTTTCGACCTGTCTTAAGAAAACCTCCACCTCGTCGCCAACCGCAACTTCGGGTGCTTCGCCGGGGTTGGCAAACTCTTTTAATTCTACCCTGCCCTCCATTTTGTAGCCTACGTCAACGATTGCAAAGCCAGCCTCGATAGCAATCACTTTACCTTTGACAACAGAACCTTCTTGGGGGGTATCAATCTTGAAGCTTTCGTTCAGCAGAGCTTCAAATTCTGCCATAGTTGCATTTTGAGCCATATAGTCTCTATATCCTTTATTAAATATTTACTGGCCAGATGGTTGGGTCCACCGGTCTTTAGTTTCACTTGCCGAGCGTTACTACGATTAGCCAATTAGAAGCAGATCTTCTTGACTACTTTTAAGTGCACGACGGGCGCGGTTTACATGTTAATTTTCTGTAAATCAAGGGGTTTCTGCACACTAAATAATCACAATTATACTGAAGAAATTATTTTTTTAGTTCTGATTCAATTACCCTTGAAACTGATTCATAGACTTCTGCAATGGTCATATCAGAAGTATCAATTTTTTTTGCGTTCACTGCCGGTACCAACGGGGAAACTTTACGATTAGAATCTCGTTCATCTCTTTCTTGTATATCTTTTAAAACTTTGTTGAGTGATATTGAGTGCCCCAAGCCTAAGAGCTCTTCATATCTCCTTCGCGCTCTAATCTCAGCCGAAGCACTTATAAAAAATTTTATATCTGCGTTAGGACAAATTACTGTTCCAATATCGCGTCCATCTAAAACAGCACCACCAGGTTGTGAAGCAAAACTTCTCTGAAATTCTAGTAATTTAGCTCGGACTAAGGGGTTTTTAGCAACCTCGGAGGCTGCATTTGATACCTTTAGTGTTTTTAAATCTAAAGCTTCCAGTTCGAACAGATTTAACTGGTCTGCAGCGCTTACCGGATCAAATCCTTTAAGAACTTTATACCCAACAAATCGATATAGAAGGCCAGTATCAAGGTGCGGTACAGAATAATTTTGTGCTATTTTCTTTGAAATTGTACCTTTACCGGATGCTGCCGTACCATCTATTGCTATTACTAGGTCAAACTTTGCCAAAGCTGTTAACCTCGTGCTTCTAAGTTAGCTCCAAGCTCACGCATTAGCTGAATGAAATTTGGAAAGGATGTATTGATTGGCGAACAATCATCTATTTCGATATATTTTTGTGATGATAAACCCAGGATTAAAAAAGACATAGCAATACGATGATCCAAAAATGTCTGGCAAGTAGAACCACCTTTGACTGAGCCAGCACCATTGCCCTTTACTATCCACCAATCCTCGCCTTCGTCGACAGACACTCCATTTGATCTTAAGCCCTTCGCCATTGCGTCAATCCTATCACTCTCTTTTACTCGTAGTTCCCTAACACCTCTCATCCTTGTCTCTCCAGAAGCGTTTGCGGCGACGACAGCGAGAATTGGATACTCATCTATCATAGAAGCCGCACGTTCCGGTGGAACTTCAATCCCTTGCAAATCAGGAGAAAAACAAGCACGAATGTCGGCAACAGGCTCACCACTTTCCTCTCTTTCATTCTCAAAACTTAAATTAGCACCCATTTCAATCAGCGTAGTAAATAATCCAGCTCTTGTTTCATTAAGCGTAATATTTGGAACAAGTATATCTGAGCCCTCTACTGTAATAGCAGCACAAATAGGGAATGCCGCACTTGATGGATCGCTTGGTACACGAACAATTTGACCTTTTAATTCTGAATAACCACTTAATGTAATTAATCTTCGGTTTGAGTAGTCTTCTACTTTTATCTCTGCCCCAAATGAGCTGAGCATTCTTTCTGTATGGTCTCTAGTCTTTTCTGTTTCAGTAATGATGGTATCGCCGGGAACATTCAAACTGGCTAATAGCAGTGCAGATTTAACTTGGGCTGATGGCACGGGTACCGTGTATTGAATAGGGATGGGAGATCTCGCACCGACTATCGTCATTGGCAACCTTCCTTTACTACGACCAAATGTAGCTACTCCAAATTTACTCAGCGGATCCGTTACGCGTCCCATTGGTCGACTGTTTAGACTATGATCACCAGTGAATGTCACATTAATGGGAGTTGTTGCCATTGCGCCCATTATCAACCTTACCCCTGTACCGGAGTTACCACAATCTACTACCGTTTCAGGTTCAGCAAATCCTCCTACACCCACGCCCTCTACATGCCATTCACCACCTTCAACTTTTTCAACTTGAGCACCAAAGCTAACCATTGCCCGGGCCGTATCAAGAACATCTTGACCCTCTAGTAAGCCAGTAATCCTAGTTTGCCCTATAGCAAGGGCACCAAGAATTAAAGATCGATGCGATATTGACTTATCACCCGGAATTGAAACTTCTCCCTTGAGAGGGCGAGAGCTAGAAGCACGCATAATCCTTGGGTCACAATTTATAGACATTTGTCAAACCTTTGTTTTGGCTCTGATAAACTAGACTTTGATCAACGTCTAGGACTCTCGCTTTTCAAATGTTAAATAATACGGCCTGCGCCCCTCTCGTAGGGCTTTGCGTTCATATCTAGTTGGCATCCAATCGCTCCAACACTCTCTCCAGTCTTGAGCATCAGTCGCCGTCCATGAAAAATGATGCTTGCACACTTCTTGAAGCGATTGTCGAACATAGTCTGGAATATCGGTAGCCACCTTTAATAATGCACCAGTTTTCATTACTCGCTCCAGATCTATCAAATATTCGCTTGTGACAAACCTTCGTCGATGATGTCTTTTTTTTGGCCAAGGATCTGGATAGAGTAAAAAAACACTGTCAATTGAATCATCCGGCAGCACATCAAATAAATCTCGTACATCACCAGGATGAATACGAACATTGGTCAACTCAAGTTTTGAAAGTTTTCCAGCAAGCATTGCAACGCCATTGATATATGGTTCACAACCAATGAAACCAATATTTGGATTGCGCTCTGCCTGATAAACTAGATGCTCCCCCCCCCCAAATCCAATTTCAAGAGAGAATGATGTTACATTCTTAAAAAGATCTGATAGTTCTATAAGCCTCCTATCCGGATTTATCTCATATTTGACGGCAGGTATTGATAACTTTTCCAGTTGGTCATTCAAAAGTTTTTGTTGTAACGCTCGAAGACCTTTTCCTTTTAACCTTCCATAGAAATTTCTGAAATTCTTGGGCTTGCTTTCTTTGTTATCCATTATTTAATCAGTAGGTATTGTTCTAGATTTGTAAATTCCTTGCAGTTACCCAGCCTAGATAAGGTCATCAGACCGATAATTACAAATTTTTTGATAATTCTGAAACTAAATCCGTACGTTCCCAGCTAAAACCACCATCACTTTCAGGTGATCGGCCAAAATGACCATAGGCAGCTGTTCTTTGATAAATCGGTTTATTTAACCCTAGATGAGTTCGGATTCCCCTCGGAGTTAAATCCATAGATTCTGCTATGGCATTTTCAATTAATTTATCAGATACTGTTCCAGTTCCAAAACTATCCACATAAATAGATAGTGGTTGGGAAATTCCAATTGCGTAACTAAGTTGGATTGTGCACTTTCTAGCCAGCCCAGCAGCAACTACATTCTTCGCTAAGTACCGCGCAGCGTAGGCTGCGGATCGATCGACCTTGGTTGGATCTTTACCGGAAAACGCTCCTCCACCATGCGGAGCGGCACCACCATAGGTATCAACGATTATTTTTCGACCTGTTAAACCAGCATCGCCATCAGGCCCACCAATTACAAATTTTCCTGTTGGATTAACATGCCATGAAGTGGAGCTGTCTATCCACTCGTCTGGTAAAATTTCTAATATGTAGGGTTCAACAATAGCACGAACATCATCCGATGACAAAGAGGCATCTAAATGTTGGGTAGACAGAACTACTGATGAAACGCCCACAGGGACTCCATTTTCATAACGGACTGACAACTGTGATTTAGCATCGGGACCAAGAGTGGGTTCGGTGCCTGACTTCCTTACCTCAGCCAATCTTCTCAAAATAGCATGACTGTATTGGATAGGCGCAGGCATTAAATCTGGAGTTTCATCAGTTGCATAGCCAAACATTATGCCCTGATCGCCTGCTCCCTCCTCCTTGTCATCGTCTGCGTTAACACCTTGAGCAATATGTGCAGATTGCTCATGAAGCAAATTTGTTATTTCAACGGTTTCATGATGAAATTTTTTCTGTTCATATCCGATATCTTTTATGCAAGCTCTAACAATTTCATCAATCTGATCCATTTGTTTTGACAACAAATTTTTATCAGACAGACCAACCTCTCCACCAACCACTACTCTATTGGTGGTTGCAAAAGTTTCACAAGCAACCCGCGCTTCAGGTTCCAAAGCAATAAAGGCATCTAAAACAGCGTCAGATATTCTGTCACAAACTTTGTCGGGATGTCCCTCAGACACAGACTCTGAAGTAAAAATGTAAGTTTCTCGAGACAAGATTTCTGCTCCAATAATTTAATCTCACGCGTCAGGAAGCCGTTGCGTGCCTCACTTTGGTTAATCGTTAAAACTACTACGGTCAATAGTATCTTTTAACAATTAGGCGCATAGTTATGAGAGATAAAATCATCATAAAAAAAATACTATCACCCCATGTAAAATAAAAAGTGGGTTTCAACGCCTGAGGGATAGCCAATTCTAACGAACCTTGTGTTTCCAAGGGTAAACTGTCAATGATTTTTCCATTTGCAGAAATGACTGCAGAGATCCCAGTATTGGCAGATCTAGCAACTGGGATACCAGTCTCGATGGCTCTCATTTTTAATATTTCGAGGTGCTGGTATGGACCAGAAAACCGTCCGAACCATGCATCATTCGTAATTTGAATGATGAGATCAGCGCGATTAGCTGTTGCTCTTAAAATACTTGGAAAAATTGCCTCGTAGCAAATTAGTGGTTGAAAATATAAGTCAGGCTCAACTTCGATTAAATCTGCGCCATGACCTTTGGTAAAGCTCGAACCAAAGGAGTTAACCATAGAATTGAGACCTAAATTTCCAAGAAAACCTGCAAATGGTAAGTACTCTCCAAATGGAACAAGTCTTGACTTGTCATATACCAACTGCTTATCGCTGCTTTTATTTAAGACTAGTGAATTACGTAAATTTCCACTTTCATCATAACGAAGTGCCCCAAATACCACTGGTACTCCCGAAGAAGCTTCATTTATTGCGTCCAATAGTTCATTAGCATAGTTGAGTGGTTTATAAATTGCACTTTCCGGCCATACTATCAAATTTACGTCATTTGCTTGTTCTGTCTTTTCTATCATTCTATTAAAAAAAACTGGGGCTAAATTTTCATCCCATTTTTCACTTTGAGGTGCATTTGGTTGAACTAGTAAAATTGTTTTGTCAGTAAAAAAAACTTCATGGTTTTGGCGTTGAAATCCCCATAGGAACAATAATGACAAAACAAATATTCCACCTACTGCTGAAGAAAACTTTTTGGTTTCAACCAAAAAAATTAAATACATCACAAGCGCAAAAACAAAAAGTCCAAGACCAAAAGGTCCAAAAATAGCAAGAAGCTGACCCAGAGGAGAATTCACAAACAAGGACGCTATTGTACCCCATGGAAAACCTGTTAATACAAATGATCTGAAGTATTCCGCTGTCGCTATACCCAGTAACAATGCCCAACGAGCGCCAAAAGGTGCAAAAATATAGCTAAATGCACACCAAAAAAATGCCATTGTTACGGAAATAAAAAAAATCGCGAACGGAGCTATCCACGCATGAGACCGAAAGTCGACAAAAAAAGGCTCAGCGATCCAATTTAAAGTTAATATAAAGTACCCCATACCCAGAAGCATTACATATAGGGCGATGTCTGATCTTTTACGTTGTTTTACGATGTCCAAAAAACACAAGCAAATAGCACTGAAACTAAGAAACCAAAGATTGAAAGGTGCATGACCTACGGCTAGTAACGCACCCAAACTTATAGGTCTTAAGTAACCCATTTACTTACAGACTAAACTATCATCTTATTCGGCAGCCTTAACCGAAGTTCTCAAACGCAGCCTGACACGCTTAATACGTCGTGGATCAGCATCAATAATTTCAAATTCAAGACCTTGAGGGTGCTGAACGACTTCTCCCCTTACTGGGACTCTACCTGCAAGAACAAAAACTAGCCCTCCGAGAGAATCTACCTCCTCGACATCTATGTCTGGAACTTGTGTAAAATCTATTCCAATCTCGGGACCAAGTTCATCAAGTGAAGCTCGAGCCAGCGCTACTATCGTATTATCACTTTCCCAAGTCCACATTTGCCCTTCGTCAATATCATGCTCGTCCTCGATCTCGCCAATGACCTGTTCAATTAAGTCTTCAATAGTAACAAGGCCATCAACGCCTCCGTACTCATCAATCACAAGTGCTAAGTGACGTCTATCTGACTGCATTTTAGTTAAAAGAACACCTATAGTCATCGATGCAGGAACATATAGTAAGGGACGGAGAATATCTTTAATTTTAAAAGTATTTTTCTTCGCAAAGGCATATCCTAATGTAAAATCTTTAAGATGAACCATTCCAATTGGATTATCCAAAGTACCTTCGTAAACTGGAAGTCTCGTTAACCCACTTTCCCTAAACACGCTTACAAGTTCAGACTTTTTTATATCTGCGCTTACAGAAACAATCTCGGCTTTTGGAATGGCGACATCTTCAACGCACAATCTGCGTAAATTAAACATGCCGTGCGACACTGTTGAAATTTTATTCTCTTGTATTTCATCGGTTGTTTCAGAGATATCATCAGTTTTTTTTCTACTGAAGAGCCCCATTAACTTTTCGCTGAAGTTAGAATTTACTAAACTTTTTGAAGGCGCGCTTTGCGCTGCTTTAGATGATCCGTCGTTATCTTCCATTTCCGAGTCCAAGATTTCTAGACATAATGTGTCTATTATTAAGTATGGGCTTTCAAGCTTAAATTGCCAAGTATTTGGCTTTCTAAATCCTCCATGAGCGTTGCATCTGGGTCACTAGAATGGTCATAACCTACTAAATGGAGAATGCCATGGATCGTCAGGTGCTGCACATACGATGCAAAGTTGGTATTATAGTGAGTAGACTCCCGAAGACAAGTTTCATAAGCCAAAGCAATATCTCCAAGTTCAGCATCCAAGGTCGGGTCAAGCGGTTTCGGGTGATCGCCGTCTACAATTCGCAATCTTTCCCTCGATGGCCAAGATAATACGTTGGTGGAAGTGTCCTTACTCCGGAACATGAGATTTAATTTTCTCATTTTTTTGTCATTACATCCTAAAACTGAGATAAAATAATCTGTTTTCGAATAGCCAAGTCTCTTCAAAGTTTCATAAAAAGTTTTTGTAACTAGGTCCTCAAAGTTTATGCTTTTCCATCTATCATCTTCAACTAAAACTTCTACCTGTGTCATCAAATTAATTAAATCTTATTATTGCTGGCTTCTGTTGTCGTAAGCTTCGATTATTGTTGTGACTAAAGGATGCCTTACCACATCCTTCGATGTAAAATAGTTGAACCCGATTTTTGGAATATTTGCCAGTAAACTTTCAGCATCAAGAAGACCAGATCGAACTCCATTTGGCAAATCAATCTGGGACCCATCGCCAGTTATGACCATTCGCGAGCCTTCGCCCAACCGTGTTAAAAACATTTTCATTTGCATTGAAGTAGCATTTTGGGCTTCATCTAAAACAATATAGGAATGGGCTAATGTCCTACCCCGCATGAAAGCCAGCGGTGCGATTTCAATAGTCTTTTCCTCTATCAACTTAGCCAATTGTTTTGCAGGCAAAAAATCGTTCAGGGCGTCGTACAGGGGCTGCATATACGGGTCGACTTTATCCTTCATATCACCAGGTAGATATCCAAGCTTTTCACCCGCTTCCACTGCTGGCCTACTTAGTATAATTTTGTCAACTTCACCGGCAATAAATTTTGAAACACCAACGGCAACGGCTAAATAAGTTTTGCCTGTACCCGCTGGGCCTATTCCAAATACTAACTCATTATTGGTCAATGATTTCACAAATGTGCGCTGAGCCTCAGTGCGCGGTTCAACCGTTTTCTTCCGAGTTCTAATTTCGAAGCGACCATTAGAAAACATTTCCATTTGATCAGTAGAGCCTTTTGCTCCATCGAGGGTGAACCTTATTTCTCTGTCAATGTCCGGCAACTCTATCAGTTTACCACTTTCCAATCGTTGGTACAGTGCGTTGAGAACTAGTGCGGCTGTTTTGGCCGCCGGTTTGTCACCAATTAAATCGAGCACGTTACCGCGTCGTACTATCTGAATGGAAAGTTTATTTTCTAATTCAGCTAAGTTACGATCAAACTCGCCACATAGATCAATTAGGAGCCTATTATCTGCGAATTCTAATTGGCTAGATTTTTCAAGTTTTTCCTCACCACTATCAGGTTGCTTCAACACACCGTGGGCCAATCAGAACTCCTTTACCTTCTACAAGTCATATGGTTGCAAGCATGCAAGAAAAACGCAAGACTTAGTTGAAATTATGCACAAAGTTTGAATTAGGCAAAAAAGATAAAATTACAAGCCACAGATTAATGAAATACCAAACAAACAAAAATCAGATAATTTTCCCCTGAAGAGAATTGGTGTTGCTTTTAGTAATTAATACATTTTCCACACAACCGATTTTATCGTCATCACCTGAGGCATGCACCGCGTGCAAATAGTCTGACTTTCCAACAACTTGATCAATTTGGCGGCCGTTTTTTTCAAATAAAACGCGAACAGTTCGACCCACCATATCTTGTTGAACCGTCTTTTGTTGTTCTACTAAAAGTTTCTGCAACTCGTGTAAGCGTGTATTTTTAACATCCTCAGTGACTTGCTGACGTTCTGCTGCAGGTGTTCCGGGTCTTACAGAGTACTTAAATGAATAGGATTGTCCGTACTGAACTTGGCGAATTAACTCTAAAGTATCCTCAAAATCATCATCTGTTTCCTCTGGAAATCCAACAATAAAATCACCTGATATAAGTATATCAGGGCGGGCTTTCCTGATGCGACTAATCAGATCAATATATGTTTCAGCAGTATGCGATCGGTTCATCCTTTTTAAAATCTTATTTGACCCAGATTGCACCGGCAGATGAAGGTAAGGCATCAGCTTTTGGCAGTCACTATGTGCATCAATTAAATCATCTGTCATGTCGTTAGGATGGCTCGTGGTATAGCGAATTCTTTCCAAACCATTAATTTTTTCAAGCTTCCAAATAAGTTGGGCTAGCGTGAACTGCGCACCATCTTGACCAGCTCCATGATAAGCATTTACATTTTGACCAAGGAGTGTAATTTCCTTTACTCCCTTATCAACTAAAGAGCGGACCTCTGAGGTCACTTTTTCAACTGGACGGGATAACTCTGCGCCGCGCGTGTAAGGAACCACACAAAAGGCGCAAAATTTATCGCAGCCTTCTTGTATGGTTAAAAATGCACTTGGCGCTCTTTTGACATCGGTTCTCCTTGCCAAAAAATCAAACTTGTCTTCTGTTGGAAAATCAATTTCAACTCTTTTCTCTCCATTTTTGATCTGTCGCTCTAGCACCGGTAGTTTGTGATAGCTCTGAGGACCTACAACTAAATCAACTAATGGCTGCCTTCGAATGATTTCTTTTCCCTCTGCTTGGGCAACGCATCCAACAACCCCTATTTTGAGATCAGGATTTTCGGATTTTAAATTCTTGAACCTTCCTAACTCAGAATAAACTTTTTCCGCAGCTTTTTCTCTGATGTGGCATGTATTAAGTAAGATCATATCTGCATCTTCCGCGCTATCTGTAGGAACATATCCTTCAGTTTGTAACGACTCTGTCATTCGCTCTGTATCATACACATTCATTTGGCAGCCGTAGGTTTTTACGAATAGCTTCTTTTGATTTTGCATTTTTAATCTTTCAAACTGAGCAATTTATACGTCGCTATACCATTTTCAAGTAGAGTTGCAATGTTCTAAAGAGCTTCGAAATACCAGCTAGATTCATTTCGCTAGTTCTAAACATTATCAGCTTGGGGCATTCCAAGCACATGGTAACCCCCATCCACATATATAACTTCCCCAGTAGTAAAGGAACCAGCATCGGATGCTAGATAAACTGCGGTGCCCCCAACCGCTTCCAAAGTTGCATTAGAGCGTAATGGAGAATTAATTTCAGTGTGTTTGAAAGTTCTTCGGGCTCCGCCTATTGCAGCCCCCGCAAGGGTTCTCATAGGTCCGGGAGAAATTGCGTTCACCCTAATACCACTGGGCCCAAGATCATTTGCAAGGTATCTTGTCGTTGCCTCAAGAGCAGCCTTAGCCACACCCATCACATTATAAAAAGGAGTAACTCGATTTGAACCTTGGTAGGTTAGAGTTAATATTGTACCTCCTTTATCCATCATCAAGGGATATGCCCGTCTAGCAACCTCAATTAATGAATAACTGGAGATATCTAGTGTGTTTTTAAAGTTTTCTCGCGTGGTATTTAAAAATCGACCAGTTAGTTCATTTTTATCTGAGTATGCAATCGCATGAACTATGAAATCTAATTTACCCCAATGCTCCGACAAACTCTCAAAGGTATTCTCGAAGGAAGCATCATCTGCTACATCCAGTTCAAATAATAAATTTGACCCAATTGAAGATGCAAGAGGTTCAAGTCGCGATCTAAATGCTTCACCTTGGTAAGTAAATGCTAACTCGGCCCCCTCATTCGACATAGATTTTGCAATTCCCCAAGCAATTGAGCGCTCATTTGCAACACCCATTACTAAACCACGTTTACCTTCCAGCTGCCCAGTCATTTTAACAAAGTCCAACTATTCATAATATCTAGATAGTAGCATTGATCCATTGGTACCACCAAATCCAAAGCTATTTGTCATGACTGTATCATGAGAAACATCTTCGACCAATTCGCGCGCTATCTCGCCAGAGTTGATACCGGCGTCAAGTTCTTCAATATTGATGGATGGAGCAATAAAGTTACTTTTAAGCATTAATAAACAATAAATAGCCTCTTGGGCTCCAGTAGCTCCCTGGGAATGACCAGTCATAGACTTAGTTGAGCTAATCAGCGGCATTTCTTTATTCTCAAAAACCCTACGTACTGCTTCAACTTCCCCAACATCTCCTACAGGCGTGGAAGTACCATGTGCATTTATATATGAAACTGCACGACCCTCTGGCAGAGTACCTAAGGCCAAACGCATAGCTCGTTCCCCACCTTCACCTGAGGGTGCCACCATATCATGCCCATCAGATGTAGCCCCAAACCCAGTCACCTCAGCATAAATTTTCGCACCGCGGGCCTTAGCATGTTCCAATTCTTCAAGCACGACTATACCTCCACCACCGGCAATTACAAAACCATCCCGATTTGCATCGAAAGCACGTGATGCACGTTCGGGCGATTCATTGAAGTTTGAAGACATGGCCCCCATTGCATCAAAAAGACACGAAAGCGTCCAATCCAATTCTTCTCCGCCCCCAGCAAACATGATATCTTGCTTATTCATTAAAATTTGATCCACCGCGTTTCCAATGCAATGAAGTGAAGTGGAGCACGCAGAGGTAATCGAATAATTGATCCCTTTTATCTTATACGCAGTGGCTAAATTTGCTGAAATAGTAGATGACATACATTTAGGAACAGCAAATGGACCAATCCTCTTTGGGCTTGAATTCTTTAAAACAGTTTGATGGGCGGTCAACATAGCGGACGTAGATGGACCTCCCGAGCCTGCCACCAAACCAGTTCTAATATTTGACACTTCGTGCTCAGTTAAGCCCGAGTCATTGATCGCTTGCTCCATGGCTATATGAGCGTATGCAGCACCCGGCCCCATAAAACGAAGAGATCGCTTATCTACATGCTCACTGACGTCTAACTTGATGTTTCCTGCAACTTGACTACGAAAACCGTAAGAGGCCATATCCTCATTTTTTGTAATACCTGATTTGCCATGTATTAGGCTATTATAAACCTCCTCGGTATTGTTACCTATTGAAGATACTATACCTATTCCGGTGACGACTACACGACGCATATTTTTGTCCTTTGGTTTAGTTTTCTGATAACGCAACTTTCATATCGGTTACTTGGTATATCACGTCACCATCAGCCTCTACAATGCCATTGGCAACGCCCATTGTTAGGCGCCGTGTTTGAATGGCCTTCGAAAAGTTTACTCGATAGGTTAGTAATTTCCTATCAGGGCGGACCATGCCCGTCAATTTTACCTCTCCCACCCCCAAAGCGTAGCCCTTACCTGGCCATCCTCTCCAGCCCAGATTAAAACCTGTCAATTGCCATAATGCATCCAAGCCAAGGCAGCCTGGCATAATTGGATTGTCCGGGAAATGGCACTCAAAAAACCAAAGATCAGGAGTAATATTAAATTCGGCTACAACATGACCTTTTCCATCAGGTCCGCTATCTCCACTAATCTCTGTAATTCTATCAATCATTAGCATAGGAGGTGCTGGTAGCTGAGCATTGCCTGGGCCAAATAGTTCCCCCCTTGAGCACTTTAACAATTCCTCTTTATTAAATTCAGTGGGATAGGTTGCCATCTTTTCTTTACTTTCTTTAAAATTTTCTTAGTCATTAACACCCCGCTCGCAATGCTTGCAAGATCACATTGAACCTTCTCAAGGAGTGAAAGTAGAATAGCGTTGAATTTTTTGTGCAAACGGATGTATAATAAGTACAATGTGGAAGGTGTAACATGATTTCAATTGCAAATCAAAGAGCAACAAAATGGCTGGAAGAGGCAAATTTGCGTCCTACACGCCAAAGACTATGCCTTGCGGAAGTGCTGGTCGGCGATGGGCAGGATAAACATGTAACCGCAGAAACCTTGTTTGCTAAAGTTCAACAGACAGGCTACACGGTATCACTGGCGACAGTTTATAACACGTTGAAAACCTTTTGTGACGCGGGCTTAATTCAAGAAATAATTGTAGATGGATCAAAATCTTATTTTGATACTAAAACTTATGATCATCCCCACTTTTATTGGGAAGATGAAGCAAAACTAACTGACGCCCCTTTGGAAGATTTAGAGATTGCTAGGCTTCCAGACGCCCCTAATGGAACGAGAATAACTTCCGTAAATGTAGTCATTAGATTGAAAAACGAAATAAGTTAAAGAGAATAAATTTGATGAAAGCCGTTTCATATAGTTCGTTCGGCTCTCCATCGTCAGTACTAAATGTATTAGACATTGAAAAACCTAAACCTAAAGCGAATGAAGTGCTGGTAAAACTATATTTTTCTGGCGTAAATCCCTCCGATGCTAAAGCTAGGGCCGGCGGTCGCCCAGGAGTAAGTAATCCACCGTTCGATCGAATAATCCCACACTCTGATGGCTCAGGAATTATAGTTGAGGTAGGAAAAAATATAAGCTCAAAAAGACGTAACGAGAGAGTATGGATTTGGAATGGTGCCTGGAACCGGGCTTTCGGAACCGCCGCAGAATATATTTGCTTACCAGCTGATCAAGCAGTGAAAATGCCATCCTCAATGTCCTTTGAGCACGGAGCTTGCCTTGGAATACCAGGTCTTACAGCAGCTCAGCTTATCTGTATGCAATCTAATATTGAGGAAAAAACGATATTTATTTCAGGTGGTAATGGGGCGGTAGGACACCTAGCAATACAATTAGCGAAATACCGAGGCGCCCAAATCATTGCTACTGCTCGAGCAGATAAAGTGAAGAAATTAAAAGACCTAGGTGCTGATTTTGTCTTGGACTACGCGGATCCTGGCCTTGATAAAAAAGTTCTTGAGTGTGCACCTAACGGAGTAGATTATGCTGTCGAAGTGGAATTCGGCGAAAATATAAATGTTATACCAAAAATTATGCGCGCAATGGGAACTGTATCTATCTACGGTTCTGGTAAAAATATGAACCCTCAATTTCCATTTGGAGAATACTTATTTAAGAGCTTAACGCTAAACATGATTTTAGTCTATCTTATGCCAACGCCTCTTCGAAAAAGACTTATAAAGATAATCCACGATGCATATGTAAAACACGCCCTATTCCCTTCTATCGATAGCATCTATGAATTGGGTGACTGCGCAAAGGCTCATGAGCAAGTTATGAAACCAGGCAGAAATGGAACAGTCTTACTAAAAATTGACTGAAAAATCTTTCGATAAAGGATTTGAATTGCAATATAAATCAATTGTTTTTGATGCCTATGGAACACTTTTTGACATTACTGCTGCAGCTCGGAAATCTGCGTTAGTTTCCTCAAATTCCCTACTAAAGAGTTCTTGGGAAGGCCTCGCAGAAATTTGGAGAAAGAAGCAAATTGAATATACTTGGCTTCAAAATATTTTAAATTTTAAGACTGACTTTAGTGATATAACTTCAAAAGCTTTGGACTTTGCTCTAGAGGAGATGGCATTGGCTGAGGACCCAAAACTCCGAGAGACCTTATTAGACTTATACTGGACAAGTGAAGTGTATCCAGAGACAGGTCAAATCTTAAACGAATTGAATGTGCTGAATGTTAAATTGGCAATCTTGTCGAATGGAACTCCAAGGATGCTACAATCAGCATGCGTATCAACTGGAATAAATAATTATTTCGATTTTATAGTCTCCGTAGATGAAGTCGGAATTTTCAAGCCCGATAAAAGAGTTTATGAATTGGTAAATTCAAAAATGGGCTATCAAACAAGCGAAGTTCTATTTGTCTCCTCAAATGGCTGGGACATTGTAGGGGCGACTAAATACGGATTTTCTACCGCTTGGATCAATAGAGGTAAAAAGCCAGTTGAACGTTTGCCTTGGAAGCCAAATCATGAATTCTCCAACCTCACACAACTCATTGATATATTTGAATAGCTTTGTAACATAATTAAAAGTGCGTAACTCAAAAAATACTAAAATCTTAGGATAAAAAATGAATTTTGAAATGATTTTAGCGGCAAACGCTCGTTTATCTGGCAAAAAAAGGGTTACCCCACTTTTAAATTCACCATTTATTGACGAGATAGTTGGTCGGCCAACGTATCTAAAAGCAGAATGCTTGCAACATTCCGGGAGCTTTAAATTTCGAGGCGCCTTTTCAGCGATATCAGCTTTGACAAGCGAAGAAAGAGATAAAGGGATTCTCGCTTACTCATCCGGAAATCACGCGCAGGGTATAGCAATGGCGGCAACAATGCACAACATACCGTCTACTGTAATTATGCCTGAGGATGCACCAAAAATTAAGATTGATAATACCAGAAAACTTGGTGCAGAAGTTGTGCTCTACGATAGATATAATGAGAGTCGTGAAGTAATAGGTGAAAACCTTCAAAGAAAATTTGGGTCAGTTTTAATTAAGCCTTATGATGATCCCGACGTGATTGCAGGACAAGGGACAACAGGACTGGAAATAACCGAACAAGCCAAAGATCTTGGAATCGATGAGGCGGATCTGCTTGTATGTTGTGGCGGCGGCGGACTGACAAGCGGTATTGCTCTTGCCTGTGCGGAAAATGCCAAAAATTTTAAAGTGCACCCAGTTGAACCAGCTGGATTTGATGATGTAGTACGCTCGTTGATATCTGGGAAAAGAGAAACAAATGACAATAACTCAAGCAGCTTGTGCGATGCGATTGTTACCCCTTCTCCAGGTATTCTTACATTTCCCATTTTAAAAGAATTTTGCTACCCTGGAATTGTAGTTACAGAAAGCGAAGTTCTTAGGGCAATGAGAATTGCTTTTGAAAGATTAAAAATAGTTATCGAGCCTGGCGGCGCGGTGTCCTTAGCAGCAGCACTATACCATAGTGAAATGTTAGATAGCAAAACAATTGTAGTAGTTGCATCTGGAGGAAACGTGGATCCAGAAATCTTTTCTAGAGCTCTGTCTTTTCACTAAAGTTGTGTATTAGGAAACCCTAAATTCTATTTTACCTAAAAAATGAATATAATATTCTAACCAACCTTTTAGGTAATATGGGCTACATTAAAATTATGTGTTTTAGAAGTCTTAGATATTATAAATATCTGCAACAAAATTAGTTGGTTTAGAGAATGGGGTTGACCCATGCCAATATTTGTTTAACCAACGTGTCTGAAATTATTTTGTTAATGGGCCCTTTTTGACGTGCGCTTAACGTAAAGCAACTTTGACGTAGTTTAAATTATAAATTGGTTATCAAGATCTTAATTAAAAATGCCCAATAACTCAAAGCTTCCAATTTTTGTGATTTTTACAACTGTCGTTTTGGATTCAATGGGAATTGGAATTATCATTCCGGTTATGCCTGCTCTGTTTGCGGAGGTAACAGGTACTGAAAAAATTTCTGACATCGCGATATGGGGTGGACTGCTAGCATCTACATTTGCATTGATGCAATTTATTTTTGGACCCATTTTAGGCGCTTTATCCGACAGGTATGGTAGAAAACCAATACTGTTACTAGCGCTTTTCGTTATGGCGGCTTATTATCTTTTAATGGGCTTTGCACAAACCCTGTGGTTACTATTTCTTGGAAGACTGATAGGCGGAATCACTGCCGCAACCCATGCAACAGCCAATGCTTATATGGCAGATATATCTTCGCCGGAGGAAAAAGCAGCTCGGTTTGGAATGCTTGGCGCTGGATTTGGTCTAGGCTTTGTTCTTGGGCCTTTGATAGGCGGATTATTAGGAGAATGGGGTCCCAGAGCCCCATTTTTCGCAGCAGCAATGCTAGCTGCTGCAAACGGTGTGCTATGTTATTTTGTACTTAAAGAAAGTTTAAAAACAAAGAACCGACGAGAATTCATGTGGTATCGAGCAAACCCAATTGGTGCAATTTTAGACCTTCGAAAATTTGAAGGAATTTATTCATTACTTTTGGTATTTCTGCTATTCACTATAGGGACTTCGATCTATGCTGCAATCTGGCCTTTTTTTACAGTTGAAAGGTTCAGTTGGTCTCCTGGGATGATAGGAATTTCCCTAACCATTTACGGAGTATGCTTTGCAATAGTCCAAGGCGTTTTGGTGCGACCAGCAATAAAAATTTGGGGCGAGAAAAAAACAATTATAATAGGGTTTTGTTTCGAGTTCTCTGCCATGTTTACATTTGCATTTCTAACTGACGGTAAAACCTTGATCATACTAATACCACTTGCGTCCCTCGGCGTTCTTGCTCAACCAGCAATACAAGCAATTCTGTCAAAGTCAGTTGGTGACGACCGACAAGGAGCCATACAAGGTGTGGCCTCTTCACTTAATGCCATTGCCATGGTCATAACGCCGATAACCATGACGTGGATTTTAGCCGTTTTTTCAGACAAAACAGCAAAATATTATTTCCCTGGTATGCCGTTTTTATTCTCTGCGCTTATGGTTCTATTGTGCTTGTTTATTATATCCAGACGCAAGCCAGCAAGCACTTTATAATTTCGAAAACTCATTGCATGTTTGCGTGTTTTGTATAGCCTTAGCTTGTAAAATAGCAATCATTTGCTTTTAAAACAGAGGTTGTAATGCCCAAAATAAAAGCCGCCGTAGCACATGAATTTGGCAAACCATTGAAGGTTGAGGATGTTATACTACGTTCGCCCGTTAATAATGAGGTTGAGGTTACGCTAGGGGCAGTCGCTATTTGCCACTCTGATATCTCTTACATGGAGGGAGCATGGGGTGGTTTTTTACCAGCAGTTTATGGGCATGAAGCATCCGGTAAAATCAGCAACATCGGAGATAATATTGAAGGTCTAGCTATTGGGGATCGAGTTGTGGTTACGCTTATTCGATCCTGTGGAAATTGTATGAATTGTAAACAAGGCCAACCAACAATATGCATGACCGAATACGATGGGACAAACGGCCCTCTTAAAACCTCAAATGGAGGCACATTAATGCAAGCTATGGCATGTGGAGCATTTGCGGAAAAAGTAGTGGTTGATAAGTCGCAAATAGTCAAAGTAAGTAGTAAAATTTCATATGAGGCCGCTGCATTGATGGCATGCGGTGTGATTACAGGAATTGGAGCAGTTGTAAATGCTGCAAAAATAAAACCGGGGCAAGATGTGATTGTAATCGGTGCGGGTGGCGTTGGGCTCAATGCAATCCAAGGTGCAAGACTTGCGGGCGCTCGCAGAATAATAGCAGTAGATCTTTCTGAGGAAAAATTAAACATGGCAATAGAATTTGGAGCCACTGATGGCATCCTAGGCACCAAGGGTAGTCCATGGAAATTGGCAAAAGAAAAATTAGGCGGTGGCGCCGATGCTGTATTTGTTTCAGTGGGCGCGGTCGCTGTGTACGATACGGCCCCCCTATATCTCGCGCAAGGCGGTCAGGTTGTTATGCTGGGAATGACAAAAACCAATGAACTAGCTACTTTTAAGCCTGTTAACTTAGCGGCAGCATCTCAAAAACTGGTTGGGTCAAAAATGGGTGATACCGTCATAGAAAGGGATATTCCCTGGATTGCTGATTTATATCTACAAAATAGGTTAAAATTGGATGAACTAATTTCAAAAAAGTGGAAACTGGATCAAATAAATGAGGCAATTTTCGACACAAAATCTGGTTCAGCAAAGAGAAATCTGATTGTTTTTAATTAATGGTATATCAGATGCGTATAACTAATCTGGATGTAATTGTAACAGCCCCCCCCGCTCCGGGATGGGGAGGAAGATACTGGATTTTGGTCAAATTAACGACAAATACGAATGTTGTTGGATGGGGAGAATGCTATGCATCATCCGTTGGTCCAAAAGCTATGACGGCAGTTATTGAAGACGTCTTTGAGAGATATTTTTTAAATCAATCACCAGAAAATATAGAATTGATGTTCAGACGAACTTTTTCATCTGGGTTTACTCAGAGGCCGGATCTTTCTGTCATGGGGGCATTTTCAGGATTAGAAATTGCGTGTTGGGATATTCTTGGAAAAGAACGCAACAGACCAGTTTGGGCCTTACTAGGCGGGAAAATGAACGAAAGTATTAGAGCTTATTCATACCTGTATCCGCTTGAAAATCATGATTTAAAGTCATTTTGGACTTCCCCAGAAGATGCAGCTGAAAGTGCCTATGATTTAGTATCGCGAGGGTATACAGCACTTAAATTTGATCCAGCCGGCCCCTATACAATGCGTGGAGGTCATCAACCTGCCCTAAGAGATATAGAGCTTTGTGTTTCATTCATGGAGGAAATAAGAGCAGCAATAGGCAATAGGGCGGATTTACTTTTGGGAACCCATGGACAGTTTACTACTTCTGGAGCCATAAGACTTGGCCAAGCCATCGAACGTTTCAACCCATTGTGGTTTGAAGAACCTATTCCACCCGATAATTTACTGGAGTTTCAAAAATTAGCCAAATCGTTGAAAGTACCAATTGCCGCAGGTGAGAGACTAACTACAAAATATGAGTTTGCCACTTTACTGAGAAGTGGGGGTATTTCAATTCTTCAACCTGCATTAGGTCGCGCTGGGGGTATTTGGGAAATGAAGAAGACCTCTGCAATAGCCGAAGTATTCAACGCTCAAATGGCTCCTCATCTTTATGCTGGACCAATTGAATGGGCGGCGAATATTCAATTAGCTGTATCTATTCCAAATATCTTGATTCTCGAAACTATTGAGACGAAGTTCCATGACGAACTTATTAAGAGTTCGATACAGGTAGACGACGGATATATAAAAGCACCACAAGCTCCGGGCCTCGGCATAGAGGTCAATGAGGGTCTTGCAAGGCAGAACCCGTTTGACGGAGATGGTCTGCACCTTATGATGCAGGATGAGCCATGCGATTATAAAAACGGAAACTTTTTTCTTGGCGGTGCTCCGCCAAAGTCGAGTAGTTAGCCTTTAAGAACGCTCCCACGGTATCGTATAATCTTGCAAAACCTCCTTAATTAAAGCATCAGGTGCTTCACCTTTTATTTGTGCAACAAGGCCTAATTTCTTATCATCTTTAACACCCGAAACTCTGGCTGTAGCATTTTTTTCGGACAGAGCTTGATCAAATATTCTAGTGATGGCCATTTTCCTGAGATCAGGCTTAAATACCTTCCCAACTGCAGTTTTAGGCAATTCTTTAAGAATTTCTAGGTGTTTAGGTTTAGCGCCAGGTTCACCAATATTGTTAATAGCGTACTCCATTAACTCTTGATCAGAGACAGTCAACCCGGCCACAAGCTCTACATATACGCATGGCAATTCACCTGAATGAGCATCTGGTTGACCTATCGCACCCGCGAAAGCAACCGCATCATGCCCAAGAAGTGTTTCTTCAATCACAGCAGGGTCGATATTGTGCCCTCCCCTAATAATTAGGTCTTTGGCACGCCCGGTTATCCAAACAAACCCATCACCATCTTTTCTGCCTAAATCGCCCGTTCTTAAATACTTTTTCTTGTAGTATAGATCTTTGTTTTTATCATCCTCAGTATAGGTCTTTCCTGCAAAAACACCTGGGTTAGAAATAGATATTTCTCCAATTTCATCCACCGAACATTCTTTAAATTTACCATCTTCTTGAGTGATGATTTTAACGTCCGTATATGGCAATGGGAGACCAACCGAACCAACTTTCTTTGAACCGATAGGTGGGTTTACAGAAACGAGACAAGTAACTTCAGTTAACCCGTACCCTTCAATTATTTCCACACCAGCAGCTCCCTCAAAACGTCTAAATAATTCCATTGGCATTGGAGCTGACCCGGAGAAAGCTTGTTTAATTGAAGAGATATCAGCATCTACAGGCCTTTGCATCAATTGTGAGACAGCTGTCGGTACTGTGATAATAAAAGTAATTTTCCACCGCTCGATTAATTTCCAAAAGTTGTCAAAAACTCCATCTCCTCGGTAACCCTGCGGTGTCGGGAAAACAACATGGGCGCCAGAACTTATGGCCCCCATTATAATTACGTGGCTAGCAAAAACATGAAACAAAGGTAACGGACAAATTATATTATCATCAGCTGAAAATATTAATTCCGCACCAAGCCATCCATTGTAAGCCAACCCTGAATATTTATGCTGTGCAACTTTAGGCATGCCTGTTGTTCCACCCGTATGAAATAAGGCGGCAACACGGTCTTCTTGAATATCCTCAAAATCAAGCGAGGTATTTTGCTGTTCTAACAATTCGTTAAAATTAATTACTTTCGCAGAATGCTGTGTATCATTTTTTGGCCTAATCAATGGAACAATCCAAGACTTTGGTGGTGTTAAATACCTTAACAAATCTACTTCTAGTACTGTGTGGACATTCGGCGCTAAAGCAACTGCCTGTGCAGTTTTTTGACAAACATCAGTTTTTGGAAAAGCCTTCAAGGTTACAACAACTTTTGCATCAGTTTCTCGCAAAATAGCTGCTATTTGTTCCGTGTCCAATAGTGGGTTGATCGGTGCAACTATACCCGAAATTGCACCGCCCAAAAGAGAGAATAATGTTTCATTTGCATTAGGTAGAACATAAGCCACCACATCAGTCTCATTAATTCCCAAACTACGGAACATGTTCGCGGCTTGGGATGCCTTATCGAACAACTCTTTCCATGAAAACGTTTCCGCTTTATCTTTTGGACCCGAAAATATTTGATAGCTTACTGCATCATGATTTGGGTAGTTTTGCGCTGCTTTAGAAAGCATACCATACAATGTCTTTGGGACGTCGCGATCTTCCCATTTGGAAAGCTTTTCTATTTTTTTTATATCAGCTATCGACGCGTAACTCATCTTTTCCCCTATCTATGGTATGTTGCCCAATATAAATACATCTTGGTTTGAAAAGAAAAGGCTTGCAAGAGTTAAGATAACGATCAACGGGTAAAGATGTTGTATTATCGAACTAGGCCGCCAAATCCTCACCATCTGAAAATTGCAATCTAGCCAATCTGGCGTATAGGCCACCAGCAGATAGTAATTCTTCATGTGTGCCGGTAGCTACAAGTTTGCCCTGGTTCATAACGATTATTTTATCCGCCTTTTTAACCGTCGCCAACCGATGCGCAACAACTAATGTGGTGCGACTTTTAGAAAGGGACTCAACGGCCCTTTTGACAGCTAGTTCATTTTCAGAGTCTAGTGCACTTGTTGCCTCATCTAAAAGTAAGATCGGAGCATCTCTCAAAATTGCTCGAGCAATTGCTATCCGTTGCTTTTGCCCCCCAGAAAGCATTACACCACGCTCACCAACAAATGTCTGATAGGACTCTGGTAAATTCTTTATAAACTCATGTGCGGATGCTGCTTTAGCAGCAGCTATAACGTCTTCATCAGATGCATCTGGCCGTCCAAACCTGATGTTTTCAATTGCTGACATTGCAAAAATTATTGGATCTTGAGGGACGACAGCAATATTTTTCCTAAATTTTTCTCTTGCCAGTTCTTTTAAATCAATTCCGTCTATTTTTACACAACCAGTCATTGGGTCATAAAAGCGTAGTAACAGTTGAAATAGTGTAGACTTTCCCGCACCCGAAGGACCGACAAATGCTACTGTTTCACCAGGTTTAATCTTAAAATCGAGTTCGGATAAGGCTGGGCTATCAGGCCTGGACGGGTACCGAAAATTAACTGAATTGAATTCAATTTCCCCCCTTACAGGCACAGTAAACTCTTTAATTTTATGAGGGTCTTTTACAAAATCTCGTAAATTAAGAAGTTCTACCAGCCGCTCTGTAGCACCAGCTGCCCTTTGTAGTTCTCCCAGAATTTCTGACAAAGCGGCAACGGCTCCAGCAACCATTACAGCGTAGATTACAAATTGCACCAAAACACCCGTCGATATAACGCCTAGTCTAACATCTCGAGCACCAATCCATAAAACTCCAACAATTCCAGAAAATACAAAAAATATGACAATTGCGGTCATCCAGGCTCTTGTAGAAATTCTCTTTCGTGCCGAACGATAGGCTTTTTCACTCACATCGTTAAAAGCATTAATACTGAGGTTTTCATGTGTATAAGCTTGAATTGTTTGTACGGCTCCCAACGACTCTGATGCATTTCCTGAAGAAGATGCGATCCAATCTTGATTTTCGCGGCTCAACCTTCTTAGCTTTCTGCCCAAAGTGAGTATTGGAATTACAACAGCCGGGACTATAAGAAGGACCAAGCTGGTTAATTTGACAGAAGTGACAAGCATAAGCGCAAGTCCACCTGCGAAAATCAAAATGTTCCTCAGCGCGACAGAGATGGAAGATCCTATAACTGACAGAATAAGAGTCGTGTCAGTAGTTATTCTGCTAATTACCTCACCTGTCATTATTGTCTCGTAGAACTGGGGACTCATTTTGAGAACTCGCTCAAATATGGTTTCCCTTATATCGGTAACCACGCGTTCACCTAATTTTGTGACAAGCGCATATCGTATTGCTGTGCCCGCTGCCAATAATGCTGCTACTACTAAAATTGCAACGAAGTATAAATCTAGCATACTTTCGTTTCCATTATTAAATGTATCGACTACTCTCCGTACCGCTAATGGCAGGACCAATGATAAACCAGCGGTTAGAATAAGCGCCAGACAAGCCGCTGCTATTAATCCTTTGTAAGGAATTAAAAACGGTAAAAGACCTGACAACGCACCTAATTCTTTTGATGGTTTTCTTTCTTTTGATCTCGCAGCGTGCGACATTCCCTCTCCGTGTTTTTCGTCGTGGCTTGATTAAGAACGGCGAAACTAACAGACGTCAAGCTGCGGAGTAAAGATTTATTTACTAAAAAATATTTTTGCATAAACAAAAAATTTTAAATGATGAACAAGTAGGTTTAGCTGGCGCCCTTAAGGTATTGAATTACTTTAATTATTTTATTATCACTGTACAAAAATCGTTTTACCAACATGAATATTGAGCTTAATAAAAAACTCTTAAGTAGCTAACTAATAAAGTTGCCATATAAAAAATTGTCACTCATTAACTTAGTCTAATTGTTAACTTCAGTGCTTATAACCTTCCAAGTATAAGTTGTTCAAAAGCCTTGCATGAGTGGAAGTTTTTTCCCAATTAACTATCTCTTCAAACTTTTCCTGGTTTCGTAAAAGCTCAATCTCACTGCACGATAAGCTGTAAGGGTTATTTTCAAACCGTTTTTTGAGAACCATATCATTCCAAATAGTTTCTATGAGCTTTTTATCATCCATAGATACTGAAACGACAATTGGGTATTTTTTTTTAGAAAAGCATGCAATTTAATTTCTTAAACTTTTTACTAACTCAAAAAAAATGATAGTGCTGATCCATATGTGGCCAAAGAAAGTAGGGAGTGGCGAGTCTACAATCGTTGTTGCCTCCCAATACGACAACCATCGGACTCGCCCCAGTTCTTAAGAACATAGTCGACGGAAACATGAGTCACTGTTTGCTGTCAATATAATCTAATGAATAGTGACAGTCCGCCACACTTTTATCTACATACAAAAATTTGTCTTTAACGATTTTTTTGAATTTAATGCCGTAGTGTGATGGTTTTTTGGAGCGGGTAGCGGGAATCGAACCCGCACCTTAAGCTTGGAAGGCTCTTATGATACCATTTCACCATACCCGCATCGTGCCTGTTACTTAGTACGGTCAAAATTTAGCGTCAAGCATATAACAATGGTAAATTATATTTTCACTGAGGCGGTGATCATATAGGCGCATTTGTTGATTTTATTTCATTAGTAACATTGAGCACTTCCAGTTCGATGTGTGAAGGGGTTTTCATAAGTTTAGCCGCTTTGACACCCTGCCCTTCACCGAGCCAGACAGCCCAGTCACACGGATTTATTAAAAGTGGCATACGATTATGGATCCCTGATATTTGCTCTGAGGCAGGTACAGTTATGATCGTACACGTCGGGATTCTATCTTCCCGATCATCCGAAAATTGCCAAATTCCAGCAAAGATCATTTGCTGCCTATCTGATCTCCTAACATAAAAAGGTTTACTCTTTGAGCCCACTTTTTTTTCCACTCGTAGAAGCCATCCGCTGGTATTAAACATCTCCTTTTACGGCAAGCTTCTCTAAACGCAGGTTTTTCAGCAAGAGTTTCTGCTCGAGCATTGAATAGTAATGGCCCATCTGCAACCGATTTGTACCAATGTGGCACAAAACCCCAGCGCATCTGTCCTAATTTTCTCTTACCCGAATTGCTGACGAGCACACTAATGTTTTCAGAAGGGCATATGTTAAAATTGGGCGCCGAGACCAAACTTTTTGCCATTTTCGCGTTAAAAATTTCAGCAGTTGCTTTTAATGGTGTTTCTAATACAAATCTACCGCACACTGTATTATTCTACCTTCAAATTTAAATAAGCGACATAGGGGTATAATGCTTAATTATATACACTACCCATCTACGCAATCTAATAAAACCCCACTTTTGATTGTGCATGGATTATATGGTTCAGCACGAAATTGGGGTGTAATTTCGAAAAGACTGTCAGATGAAAGAGAAGTTTTTGCCATCGACCAACGTAACCATGGTGACAGTCGATGGTGCGAAACCCAAAGTTACTTCGACATGGCTGGAGATCTTCAAGAATTTCTTAAACACTTTGGATCGATGGCTGTTTTAGGTCATTCGATGGGTGGAAAAGCGGCAATGGTACTCTCAATATTGGATTCAAACCTAGTAGAGAAACTCATTATCGCTGACATAGCACCCGTTAGCTATTCACACGATAATACTCAGTACATTAGTGCAATGAAAAAAGTTCAGTTAGATAGATTAGCCACCAGAACAGATGCCATAATACAGTTAGCAGAAAGTGTTCCAGAGCCAGAGTTGCGGAGCTTTTTTGCCCAATCAATTGATATAAAAAATAAAAGATGGAAACTTAATTTAGATGTGCTCGAGCGTGAAATGGAAAAAATAATTTCTTTTCCTCAGCTGCCAGGACAATACGAAAAAGCTTCACTTTTTTTATCTGGAGCATTAAGTAACTATCTACAAATTACACATCGACCTAGTATAAAAAAACTATTTCCTAGAGCAAAGTTTGCCAAAATACCAAATGCCGGGCACTGGCTTCATGCAGAAAAACCACGTGAATTTGAAGCTGCTGTTAGAACTTTTTTAAGTGATTTTTAACAGTAACTTTATTTTTTAAATATCGTGCAATATTGGTCAAGAATTTATAAAAAAGAACCTTGACCAAAGCCTAATTTAAACTCATATCGGAAATATGACAAACCTCGCAAATATAAGAAACTTTTCGATAGTGGCTCATATCGATCATGGCAAATCTACTTTGGCCGATCGATTAATTCAAACGACTTCAACTGTGTCGGATCGGGATATGAAAGAGCAACTTCTCGATAGCATGGACATTGAACGCGAACGTGGGATTACAATTAAAGCCAATACAGTTAGAATTGATTATATTGCCAAAGATGGTGAAAAATATGTTCTTAACCTGATAGATACTCCAGGTCACGTAGACTTTGCCTACGAAGTAAGCAGGTCAATGAGAGCTGTTGAAGGGTCGCTTTTGGTAGTGGATAGCACACAAGGGGTTGAGGCACAAACACTGGCAAACGTTTATCAAGCAATCGACGCCGATCATGAAATAGTACCTGTTCTGAATAAAATTGATTTACCCGCCTCAGATTGTGACAGAGTAGCTGAGCAAATTGAGGATGTTATCGGTTTGGATGCTAGCGAAGCGATCGAAGTCAGTGCGAAATCAGGTATCGGTATTGGTGAAACGTTGGAAGCCATTGTTAATAAGTTGCCTGCACCAACCGGAGATGTTGACGCACCACTTAAGGCAATGCTGGTCGATAGCTGGTACGATGCTTACCTGGGAGTAGTAGTCTTAGTAAGAATAATGGACGGTAAGATGCAAAAGGGTGATCGCGTCAAAATGATGTCTAACGGAACCCTCCACACTATCGATAGAATTGGTGTATTTAAACCACAGATGGAAAATGTTGATTGTCTCTACCCGGGCGAAATAGGGTTTATTACTGCATCAATTAAACAGGTTCGAGATACTAGAGTTGGCGACACGATCACGCACGACAAACGGGGAACAGATACCGCGTTGCCTGGATTTAAACCAAGTCAGCCAGTAGTTTTTTGTGGTTTATTTCCTGTTGACAGTTCCCAGTTTGAAGATTTACGGGATGCAATCGAAAAACTGGCACTAAACGATGCATCATTTAGCTCTGAAATGGAAACATCCGCTGCATTAGGCTTTGGATTTCGTTGTGGATTTCTAGGACTACTTCACCTTGAGGTAATAAGAGACCGTATTGAGCGAGAGTATGATATAGACTTGATTACTACTGCTCCAAGCGTAATTTACCATGTCTATTCTCGTGATGGAGAAATGATTGAGCTGCACAATCCTGCTGATATGCCTGATTTGTCAAAGGTGGATCATTTAGAAGAACCGAGGATAAAAGCGACAATATTGGTACCAGATGATTATTTGGGAGACGTGCTTAAACTTTGCCAGGATCGTAGAGGGATTCAAGAAGATTTAACCTACGCCGGCTCTCGTGCGATGGTTGTATATGACTTGCCGTTAAATGAGGTGGTGTTTGATTTCTACGATCGCTTGAAATCAGTTACTAAAGGCTATGCTTCATTTGATTATCAAATGACCGGGTATAGAACAGATAATTTGGTCAAGATGCAGATTTTGGTAAACGAAGAACCAGTCGACGCACTATCAGTAATGGTACACAGGGACCGGTCAGAAGTTAGAGGCCGTGCCATGTGTGAAAAACTAAAAGACCTTATACCTCGCCATATGTTTAAGATACCTATTCAGGCGGCTATAGGCGGTAAAGTAATAGCGCGCGAGACCCTGGCAGCTTTGAGAAAAGATGTAACTGCAAAATGTTATGGCGGTGATGCTACCAGAAAGAGGAAGCTCCTGGACAAACAGAAGGCTGGAAAGAAAAAAATGCGTCAATTTGGTAAAGTAGATATTCCACAAGAGGCCTTCATATCAGCCCTTAAAATGGACGGATAAATTTAAGGAGTATGTAATTGGATGGAAAATATTCAAATAGCCAAATAATACTACATTGGCTTGTGGTTATCCTGATCGTACCACAATTTTTATTCTCTCACAAAATCTCGAAATCTTTGGAAGCAAGATTTAACGGGTACGAAGTCCTGGAAAGCCCTTTAATCTCGCTTCATATCTTAACAGGATTTGTTATTTTTTGCTTGGCATGTGCGCGTCTTATTCAGCGTTTTGACAACTCTAACCACCGTGAAGATAATAAAATCAATTATGTAGGCAAGATTATTAAGCACTTAAATCATTATACTCTATATTTTTTGTTGCTTGCCCTCCCAATCACGGGAGCAATGGGATGGTTCAGAGGTATCGAAGCTTTTGCAAACTTGCATGTTATGCTTAAATCAATTTTTTTACTTTTAGTTGCTCTGCACCTTACAAGTACTGTCTATCAACAACTATTTTTAAAAAATAATGTTTTGGGAAGCATGCTTTTAGGAAGAAAATGAATATTAAATTTAACTTTATATGTATTTCATCAATTTTTTTGATGTAAGACAGACCTGTAAACTATATTTTGGTGGTACCGCCTCCCCGGCTTGAACGGGGGACCTCTGGATCCACAATCCAGCGCTCTAACCAACTGAGCTAAGGCGGCACTAATCTGGGATCTATCGCTCAAAAACTCTAATTGCAAGTAATTTAAATATATTTCTTAGCCATGAAAGTTACGGTCATTATGTTTGCTTAGAGCTTATTTTGAAGGTAACTATCGTGTAAGTTTTAAAACCAGCACAAAAGGAAATACTTATGGGGATTGATACGGAATCCAATGTTGAAGCTAGTCTGCAAATAGGGCCAACGGAAAAGGGAATGGTACGCCTTTATGTATCGAATAACTCCATAGAAATACCGATGGATTTTGAGCCTGACGAAGCGAGAGAAATCGCTGACGAAATTTTATCTGCAGCCAAAGTTGCTGCTGAACTTGTAGACACAAAAAGAAGTTAACTTAATAGCCATACGGAAAATCTGGATCACGGAAAGATCTCAGACGTAACGCTGCATCTCGCCCAAACTTGTGAATTATTTTCTTCCTGCGGGCAGCACTAAGTGGACTCTCTTCAGGAATTCGTAGTATCTCAGCGTCAAACGCATCAGCCACGATCAAGCCACCCTCATCCGGGAGTATATTTGTTGGAAACTGCATATCTACAGCCCAGAAGAAACTATCACAATAATCTAAGTACCCTTGCCATTTCTTATCAGCCATAAAGTCAGCACGTCCTGACTTGCATTCGATAATCCAAATTTCACTTTTTGGTCCAATCGCCATTAAATCCACACGTAATCCGCGAGTTGGAACAAACTCCTCTAAAGAAGCAAAATTCAACCTTGCCAAATGCCTAGCAACCCCCCGCGCAATTCTTTGACCTGATGAATTAAAATCCGCCATTATCTCTTATTTGGAAAAACAATTAGGCTGCCCTACTATATTATATCTTGCTTATTTTAAATGCCACTTGCAAAATATTATTTGACGGATTACCTAACCGCTGGTGGGTTACTGTTCAACTCGTCTCAGGTTGCATTCCGGTGGCCTTAAGCAATTCCGAGGGAGCTGGCTCTGTTTGAATCTTGGTTCATTTACCTGGCGCCCACCTGTAAAAACAGGTCCTCGGGAATGAGATAACCCGACGGTTGCTATGGGGCCCACTGCTTTAACTAAAGCTTTTAATAGATTGACAAATAATCATTATTTAAATCAGCTTAAAAATCAGCTGGATTTGCATCCTTCGCCATGAAATCTAGAACTGCATTTACAAATTTTGTTTCTTTACCATCCGGATAAAACGCCTCAGATATAGTTAAATATTCAGAAATTATTACCTTTGACGGCGTATCTGAACCTTTCATTTCAGCCCCTGCTACTCGGAACAAAGCTCTCAGAGTTGGATCAATTCTATCAATCGGCCACTTATCGACCAGAGCCTTATCAGTCATCTGATCAATAGCCGCTTGGAATTTAACTGCATTTGAAACTAAATTTTTAAAAAGCTTCTGATTTCCATCAATAAATCTTAGATCCTGATCATTATCGCCAAAACGAAACTCTAAAAACTCCTCGCAGACCCTATCTACAGAGACTGAAGAATGTTCCATTTGAAAGAGAGCTTGCACGGCATAAAGCCGGCTCATTGACTTCATTTTTCTACTTTGGTTTCCCGAAATTTTACTAGATGCAACCATTACAAGTAAGCTAAATTCATGTGTTACCAGAAGATTTAAAGCCTATATCTTTACTCTTTTCCTGCCAAGAAAGACTTAAAGAAAGTAAACTCAAAGCGGCTAGGGCTGCACCTGCACCCTTATTCAATTTTTTGGGATCAGATCTTTCTTTGGCCTGGTTAATATTCTCAACAGTTAATATCCCATTGCCAATACTTAATCCTTGCAGACCGAGCATAAGCAAGCCTTTCGAGCTGTCATTGCACACTGTTTCATAATGACTCGTTTCTCCTCTTATTACGCAACCTAACGCCACATACGCGTCAAAGTCACATAGGCGACTAGCCATTCCAATTGCAGTTGGGACTTCGAGCGCTCCAGGTACGTTAACTATTTCAAACTCAGCGCCAGACGCACTTATTTCTTCCGTTGCCCCAGCAACCAAATCATCTGCTATTTCTTTATAATATGGAGCCACAACTACCAGAACCTTAACTGGCTTAGTAAACTTTGGACGCTTTATATCGCTGGCTGGTTCCGATTTTACCATTATTTCAACTCCGATATTTTCTTTGTACCGGTAATTTCCAGCCCATAGGCCTCTAATCCTACAATTTTTGGCTTTGGAGAATTGGTAAGCAAAATGAGACGGGATAAACCCAACGAAGACAAAATCTGTGCGCCTAAACCATATTGTCTGAGCGTTTTGGGCGAAGCCGCTTCAGTAGAAGACAGCTTCATATCTGTATCTCTCAACAAAACGACAACTCCTCTGCCTTCCTCCGCAACTATTTTCATAGCTTCTCTCAATTCATTGGCACGGCCAAACGGGCCAACTCCTAAAATATCTAACATTGGATCCAAGGCGTGCATTCTGACTAGCACTGGATCACCGCTTTTTATGTCACCTTTTGTTAAGACTATATGCTGGTCGCCGTGGGTTTCGTCTTCGTAAATCGACATGTCCCATTCATCACCGAACTCCGACTTAACTTTTCCTGCTTTTTCCTCTTTAACTAAGTTATCATGCCTTCTACGATATGATATTAAATCTGAAATTGTACCTATCTTAAGTGCGTGTTTCTGAGCGAAAGCCACTAACTCAGGCAATCGGGCCATTGAGCCATCTTCATTCATGATTTCACAGATTACGCCAGATGGATTAAGGCCTGCAAGACGACTAATATCTACAGCCGCTTCCGTGTGTCCGGCCCTAACGAGGACACCACCATCTTTTGCTTTTAAAGGGAAAACATGTCCAGGCGTAGAGATGTCAGCTTGGTTCTTATTAGAGTCTATCGCGGTGGAAACTGTAAGCGCCCGGTCATGTGCAGAAATTCCAGTAGTCACGCCCTCACGTGCCTCAATAGAAATTGTAAATGCAGTTTCATGTCTCGATGAATTGTGAGTGCTCATCAAGCTTAAACCTAACTGGGAGATACGATCGGAGGTGAGTGCAAGGCAAATTAATCCACGGCCGTGCGTCGCCATAAAATTGATTGCATCAGGGGTCGCCATTTGCGCAGGTATTACCAAGTCCCCTTCATTTTCACGATCCTCATGGTCAACAAGAATGAACATACGCCCATTTCTCGCATCGTCAATTATGTCAGAAATTGAAGAAATGACGTCACTATAACTTTTTTCTACCTTACCTGGCTTATCAAAACTCAAAGAAAACTTCTCCCGTAAATATTAGTTTCATGAGATACCCATTTTAGATAAACTTTACCAGAGAGGATTAAAGAATTATTAAAACAAAGATAACTAAAATCATTACTGATCTTGATAATAACAAGTTTTCATACTGCGGTAATAGAATACAAACCGACAGCCGCGGCATTAGACACATTGAGTGAGCCAAATGATGATATCGACTCAATTTTAACTAAAGCGTCTGCCACTTCCTTCGTTCGCGATCTAAGCCCAGGTCCTTCAGCACCAAGAATTAGAGCAATGGGTCTATCAGAGTACAGCTTTGCTGCATCAGAAATGTCACTAGAACCAGCGGCGTCTAAACCAAGAGCTACAAAGCCTATTTTCTTTAATTCCAATATCGAATCCGAAAGGTTCTTTACTCTGATGTAAGGTTGACGTTCAAGAGCGCCGCTTGCAGCTTTGGCTAAAGCTCCAGTTTCTGGCGCACTATGATGCCTAGTGCCCACAACAGCGCTAGCACCAAAAACTTCTGCAGACCTCAGAATTGCACCCACATTATGAGGATCAGTTACACGGTCCAATAGTACAAGATTTGGTAATTTTGACTTCGATTGCATTACGACATCCATAAGACTGCCCCATTCCAAAGGTCTCACCTCAAGCAATGCGCCTTGATGAATGGAATTCTTATCAATAAAATCGTTTAAGTCTCTGGGTTCTAACACTTCAGGAGTAATTCCCGAAACATCAATTGCCTTCGCCAACTTCGCTCGGGCATTTTTTGTAACTATTAAACGCATTTTTTTGCGCCTAGGATTTAATAATGCATCTTCCACGGCATGAAGCCCAAAAAGAAAAAAACTTTCTTCTTTTTCAGATTTTCGAAGGCGCTCTTTCTCGACCACCCATTTTGGCTTTTTCATAAGAACTACCTTATTCAATTCTCAACTATATGAACTCAAGTCTCATTTTTATTACAGGATTTTCCTGTTGACGCCAGATTTTCCTAACGCTAATCACCCAGTAGCTGGTTTATAGCTAGTGGGCGACAGGCCGCAAGGTGTGGCAGGGGACTGTAACTCCCTCGCGGAGACGCACGCTTGGTTCGATTCCAAGGTCGCCCACCATATTATTCTATAAAATTATTGATTAAGAGTGTTTAAAAACAATTACCTACCGCCTCGTAATACAACGGATAAATGACCACCGAAGTAAAAAATTTTTCTAAAAATATAAATGGCAGTATATTTTTCCTACATAGGCAAGAAAAATAAGATCATGTTTCCTATGGTGATAGTTGTCTTGCTTTGCTAAAACTTCTGGATAGAAAATTCTAATTTATGGAGATTACAAATGGCAAAGGGTCCTTCTTACGGTTTTGATACACTTCAAATTCATGCAGGCAGTTCTCCAGATCCTGCAACTGGATCAAGACAAACTCCAATTTACCAGTCCACTGCATTTGTATTCCAGGATTCTGAGCACGCAGCCAGGCTATTTAATTTGCAAGAAGTTGGCTATATTTATTCACGGCTTACAAACCCAACCGTTGCGGCTTTGCAAGAACGAATTGCAATATTAGAGGGTGGTGTAGGTGCGGTTTGCTGTTCTTCAGGTCACGCTGCGCAAATTATGGCTTTGTTTCCATTAATGAAACCAGGCAAAAATATAATTGCGTCTACGCGTCTTTATGGTGGAACAGTAACCCAATTCAGCAACACGATAAAACGTTTTGGCTGGAGCGCAAAATTTGTAGATTTTGACGATTTCAAGGCGATTCAATCTGCTATTGATGAAGACACTCAGGCAATTTTTTGTGAAGCGATAGCCAATCCGGGTGGATATATAACTGATCTGGATGAGGTTTCTTCAATCGCAAACGCCGCCAGCATTCCATTGATAGTTGATAATACCTCAGCAACTCCATATCTGTGCAGACCAATAGAACATGGAGCGACTATTGTAGTTCACTCCACTACGAAATATTTGACTGGAAACGGTACTGTTACAGGCGGTTGTGTTGTTGACAGTGGAAAATTTGATTGGACCAAGTCTGGAAAATTTCCATCCCTTTCCGAGCCAGAACCAGCGTATCATGGGTTGAAGTTTGTGGAAACCTTTGGGGAATTAGCATTTACTTTTCATGGAATAGCAATCGGCCTGCGAGACTTAGGTATGACAATGAATCCTCAAGCCGCGCACTACTCCTTGTTGGGTATCGAAACTCTCTCACTTAGAATGAATAAGCATGTTGAAAATGCCATGAGAATAACAAACTGGTTAGAGTCTCACCCAGCGATCGAAAAGGTTACATATGCAGGACTATCTTCCTCACCATATTATGAGAGGGTAGAAAAAATTTGCCCAAAGGGAGCCGGTGGACTTTTCACAATTAGCCTGAAAGGTGGATACGACTCTTGTGTAAAATTTGTCGATAACCTAGACATTTTCAGTCATGTTGCAAACTTGGGAGACAGCAGATCACTTGTTATCCATCCAGCATCTACAACTCATCGACAGCTAACCACTGAGCAACAAAAAGCTGCTGGCACAGGACCAGAAATTGTACGAATTTCGATCGGCATCGAAGATGCGGATGACTTGATCAGCGATCTCAAGCAGGCATTAGATAAATCTCTCAAGTAATTATTACATGAAGAATAATCTCTAAATTATCTAAAGTGTGGATAAACTTTTACAAAATTTTGACGTAATTTAAGAGAAGTTTATGGGTTGATGCAGCTCTTATTTATCTTTAGAGTTAAATTCGAAGTTGGGGGTTTGTAGGTGAACAAAGATAAATCTAAATATCTTGTGCATCCGTCTAATGATATGTTGCTTAGTGCAAAAATCTTAAAGGATATTAACGGGCTGGACACGAACAGACCGGGTAAGAATTGGTTTGTAGGATTTGGTGTCGTACTATTTTTTTCTTTTATTTTTCTAAGTTTCTTAAACGAAAAGTTTGCATTTGGCATTTTTTCAAATAATCAAACTATATCTGATCAATCTGTTACTGCATCCGCCCAGAAAAAAATAGTTAAAACAGGATACGAGGGGCCTCTTTTTACTCAAAGTGAGCCCACGATAGAGGTAGATTCAAACTCATATTCTAAATTAGCCGTGGAGGCCTCACAGAGCGTAAATTTTAAAGATTTTAGCGAATTAAGAAATGGAAAATCCAAATACAGCCGGTTAAATGACATCGAAGTAGCATCGCTCTATACAGAAAGTGGAATTTGGCCAAAAGTTCCAGTGCAAGCTCAACCTCCGTCGAATGTGCCGCTTGGCGACGTATACATAACATCAATAGACCCTTCAGTTATAAGTTTGGATGCAATCGCGTTAGACAAAGCCACTACTGTATCAGAGTTGAAAGCCCTTCTTGATATTCGATCACCACTTTCGATAGGCTCTAGTTTCAAATTAGACGAAAATGGCCTAGCAATTGCTACAAAAGTAGGAGCTTTGGCCCCGGCCGGACATCAAGTTTTTTCTGGCAACCCAGAAGTTATACCACCAATAAAACCTATTCCAAACTATTTAAGTATCGGTGAAAGCAACGTAAATATAAAGATACTGTCCAAGCTGCGCCCAAAAACTAGGCCTGCAGACAAAACACCCGATGCTTTAATTGCCGCAAAAAAGCGTAAACTTGCAGAAAAAAAACCGCGATTAAGACCCAACAATATTCAGCTCTCAAAGTATAATCTTTCAAGTCTCTCAACCTCATCAATTAACTTCAAAGGTCTACGCGTAAAGCCTAGGGAACGCCCTAGCGGGCTTAGCATGTTAATAGATCAGGCACTGGGTGTTATACAATATGAAGGCGATGAAGCCAACATATCAGGGATAGTCCCAGATGTACCTTCAAGCCCAAGAGTAACCAAGAAAGCAACCATTCAGAACGTGCTTAATCTGCGAAGGACTAACCTAATCGGTGTTTATGGAAACTCAAAGTCGCGCCGGGCACTTGTACGCCTGTCAAATGGGAAAAGACAAATGGTGACTGTCGGTGACACTATAGATGGAGGTGAGGTGGCTGCAATTGGAGAAAGTGAGCTCCGTTACATCAAAGGCGGCAAGAACATCACACTGAAAGTACCGCAGGGCTAGAACCCCTGTTCTATCATATTGACTCTAAGTTGCCAGATTAGTACCGAAATTGCCAAACTATTCTAGTATTTTATGCAGCTCTTGAAACGAGAACGTCGTCGACTTTTTTTGCTGCAGATACTTCATCCCCATCATCAACCGCAGCGACTTCTCTAGTTAAACGTTCTAATGCAGCTTCATACAACTGCCTTTCAGAGTAACTTTGTTCTCGCTGGTCATCATTTCGATGTAAATCCCTCACAACTTCAGCGATGGCAATCAGATCTCCAGAATTTATCTTTTGCTCATATTCTTGTGCTCGACGCGACCACATCGCTCTCTTAACCCTGGCCTTGCCTTTGAGAGTGGTCATAGCCTTCTCAATGACTTCTGGAGAACTTAAAGATCTCATTCCGATTTCTGATGCTTTATGAGTAGGCACTCTGAGAGTCATCTTATCTTTTTCAAAGGACACAACGAATAATTCGAGCTTAGTACCGGCTATTTCTTGTTCTTCAATGGATATTATCTGACCTACCCCATGCGCAGGGTATACTACAAATTCATTTGGACGAAAATCTGAATTATTTGAACTTGCCATCAATTTTCCTTCAATACTCATACTCAAACCGACGGTTTAACCATTGATCCTGACAATTAAGTATAATTTAATCTCGGTTGATAAATTTATGGGTCTCTTGCGTATTCTATGCCTTCACAACGACGATGACAGATAACAGAAAGTCTAAAAAATGAAAAGGATCAATTTAAGCCCAAGAGTTAACCACCTTCACCCGGGTTTTCAGAAAAGTATTTTTCAAGCTTACCGGTCTCACCGTCTCTCTCTTCAGCTTCAGGCAAAGGATCTTTCTGGGTGATTATGACCGGCCATAGTTCTGAGTATTTTCTATTAAATTCCACCCATCTTTCCATATCCGGCTCTGTATCAGGCCGGATGGCATCGGCAGGACACTCAGGCTCACAGACACCACAGTCAATACATTCATCAGGATGGATGACCAACATGTTCTCACCTTCATAAAAACAATCAACAGGACAAACCTCTACACAATCTGTGTATTTACATCCTATGCAGTTATCATTTACGATATATGTCATTTCTACTCTGGCCGCCTCATGTCAAAAAAATCTAAATTAATTCAGTACCTAATCACTCATGCTAGTTAATTCAGACAAACACTTTTTATATCTTTAAATTCGATTGTAAATATATTTATTATGAGTGCCTCAATTAGTCGGTACCTTCAACATTTTCATACATCTTTCTTGCCTCTTCATAATTTACTCTCCTTTCCCCCAAAGACAAAACCTTTATCACGCGTACAGATTTTCCAGATGTGAATGTTAAGACATCATCCACTTTGATCTCAACTGATGGCTTAAAAATACGACGTGAATTTACTCTCACAGATCCTTTAGTAATAATCTTTGTCGAAAGACTTCTAGTATTGAAAAACCTCGCCCACCAAAGCCATTTATCAATCCGGATTTTTTTCGGTTTATCATCCAAAAGGTTAATTTTCTTGTTTAAAACCCATCAACGCCTTAGCGAAAGGATTGTCCGGATCGATTTGTTTTTCTTGGATCTTGTTATTTTTATTTGCGTGGCGAGAACTTTTGGAACTTTCCACAGGAGAAAGCTTACTCTTTTGCTTTCTTGATTTAACATCTTTCTTTGTAAAATTTTTACCCTTATTCATCTTTTTGGGAACCCAGAAAAATGTATAAAACTCCTCCTCCATATCTACGACGGTATCGTATTTAGATTCATTAATTTTAACTTCTTCGAGGTTAACACTAGGGTCGCCCACAATTTCTACTAAAGGTTCCTGATTAATTTCAGTTCTAGGAGCAGTATTGCCCTCCGAAACTGCTTTCAAACGAGAACCTTTCTCGGCCTTATATCCCAATCCAACCATTAGCCCTGCAAATTGTTCAAGAGTCATGCCAGTAATTGAAAGCATATCAGAATTACACTCGAATCCACTTTTGCTGTCCTGCAATCTGAGCATGTCTGCTAGCCGCTCGAGCATATCTATGCGAATTGCCCTGTCTCCAGCATTACGATATCCAGACATCGTGTCTACTCCGCTCAAACCCAAGGATGTACTTGGCACAGTAACCAGTCCAGGTGGAGGAGCACTAGGAAATTCAGCTATTTTTTTCGCCAATGACCATAAAACCAATCTTAATCTCGTTGGAGCAGGCTTTAGTAGCAATGGCATAAAAATTGTATGTTGGCCAAAACGTACCCCATGTTTTCTTAAGGTTGCTCTCGCATCCTGGTCCAGTGACTTCACTGTTTCAATTACAGTTTCTCTCGGAACCAATCCAAAATTTTCCACCAACGTAAACGCAAAACCACGCGCTAGACCGGCTAGCTTATCATCTCTCTCTAATGCCAGCAGTGGCTCAAACAAAGTTGCAATCTTGCGATCTATAAAATGCTGAAGCCTCCGTTCAACTTTTTGTTGAATTTCAGTATTTACGTAATCTTCAATAAAAACGTTAATACGCGGTTTTAAAGGATTGTCACCAGCTAACAACTTTCCAACCGCAGTTTCGCCCCACATCAAACCACCTTGATCCGTGAAGTCTATTTCAGTATCAGGAGCATTGTAAAATCTATCGGCCATCAAATTAAAGTGAGGTACTAAAGCCTCCGTTGCAGCAGTTTTCAAAGCCTTGGCCTCAGCACCGTTTGCATCTTTATCTGCCATGAACCGGAACCCTTCAAGCTTCCCAACGAATTCACCCTCTACGGTCACTTTACCTTCATTATCAACCTCGGCCACCAGAGCCTCCTTATCTTTAAGCCGACGCAATAACACGGAAGTACGCCGATCAACAAATCTTTTTGTCAGACATTCATGTAATGCATCCGACAACAAATCTTCAATCGAGCAAGTCCTATTACGCCAATGATTTACGTCATCAACCCATCCTTTTCTATGGGAAACATATGTCCAAGTTCGCATATATGCTAGTCTTTTTGATAAAGTATCAATGTCTCCGTTGGTAATCTCTAATGAAGAAACTTGTTTTTGTAACCAATCATCAGGAATTCGTCCAAAATCAAATAAACTGGTGAAAATCGTCTCCAATAATAATGCGTGTTCCCCGTGACCGATCGACCTAAAATCTGGAATACTGCAGACTTTCCACAATAATTTAACAGCCGCTGGCTCTTTGACACGTTCGAGTATTGGCTCTGATTGACTTAAAGTTTTCAACACTAGCAAATCATCAGAATCTCGCGCTTTTATGAGTGATGGATTGTCAGGTAACACCTCTAACGACGAAATTAGTCTGTCAATCGTCCCAAATTCTAGATTCGTATTTCGCCATTGCAAAGTTGTTTGGGGAGTAAAACGATGCTCCATTATTGAAGTTGCTACTTTTGGATCTAAGGGTTTCGCCTCTCCTGTAACTCCAAATGTCCCATTATTCATGCCGCGCCCTGCGCGACCAGCTATTTGGGCCAACTCGTTGGGAGCGAGGTCCCTGCTACGTCGTCCGTCGAATTTAGTAAGGGAAGAAAATGCAACATGATTAACATCTAGATTTAGGCCCATACCAATAGCATCAGTTGCCACAAGGTAATCGACATCACCATTTTGATATAGTTCAACCTGAGCATTTCTAGTTCTGGGACTCAAAGCGCCCATAACTACAGCTGCACCACCCTTTAATCTCCTCAAAATCTCAGCGATGGAGTAGACATTATCGACAGAAAAGCCGACAATAGCAGATCTAGTTGGTATCCTAGATATTTTTTTAGATCCAGTGTAGACTAAATTACTGAGGCGTTCTCGTGATATGAAATTTGCATCAGGCACTAGATTTTTTATTGGATGGCGCATGGTTTCCGATCCAAGAAATAGCGTCTCAAGGGAGCCGCGTGATTTTAGAAGTCTAGCAGTAAAGACGTGTCCTCTCTCTGGATCATTAGCTAATTGTATTTCGTCGACAGCCAAAAACTCACTACTCATTCCTTCAGGCATAGCCTCAACGGTACAGACCCAATACTGAGCCTTATTGGGAACAATACGCTCTTCACCAGTCAAAAGTGCAACGCTGGAAACACCTCTCAAACGGACAATTTTATCGTACACTTCTCGAGCCAATAATCTCAATGGAAGGCCAATAATCCCACTATTGTAGCTTAACATTCGCTCTATCGCATAGTGGGTTTTGCCAGTATTTGTGGGACCAAGCACCGCAGAAACCGTTTGGAATTGTTTCATATCTAGAAGTCTCTTCGAATATTAGTCCAAATTAAGGCCTGCAGTGGCTACTATGAAGAAATTGCATTGTACAGTATCGTTTAGAACTTTAATACCTTAAAGATCAGATAAGAGTATGAAAACGAAACTTTCACAATTATTGCCGTAACGGTAAGTTTGAACTCAAAGTAAAAAAGCCGCTATACTATAGTGAATTCAAATTTAACCTAGTAGGTATAATTTCATGTCAAATGTAATTGACGATGCCGTCGCAGCATTAAAAGAAAAGATGTCGAATACATCTTTTGAAGGTTCAGCGAAATTCGAAATTGAAAGTGAGGGATCGATCGTAATTAGCGGAGGTAGCGTATACGCTTCTGACGATCCAGCAGATGTTACATTCACAGCTTCGGTAGAAATATTTGAAGAAATATTTAATGGTGAGCTTGAACCAACTGCTGCATTCATGACAGGAAAGTTAAAAATAGATGGGGATATGGGAACTGCAATGCGGTTGGCTAACGTCTTCAGCTAATGAACCAGAGCGCTCCATTCCTTAATGATGTATTCGAATGGCCCAAGGGCGCGATAACCAGCTATGAAACCACATCGGATGGAATAAAAATCAGAACTGGTATATGGGTGGCCAGAAATCCAGCCGGAACGGTTTTTATATTTCCAGGCAGAGCAGACTATTTAGAAAAATATGGTGGTTTAGCTAATAATTTACTTGATAGAAATCTAAATGTTGTAACAATAGATTGGCGCGGCCAAGGTCTTTCTGAAAGATTACTTCAGGACAGAAATATTGGTCACATAGAAGACTTTAAGTCCTACCAAAATGACGTCGCGGTAATGATAAATAATGCTAATACCGCCAAGCTTGCAAAACCTTGGATAATGTTCGCGCATTCTATGGGAGGCCTTATTGGTTTAAGATCACTTCACAACACCTCAATCTTTGAAAAAGCAGTGATTACATCACCCATGTGGGGTATTGCAATGCCTCCAATTTTGAAATCTGGAGCCCCCATTATTATGTCTTTGATTTCGTTACTTGGAAAAATGGAGACTTACGCTCCAACAACAAATTCCGAAACTAGAATTCTACACGAAGACTACGGATCTAATAAACTAACAAATGATTTACAAAACTTTACTTTACTTGGACAGCAAGTGGAACAGTATCCAGATTTACAAATTGGAGGTCCAAGCACCGCTTGGGTAAGTGCGGCGCTGGATGAAATAGAATTTCAAATTGGAACCGGACCACCCAGAACCCCAGCACTTTGTTTTTTAGCAGAGGAAGAAGAAATTATCGATAGTTTAGCAGTAAGAACCTTTTGTGATAGATGGGATACCTGTGATTTGATTTCCATGCCGAAAGCAAAGCATGACCTGCTAATGGAACAAAATTCTATTTTAGCCAGGTTACTTTCCGAATTAGATAAATTCATCAAAAATAATTTACAAATTTTTTGAGTACTCTTGCTGCCAACGCCATAGAACTCTAGTTATGACCAAAGCGCTTTGAAAAGGTAAACAATGGTAGATTTTAAAAATATTTTCTTTGATAAAGAGTTGGCTAAAAATGGGAAACAAGTAGGCAATTTGCCAGAATGGAATCTCAACGATTTATATACCCACACAGAGAGCCAAGAACTAAAAAACGATTTAGTCTGGCTTGAGAACGAATGTGAAATTTTCGCAAATGATTTCAAGGGAAAGCTTGTTAATCTTAGTGCAAAAGAATTCTTAGCCTGTGTTAAAAGAAATGAAAAAATTAGTAATGTTAGTGGACGACTTATTTCGTATGCTGGTCTGCGATACTATCAATCAACCACCGATGGAGAACGCACTAAATTCTTATCTGATATTCAAGAAAAAATTACGATATACACTTCTTCATTAATTTTCTTCAATCTTGAGCTAAATAAACTACCTGATGGGCAGTTAGATTTGTTATATTCAAAGAGCGAAGAACTACGTCGCTATAAGCCAGTATTTGATAGGATTCGTGCACTCCAGCCCTATCAATTATCTGATGAGCTAGAAAAATTTCTACATGAACTGGGAATCGTTGGAGATGCTTGGGAAAAGCTTTTCGATGAAACCATCGCAGGCCTCGAGTTCTCTATCGGGGACGAGACACTCAACCTCGAAAGTACGCTAAATTTGCTTACTGACCATGACCGTTCAAGACGCGAAATGGGCGCCAACGAACTGTCTAGGGTTTTTTCTAAAAATATTAAAATTTTTGCACGTATTCACAATACACAAGCAAAAGAAAAAGAAATTATTGACCATTGGCGTGGCATGCCCTCTCCTCAATTTGGACGTCATTTGTCAAATCATGTTGAGCCTGAGGTAGTCGAAGCTTTGAGAAATGCAGTTGTGGCTTCTTATCCCAAATTAAGTCATAGATACTACGAATTGAAGCGTGAATGGATGGGCTTAGAGTATCTGGAGATATGGGATAGAAATGCTCCGCTGCCAATGGAGTCAAATCAAACCATAACATGGACAGAAGCCACAAAATTGGTATTAGATGCTTATTCTGGTTTTGACTCTCGGATGGCGGAATTAGCTGAACCATTTTTCTCAAAAGGCTGGATCGACGCGGCTGTTAAACCAGGAAAAGCACCTGGTGCCTTTGCCCATCCAACAGTTACCAATGTGCATCCCTACATTATGCTAAATTATCTTGGAAAACCTCGTGATGTCATGACATTAGCACATGAATTGGGGCATGGCGTTCACCAACTACTTGCATCTAAACAAGGAGAAATGCTTTCTTCAACACCTTTGACTCTCGCCGAAACAGCTTCTGTTTTCGGTGAAATGTTAACTTTTCGTAAGATGTTAGATGCAGCTGAAGATCTGCAATCTCGCAAAATTTTAATGGCTAACAAGGTTGAGGATATGATCAATACCGTCGTTAGACAGATCGCTTTTTATGACTTTGAATGCAAACTTCACGATGCGCGTAAATCAGGAGAATTAACGCCAGAGGATATAAATACTCTATGGATGTCTGTACAGGCTGAAAGCCTCGGGCCAGCTTTTAAATTTATGGCAGGTTATGAAACATTCTGGGCATATATTCCACATTTCGTTCACTCTCCATTTTATGTTTATGCCTATGCTTTTGGTGACGGCCTGGTTAATGCTCTATATGCAGAATATGAGGAGAAACCTACTGGATTTTCATCAAAGTATTTTGAGATGCTCGAGGCAGGTGGTTCAAAACATCACTCGGACTTGTTAGCTCCGTTCGGGCTGAATGCTTCAGATGCTAAATTTTGGAGTAAAGGCTTGTCAGTGATATCATCGATGATAGACGAATTAGAAAAAATGAAATAATTTCTCCAAAATAGACTTCTGTAATCAAAAGTTTATTTAACTTGTAATCACTTAACGCTGAACTAATTCTCGTGAATGAGAGGTTTATGATGAAAATACTTTTACTTGTTTTTTCAATAGTTATTGGAGCAACTACGATGTCTAATGCTAGTCAATTTGTGTTTAAAAGCGCTGACGGCGGAGTAATAAACTTAGAAGATTTTAGGGGCAAACCAGTACTGGTTGTAAATACTGCAAGCCGATGCGGATTTACGGGTCAGTTAGAGACGCTTCAAAAACTCTCGGATACATATCGGGAGGAAGGCTTGACGGTGTTGGCTGTTCCGTCAAATGATTTCAATCAAGAATTGGCAACGATAGAGGCGGTTAAAGAATTTTGTTCAGTTAATTACAGTTTAACTTTGCCAATGACTGAGATTACCTCTGTCAGAGGCAAGAATGCCCATCCCTTTTTCAAATGGGTAAAAGAGACAACTGGATTCTCACCGAAATGGAATTTCAACAAAATTTTGATTGATCCATCAGGCAAAGTGGTTCAGACTTTTGGTTCGTTAACAAGGCCTATGTCTGGAGCTATAACTCGTGAGATCGAAAAATATTTACAACTGGGATTAAGCGTTCAAGTATCTGGATAGCAACTCAACAGAAACGATATAGCTAGCTCCTTTTTGTCCAATCTACGATTTCATCTACGAAATAATCATTCATGGATGGTGACATTATATCTCCACATATTACGTGTGAGTTGGGGTCATCGTATTGCCCCACTTCTACTAATAATTGCGACTTTCTACCACCCCAAGCATCAAAAACTGTTTCTATCAACCAGGGCTTAACGACTTTATCTTTTTTTGAATAAAGAAAAAGTGCAGGCCATTTAGCCTCGGAGAAATCAAGCTTAGCAATTTTATTTGTCATTTTTGCCATTTTTATAACAGACTGCGTAGAGTATCGCGTAGTCCAATAATAACTATGAAGCTCCCCTCTCGGTTTAAAAGTCCTCTCACTGCCGAATAGTAATGGCATCCAGACTTGAGAAAATGGCCATGTTAAGATCCCCGACATTTTTTTATTGAGACCAAAATTTGGCGAGATAAAAACCAACTTATCCCCGAGTTTAAAGCCAGGCTTTGATAACGCCAAAGCTGAAACAAGAGTTCCGCCAGTAGAAGTGCTAACTACAACAATATTTTCTCCAATTTGGTGACCGATTGCGATAGCCTCTGCCGTATCGTTTAACCAGTCTTGAATTTGTGCTTTCGACATTTCCTTACTGTCGCACCCATGACCAGTCAACCGAGAAAAATATAGATTTGCATTCAATTTATTTGCAATTTTTTCAGGTACTGGCCTTACTTCCTGAGGACTCGCAGAGTATCCGTGAATGTAAACGATTGCTATCTCCGTCTTTTCACCTGGACTTGAAAACCAAAAAATTCTTTTTTTTAAATCTTTTTTTAAGTTTGGAATACTATCTTCTGATCTAACGAGGTACTCATCTAAATTTTCGCCACGGAGATAAAACTTTTTCGAAGCCTCCACTGGCACTTTTTGCTTTAAAAATAGTAGATAATAGATAATTAAAAAAAAGACGGTGCTTGAAATAATAAGTGCTATGATCAAGATGTCCCCGCTTCTAGTATTAGCTCATAGATAGTTTGCTCTAAAAGTTTCAAGCAAGTAGGAGACGAAAACGAATGGTCTGCGGCGGCAACTAATGTAAGGCGCATATTCTCACAATTTATGTGATCGAGTAATTTCGTAGCAGTTTGAATTTCCACAGAATTATCGTCTGTTCCCTGTAACATTCTAATAGGGCATTGTACGGCTAGGGGTCGTTTGAAAATAAGATGATTTCTACCATCTTCAATTAATTTAAGTGTTATTCGGTACGGTTCATCGTAATCAGATGGTAAAAGTATTCTGCCCGAACTCAATAACTCAGACTTTTGCATATCGCTAAAATTTGACCAAAAATAATCTTCAGTAAAATCTGGTGCAGCTGCAATGGTAACAAGGCCAGCTATTCGATCACGTATTTTTTGATATATTAAAAATGATATCCAACCGCCCATAGACGATCCTATTAAAATAATTGGACCCTTTGTTTTTTCAGTAATCATTTCATACGCGTCTTGCACCCAGTCACTGATTGTACAGTTCTGAAAGGACCCTGAACTTTGCCCATGACCGGAATAATCAAATCTTAAAAAACCATAATGATTTCTTTCCGCCCACTCTTCTAAATAAGTAGCTTTAGATCCCATCATATCCGACATAAAACCTCCTAAAAATACTAGTGTAAAATCACCTCCTGCTTTCGCAGAATATGCAAGATTTTTACTTTTTTTTGTCAGAAATTTTATAGTCATAGTCAGCTTCAACCCCTTTATTTTGTCTCATAGTCTTACAAGTGATTACAAGCCAAATATTAAAAAAAATACAAAGCTTTCTTGACCTACATTCAGCAACGCGGCATTAGTAAGCATATACGCAACCGGGCGTTTCGTAGGCGCCAAAAAGACGAGAAGTACATGGAAAAAATTATTATAACGTTCCCTGATGGCAGTAAACGTGAATACGACGCTGGAATTACTGCTGAAAAAGTAGCCCAAACAATCTCAATATCTTTATCTAAAAAGGCGATAAGCGCTGACTTAGATGGTGCTCATTGGGACCTTCATTGGCCAATATATAAAGACGCTGAGCTTTCGATTAATACTCTGAAAAATAAAGAACGAGCAATTGAGCTGGTTCGCCATGACCTTGCCCACATAATGGCCCGAGCGGTGCAAGAAATCTGGCCTAAGGTAAAGGTGACAATCGGTCCAGTTATAAATCATGGTTGGTATTATGATTTTGACCACGAAGAACCATTTACCCCTGAAGATTTGGGGAAAATTGAAAAGAAAATGCGTGAGATCATAAACTTGCGAGACGTTGTCCGCACTGAATTATGGGACAGAAGAAAGGCAGTCGAATATTATACAGCGAAAAAAGAGCCATATAAAATAGAGCTAATCGACGCCATACCTGAGAATGATAATATTAGAATGTACTGGCACGGGAACTGGCAGGACCTCTGTAGAGGGCCGCACTTGCAGAACACAGCACAGGTACCAGCTGATGCTTTCAAATTAATGTCGGTTGCAGGTGCCTATTGGCGCGGTGATAGCAACCGTCAAATGCTACAAAGGATTTATGGAGTTGCTTTTCTCAATAAGGAAAATCTCCGTGAACATTTGAACATGCTTGAAGAGGCCGCAAAGCGGGACCATCGAAAACTAGGTAAGGAAATGGATCTTTTCCATATGCAAGAAGAAGCACCTGGGCAAATTTTTTGGCATCCAAATGGCTGGAAAATCTACACACTACTTCAAGATTACATGCGACGCCAACAAGAGGTAGGTGGGTACGTAGAGGTTAACACCCCTCAAGTAGTTGACAGAAAACTATGGGAAGAATCCGGACATTGGGACAAATATCAAGAGCATATGTTTATCGTGGAAGTAGACGAGGAACATGCCCGTGAAAAATCAATAAATGCATTAAAACCAATGAATTGCCCGTGCCACGTTCAAGTTTACAATCAAGGTATAAAGTCTTACCGGGATTTACCTTTAAGAATGGCTGAATTTGGGTCATGCAATAGGTATGAACCTTCTGGCGCACTGCATGGTATAATGCGTGTAAGAGGTTTCACGCAAGATGATGCGCATATTTTTTGCCAAGAAGATCAGATTGAAAGTGAAACGAAAAAATTTATAAATTTTCTTTCAGGCGTATATAAAGATTTAGGTTTTCCCAAATTTGAAGTGAAGTTCTCTGACAGACCAAAAAACCGGGCAGGAAACGACGATGTATGGGATAAAGCTGAAGGTGCTTTAAAAGCTGCAACAACTTCTGCCGGATTTGATTTTGAATTGAATCCAGGTGAAGGAGCGTTTTACGGTCCAAAACTAGAATTTGTTCTTACCGATGCAATCGGTCGCGACTGGCAATGTGGAACGCTGCAGGTTGACTTCGTTTTACCAGAACGTTTGGACGCAAATTTTATCGGTGAAGATGGTCAAAAACATAGACCAGTAATGCTTCATCGTGCAGTGTTAGGTTCTTTTGAAAGGTTTATAGGGATCTTGATTGAAAACTTTGCCGGTAGACTACCGTTCTGGCTAGCCCCAAGACAGGTGGTTGTAGCGTCCATAGTCACTGATGCAAACGAATACTGTACTGAAATAGTCGATGCATTAAAAACAGTTGGCATTAGAGCAGAAAGTGATCTCAGAAACGAAAAGATTAGCTACAAAGTGCGAGAGCATTCTGTAGCAAAAGTTCCAACCATTTTGGCTATTGGAAATAGGGAGGTTGAAGAAAGAACAATAACTGTGCGCACATTAGGTGAAAAGCAAACAAAAACAATCAGTTTTGAGCAAGTTATTCTAGAATTGCAAAAAGAGGGTGTCCCTCCAGATATGAGACAAGACTAATTTATCGGTGTTTACGCTATAGACTTAGCTTTATACCGACTGAAACTTTTCAATAATCTGCGTAGTCCACCCAACGCTATAATTACCATTTTGATCTTTAATTATAGGACGTTTTATTAAGGTAGGATAAGCTTGAAGCAATTCTATCAAAGGGAGCTGCCTATCGATTTCAGGCAAAGAGCGCCAAGTAGTGGATTTCTTGTTAACTATTTTATCACCACAAGTGTCAATTAACTTTTTTATCGCCTTCACAGAAAAAGGCACTTGGCGAATGTCAATAAACTCGGCATTTTGCAAAACTTTCCGAGCAGCTCTGCATTTATCACAGTTTTTTAAACCATATATCAGCATCTTAGTACCTTATTAAAAAATTTAACTGGCTAAATGGAAATTTAGCACTAACGTCCTCTTATCGAAACTGCTTCACAGGTTTTCAGTAACTAAACGTTTTAGATGCTATTTTCGATACAGAGTAAATGAATATTATAAGGATCAAAATATGCCACAAGGAAAAGTAAAGTGGTTTAATACGACTAAGGGATTTGGCTTTATTGAACCAAGTGACGGTGGAAATGACGTTTTTGTGCATATATCCGCAGTCCAAAAATCTGGTTTAAAAGGCTTGGCCGAAGATCAACTAGTAAATTTTGAGCTTGTTGAGGGCCGAGATGGGCGACAAATGGCTGACGAACTCAGTCTTGCTTGACCACTTTCGGGATTTTAACTCTACCACTTGCTAATTTGATCAAATCTTCTACAAATGGTTTCTTCAAATCGCTACCACGGGTTGCGGCATACAGCTTACGTGTAACCCCTGTTGAAGTTAATTTCCTTTGAACAAGATCATGATTTAGATTTCCATCATTTAACACCCAATTCGGAAGCACAGATACCCCTCGGTTGGATGCTACTAGTAAAAGTATTATTGCTGTAAGCTCAACATGTCTTACAGCTTTCGGTTCTACCTTCGCTGGGATAAGAATTTGACTGAAAATGTCTAACCTTTTTCGTTCAACCGGATAAGTGATAAGCGTTTCATCTACAAAATCCTTCGCTTCAATAAAATCATTTTTCGCCAACCTATGTTTAGGGGAACAAACGAACATCGGTGAATAATCGAATAGAGGCACATAACTTATCCCCGAAATTATTTCAGGATCAGATGAAACTACTAAGTCAACTTCCTCTTTTTCCAGAGCCGGTAACGCGCCAAATGCTAGACCTGGCTTGATATCAACATCGATATCTGGCCATAATTTTCTGAAATTTCCTAGTACAGGAAATAGCCATTCGAAACATGCATGACATTCGATGGCGATATGTAATCTTCCAGCAGTTCCATTTTTAATCTCATCAAATTCATTCTGAATTGAAATAACTTCCGGAAGTATACTTTCTGCTAATTTTAGCAGTTTTTGTCCAGCCGCCGACAACTTTAGTGGCTTAGAGTTTTTGATAAACAGAGGTACCCCCGCATTCTCCTCTAACAACTTTATCTGATGACTTAATGCAGACTGAGTCAAATTCAGGATCTCGGATGCGTTTGCTACTCCACCATAATCATGGATGGCCCTAATAGTTCGCAGATGACGCAACTCCAAATAAATCTTCAAATTATTTATCTTTCAGTAATCTAAATCATATTCTAAATTTTCACTGTATTTAAATAACAAGTGAAAAAATGGTTTTATATCAAATTTCCCTGAAGACACATTAAACACGAGACAAGCGAATTATATCTGCAGGTTTCATTTCTCCAATTTTGGTTTGTACAACTTTATTATTGTAATTGAACCAAAACTCTTCGTTTTCGGTAGACCTTCTTCGTATACCATCTGGCATTAGAAGAAAATCAAGCTTAATCTCCTTGAATAATTTTTGATAAAATGCAGTTAACCCCTCTTGGTCAATCATCGAAGCCAAGTAAATGATTCCGGACTCCTCTTTAGTTGCAATTACTTGACCATTTTTCAACTTCAAATATGGACTAGCATTATTATCAAGTTTAATAGTCTCAATATACCGACCTGCTCTACCTACAGGATCAATCTCCAGAGAAACATTTGATGGCAGAGTTTCTACTCTTAAAATTCGAGATTTTACAAGATTGATTTGGGGAGGTAGATTTTTTGGTATTTGCATATTTCCAACTCGGGCACCGGTTCGAGGGCCGAAAACAAGCGTTGCCATAGCTTTGGAGATACGTGAGATTAAATCACTGGAAATGTGAATAGCCCCCACTACTGATATCAACTTATATCCAGAAAAATCTTTGGTATTTTTATGTACAAAATCAACATTTAAGCCTAAGCGCCGAAAGGTCCTATAGTGATCCATAATTAGTTGAAAGTAATTAAGACCTTCCCCCATAGGCTGCACATTCCATGCAGCATCAGCATCATAATCAAAATAAATAGCCACCTCAGACAATCCATTAGAAATTTGTGGAGACGCGTCCAACTCTGCTTTTACTTGCCTGGCCTCAAAATAACCAGGTGCGGGAGCACTGTCTGGCTGTAACAGCCCTGAATGCATCTGCTCCTGAGCAAAAGGAACTTGACGCCATCGAAAATATGAAACGGTCTCAGCTCCATGAGCAAAGGCCTCCCATGTCCAAAGTCTGACCATTCCAGGCAAAGGTTCTGGGTTATACGGCGCCCAATTAACAGGACCAGGCTGTTGCTCCATGACCCACCACCGACCGCCACACACTGCTCTGTACAAATCGTGATGAAATGCCTGAAAATCAGGGTCACCCTGACGAAGAAAATTATTTTTTTCGGTTTCAGTTGCTCCAGCTCTATCAAGCAAAAACCCGAGTGGATAGCTATCCCAACTTGCTATATCTAGATCCTCGCCAACGTCAAAGTGATCAAAATCGGTAATACGGCCCATGAAATTATGGATAATTGGGGCCGATGAATATTCTCTTATAATTTGGGTTTGAATTCTATTGAAAGTAGTTACTTGTGAACTTGTAAATCTACGAAAAGCCAATGCATGGGCTGGGTTTGGTTCAGTAACAGTCAAATTTGGCAACGGTATCTCATCATACCCTTGGTACTCCATTGACCAGAAGACATTACCCCACTCCTCGTTCAATTTATTAACATCGTTGCCATAAATCTTTGCCAGCCAATTCTGAAAGGATTTTAATGCAGAAGATGAATATGAAATGGTCGTATCATGACATCCGTATTCGTTGTCAGTTTGCCACGCTTGAATATACGGATTAGACCCGTAACGTTCTGCTAAGTTCCTTACAATTTCAGAACACTGGTTTCTGTAACCTTCGTGCGAGAAACAGTAGTGTCTTCGCGACCCAAATCCCCTGGGTCGCCCGTCCGCGTCTAATGCTAACATATCTGGGTACTTTTTTATAACCCAGGTAGGTGGCGTAGCAGTTGGAGTTCCTAAAATTATGGACAAACCCGCTTGACCCAGTGTCTCTATTGCACGATCAAGCCATTCGAAGGAGAACTCATTTTCTTTGGGTTCTAATCTTGACCAAGAAAATTCACCAATACGAACCCACTTTAATCCTAAATTAATCATCTGCTCAGCATCAGTTTGCCATAAGTCTTCTGGCCAATGCTCTGGATAATAGCAGGTGCCTAACTCGCGATTATTAGGTTTCATAGCTTTACCTGGTGTTCTTCTTGTCCGACAAAATCAACTTCAATTAAAAAAGTTTTTCCATCATTTGGGCTAGCATTTTCTAAATCTACAAAAGCTGATGTAGCAAATAAAGTACTCATATTTTTACCTCCCATAGCGGGACAGCTAATCTGCTTTGCGTCGAACTTGAGTTCACTTACAAAGCGGCCGTTTCTATCATATTGAGCAACCCTTGAAGCGCCCCACTGGGCGGACCAAAGATTGCCAGAGCGATCAATAATAGCACCGTCTGGATTTAAATTGTCTTCTCTAAGGTCGATAAAAACTTCGGGATCCGAACTAGGCCAGCCACTTTGGTCTAATGGAACTCGCATGATTTGCCTTTCTGGCGTATCACAAAAATATCCAAATTTTCTATCTGGCGAAAAGCAAATCGAATTAGATATTGTTATGTTTGGAAACAATTTGACTATTTCCCCCTCAAAGAGTCGATAAATTGAGCCAGCTTCGGGTTCAGCGGCGATTCCCATTGTACCAATCCAAAAGCCACCAAAGGGATCTGCACGCCCATCATTAGATCTTGTAGACAAATTATTACTTTCAAGCTGACAGATTTGCTCACTCGAACCTGTTAAAATATTAAACAACCTTAAATCAGTAGCCGATGCTACAAGTAGCTTTTCATTGGATACCCACCCGGCTGCTGAAACAAAGCATTCAAATGTCCAAGACTTATGATTTGAGCCATCGGACATGTGCATTGTTCTATTAAGTATATCAAACCAGAATAGAGTTCGAAGTTTGGGGTGCCATAAGGGTCCCTCTCCCAGCATATTAATAGTATGATCGAATACTTTAGGTAATTTCATTGGAGGCATCGTCGTATGCTGACACAATTTTTTTTGCTTTTTTCCCAACAGAAGAGACGGTGTCACCTACTTTGTAAAGATAGTTTCCAATACCAAAGCCAGTTACACCGCAAGCCAGCCAATCAGCAAAATTGCTAGGTTCGACACCTCCAACAGCATAAGTTGATAGACTTGGTGGCAGAACTGCTCGAAGGGCTTTAAAACCATCAACCCCCATAAGAAAAGCTGGAAACAATTTTATCCCATCAGATCCGCTGTCGATAGCACCAAAACATTCTGTAGCAGTGAAGCCACCAGGATAAGATCTCATTTTTAGCTTTTTTGTTTCTCTAATAACATCTACGTTAACATTAGGTGAAACAATCATCTTACCACCTGCGTTACAAACACTAGCCACTTCATTTTTTCTAAGTACGGTACCAGCTCCAATTATAGCTTCGTCAGAAAAGCGATTTGCTAGGTTCTCTATACTTTCATATGCCTTTGGCGAGTTAAGAGGGACCTCAATTTTGGTAATTCCCGATAAAATTAATTCTTCAGCGATAGCCACCGCCTCGTGCGGTGCAACGCCCCTAAGAATTGCAATCAGTTCCCTTACCATTCAATGTCTCCCGCTAATTAAAGAAAAAGCCTGCGCCAACCCATTTAATGTACATTCCGTAGCATCTACCTGTTGTGCGAAAATTCCTTGACCCTCTAGAGCTGTTTTATAAATTTTTGATAAATTATTGTTACCCAAGATAACAACATTTTGCCCCAGCCAGTATGGTTTTGCGCCCGCCAATTCCGCACCTATTATATAACCAGATAATTTTGATCTAAGTTCTGATTGTTCCACCTGTTTTAAAAGATGATCAGCCCGCAGTTTAAAAAAGTCTGAAAAAATTTTTTGAGGGTTTGAGATACTTTCAGAAACTGCGCTTTTAAACTCTTTGTCATTCCAGTCATCGGATTTAACAGAATGCTTTAATACTGAGTATCTGGACACCAAATCAAATAGTTCGCCGGACATAAAAGTACGGAAACTTATCACTTCACCAGCACTAACATGGACCCACTTAGTATGAGTACCCGGTAAGCAGATTATACCATCAAAATTTGAAAAAATTGACAAAAAACCCCTTATCTGGGTCTCTTCTCCTCTCATGACATCTGCGGGATTATCCTGCCTTAAACCACCTAGAATTCGAACATTAAGCCTATCATCACTGCAACGAACTTTTACATTATCAGCTTCTTGCATAAGATTGTAAGGAATGGACGCGTATGGAGCCTCCACCCAACCCTGTTTCGCACCTACCATTCCACAACATAAAATTGGAATGTTGGCATCTCCAACACCCCATTTTGATATTTTTTCAAGAAGCAACGGCTCGAATTCATTACTCGCAAGACCCAGCATACCATCATTCGATAAAATACTATCAAGGATCGCGTTGTTATTGTTCAAAGCCCATACTCTTAAATTGCTCGAACCCCAATCAATTGCTATCCAGTATAATTCCTTTAAAATTGTCATCCAGTCATAACGACACCACCGTCAATAGCGATAAGCTGGCCAGTAATCATACTGCTAGATGAAGATGCAAGGAATAAGGTTCCACCTGCTATGTCATTTTCTTTAAGATGACTTTTTATACATTGACGATCTAAATGTGCTTTCAATCCATCTGGCGTAGCCCACTTATCTATCTGTTTTTTTGTTAAAACCCAGCCTGGAGCAATAGCATTTACCCTAATATTATCGCGACCGAATTCCCTTGCTAATGATCGTGTCATGCCCATTATGCCTGCGTTTGCAGTTGTATATGTTGGGTACCCTGAATTTCCCATCATGTAACTTATCGATGAAAAATTTATGATCGATCCCTGACCTTTAGCCCGCATTCCTGTTAACACGAATTGGCAAGTGAAAAAATACGACTTGAGGTTAATGGCTTGTGAATTATCCCAATATTCTTCTGTAACTTTAAGGGTCTCATGTCGATCATCGTTCGCGGCGTTATTGACCAAAACCTCTACATCACCATGAACACTAGAAGCGGACTCAACGGCCCCTTTTAAGGCTTTTAAATCAGTTATATCACATTTAATAAAGTATGGTCGCGAATTGAACTCCGCTTCAATTTCATCACAAAACTGTCTAGCATCTGACCTTTGAACAAAAGTTACTTTTGCTCCCTGCTGGATAAAAGCCTTTGTTATTTCTGCGCCAATACCTGAGCCTCCACCGGTAACGAAGACACTTTTATTTTCTAGGTCCGAATAGTTAGCAGTCATAATTAGTGGCTCTCCCGCTGTGGCACGCGCGTATCATTACCAACTAAGAAGTCCAGATCAGCTCCTTTATCAGCACCCAATACATGATCAATATACAACTTAATATACCCTCGCTCATAGTCGGGAAGTGGTGTTGACATGTAAGCGCTCCTTGCAAGTAGCTCGTCTTCATCAACTAACAGGTCAAGTCTACCTTCTTTTGCAGATAAAACGATCTCATCTCCTGTCTTTACTAAAGCCAATACACCACCAGCCGCCGCCTCAGGCGCAACGTGCAGAACCACAGTACCATAGGCAGTGCCCGACATTCTCGCATCAGATATTCTTACCATGTCACGAAGACCCTCTTTTACCAGCTTCGCAGGAATTGGCATATTGCCCACTTCTGCCATTCCCGGATACCCTTTCGGGCCACAGCCTTTTAGAACCAAAATAGTATCTTTGGTTACTGGCAAATCCTCATTGTTGATATTGGCTTTCATATCCTCAACATTTTCAAATACATACGCCGGCCCACGATGCTCAAGCAGTTCCGGTGTTGCAGCAGAGGGCTTTATAACTGCGCCCTCTGGAGCTAACGTACCCCTCAAAACTGTCAAACCTGCATCCCTTTTAATCGGATTTTTAAAAGAAAAAATTACATCTCTATTCCAACATTTGGCATCCCTATAATAATCCTCAAGATCAGACCCAAGAACGGTTTTCACTGGTTTAAGAAGATGAGAAATTTCCGCTAAGACAGCAGGAATCCCTCCCGCATAACAAAAATCTTCCATCAAGTATGAGCCTGACGGCATACAATTCACCAACAACGGCACATGTTTGCCTAAATCAATATCATCTAAGCTCAGCTCTACTCCAACGCGACCAGCTATTGCCAATAAATGAACTACTGCATTTGATGATCCCCCTACTGCTGCATTAGTAATTATCGCGTTAATAAAGGCATCTCTGGTCAGAATTTCTGAGGGCTTTAAATCCTCATCAACCATTTCTACGATACGCTTTCCGGTTAGGTGGGCTAATGCCATGCGGCGAGCATCGACGGCTGGAAGCGCACCGTTAGCGGGAAGACTAAGCCCCATAGCCTCCACCAAGCTAGACATTGTAGAAGCGGTACCCATCGTCATACAAACCCCCTTAGATCTGCTCATACCACTTTCTGCGGCCATAAACTCAGATAGTGACATGTCTCCAGCACGTACGGCTTCGGAAAATTTCCATACATCAGTACCAGAACCTATATCTTTTCCTTGCCATTTGCCATTAAGCATCGGGCCAGAACTGACAACAATCGTTGGAAGATCGACGGAGGCAGCGCCCATTAGTTGACCCGGAGTTGTCTTATCACATCCGCCCAAAAGAACGACACCATCAATACCATAAGCTCTTATACTCTCCTCTACATCCATAGCTAAAAGATTACGAAATAGCATAGCCGTCGGCTTCATTTGTGTCTCACCCAAAGACATAACCGGAAACTCGACTGGGAAACCTCCAGCTTCCCAGACACCCCGTTTCACTCCTTCGGCAAGATCTCTTAAACTCGAGTTGCATGGCGTCAATTCAGACCAAGTATTACAAATACCAATTATTGGCCTGCCATCAAAAGCATGGTCTGGAAAACCTTGGTTTTTCATCCAAGACCGATGGATGAAACCATCGCGATCTTTATTTCCATACCATAAGCTGCTTCTGCGTTTCTTTGTCATTTCTTACCTCAATAACTTACTTAGTATGTGGATTTATAGTTTGGAATTATACACCTATTTTCTTAATGATGTCGAACCCGAACGTAGGGCAATCATGACACCAGCGAAAGTAATACAAAGTATACCCAGTACTTGTAATGTGGCTATTGGTTGATCCATTAACAGCCAAGCGAACGAGGGACCAAAAATAAATACAGAATATTCATAAATGGATACGTATGAAGCATCACCTATCTGATAAGCCCTAAATATTAACCCAACACCAACGGTTGCCCCTACTGCTTGTAAAACTACCCACCAAATAAAAGGGGACATTTCCCAAACCCATGTTCTTAGGATAAAACCATCAGCACCCAGAGGAGCATCAAATCCAAATGTTGACAAACAAAAGATTGCTACGAAACCTATAAATGCTTGAATAACTAAGAGAGCAGCAAGCATGGATAGTGTCGTCTCCCCCATGCATAGCTGCCTTGTGGCGATTGATCCACAGGCATAAAAAAACCCCCCAATAGCAGGTAATAAGCTAATATAGTTAAACTCCTCAGCAGTATTACCCAACACTAGTAAAATCCCCAAAAAGCCAATAAAAACTGCAATTACTCTTGTCGGCCCAATCGCCTGTCTTAAAAAAAATGCACTAATCAAAAGTACAAAAATCGGAGCTGTGAATAAACCTACCAAAGCGTCAGAAAATGGAACAAATGCAAGGCTTCCAAAGTAAAAAAGCATGGACAATGCTGTTAAAAAACTGCGAAAATATACTGCCCACCATCTTACTGGCCTCAGCCTACCCATCCCAAAGGCAGAAATAATTATCAGTATGGGAAGAGCCAGCCCTGCTCTTATTATTTGAAACTGCCATAAACTTGCGGTTTCAGCGATAACTACAATATAATTATCTATGAAGCCAACAATCAACATCGCAAAAACCATAATTAGCCCGGCTTTACGATTATTTACTGGTATAAAATCACCCATCAAGCGACGGTATAAC
>NTKT01000020.1 GCA_002457055.1 Rhodobacteraceae bacterium MED-G08
TTCAACTGCCTGTCGCATATCGCCACAAACGATATTTTCACATGTTAATTGCTTTGATATATTTTCTGCTTCAGCTCCGATAATATAAGCACGCCTAACTTTTTGTGTAACTGAGTTTAGTTTGGACAAGCCCCCATCTTTTTGCTGGCCACCACATATCCAACGAATATTCTCATATGCATTCAAAGACATCATGGCACTCTCTACGTTGGTAGCTTTGCTATCATTTATGAACGTAATGCCGTTAAACATGGCAATTTTTTGGGATCGGTGTGCGAGCCCATCAAATCCTTTCATTGCTTCGATAATTTTACGAGGTGACAGCCCAAGCGCCCTACAAGCAGCGTATGCACTGGCCGCATTCTGGTAACTATGAAGACCAACAAAATTATCAAAAACCTTTAAGTCAATTGAATTTATTTGTTTTCCTTTTCGGTGTTCTACCAAGTAGCCAGCGTCCAAAAAAATAGACCAATCAAATCTTCTCATTTGTTTTGTAGCAGAAACTCGAATGATACTTTCATCACCTATGCTTGCAGAAAGCTGTTGAGCCAAATTAAGTCCTGCCAATTCATCAACTCCAATTATAGAGTAATCTGGGCAGCCTTCAGTAAATAATCGGCGCTTTGCAGCCAGATAACCTCCAATGCCTCCATGGCGCTCAAGATGATCAGCACTAAAGTTTGTAAAAATAGCAAGGTCAGGTGATAAAATTCTTGCAACTTCAGTTTGATACGACGATAGCTCGAGCACGATTAACTCATTATTTTCAGGTGGATCAATATCCAAAACGCCGCGCCCAATGTTACCAGCGAGCTGTGATTTATATCCAAGCTCTGAAAAAATATGATGCAATAATGATGCTGTAGTGGACTTTCCGTTAGAACCGGTAACCGCAACTATTCTAGGTCGTACTGAAAACTTGTCCCAGCTCATAGTTGCAATAGACTGGAAAAAAAGTCCTACATCATTATCAATCAAAACGCCAGCAGAAACCGCCGCCGATACTATCGGATGCGGTACGGGAAAATGATGTGGGACCCCAGGACTTATAATTAAGCGATCGATGCTTTCCCAATCAAAATCCGGAACCGAGCCTATAACTCTCAAACCCTGTGATGATGCTAAACTTCTTTTTTTCGGGTCATCATCCCAACAAATCACGTTGGCACCGCTCGCATTTAAAGCGTGAGCAGATGTCATCCCAGACCGACCAAGGCCTAAAACTACGAAATTTTCATTACTAGATCCCTGTAATTTTATCACAGGTTTCCCCTTTGACTACGCATATCATAAACTCACTTACTAAATGTCTTGATATTTTATATCCGCATTATCTTACTTTCAAAGTCGCCAAACCCACCATTGCAAGAATGAGTGAAATTATCCAAAAACGAATGACTATTTGAGGTTCCGCCCATCCTTTTTTCTCAAAATGATGATGGATTGGCGCCATCAAGAATACTCTTTTACCTGTCATTTTGAAGTAAAGTACTTGTATAATTACTGAGAGCGCCTCAACGACAAAAAGCCCCCCGACAATCGCAAGAACTATTTCATGTTTCGTAGCAACGGCAACTGCACCGAGAGCGCCCCCGAGCGCCAAAGACCCTGTATCGCCCATAAAAACGGCAGCTGGTGGTGCATTATACCAGAGAAAACCTAATCCGGCACCAAAAATCCCAGAGCAAAGAATTAGAATTTCTCCCGTACCATTGACATAATGAACATCTAAATATTCTGTAAAATCTACTCTTCCCACAGCATACGCAATTACCCCAAGAGCGCCGGCTGCAATCATCACCGGCATTATGGCTAATCCGTCCAAGCCATCAGTCAAATTTACGGCATTCGCCGACCCAACAATTACAATCATTGCAAAGGGAACAAACAAAAATCCAAGATCAACCAGCAAATTTTTAAAAATCGGGAGGGCCAACCTATTTTGCAATGCGTCTGGATGATTAGTAGCAATAAAATATGCTGCAGCGGCGGCTACCAAGAAACCAGATAACAAACGTATTTTACTTGATACACCCTTCGGATTCTGGCGACTTACCTTAAGATAGTCATCGATAAACCCTATCCCACCAAAACAAATTGTTACAAAAAGGACTATAATTACATAATTATTATCAAGCCTGGCCCACATAACTGTTGAAAAAACCAATGCCGATAAAACAAGTAAGCCTCCCATTGTAGGAGTCCCTGACTTTGCCGCATGCGCTTCAGGACCATCGTCACGAATAGGTTGTCCCTTGCCCTGTCTACGTCGTAGCACATTAATTAATGGCCGGCCAAAAACAAAACCAAAGATTAGAGCCGTAAAAAAAGCTCCCCCAGCTCGAAAGGTAATATAACGGAAAAGATTAAAGAAATCTCCTCCATCTGACAGAGCCGCAAGCCAATACAACATTTATAAATCCCTTTCGCACATCTCGACTTAATTTATTTCTTCATGGCGCGAATTGCGTCCACTATAGACGACAACCCGACACTCTTTGACGATTTAACTAAAACTTTATCACCCGCTTGTAGTATATTTTCCAAGTCAGCAATTAACTCATTTTTGCTCTCATAATGGCAACCTTTTATATTAGAAGGCAGTTTTTTATGTAAATGATACATTAAAGGTCCCAAAGTATGAATAATATCGACATCGGCTAACTCTGGCCAGGATATTATTTCCTCATGAAGCATAACTTCATTCTCACCGAGCTCTAACATGTCACCCAAAAAAGCTACTCTTCGACTGCAGTTTAAAGTTCTTTGAGTCAAAAGCTGCAAAGCAGATTTCATCGAGGATGGGTTTGCATTGAAAGCGTCGTCAATCAAAAAAATATTACCGGAGGGTAGGAAAATTTTTTCAAAAGAACCCCGACCACTCGATGGCTCCCATTTAGCCAGATCTTGCGATGCCTTTTCAATGTTAGCCCCAAGACAGTCAGCACAAAGTAGAACACCTAAAGAGTTTTCCACAAAATGGAAGCCAGATGAACCAACAATAAACTCTAAATCTCTATCATTAAATTGGCACTGGACCTTAATTCTGCCGTTAAGTTTTTGCATTTTTTTAGCTCTAAGATTACTGTCTATTCCACCAAAAGAAATAAACTGGCTGCCATTTTTTATAGTTTGTTTTTTCAAAATTTCGTAACCGGGAGTATCAGCATTTAATACCGCAATCCCTGTACTTTTTAGGCCCTTCACGATTTGGGCTTTCTCATGAGCAATTCCAGCTATATCTCCAAAAGCTTCCAAGTGAGCTTTGCCAATTGCAGTTATTAATACTACGTCCGCAGCAGTCATTCGTGCCAATGGCTCAATTTCACCAGGTTTATTCATTCCAATTTCAACTACGGCATAAGTTGCGTCGATTGGTAAGTTCGCTAGCGTCAAAGGAACACCAAGATAATTATTAAAACTGGCGGGCGAAGCATGCGTTTTACCCTGAACCTCTAGAATGGTTTTGAGCATGTTTTTTGAGGAGGTCTTCCCAACTGATCCAGTTATAGCAACCAATTTTGCTTGACTTCTTTCTCTTTGATATTTGCCCAAGTTTTCGAGTGCTTCTTGTACAGATGGGACCAAAAGCAAAGGAGTGTTTGAGGGAATTTCAGCAGGAACATGATCAACCAGAGCACCTTTCGCCCCCAATCTTATAGCGTCATTAATAAAATTGTGACCATCACGTTTTGCCTTAACGGCCACAAATAGTTCATCTGATTTGATCGATCTACTATCTATCGAAACCCCTGCGACGCCATCATTTCGCCAGTCACCGCTCAGGTCACCAGCAGTAGCTTTAACTAAGTCACTCTGGGACCACAACATCATAAAGCTCCATCCAATGCTTCAACAGATATTGAAGCCTGTTCGGCATCATCAAATGGAAGAGTATCATTACCAATGACTTGCCCAGTTTCATGTCCTTTTCCACATATTATTAAAGCATCACCCACATCAAGCATATCAACTGCTCTTAAAATTGCTTCTGCCCTATCGCCATATTCATGAATGGCATCACGACTAAGATCTTTGATAATCATTTGCCGAATTTTTGCTGGATCCTCGCTTCTAGGATTATCATCCGTAACGATTACAACATCTGCGTTTTGAGAGGCGGCAAGTCCCATGAGAGGCCTTTTGGACTGATCACGATCCCCACCTGCACCTATCACAGCAATTATTCTTCCAAAAACGTGCGGTCTTAGCGATTTAATTGCAGTCTCGATTGCATCCGGAGTATGGGCGTAATCGACAAATACATTTGCTCCATTTGCTCTTGAGGCTGCAAGTTCCATACGACCTCTAACTGTGATTAAATTGTGAAGAACATTGAAAACATCTTGCGGCTCAGAACCAAGGGAAATGACCAATGCGGCTGCCATAAGGACATTTTCAGCTTGAAAACCACCTATTAAATTTAATCTTTTTTGGTAAAGAATTCCATCATATTTAAAGAAAACTTCCTGACCAGAACTATCGAAAGTTTGCCTTTCTAATTCTATATTTGAGCCTTTGGATTTGCCCAAAGTGACAACTAAGTTACCCTGCGCTTTAAGTTCTTCCGCCAATAATTTTATTCTGTTGTTATTTACATTGAATACTGCAGTCTTATCGCTTGTGAGGAGTTGTCTAAACAATAATGCTTTAGCTTCAAAATAGTCATCTTTAGACTTATGGTAATCCAAATGATCTTGAGAAAAATTGGTGAAACAAGCCCCCGAAAATTGAACACCATCTAGCCGGCTTTGATCAAGCCCATGGCTCGAAGCTTCTAGTGCAACATGATCTATTCCATTCGCTTTCAAATTGAAGAGCAATTGATGCATTTCCAATGCGTCAGGGGTTGTATGCCTTAATGGCTGCGTCCACGCTCCACGAACTCCATTGGTTCCAATACTAACTGCCTCAATATCTAAATTACTCCAGATTTGTTGGCAGAAACTGGCCACAGATGTCTTACCGTTTGTACCAGTAACTGCCACTATTTGAGCGGGCTGCTGTTCAAACCAAAGAGCAGCACAGCGAGCCAGTGTTTCTCTTGGATTTTCAACCACAACAAAAACAACATTTGAAGTGTTTGAATTACTGAAATAATTAGAGTATCCGATTTTATCAGTTAGGACAGCGGAAGCACCAGCGTGAATTGCCGAGGACACAAAATTAATTCCATGCGAATTTACGCCAGGCAATGCTGCAAACAAGAAGCCATCGCACACTTTTCTGCTATCATTAGTTATGCCAGTTATTGCTGGATTTTCACCACTTTGAGAGGTAAGGCCTAAATCGGACAATGTTTTATTTTGCAACTTCATAGAAAATACATGTTTTTAATTCGATTGTAATAAAGATATCTTAGTTCATTTTTGCGGGCAAAACTCTAAATAAGTTATCTTTATTATTTTGAGGCCTCAATCCTAGTAACGGAGCTATTCTAGTGATTATTTCTGCCGCTACTGGTACAGCCGTCCATCCCGCGGTACGCCGAACTTCTTCTCCGGTATTATCTTCAGGCTCATCCATGGTTACAACTAATACATATTTGGGGTTGTTCGCAGGAAACAATGCGGCAAAATTTGTTATGACCTTGTCTTCATAGTATCTACCCGTTGGGCTGGGCTTATCAGCGGTTCCCGTTTTGCCAGCCACTGGATAACCTGGTACTTCCGCCATTGTAGCCGTGCCTTCCGTGACGACGCTTCTCAACATAGTCAAAGCTTGCTTTGCGACTTTTTCAGAAATGACTCGATCACCATATTTTTGATTTTCCTGAATTTGCAGTGTTGGTGTAACCTTGTATCCTCCATTGCCTATGGCAGCATAAGCTGTAGCTAGATGAAGAGGAGTAGCTGACAAACCGTGCCCATAGGAAATTGTCATCGTTGATAATTCGGACCACTTCTTTGGAAGCAATGGCTTGCCTCCTGACGCTTCGACCATTTCTAATGGCACAATATCAAAAAATCCTAATGATTTTAAAAAATTTTGCTGTTCTGAAGATCCTATTTCCTGGGCAATTCTAGCGGTTCCTATATTAGAAGATTTTGAAATTACTTTTTTAACTGACAGCTCAGATCCGTAATTGTGGAAATCTCGTATTTTAAATTTCCCCCATCTTAATGGGCCACTTACATTAATCATAGTTTCTGGAGAAACCAGGTTAAGCTCCAGTGCCTGTGCTATGGCAAAGATTTTAAATGTGGAACCCAACTCGTATACGCCTTGGATTGCCCGATTGAACAATGGACTGTTTCCGGGATCGCCACTAGAAGGTAATTTCGGTCGATGATTAGGATCAAAGTCGGGGAGTGATGCAAGTGAAATAATTTCGCCGTTGTAAACATTCATCAAAATCGCGGCAGCTCCTTTGGCATTCAGAAGCGACATCCCGCTTTCTAAAACACTCTCTACTGCTGCTTGCACAGATAAGTCGATTGAAAGTTCAAGAGGGTTAGCTGATGATGCTGGACTCCTCAATCTCTCGTCAAATGTTTTTTCTACACCTGCGACCCCAATTACCTCAGCAGAGTGCACACCCTCCCGACCGAAGCTTGCTCCCCCAAGAACATGCGCAGCTAATTTACCATTTGGATAAAGTCGCATTTCTCGCGGACCAAAGCGTAACCCAGGATCTCCCAGATCGTGTACCGCTTGATAAGCTTCCGGACTAATACGTTTTTTTATCCATAGAAACTTTCTTTTTCCCGTAAACTCCTTGTATAGTTTATCCGCTTTCAAGTCTGGAAAAATTTTTTCCAGCCCATCTGCGGCTCTTCTAGGATCTGTTAAATGAGCCGTTTCAGCGTAAAGCGAATGAGTATCAAGATTTGTGGCCAAGATACGCCCCCGCCTGTCAACAATATTTGCTCTTTGGGCAACAATAGATGAGCCTATTGACTGAATTTGGGCTTCGTGTGGATTTGAAGCTGCCAAATGCCCCATACGAACGACTAGCACTCCGTAAAGACACAGAAATACTGCTGCAAGAACTACCAAACGGCCTTTTGCTTTTAAATGCTCTTGGCTGTCAATTTCATGGTTTCGTCGTCTGGTATTTTCTTGTTCGATTACATCAGTATTTTCGCCTCTTTCTCGTGCTGCAAGGACTTTACCAAGCGGCCGCAAAGGTATTCGGCCGCTTGGCTCAATCATTGGTATAAACCCTTACTTCAGACTGGGATATCTCGGGATTTAAAGCAGAGCTCCATTTAATATTACCTGTTCCATTGCTTAAACGATTAAACTCTCCAAAATTTGTCGCTCTAATAGGGGCCAATTTTAATTGATCAAAACCAAGGTTTGTTAAATGAATAAGACGTTCAGGCCTGTTTAGGTATGCCCACTCCGCCTTAAGTACAGCCAGCTTTGCTCGAGCTTTGCCAATTTCTATCTGAAATTCTTCTGATTTTTTAATTGCCATCTGGGTTTTTACATTTTCCTGATAGGCCCAATATGCGAGAGTAATAACCAAACCGAATATGACTAGATAGAAAAAGTTACGCATAATGTTTTCCTTGTATTGCTGGTATACCAAGTTGACTTGGTAAAAGAGTTGAGCCTGGCTCGGAACTCAGTCTCTTTGCCATTCGAAGTTTTGCAGATCTTGATCTTGGATTATTCAATAATTCTTGATCTGGAGGAATAATTGCTTTTCGATTAACTATCTGAAAATGCTTAACTTCATTTTTTAATTCTGGTGCATATCTATTAGAATTTCCCGCAGAACCACTTCGAAGTTGAAAAAAGCGTTTCACTATTCGATCTTCAAGCGAGTGGAAAGTTACTATCGCTAAAATACCTCCACTCCGAAGTGCTTTCTCTGCTGCAAATAAAGCTTCATATAGCTCGGTGAATTCGTCATTTATGGCTATTCTGAGCGCCTGAAATGATTTTGTTGCGGGATGACTTGCACCAGGTTTTTTTCTAGGCAGACAATTTTCAATCACATTAGATAGATCCAGCGTCGAGACGAATGGCCTCTCAGCTCGCCTTGTAACGATAGCATTTGCAATGCGCCGGCTAGATCTCTCCTCACCAAAGAAATATAGTATATTTGCAATCTCACTTTCGGGTGACGTATTCACCAGATCTGCAGCGCTTGGTCCACTTTTAGACATTCGCATGTCCAAGGGACCGTCTTTCATAAAGGAGAAGCCACGAGAAGCCTCATCTATTTGCATTGAAGAAAGACCAAGGTCTAAGACTATGCCATCTAAATCTGATCCATACTTACCTAAATTGGAAAATTTATCGTTGTGAAGCTGAATTTTATCCGGGTAATTGCTCACCCAAGGCTTTGCAAGATCGAAAACCTGAGGATCGCGATCGATCGAAATAACCTTTTCTGCTCCTGCCTCAAGTAGCGCCCGGGTATAACCACCTGCGCCAAAAGTCCCATCAAGCCAGTATCCTGAAACTGGAGAAATTAGATTTATAATGGGCTCAATTAAAACAGGAATATGCGGCGAGTTAGAAACTGGAAACTGTATATTAATCATCAGATTGACGATCCGAGGCATCTAAATATATCAGAGGATCAAAATCTTCTGGAAGAGACTGCAACCAAGCATTCGCCTTTTCCTGGTCTTCTTTAAATGTTTCTGGGTTCCATATTTGAAACGTATCTCCAGAAGCAATAAAATATGCCTCTGCTTTTATTCCTATTTTTTCCCTTAATCTTTGGGGAATAACTAATCTTCCAGTATCATCAACAGATGTAGGGAAACTCTGACCATGAAAAAGCCTTTCAAGCATCTTCCGTTGAATTGACCCTCTCGGTAAATCACTGATCTTCTGATCAACTTCGTCAATTGCTTGAATAGTATAGCACTCAAGAAAGTTTTTCCTGCTGTCGCCGTAAACAATAACGAGTTCCGGCTGTAGCCCATCTGTCCACCCTGGATCACAAGACTCAATTACTCGCCGAAACAGGGCTGGAATTGAAACCCGACCCTTACTATCAACTTTATTAAGTCCTTCACCTCTGAATCTACGCACCAACTTCAATCACCCAATTAATCTCATTCCGCGGAACAGAAACGAAAAGGCGGACCGGGCTACTGCCACTGCCCAATCCGCCGAATTCGTGCCCGACCACTTCAGGCTCTACCGGAGCGCGACATCTGGGGGGGAAATGTGTCTGCACTCCAACTATTAGATGAAACTGGGGCCTGTATGAAACCTGACTTTCAATTTAGGATCTTAGCGTCCTTTATAAATCCCTACTCATCTTGAAACTATATCTGCACGACAAATCCCCATAATGCAAGAAAAAAATGGGATTTTATGGGAATTTAATGCACAAATATAAGAAAAATGAAATTACTTTTCTTGACGGCACAATATATAGTATTGTAATTCATTTAGTTAACTATATACAGACTTTTATCTAAATAAAAAAAATCATAAATATCACAGAATTTTTTACTTTCATTAATATATTCATCAGAATATGCCAACAAATGATTATATTACCACGTATTCCCAAAGTGATCTTAAAAAAATTTATAAATGCGAAATTTGTGACATTGCAATGATAGCCCTCCGATATTAGGATAATACCAAGTTTGGTGTGGAAGAGATTCCACTTAATAGGGAATCCGGTAAGGTTTATTGTGTTCAAGCCAATTCCGGAACTGCCCCCGCAACTGTAGGCGGTTAGCAACGTTAGAAAAGCCACTGGATAATCTGGGAAGGCCTAGCGAAGCAAAGATCCGCAAGTCAGGAGACCTGCCAAACTGTCACCTTATCCGTGAGCGGGGCGCTCTATGGGTTGCGGTAGTTCCGTTGTGGTGAAAATTACACATCGGAAAGGTCAGTCCTTTCTAGAAATTAAAACGATAGTGGTACAGGAGTGCCAATGAAAGGCGTTATTATGAATAAAATATTATCAATAACTGGTTTATTAATGTTTCAAGCCAGCACTTGCTTTGCTCAGGAAACCTATGACCTCGGTGAAATATATGTAAGCGCTGGCTTTCAGGACATTGATATTAATAAAACCGGATCAAGTGTTAAAGTTTTGCAGTCCGATGAGTTAAAAACAAACGTGTTTGATGCAGTAAATTTATTGGACGCCCAGTCAGGTGTAGCAATGTCATCGTCAGGTGGAGTGGGCTCCCAAACAGGTATCAGGCTTCGGGGTTTATCCCAAAGCTACGTTGCTGTTCGTGTGGATGGTGTGGATATTTCTGATCCGACTGGGACTCAAAATAGTTACGATTTCGGTGGTATTATGACATCAGGATTTGATCAAATTGAAATAATGAAAGGATCTCAGTCAGCAATTTACGGATCAGAAGCAATAGGCGGTGTAATCAATTTCAAAACAAATAATTCAAAAACCATTGGTAATAACACTGAAACAAATATTACTTTGGGTTCAAACAACACTGTAACGGCAAATATTAAAATCACCCAAGCTGAGGACAGTAGCAGTTATGCACTGTCCATCAATAACATGACCACTGAAGGTTATTCGGCGAAATCAGATAACGACGAAACCGATCCGTACAGCAAAACTGAGATCCGATTAGTTATGGATCGAAATATAAATGAACAACTAACTCTCGGAGCGACAGCTTTATATTCTGAGGAAGAAATTGATTATGATGGCTTCAATCATGAGTTTGATCATATTGACAGAACTCGATCAGCCGGAAGCATATATGCATCATTTGATTCAGGATCAATTACAAATAAAATCAAAAGATCATTTTCTAACACTGATAGGTATGATCGTAACGGTTGGAACAAGAGCTTCATCGGAAGCCGAGATGTTTGGAATTACACAGGACAGACCATTTTTAATGGAGCAAATGTTACTTTTGGTTATGAAGAAAGCACGGAAGAAGCTGATATCGATGGACAAATCAAAGACTATAAAGAAACAGCAGTAATTTCTGAGGTAAATTACGCGCTGGGAAAAAACAGTGATATATCATTAGCTGCACGGCGCACTAGCTCAAAGAACTACGGAAATGATACCACCTACCGTCTGGCGGCTATTAACAGACATCAAGATGAATTAACCAGTCGATTAGTTTTGAGCAGCGGCTTTAGAGCACCATCACTTTACGAACTTTTTGACAGCTACTACGGAAATTCAACATTTACCCCAGAAACAAGCCTGAATGCTGAAATCGGGTTAGAGAAAAAATTAAATGAAACTTCAAAATTAAGTGCAACGATTTTCAATAATACCGTTGATAATTTAATCGAGTTTAACAACGATACTTTTGTTTATGAGCAATATAATGGCAGCACAAAAACAAGTGGTTTGGAACTTTCCTCAAATTTGAAGGTAAGCGATAAGTTCAATTTAAACGCAAATTATACTTACACCAAGGCTGAAACAGGTGACGTTAAAGCGGTAAGAGTTCCAAAACATGATATTGTTTTGAATATTAAAAACCAATTTAGCGAAAACTTTTACAGTTTGCTATCTGTAAAAGTTGCAAAAGATATTGAAGATATTGTCTGGCCATCTAACGTTCAGATGCCAGACTACGAAGTTGTTGATGTTTCATTTACATACGACATGAACGATAAATCATCTATATATTTCAAAGTGCAAAATTTAGCAGATGAAAAGTACGAAACGATAAAAGGATATAATACAGGAGGCCGTCAGTTTTTTGCAGGTATCCGTGCATCTTTTTAGACTTATCGCCTTTTACTCAGTTCTTTATTTTTTTGGGACTATTACATTGGCCACTGAAAACAACCCAAAGGTTGTTTCACTTAATGTATGCACAGATCAATTTGTTATGCTTCTCGCAGATGATAGTCAGATTATTTCATTGTCTGAAATTTCAACAGATATACTTTCTTCTGCAATGGCCCAAGAAGCTTCTAAGTATCACCAGAACAATAGTGGTGCTGAAGAGGTATATTTACTCCAGCCTGATATAGTATTTGCTGGTATCTATACAGCAAAAGCTACTGTAAATATGTTGGAAAGTTTGGGCATTCGTGTCGAAAAATTCGAGCCAGCGAATACAATAGAGCAGATCATCCTCAACATGCAAAGGACTGGTAAACTGCTAGGGCATACTGACCGCGCCAACACACTAGTTGCAAATTTTGAGGCCAGGTTAACAGACCTTACAACGGGTATAAACACTAGACCACGAGCGGCACTATATTACGCGAACGGTTACACAACTGGTGGAAACACTCTCGCAGGGCAAATTTTAGATCTGGCAGGTTTTTCAAACATAGCTTCAGAAATTGGTATACACTGGGGTGGGACGCTGCCATTAGAGTTATTAATTATGTCGAAACCTGAGGTGATTATAACCGGCACGACCTATCCTGGCTCATCTAGATCTGAAGAAATTCTAAAACACCCTGCGCTCAAACCTTTAAGACACGTTTCTTCCACCGATGCAAACTGGGTTTGTGGTACACCACATATTGTGAAGGCGATAGAGGACTTACAAACAATACACCCGGACAAAATGAGCACGAAATGAATTTAAAACTTACATTACTGATATTTCTAATTGCTCTTTTTATTTTTTCACTGAGCACAGGTCATACCACAACCAGTTTCAGCCAGGGCATCACAGCTTTATATTATGGTGATGGCCCTTTAGGCACAGTGATGAGGCAAATAAGACTTCCACGCGCTATTTTGGCGATATTGGTCGGCGCATCGTTGGGTGTATGCGGTGCAGCCCTGCAGGGCTATCTGCGAAACCCCCTTGCAGAGCCAGGTTTAATCGGTGTGTCAGGATCTGCGGCACTTGGCGCGGTTATTTCCTTACAGACAGGTTTCGCGACCTATGTTTGGATGGGTCTACCTATTGCAGCGTTTTCTTTTGCCACCTTAGCAGTATTGCTTCTCCTGTTGTTGGCAGGCCCTCGCGGAAGCTCCTTGACGCTTATTCTAGCTGGAATTGCGGTAAGCGCCTTAGCCGGCGCATTTACATCACTTGCTCTTAATCTATCACCAAACCCATATGCAACTTCTGAAATCGTATTTTGGTTAATGGGATCTCTAGCAGACAGATCTTTCGAACACGTATGGCTAGCTTTACCTTTTTGCGTGATCGGTTGGCTAATGATTGGGTCCATAGGAAAAGCACTTGATGCATTAACCTTAGGCGAGGATGTGGCCTCTTCTTTATCCATTTCATTAACAAAGACAAAATTACTTCTCGTATTTGGCGTTGCTTCTTCGGTCGGGGCAGCGACAGCTGTTTGTGGCGCAATTGGTTTTGTTGGGCTGGTAGTACCGCATTTATTAAGACCACTAGTAAAGGGAAAACCATCAACTCTCATATTAGTTTCTGGTCTTGGGGGCGCCGTCATGGTTCTAGCGGCGGATATAGCAGTCAGGGTAATTTTGCCCGATCGCGACTTAAAACTGGGAGTTTTGATGGCAATTATTGGCGCCCCATTGTTTTTACATCTTATTTATAAAACGAGGTCGGCTCTACAATGACACTATTAACTCTCAAAGATCTTTCGGTAAGAAGAGGACAATGTCCAGTCGTAGATAATGTATCTTTAGAAATCAGAAGTCATGAATTGGTAGGTCTAGTCGGACCTAATGGCGCAGGCAAAACTACGCTTCTTAAAGCTGCCCTTGGTTTGATTGAGCACAGTGGCGATTCATCCTTAGCAGCGTTACCACTAAACGAGCGCTCATCAACAGCCGCTTGGATGCCACAAGAAAGGGAGATAAACTGGCCTATCTCAGTTTTGGAAACAGTCGCACTTGGTCAGCTTTTACCAACTAAAAATCTGGATAAAAATCAAATAATAAATGATGCCTTAGACAGAACGGGGTTAATAAATTATCGCGACCGAATTTCAACCGAACTATCAGGCGGAGAGCAGGCAAGAGTACTGCTTGCCCGTGCACTGGCACAAAACACACCACTGATTTTGGCCGACGAACCAATAGCTGGTTTAGACCCAGCGACTCAATTAACGACCATGAAAATGTTTGCAGACATGGCTAAAGAAGGAAAAGGAGTTTTAATATCACTGCATGACCTAAATTTAGCAGCAACATTCTGCAATAAAATTATAATGTTAGACAGAGGCCGATTGTATGCAATTGGTGACCCTGCACAAACAATGACAGATGAGAACCTGGAAAAGGTTTTCAACGTAAGAGCATATCACGCACGAACTGATAATGGAATAATTTGTCAACCAATAGAAGTATTAAGTCATTCAAATTAGGAGAAAAGCTACATCCTCTGGGGTCAGATGGATGCACTAAAGAAAATGAAAGACTTTAAACCAAATCGTATCGTTTGCTTAACTGAGGAAACCGTGGAAACATTATACTTACTTGGTGAGCAGGACAGAATAGTGGGAGTAACAGGTTACGCTGTAAGACCTCCAGAAGTACGCAAAGAAAAAGTTCGTGTTGGTGCGTTCACCAGCGCTGACATTCCCAAAATACTATTGCTGAACCCTGACTTAGTTCTAACATTTTCAGATCTTCAAGCAGATATCGCAGCAGAATTAATTTTAAAAGGTATTGATGTCCATGCATTTAATCAAAGAAGTGTAGAGGGCATTTTATCAATGATTGCAATGATTGGCTCACTTGTTGGAGCAAACAGGAAAGCTGAGAAATTAATAGCAGATTACACAAAAAAGCTAGAAACCCTGAGAAAGAAAAAAACAGAGGTTTTAAAGGTATATATAGAGGAATGGGATGAACCTTTGATATCAGGCATTTTATGGTTTTCAGAACTTGTGCAAATAGCGGGCGGCGTCGATGTTTTTTCAGATAAATCAAAAAATAAAGATGCAAAAAGTAGAATACTTAACTCGGAAGAGGTAATTAAGGCTAATCCAGACGTTATAATTGCTTCTTGGTGTGGCAAAAAAGTTAGAAAAGAAAAAATTGCTGCAAGAAGTAATTGGAAGTCAATAAACGCAGTCAAAAATGACTTAATTTTTGAAATCAAGTCGCCACTAATTCTTCAGCCGGGACCCGCTGCACTTGGACCAGGATTAGATCAAATTTGCTGTATTTTAGACAATGCCAGAGATAAATTACGAGGTTAGCTTAATGACTGAAATTTTAAATTTTCTAAATAAAGGGGGTCCAGCCTTATGGATAATTTTTCTGCTATCCATAATTCTACTGGCAATTATTTTTTATAAACTATCACATTTAATGAAACTTGGCGTTTGGAATTCCAAGCGCACTAGATTAATTTTAGATGCTTGGAAATTAAATAATATTGAGTATTTGAGAAAAGTTTTTCTAGATACAAAAGGTATTAGAGAGACTCTGGCTAAAAAGACTATAGTCTCAATTATTGACGAAGCTTTAGCAGAAGAAAGTGCTAGAGAAGAATGTGAGGCAGAGGCAAGGAATAGCCTACACCAAGCCAATAAGGGCCTTAGAATTATAGAGCTAATTTCTCATATAGCACCATTGTTGGGCCTTTTGGGAACCGTTCTAGGCATGATAGAGGCTTTCCAAAGATTGCAAGAAAGTGGAAATGAAGCCGACCCGAGTGTATTAGCTGGAGGTATTTGGGAAGCCCTTCTTACAACTGCTGCAGGCATGGCAGTGGCTATTGTAGCAACAGTATCTTTAAGTTTTTTTGACAATATAATAGACAAACTTAGAAATGACCTAGAAGATTTAGCAACTCAGATATTTACTAGAAAGCCTGGTGGTTTCGGTGTTTGATTTCGAGCGGTCATTTCATCGACGCAGGCCTTCGTTAACGCCGATAATTGATGTTGTGTTTCTCTTATTGGTTTTCTTTATGTTGGCGTCAACTTTTACCGTGGACAAGAAAGTAAATCTTTTATCTGAAACCATTTATGGCAGCTTGAATTACGATGAGCATCCCAGACTTATTGAAATCAAGAGTGACAAATTGCTAATAAATGGAGTAGAGGCAGATGATACTGTTGCAATAAAAAGGTTAGAAGAGATTACTCTAGATCTTTCTCAAATCATAATTGTACAAGTGCTTGAAGGTACCTCAACCCAGAGAATGCTGGATGTAATTGAGTTACTCAAATCCAGTGGTTTTTCAAATTTAAAAGTGAGCGGCAAGTAATATGCGTTTTGCTGTACACCCCGGTAGAGTAAAAAAAGAGTCCATCATCCCTATGGTAAACGTTATTTTTCTATTACTAATTTTTTTCTTGATGACTTCTAGTTTCATTATTCCCGATCCTTTTGAACTCGACAAACCTTACGCCGATAGTTCAAATAAAGTTAGTACTGAAGAACGACTGTATATATCGAAAATAGGAAAAGTGTTTATATCAGATAAAGTTAATGAAAATGCTTGGAGGTATTTAGAACAAAGCAAACCAGAAAAATTACTTTTGATAGCAGATAGTAGTTTCCCAGCTAAAGATTTGTTAAGTATTTCAGAAAAATTAAAAGAGTTAGGTATTATTGAACTAAACCTATTGACCAACCAGAGGATTGAAAAATGAAATTGCAAGCCTGGTTGTTCTTCATAAGCGCCTCAATCATTCTGCACATGTTTGGTGTGTCGCTTTACTTATCATTCCAAGACAAAATTACGCCTAACATAGAAGGCGCCACTTCGAATCTAGAAATTATAAGTGACACAGAATTATACTTGCTGGAAAAATGGAGCACTCAACCAAGTTTAAACTCGGATAGTCAACCGCTTTCTCCTAAGGCAAACAATGATTATCCACCAGCCCAACAGTCAAACGCTAATTCAAAATTGATTTATCAAAAAAAACCCAACGAGTTAAAACTACCGATCGGTAAAAATAATAGCATTCCCAAAATTAGTAAAAATAACATGCCAGTATCAGAATTAAACCTCACTTTGAGAAAGCCAATCAGGCCAACCGCCATGGCAAATTATGATAAAGCATATACAGCGATATCTTCAGTCACTGGGATAGATATACCAAAGACTTTAAAAAGTAATACCAAGAAAGACATTTATAGGCAGAGTTTTGAACCAACAACTAACTACCTTCCTCAAATAGACATTTATAAAGACCTTTCCAATTATGAACCAAATAACCCTGAAGACCTACTCCCAAAAAAATCATCGCAAATTGATCATAGGCCTGATCAAAAAATTAATAACTTAGATCAGACGCAATTTTCTTCATTGCAAGTAGCAGATCAAAAACCAATTCTAGACAGTGCAAACCAAAGTACCCAAATACAAAATAATAAAAGCAAAATTGACGATGATATTGCTCGAGAATGGGGTTTCAAAATTATAAAAGCACTAAAACGCGCCGTTGATAACCCAATTGGAGTTAGAGGCGAAGCCAGTATTTCAATGGAGCTAACTATTTCAAAAAATGGTGATCTATTAAATGTGAAAATTATTCATAGCTCAGGTAATTCAAGGTTTGATTCAGCAGCTCAAAGAGCCACTCAACTGGCAAACTTTCCAAGAGCTCCTTCGTCTTTCAACAAAGAGAAGAAAATTTTCAAAATTAAGTTAATTCTATAATTTGACAATTTCAAAAAAAACATTTGCCTCAAGATTTACTATAATTGGAAAATAAATTTCAGCTATTAAAGAATATCCTCTGGTCTGCAAACAAATTTTGAAACCACTCGTTTTGAACCTGCCTTTTCAAATTCAATCTGCAATTTATCCCCTTCAATATCTAAGACGGTCCCATATCCAAATTTCTGATGAAATACACGCTCGTTAACTTCATAGATTGGGTTGGAAGTACTATCAATTATGATCGCCTTACTTTCACTAGGCTGAGTAAGAGAATGCTGATTTTTATTTTTTTGCAGTCGCCTCCAACCGGGGCTATCATATCCATCTGCCTGACCCGCCTCATTATCCAACGTCGAATAATTCACACCAAAATCAGATGGTCCACTATACAAACCCGAAGGTGTAAGTATATCAACATGCTGCTCCGGTAATTCATCAATAAATCTTGATGGCATTGAAGATTGCCACTGGCCAAAAACACGACGATTACCCGCAAAAGAAATATAACAAGCTTGCTCTGATCTCGTTATACCAACATAAGCCAATCGTCTTTCCTCTTCTAGGCCGTTCACCCCACTCTCATCCATGCTTCGTTGTGATGGGAAAAGTCCATCTTCCCAGCCTGGCAAGAAAACAATTGGGAATTCCAGACCTTTGGCAGCATGAAGTGTCATTATAGAAACCTTTTGCTCAAACTCTTCACTGTCGTTTTCCATTATCAGGCTCACATGTTCTAAGAAGCCATGTAAATTTTCAAATTCCTCGAGTGCTTTAACAAGCTCCTTTAAGTTTTCTAATCGCCCACCGGCTTCCGGTGTTTTATCATTCTGCCACATGTCAGTGTAGCCACTTTCATCAAGAATTATTCCAGCCAATTCGACATGATTGCTATCGCCTTTCGAGATGATCGAACCCCAACGATCTAAATTCTTCAGAAATAAACCAAGTTGTATGGCAGCTTTTCCAGAAAAGCCTCCTTCGTCTAATAACAAACGAGCACCTTCAGCTAATGAAATTCCATTATTTCTTGATACCTGCTGAATTTTTTGCTGAGCTTTTTCGCCAATTCCTCTTTTTGGAGTATTAACAATTCGTTCAAAAGCCAAATCATCACTTAAGCTCAAACTCAAACGGAAATAAGCCATGGCATCGCGTATTTCCATGCGCTCATAAAATCTTGGACCACCAATAACTCGATATGGCAAACCTATGGTTAAAAATCTGTCCTCAAATGTACGCATTTGATGGCTCGCCCGCACTAAAATAGCAATTTCATCCAAACCGTTTATTAGATAATTTCTATTTGCCGATTGAATTGACTCGATTTCTTCACCAATCCATCGAGCCTCTTCTTCTCCATCCCAATGACCAATTAAGCGAACTTTTTGCCCCTCTTCATTTTCAGTCCAAAGTTTTTTTCCAAGACGATCTTTGTTTCCTGAGATTACTGCACTAGCTGCGGCCAAAATGTGTGGGGTGGATCGATAATTTTGCTCCAAACGTACAATCTTTGCGCCAACAAAATCTTTATCAAATCTAAGAATATTACCTACCTCTGCACCTCGCCAACCATAAATAGATTGATCATCGTCACCAACACAGCAGATATTCTTGTGATTTTGAGCTAGCAATCTAAGCCATAAGTACTGAGCCACATTAGTATCTTGATACTCGTCAACCAGTATGTACTTAAACCACTTTTGATATTTCGACAGTATCTCTGCATTTTCTTGAAATAGCTCTACAACGAGTAAAATTAAGTCACCAAAATCTACGGCATTTAACTCACGTAGCCGCTGCTGGTATTGAACGTACAATTCCGTTCCAATATTATCGAATGCGTTTGCTTCTGATGTCGGAACGGCATCTGGCAACCACCCTCTATTTTTCCATCTATCAATTAAGCTCGCTAAATGTCTTGGCGGCCATCTTTTTTCATCTACATCAGCTGCTTTTATTAACTGCTTCAAAAGTCTTAACTGGTCATCAGTATCAAGTATTGTGAAATTAGTCTTTAAATTTACTAGTTCCGCGTGACGTCTTAAAAGCTTAACACAAATTGAATGAAACGTTCCCAGCCAGGGCATCCCCTCAACAGCTCGCCCCAATGTGTGTGCAACTCGATTTTTCATTTCTAAAGCGGCTTTATTGGTGAAAGTCACAGCCAAAATTTCATTTGGCCTAGCACTACCCGTATTCAACAAGTGAACAATTCTCGCAGTTAGCGCTCTCGTTTTCCCTGTCCCCGCTCCTGCCAACATCAGAACGGGACCCTCTAATGTTTCCACAGCAATTCTCTGAGCTTCATTTAGCTCCTTTAAATAAGGCTCAGATCTTGCTTTTATTGCTCGGGCAGAGAGCCCTGAAGATGACTTAATCATGTTTTGAGGGTTTTTGCTCATAAGAATGTTTTAGACAAGTATGTTAAATTTGCAAAGGTATGTTCATAATTTGTTCTTTCATATTCTGTAATTTAATCAACATAGAAGACGTTTATTTCCTCAAAATAGTTTTCCACATAGGCTCCGTGTATCTAAAAAAATTAATATAGTTGTAGATAAATAGATTTTTTTTATTAAAAAGGCACTGGAAATGTATTGACACTTTTTTTTCATTCTGCGACGCAGAAAAAAAGCGTAAGTCGCCAATTTAGTACTTAAGGATTATTAAATGCCTGACTTCAATAAGATCCTGATAGCAAACCGTGGTGAGATTGCAATTCGTATTATGCGAGCTGCAAATGAAATGGGCAAAAAGACTGTGGCAGTGTTTGCTGAAGAAGATAAGCTCGGTCTTCACAGATTTAAGGCGGATGAAGCATATAGAATAGGCCACGGAATGGGGCCCGTCGCTGCATATCTTTCAATTGACGAAATAATACGTGTAGCAAGGGATTGTGGAGCAGATGCAATTCACCCAGGTTACGGACTGCTTTCTGAAAATCCCGACTTGGTTGATGCCTGTGAAAGAAACGGCATAGTATTTATCGGACCACAAGCGACAACAATGAGAGCGCTAGGTGACAAAGCTAGCGCTCGCAGAGTTGCGATAGAAGCCAATGTCCCAGTGATACCAGCCACAGAGGTCTTGGGAGATGACATGGATGCCATAAAGGCCCAGGCTGCTGAAATTGGATATCCATTAATGCTTAAAGCCTCGTGGGGCGGTGGTGGACGAGGAATGCGTCCAATCGAACATCAAAATGAATTGGAGGATAAAGTCTTAGAGGGACGACGCGAAGCCGAGTCAGCTTTCGGTAATGGTGAAGGTTATCTTGAAAAAATGATTACCCGAGCGCGTCACGTCGAAGTACAGATCTTAGGTGATAAGCATGGTGAAATTTTTCATCTTTGGGAACGAGATTGCTCTGTACAACGGAGAAACCAAAAAGTGGTTGAGAGAGCACCAGCACCATATTTAACACAAAAGCAGCGGGAAACTCTGTGTGATTTGGGCAGGAGAATATGTGCTCACGTAAACTATGAATGCGCAGGTACAGTTGAATTCTTAATGGATATGGATACCGAAGAATTCTATTTCATTGAAGTAAATCCACGAGTGCAAGTTGAACACACAGTTACTGAAGAAGTGACAGGCATCGATATTGTTCAAGCGCAAATTCTGATCGCTGAAGGGAAAACAATGGCCGAGGCCACCGGCAAAGCAAACCAGAGTGAAGTGACACTTAACGGACACGCCTTACAAACAAGAATTACTACAGAAGATCCACAAAATAATTTTATTCCAGACTATGGTCGAATAACTGCCTTTAGATCAGCCACGGGTATGGGAATAAGGCTTGATGGCGGTACTGCGTATGCAGGCGGCGTAATTACTCGCTACTATGACTCGTTGCTTGTAAAAGTGACAGCATGGGCACCAACACCTAGTAAGGCTATCGCCCGAATGGATCGTGCATTAAGGGAGTTCAGAATTCGTGGTGTTTCTACAAATATAGCGTTTGTCGAAAATTTATTAAAACATCCCATATTTCTATCAAATGAGTATACAACAAAATTTATCGATACAACGCCAGATCTTTTTGATTTTGACAAGCGACGAGATAGAGGGACTAAGGTCTTAACATATATTGCGGATGTGAGCGTTAATGGTCACCCGGAAACCAAGGACAGACCCCTACCCAATTTTGATACACCCACTCCTGTATCTCCAAGTCCAGTTGGAGAAATGAGCTACGGCACCCGAAACCTATTGGAACAAAAAGGCGCCGAGGCAGTTGCCGATTGGGTTTTGAAACAAAGGCAACTTCTGCTTACTGATACGACCATGCGGGATGGTCATCAGTCGCTACTTGCGACAAGAATGCGTTCCGTTGATATGATTAGGGTAGCACCTGCATATGCATCAAATTTACCCTCGCTTTTTTCTGTTGAATGCTGGGGCGGCGCAACCTTTGACGTTGCTTATCGGTTCCTTCAAGAATGCCCATGGCAGCGTTTGCGAGATTTAAGGGCCCAAATGCCAAACCTGATGACGCAAATGCTACTACGTGCCTCAAACGGTGTTGGCTATACAAATTATCCAGATAATGTCGTTAGAGCATTTGTAAAAGAAGCATCAAAAGGTATCGATGTATTTCGAGTTTTCGACAGCCTCAACTGGGTTGAGAATATGCGCATTGCAATGGATGCTGTAATTGATAGCGGAAAAATCTGTGAAGGAACAATATGCTACACAGGTGATATTCTTAACCCAGACCGATCGAAGTATAATCTTAAATACTATGTAAACATGGCTAAGGACCTTCAGTCAGCAGGCGCACATTTTCTTGGACTCAAGGATATGGCGGGTTTATTGAAGCCGGCCGCTGCACGTCAACTTGTGAAATCATTGAAAGAAGAGGTGGGATTACCAATTCATTTTCACACACACGATACTTCTGGAATTGCGGGCGCTACCATTTTGGCAGCAGCAGATGCTGGTGTTGATGTTGTTGATACAGCGATGGATGCTTTTTCTGGAGGAACGTCACAACCTTGTATGGGATCGATTGTAGAAGCTCTGCACAACTCGGAGCGTGATACTGGAATAAACATCGAAAATTTAAGAGAGATAAGTGATTATTGGGGGCAAGTTAGAGCTCAATATGCTGCTTTTGAAAGTGGACTATCGTCACCGGCCTCGGAAGTTTATTTGCATGAAATGCCGGGAGGACAATTTACAAACCTAAAGGCTCAAGCCCGCTCAATGGGCATGGAAGAAAAATGGCATGATATAGCAGAAACATATGCAGACGTTAATCAAATGTTTGGTGACATCGTAAAAGTTACTCCATCATCAAAGGTGGTAGGCGACATGGCCCTTATGATGGTTGCTCAAAATTTAAATCGTGATGATGTCGAAAACCCGAAAACTGATGTGGCTTTCCCTGAAAGTGTTGTTGATATGCTCAGAGGAAATCTAGGACAACCGCCTGGAGGGTTTCCGAAACACATAGTTAAAAAGGCCTTGAAAGGCGAAAAACCAAATTTAGCCCGGCCAGGTAAAAACCTTGAACCAATAGATCTCGAAAAAACACGTCAAGAAATTTCTGATAAGCTCGATGGCATGAAAATTGATGATGAGGACTTAAATGGTTACTTAATGTATCCAAAGGTTTTCCTAGATTACATGGAACGGCATCTCACATATGGCCCAGTCCGAACTCTACCAACAAAAACTTTTTTCTACGGCATGAACTCAGGTGACGAAATAAGTTTAGAGATTGATCCAGGTAAAACACTAGAGATCCGCATGCAAGCAATCGGTGAGACGGATGAGAACGGCGAAGTCAAAGTTTTTTTTGAACTAAACGGACAGCCGAGAGTAATTAGAGTTCCTAATAGATTAGTAACTTCTGAGACAATATCACGACCAAAAGCGGACCCAAGTAATTCCAACCACATTGGCGCCCCAATGCCCGGTGTGATTTCTACAGTTAGCGTAAATGAAGGTCAAACTGTAAAAAAAGGTGACCTGCTTTTAACAATTGAAGCTATGAAAATGGAAACTGGTATTCACGTAGAGCGGGATGCTAAAATAAAAGCTGTTCACGTCAAGGCAGCCACCCAAATTGATGCAAAAGATTTAATCATAGAGCTGGAGTAACCGTATCGACTATATAAGGTAACATATTTTAAATATGTAATCCATTTTATGCTTGCGGTTGCAAACGGATCTTTATAAACAACTTTTTAGTGATTTATGCGGGCGTAGCTCAGGGGTAGAGCGTTACCTTGCCAAGGTAAATGTCGTGAGTTCGAATCTCATCGCCCGCTCCATTACTAGGAATTAGATACTCATTTTCAGTCATAATCGCTTGAAGGCTCGGCAACCCAAGATTTCAAGCCGGTTGTCTACCTAAACTTGAGCAACTCTATAATCAGGAAGAATGGAGTGCTCTTTCACATATTTTACATTAGCCATATCGTTACTTAGTGCTCTCGCACTCGCACTAATTGGATCCAATCCGTGTGCGGTCCACCTATCAGTTAATCGTTTTTCCAGATCAATATCTGAAACTTCCAAATAAACGGATAGATCAAACTCACCTTTTAGATAAGACCAAGGATATTTTTTCAATAAAAGATAATTCCCTTCGACAATTATTATTTTGTGTTCAGGACCCAAATTATCTGCATCCATAATTGTTTTATCGGCATCTCTATCAAAAACTGGAAATGACAAATTCTCTGTTCTTCGTATATCTTTTACAAGCTCAAGAAATCCAAAAGCATCAAACGTTTCCGGCGCACCTTTACGATGGAGTAAACCTAGATTTTTTAATTGGCGATTATCTAAGTGAAAACCGTCCATAGGTACAACCTTTGCACATTCACCAAGTCCTTTTAATAGTAAGCCTGCAAATGTAGATTTTCCAGATCCAGGAGGACCACAAATTGCGACAATAAACCGTCCAGCCAAAGAATTCTGCTTAGCAATTAACCCTAAAAGCTCTTTGATATTTATATAATCAATCGAGGGCATAATTAGGACTTAAATCTGGAAAATAGTAAAATATTCTTCGAATGGAATTATTGTAAATAATCATCAATAGCCGCCTCTACTCCGCTATTCCATATTTTTCTTAACCAATTTGCGAATGTATCAGAAAAAATTTTATTGGAATTAAGATGACCATAATACTGTCGTTGATCCAACCAAGCTGATGGTTTTTCTTTAGCAACTCTGGCCGTTCGCTCTAAATCAAACCAATTCGGATCATTAGGCTCAATTTTGCTACCATCCTCACGGGTTCCCTCACACATGCGAGCCCAAATCGCTTCGGCAAGAGCAAGTCCAGATATAGACGAACCAGTCTCCACTGCTTTATTTATGGATGGAACTAAAAACCCAGGATGCCTCGATGATCCATCAAAAGCTACCCTTCGAGTTGTATCAACTACCGTAGGATTAGAGAAACGCTTCTGAATCAATTCAATATATTCTGCCGGCGTTTTATTAGGAACTGAGTCTACGTGCGGTGCAATTTCTTCACTAAGAATCTTAACAAAAAGAGATGCAATTCTGGTGTCTTGCATGCAATCTGATATAGTGACTAATGATAACAATTCTCCAACATTTGCGATTATTTGATGGCCACCATTCAGCAATCTTATTTTCATTGTTTCGTAATAGTGAACTTTTTTTGTGAAGATAACACCAACTTTTTCTAGATCGGGTCTTCCAGCGCAAAAATCATCCTCAATCACCCATTGGCGAAAATTTTCATGAGTAACTGGGACATTATCATTCAAACTATACGCTTGCACCAACTCCAATTCGTATGCTCCAGTACTGGGAACGATACAATCTACCATTGAACACGGAAAACTACAGTTTTCACTGATCCATTCAGCCAAATCAGGATCGATTTGCTCTGCAAGTTTAGTGACTGCCCTATGTAAAACAACACCATTCTTCTCAAGATTATCGCAACAAAGTCCTGTTACAGGACCATATCCTAGCTGCCTTCTCAAACGCAGCGCTTCCACCATTACACCGAAAACTGTTCTTGGAGAAGTTGGGTTTTCGATATCCTTTTTTATATCTGGGTGATCAATATTGAAATCTTTCGATGTTGTATTCATATAGTAGCCGCCCTCAGTAACAGTTAGACTAACTATCCTTATTTCAGGGCTTACCATTGCCTTTATTAATGCTTGATTTGTTTCTTCAACTTCAACATAGTCTATGATCGATCCAATTACTTCAGCTGAAGTACCACTTGGATCCAATTCAATTAAGGTCGAAAGAAAATCTTGTTTTTTTAATTTTTCTCTTTGAATCTTGTCAAAAGCACAAACGCCACCACCAACTATCGCCCAGTCAAAATTCAATCCTTCTTCAAACAATCGGTGTATGTACCAAGCCTGATGTGCACGATGAAAGTTACCAACTCCTATATGTAAAATTCCAGGACTCAAGTCAGAGCGATTATACCTGAAACCTTTCACCTTCTTGGGTAGTTGTGGAATAAGGTTATTATTTAAACTTTTTAATTCAGTTATTTCGCTATACTCATCCATCAGCTCATCCAATTACCGCCATCAACGCCAAAAGTTTGCGCCACGATGTAATCTGCTTCACTTGTAGCCAAGAATACCGCCATTCCAATTAAGTCAGAGGGCTTGCCCATACGACCAAATGGTACCGCAGCGCCCACAGTTTTTTTCTTTTGTCCTAAAGGAAGGCCTTCTAATTGTGAAAAAGCGGCATCGACTCCATCCCAATGCACTCCATCAACAACACCCGGTGCAATTGCATTAACATTAATACCGTACTTTATTAGATTTAATCCTGCCGACTGGGTAAGGCTGATAACAGCTGCTTTAGATGCGCAGTAAACTGCCACCAACGGCTCACCTCTTCTTCCAGCTTGGCTGGCCATATTTATTATTTTACCGCCATTACCACGACCTATCATATGTCGTGCAACAGCCTGCATGGTAAACAACACACCTGAAACATTAACAGAAAAAACATTTAAGTAATCGTCTCGATCAATATCGGTAATTGGAGCAGCCGTAAATAAGGCTGCATTATTTATTAATATATCTATACAGCCCATTTCATCGATTGCCTGCTCAACCGCTAGGTTTATACTTTCTTGATCTCTAACATCTAATTCTACTGCAAAAGCTGTATCGCCCAGTTCCAATGCAGCTTTTCTTACTTTTTTCTGATCTATATCGGCCAATGCAACTTTTGCACCTTCCGCCACGTATGCTTTCGCTAACTCAAAGCCAATGCCCTGAGCAGCTCCCGTAATAAATGCAGATTTTCCAAATAAACGGGTCATTTTATTCTCAAGCCATCCTTGTCAAAGCGGTGGAGATGTTCTTTCTCAGGTGTTAAAAATACGGTTTGGCCATATGCTAGTTCCAAACCCCCGATTGCTCTTACAGTAATGGACTGATCTTGAAACTCACATTTGACGTGAAAAAATGTATCAGAACCTAGCTGCTCTGAAACACCAATTGTGCCCTTCCAAGTTCCAGTACTATCCGATATTGCTATATGCTCTGGCCTTATACCAATACTTGCAGATTTATATTTTGAAGCTTGAGGCCCTTCAATTATGTTCATTTTCGGACTACCAATAAAACCAGCGACAAATACATTAAGTGGGGAGCGATATAAATCTAAAGGGGTACCGACCTGCTCAATCCTGCCATTTTGAAGCACCACAATTTTGTCAGCCATAGTCATTGCCTCAATTTGGTCATGGGTGACATAAATCATGGTTGTAGCTAAACGCTTATGCAGTTCTGAAATTTCAACCCGCATTCCAACTCTTAATGCTGCGTCAAGATTTGATAGTGGTTCATCAAACAGAAATGCTTGCGGTTCACGGACAATTGCTCTGCCAATTGCAACCCTTTGCCTTTGACCTCCAGACAATTGGCCAGGTTTTCTGTCAAGGTACTCGCTTAGGTTTAATACTTTTGCGGCATCTTCCACTTTCTTGCCCTGCTCAGTGCTGCTTAAGCCAGCCATTCTAAGCGGAAATGCTATGTTTTTTCTAACTGTCATATGTGGATAGAGCGCATAAGACTGAAAAACCATTGCTAACTTTCGTTTAGCAGGTGATACCTCGGTTGCATCTTCACCATTAATTAAAATTCTTCCAGATGATACATCTTCCAGGCCAGCAATTAATCGCAGCAAAGTAGATTTTCCACAACCACTAGGACCAACAAATACAACAAACTCACCATCCTTGATTTCTAAGTTTAACGGAGGAATAACTTCCGTATCACCGAATTTTTTTGAAACATCTTTTAAGTGAATGTGGCTCATTAGTTCATTCCTTACTTAACTGCGCCAAAGGTTAGTCCACGCACAAGTTGCTTTTGGCTGAACCAACCCATTATTAGGATCGGAGCAATGGCCATAACGGAGGCAGCACTAAGTTTTGCATAGAACAAACCCTCAGGGCTCGAATAACTCGCTATAAATGCCGTTAGAGGAGCAGCTTTAGCAGCCGTTAAGTTTAATGTCCAAAAAGCCTCATTCCAAGCCAAAATAATATTGAGCAGGACTGTTGAAGCTATACCTGGTAAAGCCATTGGAGCTAAAACAAAAAGTATTTCTTCTCGCAATCCAGCCCCGTCCATTCTGGAAGCTTCAAGAATTTCTTCAGGTATTTCTCGAAAATATGTATAGAGCATCCAAACAATAATTGGCAAATTCATAAGCATCAAAACCACAACTAATCCTATACGGCTATCTAAAATCCCCAGCGCAATGAAAAGTATGTAAATCGGATATAGAACGCCTACGGCTGGAAGCATTTTTGTTGATAGCATCCATAAAAGAATACCTCTGGTTCTTTTGGAGGGAACAAAAGCCATTGACCATGATGCAGGCACAGCTATCAAGATTCCTAAAAAAGTCGATCCTAGAGCTATAAATACCGAGTTGTAAAAGTGTTTGAAATAATCTGAACGATCTTGAACCACAAAATAATTATCAAAAGTCCAGTTTGAAATAACTACGGCAATTGGACTTCTTATTGCATCACCCTCGGTCTTGAATGATAAAATTATGATCCATAAAATTGGAAAGAATATAATCAAACCAAGTGTCCAAGCAATCAGAGAATTAATTATCTTACTTCGTTTTGAACTAGCACGGGCCATAATAATTAATCCTTAGTCACTCAAATTTTTTCCAACAATGCGCATAAGAAAAATGGCTATTATATTTGCGAGGATAATCGCATATACGCCTCCAGCGGAGCCCAAACCAACGTTTTGACTTTCTAGTACTCTTTGGAAAATTAAATAGGTCAAAGTTTTTGTTCCAAAAGCACCAGCGGTTGTAACAAATATCTCAGCAAAAATTGCGAGTAAGAATATAGTTTGGATCAAAATAACTATAGTAATTGCACGTGCCAAATGTGGAATAATTATAAACCAAAACCTTCCTAATAAACGAGCACCGTCCATTTCTGCTGCTTCAATCTGTTCACTATCTAGCGATTGTATCGCTGTTAAAAGGATTAGAGTGGCAAAAGGTAACCACTGCCAACTTAAGATGATCGTTAATGATAAAATAGATTCTTGGCTTAACCATTGGATTGGTTCTGATCCAAAAGCCCTGGATAAGTGCGCAAAAAAACCATTTACTGGATCCATGAACATGTTCTTCCAAACCAACCCAGAAACAGTAGGCATTACAAAAAATGGGGCAATAAACATAATTCTTACAATACCTTGGCCCCAAAAAGGCTGATTGAGCAGTAACGAAAAAAGAATTCCCAAGGTCACTGTAATAAACAAAACACCACCAACTATAAGAAGTGTTGTACCAATCGCAGGCCAAAAAGAACTTGAAGAAACGAAACGGGTATAATTATCAAACCCCACCCAACCTAAATCTCCCCCTCTCAAAGGAAGGTATTTTTTAAAAGAGAAATATAAAGTCATTGAAAGTGGGACCAACATCCAAGCCATTAGCAATACGACGGCTGGAGCCAACATCACTTTTGCAGCTGATCTAGATTGCTGTGTAGACATTGCCATCCCTTCTTAACTGATGTCGCAGATGTCTTAATTATTAGATAGAAAATTGCACTAGCCAAGGGGCGAAAATACTTTCGCCCCTCGACAATTGGGAGTACGCCTAGCGGTAACCAGCGGCTTCCATTGCATCGTTAGTAATTGCTTGAGCTTTTGCCAGAGCATCTGCTATCGATTGCTGTCCAGCATAGACCGCGGAGAACTCTTGACTTACCTCCGTAGCTATTCCTGCAAATTCTGGAATTGCTGCAAACTGAATGCCGACATATGGAGAAGGATCAACTGTAGAGTTATTTGGATCAGCTGAAAGAATCGAGTCCAAGGTCATTTTTGCAAATGGTACGGATGTATAATTTGGATTCTCATACAAAGAAGTTCTTGCACCAGGTGGAACATTTGCCCAGCCTTCATTTGCCGCAACCAACTCTATATAGGAGTTAGAAGTCGCCCACTCGATAAACTGCTTTGCTGCAGCTTCTTTCTGCGTACCTGCCGGCACGGCAAGAGCCCATGCCCATAGCCAGTTTGACCTGACCCCCATTCCATTATCGGGTGCCAGCGCAAAACTTACTTTGTCAGCTACGGTAGAATCTTTAGGATTAGTTACAAAAGATGCCGCAACTGTTGCATCAATCCACATTCCACATTTACCCTGCTGAAATAGTGATAAATTTTCGTTAAAACCATTTGTTGCATACCCTGCAGGGCCAGAGTCAGTCATCATATTAACAAAGAAATTAAGAGTATCTGACCACTCACGAGTATCGAATTGTGCATTCCAATCTTCATCAAACCAACGAGCGCCAAATGAATTCGACATAGCCGTTATGAAAGCACCGCCTTCACCCCAGCCTGCTTTACCACGAAGGCAAATACCATTTATTCCCTTGTCACGGTCAGTCATGTGACGTGCTGCCTTGGCAATGAATGACCAACTAGGCGCCGCAGGCATTTCCAACCCAGCCGCCTTCATTAAATCAGTCCGATACATAATCATAGAGCTTTCGCCGTAAAATGGTGCAGCATAGAGAGTACCATCATGACTTAAACCACCGGACATAGCAGGTAATATATCACCGACATTATATTCAGCACTCAGATCATCGAGTGGTACTAACCAACCATTAGATCCCCAAATTGGCGTTTCATACATGCCGATAGTCATTATATCGAATGCACCACCCTTTGTTGTAATATCCGTTGTCACGCGCTGCCTTAGAACGTTTTCTTCTAAAGTAACCCATTCAACCGTGTGACCAGTTTTTGCAGTAAAATCATCCGTTAAACCTTGCATTCGGATCATATCACCGTTGTTAACCGTAGCTATAACCAGATTATCAGCTGCTGCTGCGCTAACGGTCAAAACCGAAATAGCAGTGGCTGCTTTAAGTATGTTTTTCAAAGACATACGACTTCCTCCCAAAATTAAATCATAATTTCAGCCTACTCACCAACTGCATCAGGCGTCAATATTTTTCTTTACGCGCGTAAATTTATTATTTTATATTGTTTATTTTCAGTTAGTTAAGCAGATGCCCTCATTATGAGCTCACCATCAAAGAGAGTTGTTTTTCTTTCTTGGCTACGCTCTCCTGATTCGATTAGGTCCATAATTGTATCAACGCTCTTCTGCGCAATTGCTGCAAAGTTATGCGAGATAGTGGTCAATCGGGGACACGTAAAATGTGAAACTGGATGATTATCATGAGCAGCCACGCGCAAGTCACAATCAGAACCTAACCCAACCTTTAAACCCAACTCATAAGCTGCTGTTAGAAATCCGATAGCAAGCCGATCATTACTACAGAACACCGTAGAACGAGATAACTCTTTTCCTTTGATAGCCTTGACCGCACCACGGTAACCAATTTCTTCTAGCTGCCAGCCATCTCCATCAATTTGAATTATTTGTTGGTCTAGTTCTTTTTTGCTCATGGACTCGAGGTAGGCTTTTCTTCTCTTTCCAGCATTAGGGTTAGGTGGATCTCGCATTTCGAAAAAGACAGGAGGTTCTCCTGTCCTCGTTAAATATTCAATCATAACTGATGTTGCTTGAAAGTTATCGTGCCCCACAAAAGCTTCCCCTACCCCATCTATATTAGAGTCAAATAGAACTGTTGGCACATCTAAACAAAATTTTTCAATGGCCGATATATCAGAGCTTCGTCCCAATGGCGCGAGCAGAACACCCGCAGGTTTAATTGCACGAAGGGAATCTAAGTTCTCAATTTCAAGACGCGTATCACCGTGCGAACTCAATAATATTGGCCGATAACCAGCAGCAATTATCAAAGTTTCTATACGTCTTGCAATTTCAGCAAAAAATGGATCTGCCAAATATGGAACTACAATACCCAAATTTTTAGTTAATTTTCTATTTTGGTTAATTGCAAATATATTTGGACGATAATCACACCTTTCTAACGCTCGCTCAAGTTTTTCTCTTGTTACCCGTCGAACACTGTCTGGATCATGAAAAAACCTTGAAACAGTTGGTCTTGAAACCCCACTGAAAGCAGCAAACTCCTCCATATTACGTATTTTTGTACTATCCATAAAAGTATTTTCAAAATTCTTTCCCAAAACTTACATAATCTTTCCGCGCGATAAAAATCAATATGAAAAAAGAAAGTTCATTTTGAATAACACAAATCAGGTAAAATATTCGAGTATGCCCATTCAACCTAGAAAATTTAAAAAGTACCTATGAACACGAAATCTATCTAAAATACTTTTAGAAATAATACCCAAGGGTTAAACTTAGCTCACTGTCATCCACGAGTGAGTAGAATGGTAAATTTTGTCTGTCAGACTGATAAAGTAAATAATTTATATCTAAAGTCATCCCATTACGGAGCCGCCTAGAAACCTCCAAACCAAATAGAGACTGGCTAAAAGCATCATCAACCGTATATAAAACAAGAAAATTAGTGTCGAACTCATCGTTAGCTGTTAATCTAACTCCAGAGACAATCATCCGGTCTATTAGCGCTTGAGCCCTGTCATCATATTGGTATTCGAAAAGTACGCCCATATCCCATTGAGTTTCGAAAACCGAATAAACAGTTTTTTCTGTTCCCAAAACTACTGCATCGAAATCTTTTCCACTTTGAGTTCCCATTAAACCCTCGAATTTATACAGGATCGATTCTCCAGTATACTGCAACTCTAAACCGACTGAACGCATTCGCTCATAATATGGGGCAATAGTTGGCGGGTCTAATTCTTGAACTATAAATAATGGCTCTCGTGCAGTTCCGTCAAATATACTTAGTGCATAGTCAATATCACCAATCGAGTTTGCATACCTTAATGCTTGATCTCTTGCTTTAGACCCTTTTACGTGTGCAAACTGTGACGGCGAAACTGACATTCCAAATCCTGGATGGGCATTTGCATCGTTAAAAGTTCTTTCACGGAACCGAGGAATATACCAATATTGCAACTCTCCAGAACCTAAGTAAGTCTCAATCGAAATAGAGGGTGCACCCAATTTATTGTCAGCAGAAATACCTGCAGCCAAGTCTTGCTGGTTTATCAAGTCAACAACATTTCTACTTTCGGCAACTCCCCAGAACGTATGCCTATAGCCGAGATAAACATCTATATCGCCGAACGTCTTCGAAAGAAAAAGTTGACGCGGCTCAATGATATCCTTGCCATTATCGTTGAGACTTTTTCTTATAATAATTTCATATTCAAGCTGAAAGTCATCTAACTCTTCATAGCCTATGACTTTGGCTTCAGCAGTAATATTTGTATCGAAACTAGCACCTAAAGACTTGGGAAAATAAGATCCCGTAATTTCTAGTGAACCGCTTGTCTCTGCTTTAACTTGTATGGCCAGCAGGAGCCAAACACATGATATTCTTGCAAAATAGCCCATCACCGAACTTTTTTAAGCGATTTCTTATTGAAGTCTTTTGCAGACAATCCAGTTTGGAACTTCCAGTCGTCGAATTCCAATATAGTCTTTTTTCCCGTTTGATGGTTTTCCATCTCAAATACATCCGCTCGCCAAAATTTACCAATATATTTAGAATAGTTTTTATAGACTAGCGTCTTAAGCAAACTTTCCTTTCGATCATAAAACTCGATTTTGTGAGATCTATATTCATTCGTATCAATCCAAACAATTTGCTTCGAGTAGCCACTCTTGCGATCGATTGGATCATACTCCAAAACAAAGCAATCCAATCCTTGGTAATCCTCATTTCGCAAGTATTTGTACGTGTACTTTTCGAGTTCCTGGCTTGAAATATCTTCGTAGGCAAACTCGCTGCCCATAAATGGTCCTGCTTGGTTCGATGAAGCAATTCGTTTTACTCGCTTAAGAGCTGGCAAATATAACCACTGGTCATCCGATCCTGATTTCTTAGTATGCGAAAGGAAAGCTGTGCCCTTAACGTCGGCGGGAGTATCAAAAATTACGAGCGACAAATCGCCCTCATCTGTACCTTCGAGAGTTCTATTTCTGATTTTCCTTGATGTAGAGTTTCCATATTGATCAAACAAGGTCATCGTCATTGTAGACGTGGTATCGCCAAACCCCCGATCCCTAACATCTACCTCTGTCGCTATTTCAAGTCCCTTACCTTCAGAAGCATAAACGCTCCCAATAAACAGATAGGATAATAAAACTATAAGAATAATTCTAAAAGATTTCATGATTTTTCCTTTTATCAAATTAAGCGGTAACGACATTATCTGAAGCATTACTTTTGTTAATTTTTCTATCTAACAGGATGAGTAATGCGGGTAAAATAGTTAAGTCTGCGACAAGCGCCATAAACAGCGCTATGGCTGTTAAGCTAGCCATTGCACTGTTCAGCCCAAAACTTGACTGTGCCAAAATAGCAAAACCAGCAACTAAAATAATCGTGGTAACTAGCAGTGCGGTACCGACCCCACTAAATGCAGACACCACGGCCTTTTCTGCAGACAAATTATCATTTTTTCTTGCCAGCTGATATTTTGTTAAAAAATGTACACTATCATCCACTATCACTCCAAGTGCCATACCAGTTACTACCGCTACGGCCATATTTACCTGACCAACAAAGAGACCCCATACTCCGAAAGCTAGTGCAGCAGGAAGTACGTTTGGAACCAAGCTAAGTAGTCCCAGCCTTACATCTTTCAAAGCAATAAGAATAATGCCTGAAATAATCAAAACAGCATATAAAGTTCCCCACAACATGCCTTGAATATTTCTCTCAGCTATGTACGAAAACATTACAGTCGGGCCTGCGGCGACAGTATCCATTCCCAACTCATTCTCTAGAAAAGTTTCTGCTTCCGAGATCCAAGCTTTGATTTGATTTGTAGTCAAATCGTCAATTGTTACAATTACTTGTGTCGATGACTTATCAATATCAATTTGATTATTGAGATCCAAACCAAATGGAAGTGACAATTCATATAGAAGAAGATACTGCGCAGACAGTTCACGGTTTTCTGGTATTCTATAAAACTCTACGTCTCCTCCATTTAGATCTCTATTCAAGCGCTTGAAAACATCAGTTATACTCTGAACATTTGTTACAACTTCATGATTTCGAGCCCAATTAGCAAATCTTTCAAGTTTATTCAGAAACACGGGATCGCTTATACCATTTGGCTTTTTTGACTGCATATCAAATTGTATTTGATTGAGACCGGTTAAGTTTTGGCTAATCCAATCAGTATCTGCTCTAAAGGTTATATCTTCATCAAAATATTTGAGAAAGTCGTCATTGATTTCGTTCCTTGTAATTGCTGCTGTTACAAGCACCGAGATAAAAATTGATACAAGTAGAACTGCCTTATATTTTGAAGAAATAAACTCACCCATCTTTCCCATATAATTGTTTAGAAAGCCAAGCGTTTCTCTAGGTTTTACAGTCACAAAACTCATTAAAATAGGAAGCAACATAACGGAAAAAAGCCAAGCTGCCATTACGCCCGCGGCTGTGATATTTCCTAAATCGTGAAACGGCGGCGAGTCAGAAAAGTTTAAGGATAAAAAACCAACAGCCGTTGTGATTGATGTTAAAAAAATAGGCTTACCGTTAACACTCAAACTGTAAATAATTGAGTCACGTTGACTATGCCCAGCTTTCATTCGCTGGAACATTGTGACAAGAAAATGAATAGAGTCTGCGACGGCTAATGTCGTAATCACCGTTGGAGCACTCGCTGACGGTGGCGTTAATCCAACGCCAATCCACCCACCAAACCCCATCGCAAATGTAATACTTGGAACGATAATAAGCACGACCATTGCCGTTGCGTAAATTGATCTTATCATCAAGTAGGTAACCACAAGAATGACCAAATACATGGCAGGCATTAACGTCATCATATCATTTTGAGATGCCTCCAGAAAGGCGTTGTTGAAAACTGCAATACCCCCGAGCCTTAACTTTACATCATGATTTCGTTCGATTGTCTCCTTGAGCAATCTAGATGCTTCTACAACCTCAACAACCTCCATAGGATCTTTTCCTGGCAGTTGAACGGTAGCCGTCACAGCAGTAGATCTATGTTTGGGATCATGAATTCTGCCAATGATAGAAGGTTCCGTTGAAATTATCTTGCGTATTGCCTCTAGTTTTTGTTCGTCCAACTCTTCTGCGAATTCATAGAGATCTTCCACAAGCAGATCGTCTTTATCTACCTCTGTGTGCTGATAATTAGATATACTGTCGACACGCAAGGAATACGGGATCTGCCATGCTAATTCAGTTAACTCTTCAATAGCAGATAGTATTTGAACGGAACTGGCATTACTGCCTGGTTTTGGCTCAACAGCAAATTGAACATTGTCAATTTTAGTATACGTTTTCTGGAGCCTCTCAAAAGCGTCAAGTTGTGGATTAGTCTTACCAAAAAATGCTCGATAATCATTATCAAAATAAAGATTCTTAGCGCCAAAAGACATTCCAACGGTAAGTAGTAGTAGAAAAATGATTGCTACTAGACGATTATTCAGCAGCGTTTCTCCATAAGAAGAATTTGTTAAAGTCATATTAGCTCCATTTCAGTTTACAAACTTGTTAGACAACAATAATCGCCAGTTCTCATGACAGTGGTATGACAGACCACTTCTTATTTTTCAAAGGCACAAAATATCTATAAAAACCAACACAAAGTTTAAGTTTTCCACAATTTGTGATGATTTGCCCAAAAATGAATCAAACTTAAGTCGGAAGATAATTAGCTGACCACTGGAGGAGTTATGCAGCAATCTTGTTGTTTGCAAGACGAAAACTAGATAACCTTGCGTAAAGACACAAAAGTATCTTTTGCAAATCGGGACTGCACATTTGAACTTAATAATTGCATTAAAAATTTTACACTACGTTGCACTATTTTTGGCAGGCGGTGCAGGGGTCGCTAATCCATTGCTTATAAAAGCGCATAAATCTAGCGGGATACCTCCCTCCGATGAAGTGCAAGAGACAATGTTAAAATTGGTTAAACTATCATTAATTGCAATGATTTTAATTTGGATTTCTGGCGTGTGGCTAGCTATAGAGATTTATGGAACTTTGAATATGGGTTGGGCTTTTACCTTCAAAATTATTGGTGCCAGCATTCTTCTAATTTCAACGGTTATTGTTAACTTATACCTGGTAAGAAGAGCTAAGATAAATGCACCGCCTAAAGAGAAATTTCTCAAGAATTTAACTGTTTTAAACCGTTTAGCACTGTTGGCAGTTCTAACGGGTATATCAATAACAACGACCAGAATTGGTTTTTGATATGCTGCCAATTTTAAATGTCAGAGTTATCTTCTAATTAGTAATGACATTATAACAGATACAATTCATGTACTTGTGCTAAATATTTTCAATCTTAAACTTAAAATTCAGAAGGAGATTTATAATGCTATATGATAAAATGGTTAAAACTAATGAAACAAGGGACGTGGACGCCTTTCTTTCTATGATTGACGAGGATTTTGTGATGGTAAGCCATCAAAATCAAACGGAACGCAGCAAACAAGAATTTGCCGAAATGGTTCGGGGTATGATGTCAAGCGATAGTCTAGAAGTCACAGACCAAAGATGCGTATATGAAAACGATGATATTCTGGTAGAACATAGTTTTATGTCTTTTCCTGATGGAACAAAAGAAGCAGTCCTAGCAGTTTGGACAAAAAGGAATAATAAGTTCATAAAAGTCGAAACTGGGGCAACACCACTTAAATAACAAGTTTTTGCCACTTACAAGCTTGAGCCCTTATTTGTATTCTTTATCACCATGATTTAAATAATTTTTTTTGATCTGGCACGGGCTTTGCTCTCGTATATAACTTATAAACGGGGGTAAATATGCTGTGTAAAAAACAAATACAAACTAAATCAGACCTTTTTGAAACAACAAATGATATTGTCCAAAAAGCTAACTTCGCGTTCAATGAAATAATTGGATCTACGGCTGCTAATGAAATATCGCCTAATCTAGGTAGGTGGAGCCTTGAGCAGAAAAAAGAGCAATTTCTTACGATAGATCGTTTTTAGTTACTAACTCTACCTAGCTTTTTTAATAGCTTGTTCAATTAGATTTCTTAGGTCTGATGCGTCCCCAGCTACCGGATTTGTGGACGCGGCACTATCAAGCATCGCTTTATCAGCAATTCGGCCCGAACAATCGAACGGCACACCAATTTCACTCAAAGATTTAGGTATGTTAAGTCGGTCAAGCCTGGCCTCTATTTCTTTTATAAATCCATCACTGGTCTTATTTTTAATGTTTAAAGCGTGAGCCATTTGGTGACGCTTTTCCTCTAAAGAAGGAAGATTATAGCGAAGAACTGTTGGCAATACGATTGCATTTGTCAAGCCATGCTGGGTATCAAACTCCGCACCGATCATGTGGGAAATGGCATGAACAAAACCAAGCCCTTTCAGAAATGAAACTCCCGCCAAGCAAGATCCAACCAGCATGCCACCACGAGCCTCTAGGTTCTCCGGTTGCTCAACTGCAGGTATCAAATATTTACCGATTAATTTTAGTGCTTCAATAGCTGCACCATCACACAAAGGATTAAAATCAGGGACAGTATATGCTTCAATTGCATGCGTTAATGCATCAACGCCCGTCCAGGCCGTTAAGTAAGGAGGCAACCCAACGGTCAGCACTGGATCAAGGACGGCCGCACTAATCTTTAGCCTAGGATGATCAAGACAGAACTTCATACCCTTTTCAGAATCTGTTACCATTGCAGTACTTTCAGTCTCAGCACCTGTACCAGCAGTTGTAGGTATCATAATTAATTTCGGAAATGGATTTGTGACATTTACCTGTGGTACCGGTTTATTGTAATCAAAAGCCCATAAATCAATCTCATTGTTTACAGTAAGACAAATGGCTTTTGCCCCATCCATGCCGCTTCCTCCACCGATACCAATTATAGCATCATGGTTTCCATCTCTATATGCATTACATCCGGCCTCAATTTCATAACCTACTGGATTAGGAGAAATCTCAAAAAATAGCTCACTGGCAATTCCATCCCTGGATAATAGGCTGCTTAACTCCTTAATAAATGATAACTGGGCGCTTCCTTTGTCAGTCACAATTAGAGGATTTTGAATTTCTAAATTTTTACAAATCGAGCTGATATCCGAGATACGTCCCGGACCGTAAAATATAGGAACTGGAAATCCCCAATCTTTATATTCATGAAAGCTATTATAAGTCATTAAAGAATATCCTTTACCAATTTTCAGCATTGAACTTCTGATTTAAATGTTTTTGCGCATAAGCTTAAAAATGCAAGGGTAATTTCTCTCAGACTTTGCATGCATGAAGAGGTTTTAGTTGGTTTAATTTATTCTACAGCTTAACATATCGATTATTTGAAGGAGAAATTAATGTCAGATCATGGCTATGAAACCGGCAGATTAAATTTGCCATTTGTAGGTGTTTCTACATTTGCAAAGCGTGAGTTGGTTACAGACTGGTCACAAATTAATGCGGATGTAGCAGTTCTGGGCGCACCCTTTGACTTTGGCACGCAGTGGCGAGCTGGAGCTCGGTTTGGACCAAGAGGCATTCGTGAAGCATCAACTTTGTTCAGTTTCGGACATTCGGGCGCATATGATCATGAAGACGACATAACTTACTTAAACGAAAACGTTAGGATTGTGGATATTGGGGATGCAGACATTATTCACACCGACACAAAAAAAAGTCATAAAAATATTGAAGATGGGGTCAGGTCTATAATAAGCGCAGGTGCTTTACCAGTTGTGCTTGGAGGGGACCATTCGGTAAATATTCCATGTGTAAATGCCTTTTCAAATTATGGCCCAATTCACATACTTCAAATAGATGCACACCTCGACTTTGTAGATATAAGGCATGGTGTAAAATATGGCCATGGAAACCCAATGCGAAGAGCTGCTGAAAAAAGCTATGTTACTGGGCTTACCCAAGTTGGGATCAGAAATGTAAGTTCCACTGCAAAAGAAGGATATGATAGTGCAAAGGCAATGAACTCAGATATATTGTCAGTTCGCCAAACGCGAAAAATCGGTCCCAAAAAATTAGTGGGCAGAATTCCTAAAGACGCAAAAGTTTACGTTACTATCGATATAGACGCTTTTTGTCCGTCGATTGCTCCTGGAACCGGTACGCCTAGCCATGGTGGCTTTCTATACTATGACGTTCTCGAAATATTACAGTGTCTAGCAAAGCAAAATAAGGTTGTGGGTATAGATTTGGTGGAAGTTGCCCCTGATTACGATCACTCTGGATCAACCACAATACTTGCGGCTCAACTTCTTTTAAATTTTCTTGGGTTCATTTTCCATAATCAATAATAGTCTCAGATTGCTTTCAAAACCCAGCAATACCTAATCTGTTTTCTTTGATTTGGCTAATCGCAAATACGGTAAGACAACCAAAAAAGCCGCGAGAAGTAAGAGGATCATTGTCATAGGTCTCTCAACGATAAAATTAATACCATCATACAGTTGCATAGACCTGCTAAAATTATCTTCTAGCATGCGACCCAATATAAATCCGATAAGTAAAGGTGCCATTGGATAATTAGCAAATCTCATTATTGTGGCACAAACTCCAAGCCCAACCAGGATTAAAAGTTCAGTGGAGTTGTTTTGTCCAATGTAGCTTCCCATGAGAGTAAAAAATAAGATAAACGGGATAAGAAACGTTCTAGGTATTGTAAGTACTTTCGCGATGTAGGGAATTAGGGGTAAATTCAGAATAAGCAACACTACATTCCCAATGTACATTGAAATGATGACGGCCCAAAAAATCTGTGGTTCATCTGTCATTAATCTTGGACCTGGGCTTACATTTAATGCAATTAAAGCACCTAGTAAGATAGCCGTTGTACCTGACCCAGGAATTCCCAACGTTAAAAGAGGCACAAATGACCCAGTACAAGCTGCATTGTTTGCTGTTTCAGGGGCTGCCAGCCCTTTTATAGATCCTTTACCAAACTCTTTCTTCTCATGCTCAGGCGCAATATTGCGTTCAACCGCATATCCCAAAAATGAGGCAATAGTCGCTCCCGCACCGGGCAAAACGCCAATAAAAAATCCTTGAGCAGACTGCCGCCCTATTACTGGAGCTATCGATTTTGCCTCTTGTTTTGTAATACGTAAATTCTCAATTTTTCCACTTTCACTGTGTGCAGCTCTTGCTGGGTTTAAAACTAAAAAAATTGCTTCTGGAAGGGCAAAAATTGCCATTGCTAGAGTTATGAAACTAAAACCAGACTGCAAATCCATTAGCCCCATAGTAAATCGAGGCATGTTAAATAATGCCCCCTCACCTACTGTGGCCATCATCAAACCCAGCAGTGTCATTAAGATTGCCTTAGCTACTTGACCACTTCCCGCGAAGGCAGCTATCGCACTCAATCCAACAATCATTAAAGCAAAATACTCTGCTGAATGGAACAACAATGCCACTGAGGACAAAGCTGGCGCAAATATCATAAGCAATATTGCACCAATAGTCCCACCAGCGAAGGATGAAATTGCCGCTATTGTTAGTGCTTTGCCCGCTTTCCCCGCTCTGGCCATCGGATAGCCGTCAAAGCTTGTCGCGACAGTACCAGCCACGCCTGGTGCATTTAAAAGAATAGAAGAAGTAGAGCCCCCAAAGATTGCCCCATAATAAACGCCTGCAAGCAGGATCAAGGCTGCGGATGGATCTCCTAAAGTTATGGCAACCGGTATCATTATAGCAATTATGGACATAGGACCAAGACCCGGCAGCATCCCTATAAAAGTTCCGATGATACACCCACCAATAACCATAAATAAATTTTTCAGAGAAAATGCAGTTTCTAGACCAATCAATAGACCTTCAAGCATGTTGCCTCTCTAAAATATCGATGGAAGCGGCCGCAAATATATACCCAATACTTGCTCCACCAAGTACCAGATAATAAACGACGCTATGGCAATTATAAAAAACAGACGAAAAATTTTGCGTTCACCTAGAGCGTAACCAGAAACCGTGAGAAACGTAATCGTTGAGATAAAAAAGCCTAACGGGCGCAGAGAAAGAGCGTAAGCAGCCATCATTACGATTAGAAATACCGCTTGACCAATATTATAATCAAAAAGACGTCTGTAATCGATCTCCGCCCCATCTTTAATATCTTTATTTTTTTCAAACCCAAGAACAATAATGGCTGATACCAAAATTGATAATACGCCTAAAATCTTAGGAAATGTCGATGGCCAAATAGGATTTCGTTGCATAAACGGAGGCAATAGCTGGTCCATAGTAAAAAATGCAGCATATGAATACAGCAGAGATATACTTAATATAACTAATGCAATCCAACGATCCAACGACATGATGTAGTAATACCGGAAAAGAAAATCGGCTTACAGAATAGTAAGCCGATTTCTAATTTATTTAAAGAAAACCCAATTGGCGCATTAAATCACCAATGACTTTTTCTTGATTTTCCAAAAATACTCGAAAATCATCACCATTGTTGTGGATATTGACCCAACCATTACGTGATCTTACAGCTTCCCACTCAGGAGTTTCGTACATTTTGGTAAGTGCATCTTGATATGCAGCCAAAGTGTCTGAAGGCAAACCAGGAGCGGCAAAGAAACCGCGCCAATTAACAAAGGATGTATCTATTCCCTGCTCTTTCATTGTAGGAGCACCATCATATGCTGGCACCCTAGCGTCAGATGTTACACCAAGAATTTTCACCTCACCAGCTTGTGCTAGAGCTACAGCCTCGGAAAATCCTGTTGAAAGTGCATTTATTTCACCAGAAAGCAAAGCGGCCATAGCGTCTCCACCCGCGTCATAAGGGATATACTTGACTGCTGTTGGGTCTTCCCCAGCTGCCTGCATAACCATAGCGGCCACGAGGTGATCCATGCCTCCTGGGACAGATCCTCCACCGATTGCCGTTCCACTAGGATCTGCACGATATGCACTCATCAAATCTCCCATTGAATTCAATGAGCTATCTTTACCAACGACCAACGCAGCGTAGTCACCAATAGTTCCAGCTACTAGAGTAAGATCTCTAAAATTATGAGGGAAAACACCCGTGAGTGATCTTATTACGATTGGAGTTGAATTAACCATTAGTGTGCCGTGGTTCGAAGCTGCGTTCTCTATAAGATAACCGATTGCTTTACCGCCACCGCCTCCAGACATATTTTCAAATGATGCTGAACCAACTAAACCAGCATTGGTCAAAGCCTCTCCAGTACCCCTAGCTGTGCCATCCCAACCACCGCCAGCTCCTCCTGGAATCAAAAAATGTATACTATCAACTACTTGATG